>CP108997.1:2433945-3042431 GCA_036226585.1 Streptomyces sp. NBC_00708
TCCCGGCGGGTGAGGTCGAGGGCGGTGCCGTCGAGTTCAGCCTGCCGGCGCAGCGGGTCTATGGAGAGCCCGCCGACCTGGATGACGCGTGGCGGCGGTGCCTCGCCGCCGGTGGCGCGGGCCCGGCGGAGCACGGCGGCCATCCGGGCCGAGAGGTGCTCCACGGAGAACGGCTTGGTGAGGTAGTCGTCGGCGCCGTCGTTGAGCAGCCGGACGATCTCGCTCTCGTCGTCGCGGGCGGTCGCGATGATGACGGGGACGTCGGTGATGCCGCGCAGCATCTTCAGGGCCTCGGAACCGTCGAGATCGGGCAGTCCGAGGTCCAGGATGACCACGTCGAAGCGGAAGTGGGCGACTTCGCGCAGCGCTTCCAGCGCGGTGCCGACGCTCCGTACGGTGTGGGAGGCCTCCGTCAGGTGCCGGATGAGGGCGGAACGTACGAACTGGTCGTCCTCGACCACGAGCACACTGGGCATGGGCGGCACCGTACGCCATCGGACCGTACGGGCGTCATGCCGGCGGAGTTCGTGGGGCAGGATATTGAAGATGCAACGAGGTCTCGTACACGCGCTGGCGTGGTCGCTCGCCACCGGCGCCGCGGTCGCGGTGTCGTGGTGGGGTGTGCACGCCGTGCTGGCCGGCACGGTGTACGACCCGCCGCGCGCGGTGCCGATCTCGGCGCCGACGACGGAGAGCCTGGTGTCCTCGACGCACCGCCCCGCCCCGTCGGCCTCGCCCGCTCCGAAGCCCCGGGCCTCCACGCCGAAGCCGTCCGCGCCGCCGTCCCGTACGCCGTCGCCCTCGCGCACCCCGTCGCCCAACACCCCGCGCCCGGCGTCCGGGACCGCCGGCACCCCGGCCGGGCAGGCGCGGAGTTACGCGACGGACGGCGGCCGGGTCGTGTTCGAGATCGGGGCGGACTCGGCGGAGCTGGTGTCCGCGACCCCGGAACCGGGCTGGTCGATGCGGGTGTGGTCCAACTCGACCTGGATCCGCGTGAACTTCGCCCGGGACGACGGCACGACGGTCTCCGTCTTCTGCACCTGGAACGACCACCCGCCCCAGGTGGACATCGTCAACTCGTAGCCCGTGGTCCGCGTCAGTGGAACGCGTTCGGGGGCGGCGGCGGTGACGGGCGGGCGGCCGCGTCGTGCACGGGGGCCGCGCCGCCGGTGAAGTCCGCGAGCGCCCTGCCGTGTTCGACGCGTCCGGGGTGCGGATCGGTCGCCACCCGGCGGGTGAGCCGCGCGATCTCGGGCGCGGTGTCGGAGGCGAGCAGCACGGCGTTGCCGAAGCGGCGGCCCCGCCAGACCGTGGGGTCGGCGGCGAGGGCCAGTTCGGGGAAGACCGTGGCGGCGGTGGCGATCTGGCCGCGCAGATGGGCCAGCGGCGGCCCGTCCGCGAGGTTGGCGGCGTAGGTCCCGCCGGGCTTCAGGACCCGGCGCACCTCGGCGAGGAACTCGGTGGTGGTCAGGTGGGCCGGCGTACGGGCGCCGCTGAAGACGTCCGCGATGACGAGGTCGGCCCAGCCGTCCTGGATCTTCCCGAGTCCGGCGCGGGCGTCGGTGGACCTGACCCTGATCCTGGCCTGCGGGTCCAGCGGCAGTTCGCGGCGCACCAGCTGCACGAGGGCCGCGTCCACCTCGATGATCTGCTGGGTCGACCGGGGGCGGGTGGCGGCGATGTACCGGGCGAGCGTGAAGGCCCCGCCGCCCAGGTGCACCACGTGCAGCGGCTGCCCGGCGGGGGCGACGAGGTCGGCGATGTGCCCGATCCGGCGCTGGTACTCGAAGGAGAGGTACGCGGGGTCGTCGAGGTCGACATGGGACTGCGGGGCCCCGTCGATCGTCAGCGTCCAGGCACGGCGGCGCTCCCGGTCGGGCACCAGCTCGGCGAGGCCGCCGTCCACGGGCTCGGAGACGTTGCCCGCGGGGGCTCCGCGGCCCGCGCGCTGCTTGCGGTCGCCGCCGGCCGCTCCTCGACGTGCCACTGCTTCTCGCCCCTGCCCACTGCTCACCGTGTCCGGGACGGGCCGATCCGCGCGGCCCGCCGTCCGGCCATTATCGGTGCGGCGGGGGCGGTCCGGCTCAGCGGCAGTTGTCGGCGGCCTCGATCAGCCGGGCGGCCTGGTCGAGCGCGTCGCGCAGCACGGCCGGGTCCGTGACCGGAGTGTCCGCCGCGGGCGGCAGCAGCCAGCCGCTGCCGGAGACCGGCGGCTCGGCGGGGATACGGAGCCCGCGGCCGTCGGTCCGCGTACAGGCACTGCCCGGTACGTCCCAGCCCTGCGCGGTGCCCGGCGGCACCAGGAAGCCGAGGGTGTCGCAGGTGCCGTCGTGGATGACCGGCCCCACGGCCTCCCGCGCCGCGCGCCGGCGCAGGATGTCGACGGCCTCCAGCCCCTGCCGGGCGGGCACGGTCACCAGATCGCAGGGTTCGTCGGCGGACGCCGTACCACCCGTCGCCATGTCGATGTGCAACAAGGGACCTCTCCTCTCATCGCCGGAGCCGCGTTCCGTCTCCACAGGGACCAACGCGCCGACCACGTCAAGGGCTACGGTGCGACACCGCCGCAAAGGGTGGCAGTTCATGGCGGATCGCGACCGAGATGCCCGCTTCATCCGGAAACGCTGCGTGTGCGACTCGTCACAGCAGGTACGTTCTTGCTCCGCCGGGACACCGGAAACAACGCCCGGCTCGCACCGAGAGGGCCACGCCATGGTGTCGACAGGGGCAGTTCCCAACCTCGCCTTCCGGCGGCTGCGCGGACCGCGCTCCGCCGGGGAGTTCGCTGCCGCGGTCCGCAGGTCCGCTCGCGAGATCGGCGAGCAGGTCGCCTGCGACGCCCGGTACATCGGGCGCGTGGAGTCCGGCGAGATCCGCTGTCCCAACTACGCGTACGAGCGGGTCTTCCTGCACATGTTCCCCGGGACGACCCTGGAGGACCTGGGCTTCTCGCCCCGCGCATCCGTACGCGGGCGGGCGGCCAGGCCCGCGGCGGACGCCCCGCCACCCCCGACTGCCCCGCCGCTGGAGGCCGGCAGCGACACCGACGAGGAGAGCGACGTGCTGCGTCGCGTGTTCATGACGAGCGGCACCACCGCGGTGGCGGCCTTCCCTCTGGGTCTGGGCCTCGGCGGCCCTGCCGTCTCCCTGCCCGTGCAGCGCCGGGTCGGCGAGACGGAGGTGAGCGCCGTCGAGAGAGCCGTGCGGCAGATCCGGGTGCTGGACGACCGGCACGGCGGCGACTGGCTCTACCGGCGTGCCTCACAACCGCTGAAGGCGGCGTACGCGCTGCTCGACGCCGGGACCGTGAGCCGGGGCTCCACGGCGGACCGGCTGCACTCGGGCGCCGGTGAGCTGGCCCTCTCGGTGGGGTGGCTGGCCCATGACTCGGGCCGCTTCGAGGACGCCCGCTCGCACTACGCGGAGGCGCTGGCGACCGCGCGGGTGGCCGGGGACGCGGCCCTGGAGGCGCACGCGTTCTGCAACACGTCGTTCCTGGCCCGCGACACGGGGCGGCCCCGGGAGGCGGTGCGGGCGGCGGAGGCGGGTCTGCGTGCCGCCGAACCGCTGGGCTCGCCGCGGCTGCGGGCGCTGCTCGCGCTGCGGGAGGCGGGCGGCCGGGCGGGGCTCGGGGACCGTACGGGCTGCGAGCGGGCGCTCGGCCGGGCGCACACCGCGTTCTCGCGGGGGCCGTCGGGGGCGGACCCGGAATGGATGAGCTTCTTCCGCGAGGCGGAGCTGGAGATGCTGGAGGCGCAGTGCTGGGCGGCGCTGGGCGACTGGTCCCGGGCCGCGCGCCACGCGGGCCGGGCGGTACGGCTCCAGGACCCGCACTTCACCCGGAACCTCGCGCTGTACCGGGCCGAGCTGACCTGCGACCTGGCCCGTGCGGGCCACCACGAGGAGGCGGCGTCGGCCGGCCACGCGGTCCTGGACCTCCTGCACGAGGTCCGGTCCTCCCGTATCCGCGCCATGCTCATGGACGCGGTGGCGGTGCTGGGCCCGCGCACCGGGGCCGCCCCACGGGTCCGCGACTTCCTGGACCGCTACGAGGGCGCGGCCGCGCCCAGCCGGCCCAGCCCGGCCCACCCCAGCCCGTCCGGCGTTTGAGGACGGACCCCTCCGCCCAGGACCGGGGCCCACTCGCTCGGACCTCGGCCCCAGGCCCCGGAACGCGCACCGCACCCCGTACGCAACGGTTCCGTCCTCAATCGCCGGACGGGCTGGGTTGGCCGGGCGCGCCGGCCCCGCCAGACGCGCCGGAGGGCTGGGTGTCACCGGCGCACCGGCCCCGTCACAGGCGCCGGACCGGCTGGAGTTCGCACCGGTCACCCCATTGCTCACCGCTCAAGATGCCCCGTGTCGTTCCATTTCTGGATGGCCGGCGCGCCGTACGCCCAGCCGAGGACGGACAGGGACGTCGGGGCCAGCCAGATGCGGGCGCCGAAGGCGATGTCCTCGCCCAGCCAGCGCGCGCCCAGCGCCCGCAGGATGTGGCCGTGGGCGAAGACCAGGACGTCGCGGTCGGCCGAGCGGGCCCACTCCACGATCTCGTCGGCACGGGCCGACACCTGGGCCGTGCTCTCCCCCTCCGGCACCCCGTCGCGCCAGATGAACCAGTCCGGCCGCCCGGCCTTGATCTCGGCCGGGGTCAGTCCCTCGTACGCCCCGTAGTCCCACTCCATCAGCGTGTCCCACGGCTGCGCGCGGTCGCCGAAGCCCGCGAGCTCGCAGGTCTCGGAGGCGCGGACGAGCGGGCTGGTGCGGACCTCCACATCACGCGACTCCGCCCACGGCCCCTTGTGCAGCCGCTCGCCGAGGAGCTTCGCCCCCTCGCGTCCGGCGTCGAGCAGCGGAATGTCCGTCCTGCCGGTGTGCCTGCCGTTGAGGGACCATTCCGTCTGCCCGTGCCGGGCGAGCAGGATGCGCGGTGCCATAAAAGGGTTCTCCCTGAAAAGCTGGGACCTGGGATGCGGAATCTGAGATCTTGTTCCCATCATCCCGTACCTGCCCATGAGGCAACCCGGGGGGCCGCGACGGCGTCCCACAGACCACAGATGAATCCGAGCAGCTGAGGGGTGCCGACCACACCCCCGGGGGACACGCGGCCGACGCGCACCGTACGGTTGAACGCCCGCAGTCGGCCGCATGAACACGTGATGGAGAAGTTCCGGATGCCGCACGCCACCAACGCGCCCGCTCCGCTCCACCGGCTCCGCTGGTGGACCGAGCTGCCGCTCCTGGCCCTGGTGTACGCGGCGTACTCCGGCGGCCGGCTCCTCGTACGGGGTGACGTGTCCACAGCCGTCGACCACGGTCTGCGCATCCTGGACCTGGAAAAGGCGCTGTTCCTGAACGCGGAGCACCCGCTCAACCGTCTGTTCACGGCGCACGCGTCCATAGGCATACCCTCCGACTTCGCGTACGCCTCCCTGCACTACGTGGTCACCCCGGCCGTCCTGATCTGGATGTTCCGCCGCCACTCGGCCGCGTACCGCAGGGCCCGCACCTGGCTGATGACCTCGACCATGCTCGGTCTGATCGGCTTCACGCTGATGCCGACGTGCCCGCCCCGGCTGCTGGACGCGAAGTACGGATTCGTCGACACGATGGCCCAGTACAGCTCGTACGGCTGGTGGGGCACGGAGGCGAGCGCGCCGCGCGGCATGGGCGGCATGACCAACCAGTACGCGGCGATGCCCAGCCTGCACGTCGGCTGGGCGCTGTGGTGCGGCATCCTGCTGTGGCGCCACGCCAAGCACCCGGCGCTGCGGGCCGCGGGCATCGCCTACCCGCTGATCACCACGTTCGTCGTGATGGGCACCGCCAACCACTACTTCCTCGACGCGGTCGCCGGCTGCGCCGTGATGGGCGTCGGGGCCCTGCTGGCCCGGCCCGTGATCCGCCTGGCCGACCGGGGCAGGGCCGCGGTCCTGCCCCGCTTCTCCCAGGTGTCCGCGACCACGGAGTCCCCGGATGTCAGTGCCGGGTGCAAGACTTCGGCGGGTGAGCGAATCCCCGGCCAGCGGACCTCCTCCGCAGAACCATCCGACGCGGCAGCAGCGGCCGGTCCGCCTGTCCGGGCCGATGTCGCCGCCGACGCCGGACGGACCCCCGACGGGGACCCTGCGGCGGCGTCTCGCTGAGCTGAGAGGACCGGCGGTCGCCCCGCGCCCGCTGGACGCCCGCGCGCTCGCGGCCCTCGCCGCCAACCCGGGCTGCAAGCGCCGCGCCCTGCTCGACGGCGCCGGGGTCGACAAGGGTGCGCTCGCCTCCGCGCTGGGCTCACCGGCCCCCTTCGGCCAGTCCCAGTTCGCCTTCATGCGGGGCAACGCCTTCGAGGCCCGGGTCAAGGCCGACGGCGGTAAGGAGCTGATGCGCCTGCTGCACGAGCGGCTCGGCGGCTCCGGTGAACCGCCGCGTGACGTGGCGGTGCCCGATCTGACGGCCGCCGGGCCCCAGGGCCGCGCGGCCAGGACCGCGCTCGCGCTGCGGGAGGCGACGGAGGCGGGCGGCTGGGCGCTGCTCGACCACCCGATGCTCGCCCTGGAGGTCGCGGGCTCGCCCGCCTATCTGGAGCCGGACGCGGTGGTGGTGCACCCCGACGGCACCTGGACGGTCGTCGAGATCAAGTCGTTCCCCATGATCGACGGCTCGGCGGACGCCGCGAAGGTGGGCGCCGCCGCCCGCCAGTCCGCGGTGTACGTCCTGGCGCTGGAGCGGGTCGCGGAGGTCACGGACGGGGCCCGGGTGGGCCACCGGGTGCTGCTGGTGTGCCCCAAGGACTTCTCGAACCTGCCGGCCGCCTCCGTCGTCGACGTACGCAAGCAGCGCGCCGTCACCCGCCGCCAGCTGACCCGGCTCACCCGCATCGAGGAGATCGCGGCGGCCCTCCCCGACGGCGCCAGCTTCGACCCGGAGCGCTCCCCCGAGGACCTGGAGACGGCCGTCGAGTCGGTCACCGCGGCCTATGCGCCGGAGTGCCTGTCCTCCTGCGAGCTGGCCTTCCACTGCCGGTCCCGGGCCCGCTCCGAGGGGGCCGTCGAGGCGCTGGGGCGCGGGGTGCGGGGTGAGCTGGGCGGCCTGACGACGGTCGCCGGGGTGCTGGCGGCGGCCGCCGGCAAGGAGGGCGATCCGGCCGACCCCGCGGTCGCCGCCCTGCGCCGCGCGGCGGCCCTGCGCGCCGAGGCACTGGAGGGGTGCGCCGCATGTCACTGATCACCACGCTGGCCCGGCTGGAGGCGGTGGAGAGCGGGCGCGCCAGGCCGACGGCCACCGTGCGCCACCGCCGGCTGACCGGCCGGCCGCTCGTCCTGGTGCCGCTGACCACGGCGGGCGAGGCGGGCGCCCCGCTCGGCGCGCTCGTCGGCACGGACCGGGAGGCGCCCCGGCTGCTGGCCGTGGCCCAGCCCCGCGACCGGGACCTGCGCTTCGCGTTCCTCGCCGAGCTGGCCGAGGCGGTCCTGCCGCACATCGAGTCGTACGCGGACGTCGTCGAGCCGGCCGAGCGGGGCGAGACCGATCCGGCGACCGGGAAGCGCGTCAAGGTCGAGACCGAGCTGTGCGTGGACGCGGCGCAGCTCGTGGTGCCGAGCCGGGCGGGCATCGAGTTCGTCCGGCTGCTGGGCCGCTCCATGCGCTTCCGCCGCACCGCCGATGACGACCCGGACACGCCGTATCCGGCGCCCGCCCGGGTGCCGCTGCTCGGGCGCTGGCTGACGCACTACGGCGAGCGGGCCCGGGTCCCCGGCTCCTCGCTGCTGCTCGCCTGCACGGATCTGCTCAACCGGCACTGGGCGACCGGCCAGTCGAATCTGGAGGACCAGCACCTGGGGGCCCTGCTCGCCTGGATCGACCCGCCGGCCGGCGAGTCCGGTGCCGAGGCGGCGCTCCGCGCGGAGCTGGCGCGGGACGCGGCGGGGCAGCTGCTGTGCCCGCCGGCCGGCCCGGCCACCGACCCGGACTTCGACAACCGGCTGCTGGCCCCCGCGATCGAGAAGTACGACCGGGCGCGCGCCTCACTGGCGGCGGCCGAGGACGGGCTCGCCGCGGATGCCCGGCTCGCGGAGCTGACCGGGGCCGAGCGCGAGATCAGGGCGCTGCTCGCCGGGGTGCTGCGGCCGACCTGGGACGCGGTGTGGCGGGGCCTGGACCTGCTGCGGGAGCTGCCCGAGGGGGCCAGGACCGAGGACCGCTGGACCCGGGACCGCTGGTCGTTCACCGCCCACCGCGACCGGGTGCGCTCCGGTGAGCCGCCGCAGCCGCGCCGGGACGACGCGGTGACGGCCGCCCGCAAGCTGGCCGCGCGCGAGACGGCACAGGCACAGCTGGAGGCACAGGAGGCGCTGGACGATCCGCTGGTGCTGGCGGGCCGGCGGCTGGCCGGGGAGGCGTTCATCGGGGAGGTGAGCACGGTGGAGATGGCGTACAGCGAGTCGAAGCGGCCCTCGCCGCGCCCGCTGGTCACGGTCCGCACGGACGAGCGGCCGCAGCTGGGCGAGGGCGTCAAGGTCTACCGCTCGCTGGACGGCAAGCCGCAGACCGCCCAGTTCGTGGCGTTCGGCCCGGCGGACGAGGAGGAGGGCGGCGCGCGCTCGCTGGTGCTGCGGATCACCGACCGGATGGGGCGCGGCAAGGAGCCTGCCCCGGGGTCGGTCCCGGAGCCGGGCGACCGGATCGCCTGGACCCTGTTCGAGCACGACCAGCGCGGCGGGCCGCAGCTGCCGGACGCGGAGGAGACGCCGTGGACCCACGGCGGCCCGCCGGGCGGCCCCGAAGCGGCCGAGCTGCCCGACCCCGTGACCCCGGAGGACCTGCTGTGACGGCCGTATTCGACCCGGGCGCGGCGGCGGGCCTGGCCACCGCGAGGATCCTGGACGACACGCTGAACGGCACGGCCCGGGGTGTCGTGGTGGACTCCCCGCCGGGCGCGGGCAAGTCGACGCTGGTGGTGCGCGCCGCGCTGGAGCTGGCCGCGGCGGGCCGCCCGCTGATGGTGGTCGCGCAGACGAACGCGCAGGTGGACGACCTGGTGGTGCGGCTCGCGGAGAAGGAGCCCGAGCTGCCGGTGGGCCGGCTGCACAGCAGCGACTCCGATCCGTACGACAAGGTGCTGGACGGCCTGGAGAACGTACGCAAGTCGGCGAAGGCGGCGGATCTGGCGGGGCTGGACGTCGTCATCTCGACGGCGGCGAAGTGGGCCCATGTGAAGAACGTGGAGCCGTGGGGGCACGCGATCGTCGACGAGGCGTACCAGATGCGCTCGGACGCGCTGCTGGCCGTGGCCGGGCTGTTCGAGCGGGCACTGTTCGTGGGCGATCCGGGTCAGCTGGACCCGTTCTCGATCGTCGGCGCGGACCAGTGGGCGGGGCTGAGCTACGACCCCTCGGCGAGCGCGGTGAGCACGCTGCTCGCGCACAACCCGGAGCTGCCGCAGCACCGGCTGCCGGTCTCCTGGCGGCTGCCGGCGTCGGCGGCTCCGCTGGTGTCGGACGCGTTCTACCCGTACACCCCGTTCCGCAGCGGTACGGACCACGGCGACCGGCGGCTGTCCTTCGGGGTCGCGTCGGACGGGTCGGCGGCGGACCGGGTGCTGGACGAGGCGGCGGAGTCGGGGTGGGGGCTCCTCGAACTGCCGGCCCGGCACACCCCGCGCACCGATCCGGAGGCGGTGCGGGCGGTCGCCCTGGTGGTGCGCCGGCTGCTGGACCGGGGTGGCGCGGCCACCAGTGAGCGGTCGCCCGATCCGGCGCCGGTGACGGCGGACCGGGTCGCGGTCGGCACGGCCCACCGCGACCAGGCGGCGGCGGTGCGCGCCGCGCTGGCGGAGCTGGGGGTGACGGGGGTCGCGGTGGACACGGCGAACCGGCTGCAGGGCCGCGAGTTCGATGTGACGGTGGTGCTGCACCCGCTGTCGGGCCGCCCGGACGCCACCGCGTTCCATCTGGAGACGGGCCGGCTGTGCGTGCTGGCCTCCCGCCACCGGCACGCGTGCATCGTGGTCTGCCGCGAGGGCGTGGCGGACCTGCTGGACGAGCATCCGTCGACGGAGCCGGTCCAGCTGGGCGTCACGGTGAAGTTCCCGGACGGCTGGGAGGCGAACCACGCGGTGCTGGCGCATCTGGCGGAACACCGGGTGGGCTGGACTTGTTGAGTGCGCCGGGGGCGTGGCCGGGCCGCCGCGCGCCCCGGTGGACGGGAGCGATGCGCCCTTGCGGCGCACGGGACAATGGAGGATGGCCGTCGGGGCCGCCCGAGGAGGAAGACCACATGGCACAACCCGAGCGGAGCGAGCAGCAGCGGCTGCGTCCCGCACCCCTGCTGTTCGAGCCGGCCGCGGCCGTCGCGGACCCGGAGCACTTCTTCGACCTGGAGTCGATGGACGATCCGAAGGAGCTGCTGGAGCGGGCGACGGAACTGGCCCTGGCGTTCCGCGCGGCAACCGACCGCGCGGTCGAGTTCCAGGCGATAGCCGCGGCCCAGCTGGCCGATCCGCGCCGCTTCGACCGGCTCACGACCGCGGACATCGCGCGGCGGGCGGAGTGGACCGAGGACTACGCGAAGAAGATGGTCGAGTTCGGCCGCACCCTGCTGAACGCGCCGCCGTCGTCGTAGCGTCCGGCCCGGGGGTGACGCCGGGTACCACCACCGGCATATGCCCGCGCGAACCATACTCCTCGCGCGGTTATCGTGTCCCGATTTTCGGCAACTCTCGGAATCCGGTTGATCACTCCCGGTAGACCTGTGCACATGACCGCATGGCTGCCCGACGAAACGACCCTGCACCACGGCGACGGACCCTGTCTCGGCGCCGGACACGAGGCCGATCTCTTCTCCGCCCTGCGCGAGCCCGCGCGGCACCAGACGGCTCAGGTGACCGCGGCCGGCGCCGCGTGGCTGGCCGGGGCCACGGCGTACCCGCGCAGCGCCCTGGCGCAGTGGGAGTCGCGCCCGACGGCGCCCGGGGTCCTGCCGTGCGGCACGGCGTTCGACGTGGTGAACGTCCCGACGCTGTTCGGGCGCCGGATGCTGGAGCACCTGTGGGCCGACGGACCGGGGTCCGGCCCGGTCGCCTCGCACCGCGGCCGGATGCTGCTGTTCGCCACCCCGGGCACCGCCCAGCGGCTGCCCTCGCTGCTGGACTGGGAGGAGTGGGGCGGCGCCCCGCAGAGCCAGGAGGGCGGCGGTACGAAGGTGCCCCCGCTGCTCTGTCACGGCACCGGGGACGCGGTGACGGTCCCGCCCCTGACCTGCGGCGAGGGGTATACGGGGCCCCGCTGGCTGGTGGCCCCGGACACGCGCAGCCCCTGGCTTCCGGGCCCGGACGTACTGCTGTGGGCCTGTGTGCGGGTGGCCCGGTCGGCACCCGCTCCGACGCCCCGTATTTCGATTTTTCCTCTCACCGATCAGGGTGCTAAGGTCTACGACGTCAGCAGGCGCCGCTAGCTCAGTTGGTTAGAGCAGCTGACTCTTAATCAGCGGGTCCGGGGTTCGAGTCCCTGGCGGCGCACAGACGGAAGAAGCCCCTCGCGAGAGCGAGGGGCTTCTTCGTTGTCCGGTACGGGACCGGGTCAGGTCCCCGTGGTGATGCGGACGGTCCAGGAGCCCGACGGCGTACGGTCGGCGACCTCGACGGTGGCGTGCGCGCCGGGCACGGAGTACGTCTCGCCGACGCGCAGCGGTGCGTCCGCGAGCGGCGGGTAGACCGAGCTCTCCCAGCAGGCGTCGCTGTCGGGGTGCGTGTCGAGCACCTCGACCGGGCCACCGCCGGACGGGGTCTCGTTGCGCACCCGGTAGAGCAGGATGCCCTCGGCGCAGGTCGAGCGGTCGTTGCCGGTGGAGCCGCGGGCCTCGATGGCGACCGCGCTGCCCTCGCCGGTCCTGATCACGGCGAGCCGGGTGCCGAGGGACGCGCCGCGCACGGGGACGGCGGCCATCGGTTCGAGGGTGACGACCCGGTCGCTCTGGACGCAGACCACCTGCCGGTCGTCCAGCCAGCCCAGCTTCCACTTGTGCCAGCCGAAGAGGTCGGGCGCAAGCCCGAACTGGCTGCCCATGACGTCCCAGTCGCCGACGTAGGTGTCCCAGTCGCCCTTGCCGTCGGACGGCCGGTGGTAGAGGTCCGGCAGGTCGAAGACGTGGCCGGTCTCGTGGGCCAGCACGTTGTGGTCCGGCGGGTGCTGTTCGAAGACGGTGACGACGCGCCTGATGTCCGTACCGTCGGCGTGCAGCGGCCGGTCGAAGTTGACGACCTTGGTGGCGTCGGAGTCGACGCCGGGGGCGTCCGGGTCCGCGACGAGGTAGACGATGTCGTAGCGCGAGAAGTCGACCGTGGGGTCGGCCACCCGGATCGCGTCGCGCAGGTAGGCGCTGCGCCGGTCGCTGGCCCAGTCGCGCTGTATGCCGTACCAGGTCGAGGGCTTCGGCATCCGGATCCACTGCCGCTGCGGGTGCGGGCGCAGGGTGAACTTCCCGTACGAGGCACGCCGGAAGAACTGGGTGGTGGCCGGGAAGTAGTCCGGGGTGAGTTCGGCGGGCGTGGTGGCCGGCCGGGCGTCGGGGAACGAGAGGAAGACCATCACCGCGTCCAGGGCGTGGTCCGGGCGCGGATAGGCGCCGTTCCACCGGTCGATGCCGAGGGAGTGGTGGGCGGCGGTGCGGGGCAGTGCGCAGGGGGCCGCGTCCCCGGAGGCGGCGGCAGCGGGCCCGGCGACGAGGGAGGTGGCGACGAGCGCCAGCAGCGAAATCAGCCCGGCCACCAGCCCTCGCGGGCTCGGCCTCTCCACCCCTGATGAGGGCCCGGACTGACGCGGCACATCTACCTCCGGTACGGGGAGCGGATCCCTCCGGTGCGGGGCGCGGACGGTTCCGGCGCGGGCCCCGGACGCGACCCCCGGAACTCTCCTGTCCACCTTGTGGGGTTATGGACGTTTCGTCACGTCGGGCTCGCCCAGTCGGGTCGGAGGCCTCATCGGCCACACCCTTCACAGACAGTCACAATCGATCACGCACGCAACGGGAGAGAACAGAGGCGCGCAGAAACAATCAGTCGGGGACAAACCGGATCGGCGTCCGCATGGGCCGTGCGAGTCGGAGCGGGGCGCCCGAGGGCCGGGGCGCTGGAACGGCCGGGGCGCGGCCCTCTATGCTTCACCTCGCTTTCCTGCGCGGTTCCCGCCTCCCACGGCGGTGCTCCACGCGGCGGGCCAGTCCGACCGGAGGTGTCCGGGACAGAACTGCAGGGCGGAGCGAACGGTGAGCGCAACCCCCGAAGGACCGGGGCCCACGGCACCCCCTGCACAGCACCCCGTGGTGACGGAGCGTCACGAAGTGTGGCCGCCCGGCGCGTCCGCCACCGAGGCGCACGACTACCGGGCAGCGTTCCGGGCCGCCACCCTGCCGATGGCCGTCGTCGGCCCGGAGGGCCTGATCGTCACCGCCAACGAGGCGCTCGGCGCGCTGACGGGCACCGGCGCGGCGGCGCTCACCGCGCAGTCGGCGGCCGATCTGGTCGACCTGGCGGCGGACGCCCGCGCCTGGCACGCGTACCGCGAGGTGCTGCACGGCCGCCGCTCCCGCTTCCGCTGCACCCGCCGGCTCAAGCACCCCGACGGGCGCGCGCTGTGGGCCGAGATCACCGTCGTGCCGATGCCCGGCGGCCGGGAGGCGGAGGACGGCGGTGCGCCCGGTCAGGTGCTGCTCTCCGTCGCGGACGTCAGCGACCGGCGCGAACTGCAGAAGCGGCTGCGCCACCTCCAGATGCACGACCCGGTGACCCGGCTGCCCAACCGGACGCTGTTCTTCGAGCGGCTGTCGGCGGCACTGCGGCCCCCGCCCCACCAGGAGGGCGGCGGCTCCCGCATCGGGCTCTGCTACTTGGACCTGGACGGCTTCAAGGCGGTCAACGACACCCTGGGCCACCGGATCGGCGACCGGCTGCTGGCGGCCGTCGCCGCGCGGCTCACGGACTGCGCCGAGCAGGAGGGCGCGTACCCGGCCGGTGCCCCGCTGGTGGCCCGGCTCGGCGGCGACGAGTTCGCGCTGCTGGTCGAGGAGTCCACCGGCACCGAGCAGCTGACCGATCTGGCGCGCACGGTGCTGGGGGCGCTCCAGCAGCCCTTCGACCTGGCCGGGCAGCGGCTCTCGGTCTCGGCGTCGATCGGAGTGGTGGAGCGGCCCGTCGCGGGCACGTCCGCCACCGGTCTGATGCAGGCCGCCGACACCACGCTGTACTGGGCGAAGGCCGACGGCAAGGCCCGCTGGACCCTGTTCGACCCGGAGCGCAACGCCCACCGGATGACCCGCCAGGCGCTGTCCTCCACCCTCCGCCCGGCCGTGGAGCGCGGCGAGTTCACCATCGAGTACCAGCCGCTGGTCGGCATGGCCGACGGGGTCGTGCGCGGCGTCGAGGCGCTGGTGCGCTGGAACCACCCGCAGTTCGGCATGCTCTCGCCGAATCGGTTCGTCGCGATCGCCGAGGAGGACGGCTCGATCGTGCAGCTCGGCCGGTGGGTGCTGCGCTCGGCCTGCCGGCAGGCCCGGCGCTGGCAGCTCGACCATCCGGCGAAGCCGCCGCTGTTCATCAGCGTCAATGTCGCGGTGCGCCAGGTCTGGGACTCCGACCTGGTCACCGATGTCGCGGAGATCCTGGCGGAGACCGGGCTCGATCCGGCGCTGCTGCAACTGGAGCTGACCGAGTCCGCGGTGATGGGTTCGGCGGGCCGCCCGCTACGGGCCCTCCAGGCGCTCAGCGACATGGGCGTCCGCATCGCCATCGACGACTTCGGCACCGGCTACTCGAACCTCGCCTACCTGAGCCGCCTGCCGGTGTCCGTGCTCAAGCTGGACGGCGCGTTCGTGCGCGGTTTCCGGTACGAGGACGGCACGCACCCCAGCCCCGCCGACGAGACGATCGTCGAGGCCATGGTCGAGCTGGCGCACCGGCTGGGCCTGACCGTCACCGCGGAGTGCGTGGAGACGGCCGGCCAGGCGGAGCGGCTGCGCCGGATCGGCTGCGACACGGGACAGGGCTGGCTCTACTCGCGCGCGGTCGCCCCGGAACGCATCGCCGAACTCATCGGGACCCGCGCCCCGGGGGCGTGAGCCCTACGCGTCGGGCAGCCCGTACGCGTCCGCGATCAGCCCGTAGCTGCGCAGCCGGGCCTCGCCGCTGTGCGCGTTGGCGGTGATCATCAGCTCGTCGGCGCCGGTGCGCTTGGCCAGGTCGTCGAGGCCGGAGCGGACCTCGTCGGAGGTGCCGTGGACGATGTTGACCAGCCAGTTGTCGACGAACTCGCGCTCCATCGGGGAGAACGTGTACGCCTCCGCCTCCTCGGGCGTCGGCACCAGGCCGGGCCGCCCGGACCGCAGCCGGAGCATCGAAAGCGCGCCGGTCAGCACCTGCCGCCGCGCCTCGCGCTCGTCGTCGGCGGCGAGGGCGGCGACGCCGATCAGGGCGTACGGCGCGTCCAGGACCGTGGACGGCTTGAAGGAGTCGCGGTACAGCTCCAGCGCCGGGACGGTGTTCTGGGCCGAGAAGTGGTGCGCGAAGGCGAACGGCAGCCCGAGGACCCCGGCGAGCCGGGCGCTGAAGCCGGAGGAGCCGAGCAGCCAGATGGGCGGGCGCGCCGGGGACTGGACGCCGCCCTCGGCGGTGGCCTGGACGGGTCCGGGAACCGCGTGGATGCGGGCGTAGGGGTGGCCGTCGGGGAAGTCGTCGTCCAGGAACCGGGTCAGCTCCATGAGCTGCTGCGGGAAGTCGTCCGCGCCCTCGTTGAGCCGGTCCGTACGCCGCAGGGCCGCGGCGGTGGCGCCGTCCGTGCCGGGGGCGCGGCCCAGGCCGAGGTCGACGCGGCCGGGGGCCATCGCCTCCAGGGTGCCGAACTGCTCGGCGATGACGAGCGGGGCGTGGTTGGGCAGCATGACGCCGCCCGAGCCGAGCCGGATGCGCTCGGTGCGGGCGGCGGTGTGGGCCAGGATCACGGCCGGGGACGAGGAGGCGACGCCGGGCATCGAGTGGTGCTCGGCGACCCAGTAGCGGTGGAAGCCCCGGCGTTCGGCGAGCCGGGCGATTTCCACGCCGGTGCGCAGGGCCTGGCTCGCCGTGCGGCCCTGGCCCACGGTCACCAGGTCCAGCACGGACAGCGGCACGGGGGCGGTCCCCCGGGCCGTGCCGCGGATCTCGTCGCCCTGGATCCTGTCGCCCTGGATCTCGTCGCCTCGCATCTCGTCCACGTTCTGGCCTCTCCGGTGGTGCGCTTCAGTGCCTCGTCCGTCCGGGGAGCAGCAACAGGAGGATGGCTCCGTTTATTCCGGGCCGCCGCTTCTCAGCTCTTCTTCCCGTGGGCGTACGCCCGTCCGCTTCCCCAGCTCACCGGGGCCGGCGGCTGCTCGCGGTTGGCGAAGAGCGTGCCGAGCCGGGGCGCCCAGGCGGGGCGGTCGGCCAGCCGCAGGGCCTCGCGGGCCGCCACCTGGTTGGCGGTGAGGACGGGCTTGCCGAGCGCCTCCTCCAGCTCGGGGAGGTGGGCGGCGGTGTGCAGGGAGGTGTCGGGGATCAGCACGGCGTCCGCGTCGGGGCGGTCGGCGGCCCTGGCCAGTTCGAGGACCCGGGCCGCGTCCCAGGAGGCGGCCTCGGCGGCGTCGGTGACGCCCGCCGCGTGCACTCCGGTCACCTCCATGCCGGTCTCCCGCAGGAACGCGGCGAACCGCTCGGCGACGGCCTCGGGGTAGGTCGCGGCGACCGCGACGCGCTCGGCGCCCAGCTTCCGCACCGCGTGGACGAAGCCGATCGAGGTGCTGGACGCGGGTACGCCCGCCGCACGGGCGAGGGCCGCGACCTGGTCGTGGGCGCCCTGCCACCCGTGCAGGAAGCTGCCGCCGTCGCAGGCCCAGACGATGGACTGGACCCCGGAGCGCTGCAGCTCCTCGATGCCGGCGGCGAGCCGGCCGGAGGTGCCCAGCGCGCGCAGGGCGTCCTCGGCGTAGGCGCCGTCCGGGCTCTCGGTGTGGTGGACGACGAGTCTGATGGTGCTGTCGAGAAGAATTTCCATGCGCGGGTAGTCGTCCTCGGCGAAGTGGCCCGGGTAGAGGAATCCGACGGTCGTCATATCCACCCTTTCTCTGCACCTGCGTCCGTGCCGCGGCGGATCGCCCGCCGCGCCCGCCGCGCGAACCGGCGGCGGCACTGACCGGTTTCCCCGCTCCTGTTCCAGTATTCCGCCATCCGCCCCGGATCTCGCCCCGGGCGGCCGGCCGCGTGCATGAACGGCGACCGCACGGGCACCCGTCGCGGTACGGAGCCGCGTACGGGACATCCCCTACGAAACCCCGCCTTCCGGCCTGCCACCGGACACGGGAAGGTCACCCTCCGGCCACCGTTCGATTACATGCGCCTTCTTCCTGAATAGACACGGGGGATCGGGCAGGCGCCCAGCCTGTCCGGACTGTTCGACCCCTTCAGGAGATTGCGAACCATGGCTGACTTCCCGAACCTGTCCCGCCGGGGATTTCTCAACCGATCGGCAGCGGTGGGCGGTCTGCTCGTCGTCCCGGGCCTCCTCGCCGCGTGCAGCAAGACCGGCGCCGACTCCGCCGACGGCGAGGGCGCCCTCGCGAAGCTCCGCAAGCAGGGGTTCGTACGCGTCGCGTACGCCGACGAAGCGCCGTACGGGTACATGGAGGGCAAGGAACTCAAGGGCGAGGCGCCCACGTTGCACCGGGAGATCTTCAAGGCCCTCGGTGTCGACGAGCTGAAGCCCACCCTCTCCGAGTGGGACGGCCTGATCCCCGGACTCCAGGCCGGCAAGTACGACGTGGTCAGCGCCGGCATGGCGATCACCCCGGAGCGCTGCGCCAACGCCCTGTTCTCGGAGCCGGAGTTCATCTCGCCGACCGCGATGATGGTGAAGAAGGGCAACCCGAAGAAGGTCACCGACCTGGCGTCCGCGAAGGCCGCCGGGATCACCCTCGGCGTGATGGCGGGCGCGGTCGAGGGCTCGTACGCCAAGGGCGCGGGCATCCCCGAGGGCAAGATCAAGACCCTCCAGAAGCCGCAGGACGGGGCGGACGCGGTCAAGGGCGGCCGGATCGACGCCTTCCTGCTGACCGGCATCTCCCTGCGCTGGCTCGCCAAGACCAACGGGGGCACCGAGGTCACCGAGGCCTTCCTGCCCGAGCTGGACGGCGCCAAGCAGTACAGCCCCGGCGGCGCCGTCTTCCGCAAGGGCAACGAGGAGCTGCGCGACGCCTTCAACCGCGAGCTGAAGAAGATCGTCGCCGACAAGTCCCGCTATGTGGAGCTGCTGCGCGACTACGGCTTCGGCGCGACCGAACTTCCGCCGGCCACGCTGAAGACGGCCGATCTGTGCAAGGGCTGACAGGGACGGGACCCACCGCATGAATGATTTCTTCTCGGCCTTCGCCGACGATCTGCCGCAGCTGCGGTCGGGCCTGTGGGTGACCCTGGAGGCCACGGTCCTGGGCGCGCTCCTCGCGCTGCTCCTGTCGTTCGTGCTCGGCCTGATGTCGCTGAGCCGGCTCCTGCTGTCGCGCGGGGTCTCCCGTGTGGTCGTGGAGTTCTTCCGCGGCACCTCGCTGTACGTGCAGCTGTTCTGGCTGTACTACGCGATGCCGCCGCTGACCGGGTACGAACTGACGCCGCTGGTCTGCGGGGTGCTCGCGTTCGGCCTCAACTACGGGGCGTACGGCGCCGAAGTGGTGCGCGGCGCGGTCAACTCCGTACCGCGCGGCCAGTACGAGGCGGCGCTCGCGCTGAACATGTCGCCGCTGCACCGGATGCGCAAGGTGATCCTGCCGCAGGCGTGGGTGCAGATGATCCCGTCGTTCACCAATCTGCTGATCCAGCTGCTGAAGGCGACCCCGCTGCTGTGGCTGATCTCGGCCGCGGACCTGATGACCGCCATCGAGAAGCTGCGCAGCCGTACGGGTGAGACCCTCACCGCCTACGTCACGCTGCTGGTCTGCTACTTCGTCCTGGCGTACGCGCTGACCCTGCTGATGAACCTGCTGGAGCGGTCCGCCAAGCGGCGGCTCGGTCTGGCCACCGGCGGGAAGAGCCTGCTGAAGTCCCGCAGCGCCGTGAACGCCGCCCAGACCGCCGGAGGTGCCGGGTGAAGAGCGATTTCGACTGGGGCGCCGTCGGTGACGCGCTCCCCCTGCTCATCGACGGGTTCTGGACGACCCTGCTGGCCACGGTGCTGGGCACCCTGGTCGCCGCGGTCCTCGGGCTGGCCATCGCGGTCGCCGGACGCGCCCCGTCGCGACTGGTGACCGTGCCGGTGAAGGCGCTGATGGAGTTCATCCGCTCCACCCCGCTGCTGGTGCAACTGGTGGGCGCCGCCGCACTGTTCACCTCGGTGGAGCCGCTGACGATCGGCATCGTGGTACTGGGCGTCCACTACGCCACGTACACCTCCGAGGTGTACCGCGCGGGGATCGACGGGGTGCCGAAGGGCCAGTGGGAGGCCTGCCGGGCGCTCTCGCTGACGCCCCGCCGCACCTGGCAGGCGGTGATCCTGCCGCAGGCGGTCCGCAACGTGCTGCCCGCGCTCGGCAACTACGCGATCTCCATGTTCAAGGAGACGCCGTACCTCGCCGTGATCACGGTGCACGAAATGGTCTACCAGGCCCGCAACTACGGGACCGAGCACTTCCGCTACACGGAGGCGTTCACCCTCGCCGGACTGATCTTCCTGGTGGCGAGCTACCCCACCTCGCTGTTGATGAGAAAGCTGGAGAAGCGCCTTGGCCACTGAACCCCTCCCCCTGCAGAAGAACGCGGCCCCGGCGCCCGAGGACGCCCGGACCGTCGACGCCGCCAAGGACGAGGGGCATCCGCTCGTCCACTTCGACAAGGTCGTCAAGCGCTACGGCGACCATGTGGTCCTGGACCGGCTGGACTTCACGGTCGAGCGCGGCGAACACGTCACCCTGATCGGGCCGAGCGGTTCGGGCAAGACGACGATCCTGCGGCTGCTGATGACGCTGGAGCGGGTCAGCGACGGCGTGATCTGGATCAACGACGAGCCGCTGACGCACACCCGGGCGGCGGACGGCTCGCTGAAGCCGGCGTCCGAGAAGCATCTGCGGGCGGCCCGCCGCAGGATCGGCATGGTCTTCCAGCAGTTCAACCTCTTCCCGAACATGAAGGTGCTCCAGAACATCACCGAGGCACCCGTCAACGTCCTCGGCATGGACCGGGACAGGGCGGAGGCCCGCGCCCGGGAGCTGCTGGAACTCGTCGGCCTGTCCGGCAAGGTCGACGCGCATCCCTCACAGCTCTCCGGCGGCCAGCAGCAGCGGGTCGCCATCGCCCGCGCGCTCGCGATGGAGCCGGAGATCCTGCTCCTGGACGAGGTGACGTCGGCGCTGGACCCCGAGCTGGTCGCCGGGGTGCTGGAGCTGCTGAGCGACATCGCCAGGAACACCGACATCACGATGCTCTGTGTGACGCACGAGATGAACTTCGCCCGGGACGTCTCGGAGAAGGTACTGATGTTCGATGCCGGACGGGTCGTGGAGTCCGGTTCGCCGGAAAAAATCTTCTCCGATCCCTCGCACGAACGCACGCGCGAATTCCTCAACGCGGTGCTGTGACCTCGGCATCCATGTCCCGCGCATGACCTAGGCATATGCCGGACGGGTGCGCCCCTGATCGCGGCTCCGGGGCGCACCCCTCAGTCCGCCGCACACCCCCCTGAACAGGCCTCCGGCGGCTATCGTGGGGGCGAAGCCTCCGGCCACAGGCCGGCCTCCGGTTCCAACTGGCAGGGGGAAGCCGTGGCGTTGAAGCCCGAACCGACGGCGCCGTTCCACTCGGTGCAGTACGCCCTGCGCGTGCTCGAAACGGTCTCCAAGCACGGCAGCGGCGTCACGGACACCCAGATCTCCCGGGAGACGGGACTGCCCGCCGGCCATCTCTCCCCGCTCCTGCTGACACTGCGCCGCGAGGGCTACGTCGAACAGATCACCGACGGGGCGTACGTCATCGGCTCCTCGCTGCTGCTGCTCGGCTCGGGAGCCGCCCGCCGTCAGGCCCTGGAGTCCAAGCTCCAGCAGACCCTCGCCCAGCTGCGCGACTCCGTCGGCGCGGCGGTCTACATCAGCCGGTACGTCGACGGCGAGATCCGCGTCACGCAGTACGCCGACAGCCCGCTCACCCCCGCCGTCAACGAGTGGGTGGACTTCCGCTCGGCGGCGCACGCCTCGGCGATCGGCAAGTGTCTACTGACCCAGCTGGACCAGAACGGCCGGCGCGACCACATCTCGCGGCACAAGACGGCCCGGCTGACCTCGCGGACGATCACCAACGAGAAGGTCCTCTTCTCCAAGCTGGACAGCCAGCCGGCCACGGTCCCGGTGCTGGACCTCCAGGAGTACGCGGTCGGCACGGTGTGCGCGGCGGTGCCGCTCACGGCCGGGTCGTCGGCGGGCTGCCTGGCCCTGTCGATGCCGGTGAAGGACGCGCACCGGCTGCGCGCTGCGGCGGACGCGCTGAACCGGCGCGCGGCCCCGGTCCTGCTGTCGCTGGCGCTGTAGGGGCGCCCGGGACGGGTGTGTCATCAGCACCCCTGCGGACCAGGTATTATTTTCACGTCAGCAGGCGCCGCTAGCTCAGTTGGTTAGAGCAGCTGACTCTTAATCAGCGGGTCCGGGGTTCGAGTCCCTGGCGGCGCACAGACAACGCACGAGGCGGTTTCCGTATCCACGGAGACCGCCTCGTGCGTTTTGTGCTGCCCGCAGTCATGTACGAGCGTTTTACACAGCCGTACTAGACAACTGTTTTAAACAGCCGTATATTCCTTGGCATGACGAACCCCACGAGCTCCACCGCCGCCCCCGGCGCACTCGCCGGCCGTCGGGAGTGGACCGCCTTCCTGGTCCTGCTCCTCCCCCTCCTGCTCGTCTCGATGGACGTCTCCGTCCTCTTCTTCGCGATCCCGTCCATCGACCGGGACCTCGCCCCCAGCGCCACCCAGCAGCTGTGGATCTTCGATGTGTACGCCTTCGCCCTGGCCGGCCTCCTCATCACGATGGGCTCGCTGGGCGACCGCATCGGCCGCCGCAGGCTGCTGCTGATCGGAGCTCTCGCCTTCGGCGCCGCCTCGGTCTGCGCGGCGTACGCGAACAGCCCGGAGATGCTCATCGCGGCGCGGGCGGTCCTCGGGATCGGCGGGGCGACGCTGATGCCGTCCACCATCGGGCTCGTGCGCAACATGTTCCGCGACGAGCGGCAGCGGGCGAAGGCCATCGGCATCTGGTCGGGCGCCATGGCCGGCGGCGTCGCGCTCGGTTCGGTGCTCAGCGGGGTGATGCTGGAGCACTTCTGGTGGGGCTCGGTCTTCCTGATCAACGTGCCCGCGATGCTCCTGCTGCTGATCCTCGTGCCGCTGCTGGTGCCGGAGTTCAAGGACCCGAACCCGGGCCGCTTCGACTTCCTCAGCGTCCCGCTGTCCATGGGTACGGTCCTGCCGGTGGTCTACGGCATCAAGGAGAGCGCCGCCCACGGGCTCGACGCCGAGCGGGCGCTGATCATCGCCGCCGGGCTGGCCGTCGGCTGGGTCTTCGTCCGCCGGCAGCGCACCCGCTCCGACGCGATGATCAGCCGGGAGCTGTTCCGGGGCCGCGGCTTCGGCACCGGGATCGGGCTGAACGCGCTGGCCGCCTTCGCGATGATGGGCTCGGCCTTCTTCACCACCCAGTACCTGCAGTCGGTGCTCGGCATGAGCACGATGGAGGCCGCGCTGTGGAGCCTGGCCCCGTCGCTGGCGGTGGGTGCGGCGGCGCCCGCGGCGACCGCCATCGCCCAGCGGACCCAGCGGGCGTACGTGGTCTGCGGCGGGTTCGTCATCGGGGCGGCGGGCTTCGGCCTCTTCACCCTGGCCGGGACCGACTCGCTGGTCCTGCTGCTGATCGGCTCGGCCGTGATGAGCAGCGGCATCGTCGCCGTGATGGCGCTCGTCTCGGACATGGCGATGGCCGTCAGCCCTGCGGAGAAGGCCGGCTCGGCCGCCTCCCTGCTGGAGACCGGGCAGGAGTTCGGCGGCGCGCTGGGCATGGCCCTCCTCGGCGCCGTCTCCACCGCGGTCTACCGGGCCGACATGCCCGCGTCCGCCCCGGACGTCGCCCGCAAGACCCTGCCGGGCGCGCTGACCACCGGTGACCACTCGCTGATCGCGATCGGCCAGGAGGCCTTCGTGCACAGCATGCGGTACGCCTCGGTGACGGGGTCGCTGATCCTGCTGACCGGTGCGGTGCTGGCGGCGACCCTGCTGCGCCGGGCGACCCGACCGGCGGCGGCCGCCGCCGGGGAGACCGTCACCGAGGCGCCGGCCGCGACTCCGGTCCCCGCCCAGGTCTGACGGTGGCCCGGCCCGTACCGGCACAGCGAAGCCCCGGGGAGTCCGTGGACTCCCCGGGGCTCGCCGTGCTGCCCGCCGGCAGCACGTCAGTCACGCGGCACGGTCACCGGCGGACGTCAGAACTGCACGTCCGAGCACGCGTAGAACGCGTTGGCGGTGTCCGCGATGTTCCAGACGCTCAGGATGATGTGCTTCCCGGACTTCTGGGTGGGGATGGTGCCCTGCTGAGTCAGCGTCGCCGGGGGCTGCTGGTTGTTGTACGGCACCGTCATGAAGGGCTGCGGCTCCAGGTCCGCCCGGGTGAGCGGCTTGGTGGGGTCCCAGCCGTCCTTGGTGATGTAGTAGCGGAAGTCCGTCGTGGCGTGGCGGGCGGTGAACTGCCAGCGGAAGCTGAAGCCCTGACCGGCCGTCACCTTGGTGGCGGGCCAGTTGCCGCCGCGCGGGTCGTCGAGCTGCGCGAACTCGCCGTGGCCGCCGGAGCAGATCTTCCCGTCGGCCGGACCGGCCGCCGGGAAGCCCTTGGGGCCCTCGACGCTCTGCGGCTCCCACTGGATGTTGCCGCAGCCGGTCACCGTGCCGTTGGCACACAGTTTCTGACGGCTGATCGGGTTGTCCGTGTAGCCGTGGCTGCTGGCGCTGCTGGTGGCGAACATCGAGACGCCCGCTACCGCGAGGCCGACCAGGGCCGCACTTGCCTTCATACGCATGTGATGTCGCTCCTCGGATCGTGGGGGGAGTGGGGATTCCATGAGCACTGCTGCGTACGCGCGTTCTGCGGTCTAGACCAAGGCTTAGATTATTGCCGTGCCTTGACCATGTCCAGACCAATGAGCGCGTGATTCCGGTTGCCCCGGAACCTCCCCCGCACGTTCTCAGGCGCCGTCGCCCCCGGTACGCCCGGTGTAGAAGGCCACCGTCAAGTCCTTGACCAGGGACTTGCGTTCGTAGTCGTCCAGCTCCACGAGGCCCCGTTCGGTCAGCCGGCTGACGGTGTCGTCCACCGCGTCCACGACCGATGTCAGGACGCTGTCTCGGTGCTGGGCGTCGATCGCCGCGATCCGGCGCCGCTGCATCGCCGCCGCCACCTCCGGCGCGTACTCGATCCCGGTCGGCTGGGCCGAGTACACCTCGACGCCGACGGGCTCGCAGTCCGCCTTCAGCATCCGCGTCAGCGCGTCGCCGACCGCCTCCGCGTTGCGCAGGGTGTGCGCGTCCTCGTGGAAGGCGTCGGCGGGCAGCTGGGACAGGACCCGGGCCATCGCCGCCTCGACCTGCTCACGCAGGTACGTCTCGTGGTCCTCGATCCCGAGGGCCGCCCGCACGGTGTCCTTGACCCGCCACACGACCTGGACGACGACCCGCAGCGCGGTGCCGTTCGCGTCCACCGCGGGCAGCGGCTCGCTGCGCCAGTGCCGCAGCCGTACGTCGATGCGGCGGCGCAGCAGCAGCGGGCTGATCCACATCAGCCCGGTCCGCCGCACGCTGCCCCGGTACTGGCCGAACAGCGTGAGCACCCAGGCGTGGCCGACCCGGCCCCTGGTCAGGCCCCCGACCGCGAAGAGCACGACGGCCGCCAGGAACACGAGCGCCGCCCAGGCGCCCGTGCCGAGTCCGTCGTACGGGCGCGGGCCGAGCCCGAAGCGGGCGAGCACGGCGGCCGGCAGCGCGCCGGTCCACCACAGCACCCCGGCGGCCGCCGCGGTCCCGCCGAGTCCGGTGAGCAGCGCGACCCAGCCGGGCAGCGCGGGGCCCGGCCGCTCGTGCAGCCGGGGGTCGGCGTCGGGCGCGGGCCGGGTGGCGGGCCGCACCTGGGGCGTCCTCGGCACGGGCGGCCGGCGCACACCGGTCCCGGGCTCGCCCCCGCCGGGGCGCACGACGGTGGACGGCACGGCGGTGGCCCCGGCGTGCCGCTCCTCCCGGAAGAGGAGGTGCACGGGGATGGAGGCGGTCCGCTCGTTGGCGATGACCGCCTGATGCCGGCCACTGTCCCGGAGCGGGTCGGTACGGGGTCCGGCGTCGGGCCCGGGAACGAGGACCGGGCCGACGCCGCCCCCGGCGCCGGTGCGGGCACCGGCGAGGACGGGCTCGCGCTCGGGAGCGGGGGCCCCGGCGGCCGGCTCGGGCTCAGGAGCGGGCTCGGGCACGGAAGCTGACATGGCATCAGCAGGCGCCGCATCGGCGAGCACCGCGTCCACAGGCACCGCGTCCGCGGGCTCCTCCGCACCGGCCTCCGCGTCCGCTCCCGCCGCCGAGGGCACCGACACCGAGGCGGACGTCGCACCCAGCGGGCCCCTGCGGTCGTCCTCGCCCGGCACGAGGTCGAGCACCAGATCGACGACGGAATCGAAACCGGCCGCGTCCCCGGCCTTCGAAAGCGTTCCGGTCTCCGGACGCGCCCCGGTCTCCGGACGCACCTCGGCGTCCACCGGCCCGTCCTCGTCAGCCGGTACCCGGTCCTCCGGCACCTCGACGACCACCTCACCGCCGGCGGGCACCGACACCGCGACCGGCCCGAAGACCGGCGGCGGCACGGGGCCCGGGTCCTTGGACGGCACCACGCCCCGCACCGGCAGGCCCTCGGGGACCGCGTCGGCCTCCTCCCCCATCACGGCCCGGGTGCCCGCCGCCGCCCACGCGTCCGTGACGCTGCCGGCACCTCCCGGGCCCACCCATTCCCGTACCGGGACCGTCCCGTACCGCTCCTCCCCGTACTCCGTCTCCTGGCCGTGCTCCGGGTTCCCGGAGCTGTCCGACACCGTGGATCGCATTACCGCCTCCGTCATGTCCGTCGTGTCACGCGAAGAGTCGCCGCCAGGTTTCCGGGCCCGGATAGCCGTCGGCCTCCGCGCCCCGCCAGCCCTGGGCCTTCTGGAAGGCCTCGACATTGCGCCGGTCCGCCTCGGTCCAGCGGGGGTCGGGGCCCGACCGGTAGTACGCGCCGTATCCCTTCTTCACCAACTGTTTTCCGAGCTTGTCGACATGGCTGTTGGACCGACCCGGCCGGAAATACCCCCGTCCGGGGAAGGCCGGGACCGCCTTGGAGCCGCTCTGGCCGCCCGCGGCGGGGATGTCGTGGCCGGTTCCGGTCACCAGCAGCTCCCAGGTGTCGGGGCCGGGGATGCCGTCGGCCTCGGCGCCCTTCCACCCCTGGGCCCGCTGGAAGGCCTGGGTGGCCCTGCGGTCGGCATCGGTCCAGACCGGATCGGGGCCGACCTTGTAGAAGCGCTTGCCGCCCCGGGCGACGAGCATCGTGCCGAGCCGGGTGACATGCGCGTTGTTCGCCCGGGGACCGAACTTCGCCACGCCGGGGAACGGCGTCGCGGTGGTCTCGCTGCCGGACTTCCCCGCGTTCAGGCCCTTGTAGCGGTAGGCCACATAACTGGCGGAGTTGGTCCAGTACGCCATGGGCGTCGTCTGCTTGCGGGTGTGCGGCTTGGTCTGCTCGTACGCCGTGTAACGGGTGTGCGTGGAGTCGGTCCAGCCGCCGAAGATCGTGACGTGGGAGCCCTTCGCGGGGTCGGCCAGGTTGTGGAAGAGCAGGATGTCGCCGGGCTCCAGGTCCGCGCGGGCGATGCGCGTGCCGTACGCGGCGAGGCTGCCGGTCCACTCGTTGCCCGCCAGGTTCCAGGCCATCGAGACATAGCCGGAGCAGTCCTGCCGGTACCCGTCCGACCAGTACTTCGACATGCTGTACGGGACCTGCGCGGTGACCCACTTCTTCGCCCGGTTGATGATGTCGGTGCGGGTCGTCGCGCGCGGCACGGGCGCCGCCTGGGCCGCCTGCGGTCCGGAGGCCCCCGCCCCCCGCAACGGTCCGGGAACCCCCTGGGGGCTGTCCGGCAGCGGGCCGATCCCGGCGGGCAGCCCCGCACCGGGCACCGGGGCGGGGTCGTGCGGGGCTCCGGCGGATTCCCCGGCCGCGCCGCCGAGCACCACCCCGGCCGCGGTGACCAGGACCATCGCGCGCCGGGCGCCGTGGGCGGCCGGGTTCCCCCCGTACCGCCTGGGCAGTCCCCCGGCGGCGGTCCGCCGCTGGTCGGCGCAGCCCGGACAGGGACAGTCGATGGCGGGTACGTACTCCTCGAAATCCGGCACAGTCATGCGATTCCCCTCCGCAGTCGTCAAGATCCTCGGGCGCATCTGCTCGGGCGTCAGTGTGGCAATGGTCGTGACATACCGCAGTTTGACGGATAGAAGGGAAAAAACGACCATCCGACAGGCCGGGAGGGCGGCGAGATGGTCGGGAGCACCGCTCGGGATCGGGTAGAGTTCTCCAGGTCAGCAGGCGCCGCTAGCTCAGTTGGTTAGAGCAGCTGACTCTTAATCAGCGGGTCCGGGGTTCGAGTCCCTGGCGGCGCACGCACAGTCAAGGCCCCCTCGCTTCGCGCGAGGGGGCCTTGATCGTTTCCGGTGCGCGACGCAAGCGCTTCACCGCGTGCGGAGGGTGACCGGTTATCGACGTAACGTCAGGAAACGGGTGGGCGGGCCGGGCGTGTCCCCCTACAGTGGGGCGTGCGGCGGGCCCGGTCGACCGGGATCCGCCGGGCCGACCCCAGACCTCCCGTGTCGGCGCCGGGCCACTCCCGCGGCCCGCGTACCGCGGTCGAGGACCGGCCCGGCCGCCGCCCGGGGACGGGCGGGCGGCCGGGCCGGGTACCGAAGGGTTCAGGCGGCGTCCGCCCGCACCTTCTCCTTGTTCCCCGTGCCCGCGGGCTTCTCCGCCGTGAGGTAGGCGGAGACGATCACGTTCGCGGTGTACGCGTGCGACTCGCGGTCGTACGTGCCGCCGCAGGTGATCAGCCGCAGCTCCGCCCGGCCGTCCTTGCGGGGCCCGTACGCCTTCGCGGCGTCGAACCGGGCGCGGGTGAGGACCTGGACGTCGTCGATGGTGAACTCGGCGACCGTGCCGTCGGTGCGGGTGACGTCGACCTTCGCGCCGGGGCGGGCCGCGCTGAGCCCGTAGAAGACGGCCGGCTTGGTCTCGGTGTCGACATGGCCGACGAACAGGGCCGGGCCCTCGGCGCCGGGCCGGGTGCCGCTGCCGTACCAGCCGACCGTCCGGGGCGTGTCGAAGGACGGCGGCTCGATGGCGCCCTCCGCGTCCAGGCCCCGGGAGACGACCGGGGCGCGGACACCGAGCGAGGGGATCTCGACGCTGCTCGGCGTCACACCCTTGATCGGTGCGTGCGCCGGGGGCAGCGGGACGCCGAGCGGGCGCCCGACCGCGGCGACGTCGCCGGTGGTCGGGGCCGAGCCGATGCCCGAGCCGTCGGTGATGCCGCGGCCCCACAGCCACAGGCCCAGCAGGATCACGGCCCAGGCCACTCCGGTGAGCAGCCTGCCGTGACCCGCCGAGTCCTCCGATGCAGACATGTCAGTCGGCCGCCGGGCGGCGACGGCGCACGCTGCGGTAGGCGACGGCGACGGCCGCGACGGCGGCCAGTCCGAGGCCGATCACCTCGTGGGTGGTGCCGGGGCCGTCCTGGTCCGCGGTCTCGCTCGCGAGCACGGCGGTGCCGCCGCCGCCCGCGTGGACCGGGGCGACGGGCATGGGGCGCTCGCGGTGGACGACGGTGACGGTGGCGGTCGCCTTGGTGTGCTTGTCGTCCTTGCAGATCGCCTCGACGTCGTAGTCACCGGGCTCGGCGTCCGAGCGGATGCTCGCCTCGGCGTAGAGCGTCCGGTCGTTGCCCGCCGAGAAGCGCACCTCGGAGACGAAGGCGTCGGAGTTCCCCTTGGCCTCCTTGGCCTTGCAGCCGGCCAGCTCCAGGTCGACCTCGCGGCCGGGGGCGACGGACGAGGGGGAGACCGACAGGGTGGCGCGGGAGTGTGAGTCCTCGTGGCCGGAGCCGGATTCGGCCAGTGCCGCGGGGATCGGCACCAGGGTCGCCGCGGCCAGTGCGGCGGCACAGAACGTGAGGGGTATGGAACGCATCGTGAACCTCCTGATGGCAGGTTCACGCGCGCCGGGGCTTTTCGCATCCGCAGCGCGGGGCCGCTGGGCCGGTGGAGTGGGGCGAGCGGGCGCGGTTCGGGCCCGCTCGCCCCACCGGAATCCGGTGTCAGCCCAGGTCGACGAGGTCGACCAGGTCCGCGATGGAGTCGACGACCGTGGACGGCCGGAACGGGTACTTGTCGATGTCCGCGACCGTGGTCAGCCCGGTGAGCACCAGGAACGTCTGCATGCCCGCCTCCAGACCGGCCAGCACATCGGTGTCCATCCGGTCGCCGATCATGGCGCTGGACTCGGAGTGCGCGCCGATCGCGTTGAGCCCGGTGCGCATCATCAGCGGGTTGGGCTTGCCCGCGAAGTACGGGGCCTTGCCGGTCGCCTTGGTGATCAGGGCGGCGACGGAGCCGGTCGCGGGCAGCGGGCCCTCGGCGGACGGGCCGGTCTCGTCCGGGTTGGTGCAGATGAACCGGGCCCCGCCGTTGATCAGCCGGATCGCCTTGGTGAGCGCCTCGAAGGAGTACGTACGCGTCTCGCCGAGCACCACGTAGTCGGGGTCGTGGTCGGTGAGGACGTAGCCGATGTCGTGCAGCGCGGTGGTGAGACCGGCCTCGCCGATGACGTACGCGGTGCCGCCGGGGCGCTGGTCGTCCAGGAACTGGGCGGTGGCCAGCGCGGAGGTCCAGATGTTCTCGACGGGCACGTCGAGGCCCATGCGGTTCAGCCGGGCGTGCAGGTCGCGGGCGGTGTAGATCGAGTTGTTGGTCAGGACCAGGAAGGGCAGCCCCGAGTCACGCAGCCGCTTGATGAAGGCGTCGGCACCGGGGATCGGCGTGCCCTCGTGGATGAGGACGCCGTCCATGTCGGTGAGCCAGGACGAGATCGGCTTGCGCTCTGCCATGTGGGACTCCAGTTGCCGTACGCCAGGTGCGGGGACGCCGGCGGCACCGCGCTGTGCAGCGCCGACGTCCCTGAGTTTAGGCCGACTGTTCGACGCGGAGGTACCTCCTGAGCGGCGCGGACGCCCTCTGGGGCGCGCCGGTCCGGTCAGGGGTGGGTGCGGCGGGTCCGGCGGGATGCCAGGACCATCGCGCCGCCGCCGATCAGGAATCCGGAGACGGTGAGGGCGGGGAGCGGTACGGGGACGGAGATGCCGGTGTTGGCGAGCTGCGGGACCCCCGCCGGGTCGGTGCCGGGCGGGACGGGGCGCCCGGTGGTGCCGGTCCTGCCGGGGTCGTACCCCTCGTCGCCCTTGCCCTTCACCGTGCCGCTCCCCTGTTCCTCGTCCTCGCCGGTGCCGCCCACGTTCTCCCTGCCCGTTCCGTCCGCGCTCTCGCGGTCGCCGTCCGTCCTGCCGCTGTCGGTGCCGTCACCGTCGCCGTGCTCGTCGACCACGGTGAACGGGTAGTCCCCGGACTCGCCGACCCACTCCCCGTCGCCGCCCGGCGTGCTCCCCGCGCCCCGGCGCTGGACGATCGCGGCGTTCGCGGTGATCCGGCCGGGGCTCGTGTCGGAGGTGAAGGCCAGCCGGACCTGGACGGTGACGGTGCGTCCGGCGGGCACCGTGAACCCGGGGAAGGCGTCGTCCCCGTCGCCGCCGAAGACGCCGATGTGCTCGTCCCGGTCGGTCGTCTCCCAGGTCACGCGGTGCTCGACACCCGGGCGGGCGCGCTCGGAGAACTCCAGCTGGATCTGGTCCGAGGTCAGCGCCCGGTCCTCGTCGGTGAGGACGAGCACGGGGTGGATCGCGCGGCAGGACTCCGTCGTCGTGTTCGTCAGGTCCAGGAACCAGGTGCCGTAGCCGCCGCCGGACGCGTAGGTGTCGGGTCCGCCGTGGATCCGGGTGTCGATGGGGAAGTCCGCCGACGCGGGGGTGCCGCAGGCGGGCTGCTGGTCGGCGGTGGCCGCGCCGGGCGCCGCCACCGGGGTCAGCCTCGTGGCCGGCCCCGCGACCGGGCTGCGCTGCGGTGCGGCGGACGCGGTGGCCCCTCCGAGGACCACGGGCATGACGCTCGCGGCGGCGAGCCCGAGCGCGAGACCGTGCCGGGTGCGGCCGGCCCCGGGGGGCTCGGCGGGCTCGGAGGACGGGGCGGGCTCGTAGGACCCGGAGGGCTCTGCTGGTTCGGGGGGCATCGCGGGGCAGCCTCCACTTCGTACGGCAACGGCCGGTCGGGGCGCGTGCGCGAGGCCCGGTCGTCCGGACGGCGCTGCTCCGCTCCGGGAACACGCCCTGGGGCGGCGACCCTGTCACGCGCGCGCGTGCGTCCTCGGCAGGCGTGCCGGAGGGCCGCCCGGACGCGTCGGGGGTCCGCCCGATCGGCGGAGGGCGGGGTGCGCGTACCGGGCTCAGCCCGCCTCCGCCTCGCCGTTGCCCACCCTTCCGAACACCGGGGCCAGCACCAGCTGGGCCGCGCCCTCCGCCACCGGGCGGTCGCCCTCGCGGTGCGCCGTGACCGGGACGGGGGTGCCGCGCACCCCGTCGCGGCGGGCGCGTTCGTCGAGGACCGCGCGCACCCCGCGTACGTACGCGTCGGGGTCGGCGGCGACCGTGCGGCCGCCCAGCACCACGCGGTCGATGTCGAGCAGCCCGACGAGGTTGGCGGCGCCGGTCCCGAGGACCCGGGCGGCCTCGGCGGCGTCGCCCCGGCGGACGGCGGCCAGGCACAGCGCCTCCAGGCAGCCGCGTCCGCCGCAGCCGCACGGGATGCCGTCCAGCTGCACGGTCTGGTGGCCGAACTCCCCCGCCCCCGTCCGCTCCCCCCGGTGCACCGTCCCGCCGAGGACGAGCCCCGCGCCGAGGCCGGTGCCGAGGTGAAGGTAGGCGAAGTCGGCGGGGCCGTCCGCCCCGAGGGCGAGACCGAGGGCGGCGGCGTTGGTGTCCTTGTCGAGGACGACGGGCAGCCCGGTGCGGGCGGCGAGCGCGTCGCGCAGCGGGTACCCGTCCCACTGCGGGAAGCCGGTGACCCGGTGCAGCACCCCGCCCCGGTGGTCGAGCGGTCCCGGCACGGCGACGCCCACCCCGAGCACCGGCGGCGCCCCGTCCCCCCGCACGGCGGCGACCGCCCCGGCGGCGGCCGCCAGCACCTCGTCCGCCGGGGCCCCGAAGTCGAGCGGAGCCGTACGGCTCGCGGCAACGGCGCCCGCGAGGTCGACGAGCACCGCGGTCAGCCCGTCGCGGTCCAGGTGCAGCCCCACCGCGTACCCGGCCTCGGGGACCAGCCGCAGCACGGTGCGGGGCTTGCCGCCGGTGGAGGCGCGGCGGCCCGCCTCGGCGGCCAGGCCCTCGGCGCGCAGCCGGGCGGTGATCTTGCTGACGGCCTGCGGGGTGAGCCCGGTGCGCTCGGCGAGTTCGAGCCGGCTGATGCCGCGCTCGCCCGCGACCCGCAGCAGGTCGAGGACGAGGGCCGCGTTGTGGCTGCGCAGGGTGGGGAGGTTGGCGCCGCTGTTGCTCCTGTTCACCCACCCATTGTCGCCCGCGCTTGCACTTTGGCAACAGCGTTGCCAAAGTGGAGCCATGACCTCCCCCACCTCCCCCGAGACCTCCGGCTCCCCCCTGCGCGTCGGACTCGTCGGCTACGGCCTGGCGGGGTCCGTCTTCCACGCCCCGCTGATCACGGCGACCGACGGCCTCGTCCTGGACACCGTCGTCACCCGCGACGAGGAGCGCCGCGCCGAGGCCCGTGCCGCCTACCCGGACGTACGGTTCGCCGCCTCGCCCGACGAGCTGTGGCAGCGGGCGGACGAGCTGGACCTGATCGTCATCGCGTCACCGAACAGGACACACGTACCGCTGGCGAAGGCGGCGCTCGAAGCCGGGCTGCCCGTCGTCGTGGACAAGCCCGTCGCGGGCACGGCGGCCGAGGCGCGCGAGCTGGCGGCGCTGGCCGGGGAGCGCGGGCTGCTGCTCTCGGTCTTCCAGAACCGCCGCTGGGACAACGACTTCCTCACCCTGCGCGCGCTCCTCGCGGACGGCGCCCTGGGCGAGGTCCAGCGCTTCGAGTCGCGGTACGAGCGCTGGCGCCCGCGGCTGAAGGGCGGCTGGCGCGAGTCGGGCGACCCGCGCGAGATCGGCGGGCTGCTGTACGACCTGGGCAGCCATGTCGTCGACCAGGCGCTGACCCTGTTCGGCCCGGCGGCCCAGGTGTACGCGGAGACCGACCTGCGGCGGCCGGGCGCGGCGGCCGACGACGACACCTTCGTGGCGGTCACGCACACCTCGGGCGTCCGCTCGCACCTGTACGTGAGCGCGACGACGGCCCAGCTCGGCCCGCGTTTCCGCGTGCTCGGGTCCGCCGCCGGCTTCGTGAAGCACGGCCTCGACCCCCAGGAGGCCGCCCTGCGCGAGGGCGCCCGGCCGGGCGGTGACGCGCCGTGGGGCGAGGAGCCCGAGGAGCTGTGGGGCCGGCTCGGCGCGGGCGAGTCCCCGCTCACGGGCGGCGGCACCCCGGTCCGTACGCTCCCGGGCGACTACCCGGCGTACTACGCGGCGGTCGCGGACGCGCTGCGCGGGAAGGGCGACAATCCGGTGACCGCCCTCCAGGCCGCCGAGGCGCTGGACGTCCTGGAGGCAGCCCGCCGCTCGGCCCGCGAGGGGATCACCGTCACCCTGCGGCCCGCCGGCACCTCCGCCCACGCATCCGAGGAGCAGCCCGTATGAACCCCACCGCTCCGACCATCTCCGAGCTGATCGCCCAGGAGCGCAGGCTGACCCTGCCGCACTTCGGCTACGACGACGCCTACGCGCTCGGCGGCCTGCTGGTCGCCCTGGCCCGGGAGCGGCACGCCCCGGTCGCGATCGACATCCGGCGCGGGGCGCAGCAGCTGTTCCACGCCGCGCTGCCCGGGTCGAGCGCCGACAACGACGCGTGGATCGACCGCAAGCGCCGGGTCGTCGAGCGGTACGGGGAGAGCTCGTACCTGGTGGGGACGCGGTTCCGGGCGAAGGGGACGACGTTCGACGAGGCGTCCCGGCTCGACCCGGACGTGTACGCGGCGCACGGCGGCTCGTTCCCGATCGCCGTCGAGGGCGCGGGTGTCATCGGCTCGGTGACGGTCTCGGGCCTGCCGCAGGCGGAGGACCACGCGCTGGTGGTGGAGGCGCTGGAGCAGTTCGCGTCGCGCATCGGCGGCTGACGTACGCGGAGGGGCGGGGTCCGCATAGGACAGACCCCACCCCTCCGATGTATCAGGGCGCTCTACGCGTCCTTCAGCTCCTGCCGCTGCCGGCCCAGGCCGTCGATCTCCAGCTCGACGACGTCGCCCGCCCGCAGATAGGGCTTGGGCTCGGGCTGCCCCATGGCCACGCCGGCCGGGGTGCCGGTGTTGATCACGTCGCCCGGGTAGAGCGTCATGAACCGGCTCAGATAGCGGACGACCTCGCCGACGGGGAAGATCTGGTCGGCGGTCGTGCCGTCCTGCCTGAGCTCGCCGTTGACCCAGAGCTTCAGCGGGAGGGCCTGCGGGTCGGGGACCTCGTCGGCGGTCACCAGCCAGGGGCCCAGCGGGTTGAACGTCTCGCAGTTCTTGCCCTTGTCCCAGGTGCCGCCGCGCTCGATCTGGAACTCGCGCTCGGAGACGTCGTGCGCGACCGCGTAGCCGGCGACATGGGCCAGCCCCTCCTCGGCCGTCTCCAGGTAGCGCGCGGTGCGCCCGATGACGACGGCGAGCTCGACCTCCCAGTCGGTCTTCACGCTGCCGCGCGGCACGAGCACGGTGTCCTCGGGCCCGACGACGGTGTCCGGGGCCTTGAAGAAGAGGATCGGCTCGTCCGGTATCGCCGCCCCGGTCTCCGTGGCGTGGTCGTGGTAGTTCAGCCCGATGCACACGATCTTGCCGATCCGGGCGAGCGGCGGACCCACCCGCAGCCCCTCGGCGTCGAGCGCCGGCAGCCCGTCGGGGGCCGCCGCTGCGGCGCGCACCCGGGCGAGCGCGTCCTCATCGGCGAGCAGCGCGCTGTCGATGTCGGGGACGACTCCCGACAGGTCACGCAGGGTTCCGTCCTCGTCCAGCAGCGCCGGTCGTTCCGCGCCTGCCGTACCCACACGAAGCAGCTTCACGCGTCTTTCTCTCCTCGGTCGGGGTCAGGCCCGTCGGATGGGTGGCGGCCATCGCAGGCTTGTCCGATCCTCCAAGACATCCGATCACTCCGCAAGACCCTGTTCACCACCTGGACCGGCGCCGGTCCGGCCCGGTTACGCGGCCGTGGCGACCGCGGCGCCCGGAGCGGGCATGTCGCGGTACAGGAAGGCCCGCTCGATCGCGGTCCAGGTGGTGCTGGTGACGACGTACAGCGCGGCGGCCAGCGGCACGAAGGCGACGGTGAAGAGGGTGAAGAAGGACATCAGCGGCATGAGCTTGTTCATCGCGCCCATGCCCGGCATCGGCTGCCCGTCGGGGCCGGTGGCCGGGGTGACCGGGTTGGCGGCCATCTGGCGCTTCGTGCGCCCGTAGTTGAACGTGGCGACGGCGGCCACGATCGCGAAGAGGCCCAGGTAGACGAGGCCCTGCGCGCCGAACATCCCGCCGTGCGCGAGGGCGTCGTGCCAGCGCTCGCCGAGCGGCGCGTCGAAGAGCTGGTGGCCGAGGAGCTCGTTGGCCTTGCCGCCGATCTTCTGGCTGGAGAAGAGGTGGTACAGCAGGAAGAACGCCGGCATCTGGAGCAGGCTCGGCAGGCAGCCGGAGAACGGCGAGACCTTCTCCTCGCGGTGCAGCTCCATGAGCGCCTTCTGCATCTTCTCGCGGTCCTTGCCGTGCTTCTTGCGCAGCTCGGCGATCTGCGGCTGGAGCCGTCGCTGCGCCTTCTGCCCCCGTGCGGCGGCCCGCGAGAGCGGGTGCACGGCGAGCCGGACGAGCGCGGTGAACAGGACGATCGCGGCGGCGGTGGACGCGTTCTGGAAGAGCGGGTGCAGCAGATCGGCGAGGGCGCCGACCAGGCTGGCGAAAGCGGACATGAAGGCGGACATGGGTGAGCCCTCCGGGGTCTCGTCATGCGGGAAGCGAGGAGAACGTGCTTCGGCGTGACGGGTCCGCGAAGGGGTCGGTGCGCCCTTACGCGGCCGTCAGGAGGGCACGGCCCGGGGCTCGGGGACGGCGGCGCCCCTGGGCGTCCGGGTCCCGTTGCGGGAGGAACGCGGTGCGCTTCTCCCGGTCGCGCATGGCGGTGCGCACCCGGGTGCGGGGCACCGGGGTGGCGCAGCGGGCGCTGATGACCGAGCAGGCGACGAGCGCGGTGCCGGCGGCCGCGGTGGCGGCGAGCGCGACGGCGGCGGAGAGGCTTCCGCCCTCGGCGAGGAGCACCTCGGTGAGGAGGAAGAGGAGCAGCCCCGCGGGGCGCAGGACGCGGGAGAGACCGCCGCGTACGCGGTTCATGGCGCTGGTGTCCATGGACGGTGCCTCCCTTCCCTGCTCGCTCCTGCCGTCCATCCGTTATACACGATGACCCGACGCCGTCAACGTACATTGACGGCGTCTCCACACGCCCACGCGCGCGGCTCAGCCCGCCCCCACCGGCGCCTCCAGCTCGTCCCGGGCCAGCACCTCGTCGTCCGGCCGTTCGTCGCGCTCGCGCGGACCGGCGTACGTCACCGCGAGCGCGACGGCCAGGTTGGCGGCGAGGGCGACGATGCCCGCGTTCACGCCCCACACCGGGTCGTTCTCCGTGAACACGAACCCGCACACCACCCCGACCCCGACGACGAGCCCGGACACCGCCCCGAGCAGCGTCAGCCGCCGCCACATCAGCCCCAGCAGCACCATGGGAAGCAGCTGCGCCATGCCCTCGTACGAGATGAGCGAGAGGCGTACGAGGGTGTTGGGCGCGGTGTACGTGAGCAGGAGCGCCAGGCCGCCCGCGACCACGACGACCAGTTGGGCCGCGCCCTTCTGCCGCCGTTCCCAGCGCGGCACGAGCGAGAGCACGCTGCGGCCCCACATCGTGCCGATGACCAGCATGAACACAGCCATGGGCACGATCGAGGAGAGCGCGGCGGCAACCCCGATGATCCCGACCGACCAGGCGGGCAGCGAGTCGACGACGAGCTTGAAGAGGGCGAGGTTGGACTCGGCGCCGACGAGCCCCGGCACCACGAACAGGGCTGCCATGCCGAGCAGCATCGGGACGAAGAGCAGGACGTTGTAGGCCGGGAGCCACATCGCGTTGCGGCGGAGCACGTCGGCGTTCTTGGCGCCGAGGTAGCCGGCGACGGTGGTTGGGAAGATCACGACGGTGAGCGAGTTGAGGAACGAGGTGGTGATGAACCACGCCTGCCCGAGCCCGCTGTCCCCGTGGCCGGGAAAGGTCAGCCACTCGCTCTTCTCGGTGACGAGCCGGTCGAGGAAGGGCCCGTAGCCGTCGAAGTAGTGCACGGGCACGTAGATGGCCAGGAAGCCGAGCGTGACGATGACCAGCAGGTCCTTCAGCACGGACACCCAGGCGCTGCCGCGCAGCCCGCTGACGACGACGAAGCCGGTGGTGACGGCGAAGGCGATGAAGTACGCCCAGTTCAGGCTGATGGTCCCGTAGGAGATCGTCGAGACGACGACGCCCATGCCGGTGATCTGGAGCTGGATGTAGGGGAGCAGGAACACGGTCGCGAGGACGGCGACGAGCGCGCCGAGCCAGGGCCGCCCGAAGCGGTGCGCCACCATGTCGGTGATCCCGACGAGACCGTGCTTGCGCGCGTACGCCCAGAGCATCGGGCCGACGACATAGCCGACGGCGTACCCGCAGGACATGTACGCGACGACGTACAGGACGGGCGCCCCGTAGTTGTAGCCCCAGCCGGCGGCGCCGAGGTAGCTGAAGCTGGTGTAGCCCTCCCCGGCCATCAGCACCCAGATGAAGACGGTCCCCAGGCTCCGCCCGCCCACCGACCACTCGGCGAGCCCGCCGCCGCCCCGCCTGCCGCGTACGGCGAGCAGCCCGAGCGCGACGGTGGCGACCATGAAGACCCCGAAGACGGAGGTCGCGACGGCGGCGTTCACCGGCGGTCACCCCGCCGGGTCAGCCATACGGCGACGGGGGTCAGCAGGGTCGCGCCGAGCAGCCAGAAGAAGAGGAACGGCAGCCCGAGAACGACAGGTCTGACCCGGTTCACGAACGGCAGCGCCCCCAGGTAGAGGACGTAGGGGACCAGCAACCACAGCAACTGCGGACGTCGTCTGAGCACGAGGAGACACGTTAGAGGGTCGGCGGGGGTCTGTTGCGGTCGGTCGTCCGCGCCCCGGGCCGGCTGCGTCACCACGCACGGGGCGATGGCCGTCCATGCCCTCGGGCGCGCGGTCGTCGACACCCCCCGGCCGACGGTCACCCATCCCCTCGGGCGCGCGGTCGTCGACACCCCCCGGCCGACGGTCACCCATCCCCTCGGGCGCGCGGTCGTCGACACCCCCCGGCCGACGGTCACCCATCCCCTCGGGCCGACGGTCGTCAACACCCCCGGGCAGCGACCGGGCTCACGCCGCGGGCCCACGGAGCAGCCTCCGCCGCACCCCCGCACAGCAGTACGGTGTGATTCATGCGCCCCGACACCCCTGCCGACCACATCACCGAAGCCGAGCGTCTGCTCCGCACCGCGGCGCAGTACCCCGAGGACCACGAACCGCTGCTCCTCCAGGCCGCGGCCCACCTGGAACTCGCCGGTGACCGCGCCCGTGCCACGACGCTCTACGACGAACTGCTCAACGCCCCCGGCACCGAGCACCCGCACCTGGTGAAGGCCCTCAGCGCCGCGAACCTCTGGGAGTACGGCCACGAGGCGGAGGCCCGCGCGCTGATCGACGGCGTCCGCGTGGCTGCCCCGCAGGAGGCGGCGCCGTGGGAGATCGCGGCCGAGACGCTGGAGGCCCACGACGAGCTGGAGGCGGCCCACGACCTCTTCTCCACGGCCCTGCACCTGCTGATCGCCCCGGGCGAGGAGGTCCCGTACGCGACCCAGTCGCTGCTGACCGGACGCCACCGGGTGCGCCGGCTGAGGGGCGTCCCGCACGACGCCTGGGACGAGCTGGCGGACACCCTGCACACGGCGGCGGTCCCGCTGGACGAACTCCACGACCCGAAGCGCCTGTGGTCGCTGGGCTCGTCGGACCCGGGCGAGCTGCGCGCCGAGATCACCCGGCTGCGCGCCGAACTGGGCACGTACCGCACGGCGTTGTCGCGCCCGTTCCCGGTGGCGGTGCTGCACTGGCCGGCGGACGAACTGCGCGAACTGCTCACCGCCTACCCGAGCCTGGGCAGCGAGTACGCCTCGCACCCGGACCACCTGGCCCGCCTGGAGACGGCCCTGCGCGACCTCCAGGCGGCGGGCACCCCGAACCTCGGCATCGTCCGGGGCACGGTCCCCTCCTACGAGGCCTTCGCCGCCTCGGAAGCCGCCTCCCCGGCGGACCCGGACCTGCTCCCCCAGTACGCCACGACCCTGGCCGCCCGCGGGCGCGCGGTGCCGTGGCCCCCGGCGAAGAGCGGGGAGTGCTGGTGCGGGTCGGGGGATTCGTACCGGGAGTGCCATGGGGGGCGGGTGGAGTAGGGGCGGCCGGGGCGCCCGGTGACGGGGCGGGCGGCTGATTCGGCCGGCCCGTCCGGCGGGCGCGGGCGGCGGGCGGCGGGCGCGGGCGGCGGGCGGCGGGCGCGGGCAGCCCGTCCGGCCGCCCGGAATACGGAGGCGGGCGGCCGAACGCCTCCGTACGCTGCGCCCCATGCCCGAACTCCAGCGCCTGCGCCCCGACCACGCCCCCGCCGTCCTCGCGTTCGAGCACGCCAACCGCGCCTTCTTCGCGGCGTCGGTCCCGGACCGGGGCGACGACTTCTTCGCGAACTACCCGGCCCGCCACGCGGCCCTGCTGGCCGAACAGGAGGCGGGCGTCTGCCACTTCCACGTCCTGGTGGAGTCGGGCGAGATCCTGGGCCGCTTCAACCTGATGGACGCCACCGCCGGCACCGCCGAACTCGGCTTCCGCCTCGCAGAGACCGCCACGGGCCGCGGCCTGGCAACGACCGCGGTGCACCGGCTCTTCGACCTGTGCGCCGAGAGCTACGGCCTGACGACGCTCACGGCGAGGGCGGCACTGACGAACACGGGGTCGCGAGCGGTACTGACCCGGACGGGGTTCCTGGAGACGGGCGAGCAGGTGGAACTGAACGGCAAGCGAGGCCTGGCGTACGTACGGGAGCTGGGGGCGGCGGTCGCGTCCGGCCCCGGTGTGCGGGACGGACGCCTTCCCTCCTGAACCGAAGAGCCCGCAGTCGTAGCTGCCGCACAGAAGCCGGGGGGGGGCGACCTCCCACTCAGCGACGCGATCACCGGGGAAGGCCGTCTTCAAGCCCGGTGGAACCCGGGGCGCCTTCGCACGATCGATGCGAGCAGGAGCGATTTCGTCGTGATCGACCGCGAAGAGGATCGGACGTAGGAGACTAGGCCGTGATGAGTACCGCCAGACCTTCCTCCCCCGCCGTGTCCGCCCGGATGAGTCGCCAGGCCAGCCGCGACACCGCGCCCGAGGTGGCGGTCCGGAAGCTGTTGCACGCGTCCGGTTACCGATACCGCCTCAACGAGCGGGTGCCGCACATGTCCCGGCGGACGATCGACATCGCCTTCACCCGGGCCAAGGTGGCCGTGTTCCTGGACGGATGCTTCTGGCACGGCTGCCCCGAGCACGCGACGCAACCGAAGTCGAACGCCGAGTGGTGGCGGCAGAAGCTCGATCGCAACATGGCGCGGGACGCGGAGACGACGGCGCACCTGGTGGCCGAGGGGTGGACGGTCCTGCGCTTCTGGGAGCACCAGGCTCCGGTCCAGGTCGCGGAGAAGGTGGCGGAAGTCGTCGATCAGGAGAAGTCCGCGAAGCGGACAGGGCGGGGATGCGGGGATCAGTGAGCGAGTTGCGGTTCGTGGACGTGTGCGCGGGGGCCGGCGGGTTGGCCCTCGGGCTGGAGCAGGCCGGGTTCGATCCGGTGCTGCTGTTGGACAGGAAGGCGGTGGCCTGCGAGACGCTGGGTCTGAACCGGCCGCACTGGAAGGTCCTGGAGATGGACCTGCTGGACTTCGTCCCGGACGAGCACCCGCAGACGTACGACGTCGACCTCCTGTCGGCCGGCCTTCCTCGCGTGAAGTCGAGCGCCACGGCGGCCAGGGCGGAGACGGACGAGGAGGAGCGGCTGCTCAGGGCGGCGGTCCTCCTCGCCCATTCGATCCAGCCGCGTGCCGTGATCCTGGAGAACGTGCCGGGGCTGGTCGGCGCGGGTGCCTTCGAGCCCCTGCGCGGGTTCATCCGGGAGGAGCTGGAGCACCTCGGGTATCGGCTCCACTGGTTCGTCCTGAACGCGGCGGACTACGGGGTGCCGCAGGACCGGAAGCAAGGGGTGCTCGTCGCTCTCAAGGAACCGTACGGCGATCGCTTTCGTCCACCGACGCCCACGGTGAAGGAGCATGTGCCGGTGGGTGTGGCGCTTCGGGCGTCCATGGCCTCCCGTGGATGGAGCGGGGCGGATGCCTGGGCGGCTCGGGCCGTCTCCGTGGCGCCGACATTGGTCGGCGGTTCCGACAACCGCGGGGGTGCCGATCTGGGCCCGACGGGCACGAAGGCCGCCTGGGCGCGGATGGGCGTCAACGGCGGGGCGCTGGCGGACGAAGTTCCCGGTCCGGAGACGGCCGACGCCCCGGGGCTGATCAAGCTCACGGCCGCACAGGCGGCGCTGCTGCAGGGCTTCCCCACGGAGTGGCGCTTCGCGGGCCGGAAGACTGCTCGGTACCGGCAGATCGGGCATGCATCGCCACCGGCGGTGGGGGAAGCACTGGGGCTCGCGGTCGCGGAGGCGTTGCGTGGTTGAGCACGCGTGGCTGTCCACGCACGAAGGTTAGTTGATCTTGAACGGCCGGCTACACTTCAATCCCATGACCCATGCACCTCGCCCACCCTTCCAACCTGCGGGTTTCCGCATCGTGGACTTGTTTGCCGGCCCCGGTGGCCTGGACATCGCCGCCACGATCATGGGAGTGGAGAGCATCGGGGTCGAGTGGGACGAGCCGACGCGTGCCACGCGCGAGGCAGCCCTCCTGCGGACCACCGAGGTGAGGGACGTCGCCGCCGTGGGTCCGTGCGACCCGGAGGTGAAGGACGCGAATGTCCTCACCGGCGGACCGCCCTGCCAGTCGTTCTCCGTGGCAGGCAACCGGGAGGGCCACAAGGCTCTGGAGGACGTGAAGCGGCTGGCCGGCTGCTTGGTCTCCGCGAGGGACCGCAAGTCCTTCGACTCCATTTGGGAAGAAGTCAAGCGCGAGACCGACTCCATGTCCGACGAACGCACGGGGTTCGTGCTCCAGCCCTTGCGCTGGATCATGGAGGCGAAGCTCAAGCGCAAGAGGCCCTACGACGTCGTGGTGCTGGAACAGGTCCCCACCGTGCTGCCGGTGTGGAAGCACTATGCCGAGCTGCTCAACGGCATCGGCTACGCGGCCAAGGCCCATGTCCTGCACGCCGAGGCATTCGGCGTCCCCCAGACGCGCAGGCGTGCCGTGCTGATCGCCCAGTGGGATCCGAAGAACACGAGGAGGGATGTGTACTTCCCCGAAGCGACCCACCAGCAGTACCGCAAGGGGGTCGAGCGCCTGCTGCCCACGACGCACGAGACCCCGGCCGGCGATCCGCAGGACGGTGCCCTGTTCGCGCCGCCGAAGAACACCAAGGAGCCGTGGGTGTCGGTCGGCGACGCTCTCGCCGCCACCCGTCCCCGCGACTTCGTCCTGGTCTCCAACTACGGCTCCGGCGGCGACCCGAAGAACCGGGGCCGTCGCACCTCCGAGGAGCCGGCCGCAACGATCACCGGCAAGTTCCGTCGCAACCGGCTGTTCCTCCTGAAGGAGAACGATTCGGGCGAGAAGGAGGTCGGCGAGGAGCTGGACCGTCTCTCGCTCGAAGAGGGCGGGCTCCTCCAGTCGTTCCCGGCGCGCTACCCGTGGCGGTCCACCGATGTGGCCCAACAGATCGGAAACGCCATCCCGCCTCGTCTTTCCCTGCACATCCTGAGCGCCGCACTGCTGCGTGGGCAGCCGGAGGGCGATTGGTTCACCCGGCTCGCGGAGTGGAAGCCGCCGGTTCGCTCCACGGAGGTGGAGAGTTCCGAAGGGCCCTGACGCGGGCCTTCGGAACTCTCCGGTCACTCCGCCGCGTCGTCCTCGGTCTTCTTTCCGCGCACGAGGGCTTCGGCGAAGAGTTCCGCGAAGTGCTCGGTGAGAGTGGCCACCGATTCCTCCGGCGCCCTCTCCTCGTCGGGCCCTTCCGGGAGTGCCCTTCGTGGCACCGCCGGTGCCCACTCCGCGTTCTCGATCCACTGGGCCAACGACCGGCCGTCGCGTTCGACGTCGGGGGCCGTGACGTCGTACATGATCGTGGCTGCGGACGCGTTGACCGCCTTGACCAGGGCGTTGACTTCCCGGCCCGTACGTACAGTCCCTCGGACCATCAGGTCGACCAAGGCCTGCGCGGTCGGTCGGTGGTCGATCACGGAGAGACGCAGGGCGGTATTGAGCATCTCCTGTTGGCCACATGCCGTCACTACCGGGCCGTAGTCGGAACCGTTCCGGTACAACTCCGCCGCCCACCACAGTCGGGCGAACGCCTGCGAGTCGGCGGGACCGCGAAAGCGCTTGGCCGTGACCTTCGGCGCCTCGCCCTTGCCGGGCTCCGTCGTATGCCTCCACACGACGTAGTCGGGCGCGACCCCCAGCGCCAGGTAGTTCCACAGCCTGCGGTCGGCCGCCTCCCGACGAGTGAGCCGCAGGGTCGCATGGAGCCGAGGAGCCAACCAGGCGTCGGCGGCGGTGACCTTCTCGTCGCGGAACGCGTGCTTGGCGTCGTCGACAAGATCGCGGACCGGCTGCAGCGCCCCCCTGGCCTCCTCCCCCGGCAGAGGTTCCGTGACCTTGTTGAGCGCTATGGCCGGGACGTTCTCCTTGCCGCTGAGCAGACCGTCGGTGATATAGCGGGCGGCGTCGAGGTCCGAGAGGAACGCCAGCCGCTCGGGCAGGAAACTGGGCTTGTCGGTCACGCGTCGGCCTCCCGGTCGAGTCGGTCCAGACCCCGGACGGTCGCCGTCAGAGCCTTCGGCACTTCCGCCCTGCGCGTCGCGGCGTAATGGATGCGCGGCTGGAGTTCGGTCCATCCGGACGCGCCGGTCCTTCGGCCGTGGACTTCCCTGAGCGCGTCCTCCAACGGTCTGCCGGGCACAACGTCCGGCAGCATCTCGCGCAACACCTCGCCCCGCCAGTCCTGGGGGAAGAGCGGCGTGCCGTCGTCCTCGACCTCCAGGTCGCCGATGGCCGTGTGGAAGACGGCCGTCCACACGTCGGTGCACATCTGGGCGATCAAAAGGTCCCGGACCAGGCTCTCGACCGCCGTGCCCTGGCCATCGACGAGTTCGGTGACACCCTCGAAGTCGGTGTTCACGTGCACGGTGGGCACCTCGCCGGAGGTGTCGACGGTCCACGGCACGTCCGCGAAGGGTCGCAGCCACTCGGGCCCCTCCCGGAACCCGACCTCGGACACCTCCAACTCCCGCTCACGCAGCGGCGCGTCGGACTTCAGGTCGACGATCCAGTCCTTCTCCGAGGCGGCGATCATGCGACCGCGCACTCCGTCGACCGTGGCGATCACGTGCACGGTCATCGAGGCACGGTCGAGGTGGTCAGCCCGCCAGAGGTCCAGGTGGCCGGCCCACTCGCGGCCCCCCTCGGCACGAGGTTCGAGACACACTGTGGTCCGCGTGTTGGTGGCGCCCTCGGTGAGCACGACCACTACGGACACGTCGGACCAGGGCCCGTCGGGGGCGGTCGCGCGTCCGGGCACGGCGGCCGTGAGCGTCAACCGGGCCTTCTCCCAGTCGTCGCGCTCGGCCAGGCCCAGGGCCACCACCTGCTCGACGGTGGAGAAGGTCTTCGTGTCGAGCCGTTCACGAGCCTCCCCGGGGCCCCGGAGTTCGACAGCGGTCACCCGGAGCGTCACGGTGCCCGGAAGCCGCTGGTACGGATAGCCCCTCATGCCTGGCCTCCCTTGTCGGTCCCGAGTTCGACGATCAGACCGGTGAACACGGCCCGCACGGGGTGCGTGGACACGTCGGTCGTCGCCCTGAAGGTCGCCTTGCGGGCACCCGGCGCGAAATGCAGAGCCCCGTCGACGATTTCGCAGTTGTGAACGCCGACGAGCTGGGACCATCCCAGTACGGGGCGCGGACCGGAGCGCACGTCCAGCTTCGCCACGGGACTCGGTCGCGAGGAGTCGGCTCCGGCGGGGATCTTCACCTCTCCGGTGACGCACCACGCGCCGTCGGCGTCGACGAAGGCATCGAGTTCCTCCAACGTCGGGAGCGCCGTCGGGCCGGCGGGGCGGGGCGACCGTTTGCCGCCCAGTGTCAGCTTCTTCCGGAGCCGCTCGGCCCCGCCCGACCGTTTCGCCCTGGGTACGGCGACGAGTTCGCGCACCGCCTTGTTGGTGTCGGTGGTGAGTTTGGCGATGCGACGGTATGCGGATGGCGAGTACAGCATCCGCAGCTCCTCCGTCTGCCCCCACTTGTTGTGCTCGGGCGGCTCGGAGGTCCGGAGGAAGACCTCTGCCGCGTCGGCGCCGAGGGCGTCCTCGCCCGCGGCGTGTCCCGCGAGCAGTACCGCCTGGAAGGCGTTGGTCCCCACGGGGAGGTCCCTGACCTTGGCCGTCCTGACGGTCATGCGATTGCCGCGCATCATGACCACGTAGTTCGGCTTGTCGTCGTCGGCGTCGTCGGCCTCGGTCACCAGAACGACGGCCCGATGCTCCGTGCTCTCCCTCCGCCCCGCGAGGGCGGGCACGTTGAGCGAAACGGTCGCCTCGGCCACTTGGCCGGACTCCGTCAGACGTTCCACGGTCGTGCCGTCGAGGAAGGCCTGCAGCGCACGCGTGCGTGAGGGCTGCGTGGTCCGGGGATCCACCCGCTCCTCCTCGATGATCTCCGTACCGTTGCGGAGGGTTCGCACGGATGCCTCCAGCAGCGGCCGCCGTGTCCTGCCCACGGTCATGGCCGCCCAGAAGTTTCGGCCGAGGGCCTGGACGAGGCGTTTGTGCATGCGGTGCACGCTGTCGTCGTCCTCGACACCGTTGCTCTCGGCATCGGGGTCGACGAGACTCGCCACGTCGTGGGCGCCCACGATCAGAAACGATGTGCCGGGTTCGTCGCTCTCCCGTGCGAGGTGGAGCCTCTCGACCTTGTCCTCCTCGGCCCACCACGAACGCGCCACGTCCGAACTGTCGGCATCCGGGTCGGGGCGGCCGAACCAGGCGGGGCCCGCCCAGGGGCGGCCGTCCACTTCGCGCCAGGGAAGATCGAGCCGGCCGATGAGACGTCGCTCGGTACGCCCCTCGTGCGGCTCGGAGAGGGTGGAATTGATCAGGACGAGGCCGAGACGACTCGTCGCCCAGAGCGTCGCCTTCCCGAGGCCGTACGACCCGCCCGCACCGCTCACCGATTTGTGGCTGTCGAGCTGGCGGCGCACCACTGCGGCGAACCTGCCGGTCTCGTAGTCGTCTCCGGTCAGGCCCGAGGCGTTGTAGTCGTCGACGCGCAGCAGGACCAGTCGGTCGCGCTCGTACATGTCGCGCAGCCCGGCCGCGATGACCCGCCCGACCTTCTGGTCCTGGGACGCCGCCGACTCGTAGTGCGGGAGGAGTTCGTCCCAGCGGATCTCCTCCCGGAAGCGGGCCAGGGCCTCGCCCGTCAACTCGTGCAGCGTGTACCGCACGCGGACCGGTTGGTTGAGATCGAGACGCTCGTCGAGGCTGTTCTGCGTCGCCTCGCGTGCGAGCACCTCGACGTCGGCCTCGAAGGCGAAAGCTGCGGCATTGCCGAAGTCGCGACCGCCGTCGGCGTATCCGGGACGGTGGTACCAGGAGACGGGGAGCCCGGCCAGGGCGTCCGATGTGCGGGTGTGAATCGTGCCGAGGTCGGTACCGAGAGCTTCCGCGATCTTGGCGATGGTCTCCGTGCGAGGTGTCGCCCGCCCGGTGATCCAGGCCGATACCGCAGCCCGCGTCATCCCGATGCGGTCGCCGAGGTCGGCCTGACTCATGCCCGACTGCTTCAGTTGTCGGGCCAGCCAGGGGCCGAAATCCATGCCGCTGTCCAACGTCACCACTCCTCGGCTGCCACGACGACCATGGGGCCACCGTACCCGAAATTTGACGCCGATCGATAGGCGACAACGAAATTTGACGGCCTCGCGAGGCGGTCGGAACGTTCATCACTTCCCTGATTCAAATATGCCAATAGCTCCGCATTGAGCCGACATGTCCGGCACGTCATCGATCGCCCGCCACGCCCCGATTTCAGCCGGAGCGCCGCCCTTTCCGACCCGCTCGCATCGCACCAAAAGGCCCTTGTGGCGATCCCGACGGAACGTGTAGTGTCGTTTACGAAGAGCCCTGACCGGACTCGAAAAGGCACGCTCAATCAGGTGCTCAGTTTGCTGTGCCCGAACGCCAATATCACGTTCGAGACGCAGGTCGCACAGGTTTGATCGGATCGGCCAAACCCCTTGCCCTCATCCGAGAAGAACGCTTTCATTCTCGTCATCCTTTCCGTCCGACCTCTCCACCGACAGCTTTCCGAAAAAGGGAACCCGTTCTGCCGAATTCGCCTGCCTCGACTCAGGTGTTTTCAGCCCTCCGCATGTGCGCCATCGGCATTTCAGGACATCGGCTTCACTCAACCCACGACATCCCATGAGAGCAGGGGGAAAACAGCATGAATTCGAGCGAGCGCGACCTTCCCGACGAATACCACCTTGTCGACCGGTTCGACTCCTTCGAGGACCCTCAGGAACAGTCCGACTTCCTCGACGCCATCGGCAGGACCCGTCCCTACATCGACGCCCTCCGTGCCCGTCGGGAAGCCGTCCGCCGGGCGGAGAAGGCCGCTGCCGAGCCGCGCCGTGTCGAGCCGCGTCGTCGGCGTTCGCGTTCGTCCCGTCACCCCCGGGTCGTGACGCGTCCGCCGAACCGCACCGACATTCGGTCCGCTTTCCGACGCCGTCGGAGCCGCAACGTCCTGGTCGTCGTCCTCGTCATCGAGCTGGACTGATTCCGGCGTCCCCTGGACTGACGCCACCTATCGTTGAGTTCGTCGGCCGGCCGCACCCCGCAGCGGCCGGCCTCCGCTCCCCCACGCCCATTCCACGGCCATGAAACGGGACCATCTTGAACCACAGCGACGTGACGGGTACTTCGGGAGCCTCGCCCGTCATCCAGAAGATCCTCGAACAGTCGACGCGCGTCCTGGAGACGTACCGCGTTGACCCCGGGTTGATCCTGGAACACGCCAACGGCGAGCGCCGGATCACCCAAGGCGGTTACGGAGACCGCCAGTTGTTCGAACTCGTACAGAACGCGGCGGACGAGATTGCAGCAGCTCCCGGCGGGAAGGTGCACGTCGTCCTCACCGGGACGCACCTCTACTGCGCCAACGAAGGAACGCCCGTCACGCCCGAGGGCGCCGAGACCATTCTCCGCATGAGCGTATCGAGGAAGCGCGGGGGCCAGATCGGTCGGTTCGGCGTTGGCGTGAAGTCGATCCTGGCCGTCACGGACACCCCTCAGTTCTTCAGTACTTCCGGCGCGTTCGGCTTCGATCGGGGATGGTCGTACGAGGAGATCAGGAAGGCCCGAGGCACCTCACCCGACGAGGATTTCGAGGCACCCGTACTGCGAATGGCCCGGCCTCTCGACGCCGAGAAGGAGCGGTCGGCGGATCCCGTTTTGAACGACCTGCTCGGATGGGCCACCACAGTGGTGCGGCTTCCGCTCCTCCCCGGGGCCGCCGCGCAGCTCGGTCGCGACATCTACGACACCGCGAACAGGGGCCACGGCAGCCGCGAGTTTCCCGCCGGGTTCCAGCTGTTCTCCCACCACGTCGGAACCGTGATCCTGGAGGACACCCGGTCCACGCCGCCGGTCCGCCGTGAGATCACGGTCGACCACGACGGCTTCCGGCACACCATCCACGAGACGCGGACCGGCCGGCCGCAGTCCAGTTCCGCCTGGAAGGTCTTCTCGCACGCCCACCGCCCCTCCGAGGCCGCCCGCGCGAGCGCCGGCGAGATGCACGACCGCGGCACCATCGACATCGCGTGGGCCGTACCCGAGTACACGGGCGACACCGTGCTCAGCACCCCCCGGGGCCGGGGCGAATTCTGGTCGTTCTTCCCGACGAAGTACCCGATGACGCTGCGGGGGGCGCTCAACGGTGCCTGGAAAACGAACGAGGACCGGCAGAACCTCCTGGATTCGAGCCCTTTCAACCAGGAAATCATTCGGGTCGCCGCCCGGCTCGTCGTCGACTCCCTGCCGCACCTGGCCCCCGCCCAGGACCCGGCCGCATATCTTCCGCTGCTCCCCGGTCGTAACAAGGACTCGGAAACCCTGAACTGGGCCGACAAGTATCTGACGGAACAGATCTGGAAGCTGGCGGCGGAGCGTCCTTCCCTGCCCGACCAGGACGGCGTGCTGCGGGTCCCCCGTGACATCCACGTGCACCCGGCCCCGCACAACAAGGTGCCGCTCAGGCCGGAATGGCTCCGGATGTGGAGCGACTGCCCCGGGCGACCGTCGAACTGGATCCACCCCTCCGTCGAGGCCGCCGAATTCCGCGCGGGCAAGGTCGGCCACATCCTGGAGGAGGCCAAGCAGCGCCGCGCCACCGTGCGCGAGTGGCTGGAAGCGCTCGTTACCGAGGAGACGGTCGAGGCGTCCGCCGTCGCGATCCGCATCCTCGCCGCCATGATCGGCGACGGCTCCCCCTTCGCGGCCGAGGCCCGGACGGCGCGGATCGTGCTGACCGAGGAGAGCGGCCTGGTGGCGCCCGTCGTGGGCAAGGTCTTCCGCCGCACGGTCCAGGACGGCCTGCGCGACGGCACGACGTATGTCGATCCGAGGCTCTCGGAGGACGAGTCCCTGATCGGCGACCTCAACGAGATCGGCATCCGCGAGGCCGATCCTCGCGGCCGGTTCATCGGGGTGCTGGAACAGGGCCTCGATCACTACGGCCCCCAGGACTGGGCCCGATTCTGGGAGCTGTTCCACAACGCGGGCGGCAGCCGTGTCAGCGGCGAGGTGACCGCTCGGGTGCCCGATCCGTCGGGAACCCTCTTCGTGCGTACCGTCGACGAGCGATTCCACCGCATGCGGGAGTGCATGCTTCCGGGCCCGGTCGTGCCGGGTGACGGCTCCAGGGACGCGTCCGTCGCCGTGGACCCGTCCTTCCACTCGGACGACCTGCGTGTCCTGCGCGAGTTCGGCATGCGGGACAGGCCGACGCACGGGCACAGGCCGTCGGACGAGTCGTGGTTCGAGGACTACCGGGCCGCGATGTACGACAGCTACTGCAAGACGTTGAGCAGCGGTGCGTCCCGCCCGGCCCTTGCCCGGATCAAGTTGGAGGGCGCCCCGGTCGGTGGCCCCCTGCACCTTCTGGAGCTGCTCTCGGACGAGGGCCGCGCGGCGTTCGTCAAGGCGTTGCCCGACGACAGTGTCATCGACACCTGGACCCTGCAGGTCGGTGTTCAGGCATCGACCCGCAAGGTGATCTACTCGCCATTGCGTTGGATGCTGCGCCGACACGGACGCGTGTCCACATCACAGGGCGTCGTCCCGCTCTCCGGCGCCGTCGGCCCCCAGTTGCAGGCGTACGCGGATGTGCTGCCCGTCGCCGACATCAGCGCGGAGAAGGCGCGCAAACTGCACCTCCCCGTGCTCGTCGACGAGGTCCCGACCAAGCAGTGGGACCGCCTGCTCGAACAGCTCCGCACCAGCGACGACGACGCGTTCGTCGGACGCACCTACGTGATGCTGACCCGGCTCGAAGTGGACTTCCCGGATCAGCTCACCCGCTGCAGGGTGGGTGCGGAGTGGGACACCCGCGAGGACGACGAGATCGCGGTCGCCGCGACCGAGGCCGAGTACCGCGCGCTGCGCGCCGAGCAGATCCCGGCGCTGTTCGCCGGTGGGCCCGAGGACGCGGCGCTGCTGGTCGACACGTGGAACATGCGCCCCTACTCCGAGGTCATAAGCAAGGAGATCCGGCATGTGGGGGTGGGTGAGCCGGTCCTCCTGCAGGACGAGTACCCCACCCTTCGCCTGCGCCTGGGCCCCGCCGTGACCGGCCAACTGCTGCTGCGCTGCTCGGAACTGGAGGAGGTGCTTCGCACACCGCAGGGCTCCACCACGACCCCGCTCGACAGCGCGGTGCAGGGCACGACCGTCCTCGTACCGGCCTCCGCGGACCGCCTCACGACATTGGTCGCGGCTGATCGCGAACTGCGCTGGGGGTTGAAGGAATCGGGCTGCCGGGCCGTTCTCGCCGCGCAGGAGCGACAGGAAGCGGACCAAGAGCTCCAAGCGGCGTTGCGGCGTGTCCGCGAGGCGGAAAGTGTCGAGGAGAAGCTGGAGCTGCTCATCGGCGCGACCGCGCTCCGCGCCGGTCTGCCCCCGGGCCTGCTGGAGAGCGAGCCGCGCGAGTCGGATGGTGGAGAACCGTCCCCGCGTCGCATCGCACGCCTGGCGTACAACGCCCATGGCGACGGTGTCCTGCAGGTGCATGCCCGCGATCTGCAAGCCGCCTACCCGAGCCATGCCCCTTCCGGCTTCACCGGGTCGTCCGCGGCCGTGAAGTTCGTCGCCGAGTTCGGCTTCCCCGACTCCTTCGCCGGTGCGCGCACACCGTCGCTACCGCCCCGGGTCGAGGTGGCGGGCCCCACGGAGTTCCCACGCCTGCACGACTACCAGGAGCGGCTGGCGACCAAGGTGTTCGCGATGCTCGATCGCTTCACCCCGCAGCGCGGCATGCTCTCCCTGCCCACCGGTGCGGGAAAGACGCGGGTGGCGGCGGAGGCCGTCATCCGCTGGGTCAAGCAGATGGGCGAGTTGAGCGGCCCCATCCTGTGGATCGCCCAGACCGAGGAGCTGTGTGAGCAGGCCGTGCAGAGCTGGAGCTTCGTCTGGTCGAAGGTGGGGGCCGAGACCCCGTTGACGATCAGCCGGCTGTGGACGACCAACGAGGCCGGGCCCGTCGCCGACCGTCCGCATCTGGTCGTCGCCACGGACGCCAAGCTCCGCAACTGCCTGCACACCGAAACCTACGGCTGGCTGCGCGACGCCGCTCTCGTCATCGTCGACGAGGCACACGTCGCCATCTCGCCCCAGTACACCGAGATTCTGACGCACCTCGGGCTGACGGCGTACGAGACGAAGCGGCACCTGCTCGGTCTCACCGCCACTCCGTTCCGCAACACCAACGACGCGGAGACCCAGCGCCTCGTCCAGCGGTTCGGCGCCCACCGGCTCGACGACGGGGTCTTCCCGTCCGGCGACCCGTACGGGGAGCTGCAGGAACTCGGCATGCTGGCGAGGGTCACCCACCGGGAGCTGCTCGGCGGCACGATCGAGCTGACCCAGGACGAGAAGACCCGTGCCGATCAGATGAGCCTGCTGTCGAAGGCCGCGGAGCAGCGCCTCGCGGACGACCAGGACCGCAACAAGCGCATCCTCGAAGAGATCGCCGCCATGCCGGACGACTGGCCGGTGCTCGTCTTCGCCACGTCCGTCGCGCATGCCAAGTTCCTTTCGGCGAAGCTGAAGGGTCTGGGCATCACCGCCGCCTCGGTCGACTCGGCCACCTCCACGGGCGAGCGTCGGCACAGCATCGACGCCTTCAAACGCCGTCGGGTCCGGGTGCTGACGAACTACGGCGTCCTGACCCAGGGGTTCGACGCGCCGGCGACCAGGGCGGTCGTCATCACCCGCCCGACGTACAGCCCCAACGTCTATCAGCAGATGATCGGTCGCGGCCTCCGGGGTCCGGGGAACGGCGGCGAGGAGGAGTGCCTGATCCTCAACGTCCGGGACAACATCACGAACTACGACAAGGCCCTCGCCTTCACCCAGTTCGAGCACCTGTGGAGGGCCAAGTGACCGACGCCTATCTGGACAGCCCGCCTCTCACGGCGGAGCAGCGGGCCGTCGTCGAGCAGCCCTGGGACACCCGGCTCCTGGTGACGGCCGGTGCCGGCTCCGGCAAGACGCACACGCTCGTCCGCCGGCTCGACGCGCTCATGAGCGACGAGCAGGACGCACTGGAGGCGAGCGAGATCCTGGTGCTCAGCTTCTCCCGGGCCGCGGTGCGGGAACTGCGCGAGCGGATCGCGCTCCACGCCCGCGAGTCCCGCCGGGTCCGGGTGCAGACCTTCGACTCCTGGGCGTACGCGGTGCTGCGCGGCGAGCAGCCCGATCGGGACTGGAGCGCGCTGCGCTTCGACGAACGGATCGCGGAGGCCACGGAGGCGATCCTGCGGGGCGCCGTCGAGGAGAGCGAGCAGGGTGCCCCCGCCCATGTCGTGATCGACGAGGTCCAGGACCTGGTCGGCGACCGGCGGGACATGGTGGAGACGCTCCTCGACCGGTTCCAGGACGCCTGCGGCTTCACCGTGGTCGGTGACGGGGCGCAGGCGATCTACGGGTTCCAGGTGTCCGACGAGGACGCCCGTGCCGCGGAGACGAACTACTTCTTCGACTGGCTGCGCGCCTCCTACCCGGACGACCTGGTGGAACTCCATCTGTCCGCCAACTTCAGGGCCCGCACCGCCGAGGCGGGTGTCGCGCTCCCCCTGGGCGGCTCGCTCCGGCGACTGCCGTCCGAGACGTCGGCGGCGGAGGCCGCCGGCGAGGACCTCCATCGGGACCTGACCGACCTCCTGCGCGGCTGCCCCTCGTTCGGGGCCGTCGACGACGCCTTCACGCTCGACTCCCTGAAGGGCTTCCGGGGCACGTGCGCGATCCTCTGCCGGGACAACCGGCAGGCCCTGGTGCTCTCGGAGAAGCTGTTCGCGCACGGTGTGCACCATCGCCTCCAGCGCGACCTGCAGGAACGCCCGGTACCGGCCTGGGTGGCCGCAATGCTGCGCGGCACGGGCTCCACCACGCTGACGGAGGACCGCTTCCTGGACCTGCTCGGTTCGGGCCCGCTCGCACCGGTCGGGGATCACGGGAGGGTCTGGCGGTCGCTGCGCGGTGTGGCGGGGGCACCCAGGGGGCTGGTGGACGTCTCGGCCCTCCGGCGGGCCGTGGCCCAGGGGAGGTTCCCCGACGACCTGGCCGCAGTCGAACCCGCCGATCTCGTGGTGTCGACCGTGCACCGGGCCAAGGGGCTCGAATTCGATCGCGTGATCGTGGTCGAACCCGCGTCCATGGCCGAGCTGCGCAAGCAGCACACCCACATCGACCCGGCGGCGGAGGCCCGCGCCCTCTACGTCGCGATGACGCGCCCCAGGGACGACCTGTTCCGCCTCGACGCACCGGACACCGCCCTGATCCGCAGGGACCGACGCACCGGTCGGTACTACGTCGGCGGGTGGAAGGCCCATCAGCGTCACGGCATCTCGGCCGCGAGCACGGACGTCTCCCGGGAGCAGCCGCCCGGCACCGACGGGTTCGAGTGCGATGCCGGTGCCCTCCAGGACCACCTCGCCGCGTCCGTCGCCCCGGGGGACACGCTGGAACTCCGCCTGCAGCACGCGATGCCCCTGGCCCCGGAGGAGAGTCCGCCGTACACAGTGTTCCACCGGGACCGGCCGGTCGCCGTCGTCTCGGAGCGGTTCCGACAGGACCTGTACACCTCGCTCAAGATCAGCAGGACCTGGGACATCAGCTGGCCCACGAGCATCGAGGGATTCCGGGTCGACTGCCTGGAGAGCGTGGCCGGCAGCACCGCGTCCGGTGCCCGCGCGGGACTGGGCGAGCACGGGATATGGATGGTGCCCCGGTTGTCGGGGCTCGGCCGCTACCGGTGGACCGACGCGCACACACACGAGGAGAGCGACCGATGAGCAACACGTCCGGCCCGCACGCCGAGCACTACGCGGTGCGCGAGGAGCTCGTCGACCAGCTCCGGCGGGACCTCATGGGCCCCGGCGCCCCGGACGAGATCCTGACCCAGGACCCGCCGATCACGGCGTACCCCATCGGCGTGCTGTTCCCCCGGCCCTCCGACCGAGCGGCCGAACAGGCCCTCGACGAGGACGAGGCCGAGACCGAGGGGCTGGACGACGTTCCGCTCGTGCGGGGACGCGGGGACGTCGAGGAGTCGACCCCCGACCTCGGCACCTCCGGTGGGGGGGACCGTCGCCCGTCCTCCATGGGGATCACGTTCGCCGTCGACCCGTCGGTCGCGTCGAGCATCGTGGTGCACACGGAGGCCGCGAGGTACGACCCGATCGACCCCGAGGGGCGTGCCACCTCGGCCAAGCGGGCGGAGGCCCGCAGCACCTCGGACCAGAAGGAGCACTGGCGCCGGCGGCCCCTTGCCCTGGCACCGCTGACGCTCGATGTCACGGTCCCGAAGCTGCACCGGATGCCGCTGGGCGAAGGCGCGGGCGTCGAGGTCTTCGTACGCCCGCCGGCCGCCGGGACGATCACCATCACCGTCACCCTGGTCAACACCGAGACGGTGGGCGAGCGCGAACTCCAGGACGCGTACTGCCTCTATCAGCCCCGCATCACCGTGACGACGCCGTCGGGGGCTCCGGCCTTCGTGGAGCGTCCCGCGGGTCGCCGCGCGAACGACCCGGATGTGGCGACGAGCCGGCTGCTCCACCGGCACGCTCCCACCTTCGCCATGGGCCACGGGTGCGCGGCGGAGTGGGACTGGTTCCCGCCCGCCATCGGTGCGCCGAACCACGAACGCGCCGCGATCACAGCCGTGCGCACGCAGTTCCTGCCGGCCCACGAGGTGTTGCTGACCGACTCGAACCCGGACATCGACGACTCCGCGCTCACCATGCACGGCCTGGCGACCCGGCCGGAGAGCGAGGTGCTCGCCGCGCTGAACACGCTGATGGCCGATTACGCGGAGTGGATCGACCGCAAGGAGGTGGAGGCGGACGCCTTCCGGGGAACGTCGTACGAGACGCCGGCACGGGAGCGGATCGAGCAGTGCCGCGATGCCCTGGCCCGGATGCGCCGGGGCATCCGGGTGCTCGGGGAGAGCTCGGACGCGATGCGGGCGTTCCGGCTCACCAACCGGGCCATGGCGCATCAGCGGGCCCGGGGCGAGTGGGTGCGCAACGGCCGCGAAGGAGCACCCGACGAGACACGCGGGCGGTGGCGCCCCTTCCAGATCTCGTTCATGCTGCTCTGCCTGGAGGGCATCGTCGACCCGAACCACGAGGACCGGTCGGTGGCCGACCTGCTGTGGTTCCCCACCGGTGGCGGCAAGACCGAGGCATACCTCGGCCTCATCGCCTTCACCACGTTCCTGCGCCGCCTGCGACTGAAGGAGCGGGGCGCCGGCGTGACCGTACTCATGCGCTACACCCTGCGGCTGCTGACCCTGCAGCAGTTCGAGCGAGCCGCGGCCCTCATCTGCGCCATGGAACGCATCAGGCTCGGCGACGAGGGAACGCTCGGCGCGGAGCCGATCTCCATCGGGATGTGGGTCGGTCAGTCCGCCACCCCCAACCGGCTCTCGGACGCCGAGAAGAGCCTGGTCGAGCTGCGCAAGGAGAAGGACCTCCAGGAGCGCAACCCCGTACAACTGCACGCCTGCCCCTGGTGCGGCACCCGTCTGGACGCGTACCAGTACGAGGTCGACGAGGAGGCCAAGCGGATGCATGTCCGCTGCCCCGACGACTGGTGCGACTTCCGCGACGGTCTGCCGGTCCATCTCGTCGACGAGGCCGTCTACGACGCACGCCCCACCCTGGTGATCGCCACCGTCGACAAGTTCGCCGCGATGCCGTGGCGGGTGCAGACCGCGGCTCTCTTCAACCGCGACCTCGAGGACGGCACTCCTCCCCCGGAGTTGATCGTCCAGGACGAGTTGCACCTCATCTCGGGGCCGCTCGGCACCCTCACCGGCCTCTACGAGACAGCGGTGGACCTGCTGGCCGACAACCCGAAGGTCATCGCCTCGACCGCCACGATCCGTCGCGCTTCGGACCAGGGGAGGATGCTCTTCGACCGCGCGGTCGCCCAGTTCCCCCCGGCGGGGATCGACGCCCGGGACTCCTGGTTCGCCGTGGAGACCCCGAAGGAGCGCAAGGCGAGCCGCCAGTACGTCGGCCTCCTCACCCCGAGCACCAGCCAGGCCACCCTGCTCGTCCGTACCTACGCGAACCTCCTGCACAGGGCCGCCCTCGCCGACGTCGACGACGGGGTTCGCGACGCGTACTGGACGCTCGTCGGCTACTTCAACAGCCTCCGTCTGCTGGCGGCCGCCGAGCTCCAGGTCCACGACGACGTCGACGCCTACCTGGAGTACCTGTCCTCGCGCGAGGACGGACCGAGGCGCAAGGTGCTGGAGCAGACCGAGTTGACGAGCCGGGCCAACTCCAGCGACATCCCGAAGCGCCTCAAGCAGTTGGAACAGCGCCTGCCGCATCCGGACACCGTGGATGTCCTGCTCGCGACGAACATGATCTCGGTCGGTGTCGACGTGGATCGGCTCGGGCTGATGGCGGTCATGGGGCAGCCGCAGACCACCGCTGAGTACATCCAGGCGACCAGCCGGATCGGGCGCCGCCATCCGGGTCTGGTCGCCGTGATGCTGAACTCCGCCCGGTCCCGCGACCGTTCCCACTACGAGAGCTTCCAGCACTTCCACTCCGCCCTGTACCGGGAGGTCGAGTCGACCAGCGTGACGCCCTTCTCGTCCCGCGCCCGTGACCGGGGACTGCACGCGGTGGTCGTCGCTCTCGCGCGCATCCTGATCCCGGCGGCGGCGCCCAACGACGGAGCCGGTCGCATTCGGGAGTTCCGCGCGGATCTGGAGAACGTCGTCCGCACGGCTCTCCTCGCGCGCGTGAAGTCGGTCGCTCCGGACGAGCTCCCGGCGACGGCCGCGGCCTTCGACGAGTTCGTCGACTGGTGGGAGGGCGAGGCCGAAGCGCACGGCGGTCTCCTCTACGAACCCACACGCGGCAACCGCACACCGTCCCTGTTGAGCGCGTTCGACAACGAGGACGAGGACGCCTGGCCCACCCTGTGGAGCCTGCGCGACGTCGACGCCGAATCCGCCCTGTTCATGGAGGCATCCCGATGACCCCGCCCCCCGCCCGGCGCCGACGGGCCGGCGCGCCCGAGCGCAGCTACCCGCGACGCGGTTCGGTTCGCCGCGCGCAGATGATCACCACCTACGGGGTCGGCTCGATCGTCGCCGTCGACAACGAGTCGTTCATGGTGAGCGGCATCGACTCGTGGAACGTCGACGAGGCGCCGACCGTCCACGAGCACCGCCTGGCGCGCGTGCTCGGCGTGAAGTCGTTCCGTCTCCCGCCGGCCTCCGACGACACCAGCAAGGACGGAGTCCGGGTCCGCCGCTTCCCCCTGTGGCACTCGTGCCCCGGCTGCAACGCGCTCCAGCACGTGAGCCGGTTCAACTCCCCACCGGGAAAGAACGAGTGCGGCGACTGCCACGAGGAGCTGGTGCCCTCGCGCTTCGTCATGGCCTGCCCCAAGGGACACATCGAGGACTTCCCGTACTGGAAGTGGGCGCACCGCAACAACCGTAAGGACAGCGACGCCGGACTGTGCGGCGGGGAACTGCGGCTGCGGACGAGCGGCAAGACCGCGTCGCTCCGGTCGATCCTGATCTCCTGCACGTGCGGAATCCCCGAGGTCTCGATGGAGGGCGCGTTCCGCCGCGCCGCCCTGTCGGACCTGAAGGTCTACTGCAACGGGCGCCGCCCCTGGCTCGGAAGGGCGGCCGACGAGCACTGCACGGAGAAACCGCGCACGCTTCAGCGCGGTTCGTCCGTCGCGTGGCAGCCGATCGTCAGGACGGCCCTCTCGATCCCGCCGTGGAGCGACGGCCACGCGACACGCCTGGAGCTGCACTGGGACAACCTCCGCAAGATGAAGGACAACCAGGTCGAGCTGGCCGCGTACCTGAAGGTCCTCGGCCTGCAGGAGAACTACGAGTTCTCGCTCGACAAGGTCATGGGCCTCTTGGAGGCGGAGAACCACGAGGACACCACCCAGGACGAGGACAAGGGCACCGACAGTGCCTACGTCGCTCTGCGCAAGCAGGAGTACGAGCGGCTCGTCGCCGGCCGCCTCGAAAGCGAGACGGATCACGAGGACCAGTTCGTCTGCGAGCCACCGCGCTCCTCCTCCGAGGTCCTGACGCCCTACGGAGTGACGGGGCCGATGCTGGTGAAGCGCCTGCGGGAAGTCCGCGCGCTGAAGGCCTTCTCCCGCGTCGACACACCCGAGACCCACACCGATGTCCACGAGGCGGCCCTGTCGCTCGCCCCGATGGACTGGCTCCCCGCGATGGAGGTCCAGGGTGAGGGCGTCTTCCTGCGCCTGGACGAACAGCGCCTCGACGACTGGGCGCGCAGCACCGCCGTGGCCGCACGCGCCGACCGCATCCGGGCCAACCACCTGCGCATGCTGCGTGAGCGCGCCCAGGACCCCGCGAACGTCCCGGATTCACCGGCGGATGCCCGCATGGTGCTCCTGCACACGTTGGCCCACGCCCTGATCAACGAGTGGAGCCTCGACGGCGGTTATCCGGCCGCCTCGTTGCGGGAGCGGTTGTACGCGGACGAGTCGATGGCCGGTCTCCTCATCTGCACGGCCACCAGCGACTCCGCAGGAAGTCTCGGCGGCCTGGTCGCGCAGGGAGAACCCGACCGCCTGGAGTCCGCCCTGCACTCGGCCCTCCGCCGGGCGCAATGGTGCTCGGCCGACCCGCTCTGTGTGGAGTCCACGGGCAGCGGCGTGGGCGGCATCAATCTGGCGGCCTGCCACGCGTGCGTCCTGCTGCCGGAGACCAGCTGCGAGCACAACAACGGTCTGCTGGACCGGGCCCTGCTGATCGGAACGCCGGAGGACCCGTCGATCGGGTTCTTCCACGAGGCGCTGCGCTGACCCGACGGCCCGCTACGGCCGGGGCGGCCCCATGGGCCGCCCCGCATCGGCCCGCTCCGCCACCCGCACCCTGCACACCCCGTCCTCGCAGTCGCGGCGCAGGCGCCCCCGGGAAATGGTCTGTGCGAGCCCGATGGCCCAGCACATCGGGCATCCGCGCAGGGCCAGCACGCCGGCCGGCAGGAGCAGCAGGCTGAGCGGGCCGGTGACCGGGATCAGGGCGAACGAGGCGATCAGGCTGCCGAAGCCGGCCGCGCCCCGGGCCAGGTGGCGGGGCACGGACGCGCTCGCGAAGTCAGGGGCGTCGGACTTGGTGCGCGTCGTGTCAGGGGTGTCGGACTTGGTGCTCGTCGTCATGAGCGGCTCCAGGCGTGGGTTCGGGTACGGCACGGAGGGCGTGCTGCACCGCGGTGCGGGCGCGGTGCAGGCGCGACTTCATGGCGGCGGTGCTGAGGCCGAGCGCTTCGGCGGTCATGCGCCCGCTGTAGCCCTGGATGTCCCGCATGACCAGGACGCGGCGCTGCTCGGCCGGCAACGCCGCAATGGCCGCGGCCACTTCGGCGGCCTCCATGCGGTGCAGGACCTCGTCCTCGGCGGAGCGCACGGCGGTGTCCGGCACGGCCGCGGGCGCCCGCATCGTCCGCGCCCGCCGCAGGCACTCGTTGCGGACGATGCGGAACATCCATGAGGCCAGCGCCCCGGATGCCCGGAGCATCCCGATCTTGCGGTAGAGGATGATCAGGGCTTCCTGCGCCGCGTCCTCGGCGTCCTCGGGCGTGGAGCAGAGGGAGCGGGCGAAGCGGCGTACGTTCGGATGCGCTCCCGACACCAGCGCGGCGAGCGAGTCGACGTCGCCGCTCTGCGCGGCGACGACCAACTGCTCGCCGGGCCAGGACGCGTCAGCCACGGGCTTGCTTCCGCTTGCGCAGGACGACGTAACTGCACGTGCAGAGCAGCACGGCTCCGGCGGCGATGGCGATTCCCACGATCATGAGTCCTCCTGGTGTTCCCGTACGTGCCGGCGTCCGTCGGCACACATATAGGAGACGGGGCGCGCGAAAAGGATTCGCCCGCAGGAAGGTTGGTACGGGAAGGGCTCGGCTGCGTGCACCATGACGGGCCCATGGTGCACGGGAGCGGCCCGCCCACCGCACCGCGGGCCCCGAGCTCCCGCCTGTGCGGGCACCCGGTCACACCCACCTCGATCGGTTGCCACGGGCCGCGAATGGGACGCCCCGCGCCGAGGCCCGTACAGCCCCCTAGACTGCGGCGGCCGCGTCCGGACAGCCGAAGGAGAAGTCCATGCCCGATGCGCAGGAGGCCGGAGACAACGTCATGTCACACGAGGCCGGGCACGGCAGTGGCCGGGGCGGTGCGGCGGGAACCTCCGGGTCAAAGCGGCGGCTCTCCTGCCTGGCCGTTGTGGTGGCTGTTCTGGCCGCAGGGGCGGGCGGCCTCGTATGGCTGTTCCAGGGCCACCTGTCCCAGCCCTTCGGGGACGACCGGGCCTGCGACGGCAGCGACACGAAGCTCCCGCGGGTGATCTCCGCCGGAGGTGCTCCGATACCCATTGGAGCCTCCGGCGTCCACTACTACACCCGGAACGGGAACGCCGAGGTCACCTTCGTCAGCGGCGACATACTGGACTACCTCCACCATGTCGGCGTCCTCCCCGACGACGCGCCCCTGTTCGATGAGAAGTACGGCACCAAGGCGGAGGCCGGAGACGAGATCGCGCTGCCCGACGGATTGTGCGGCTCCCCCTTGCGTGGCCCCGTCTGGGTCTACGGCTCCACAAGCACCGCCGGGTCCGGCGTCGCCGTCATGGTCGAGCGCTCCCCCGTCGACAACGACTCCTTCCGGCTGCCCACCCGTGCCGTGGTCACGTACCGCCTCCCCTGACGCGCACGGCCGAAGGCCGCGGCTGCCGGCCGCTCTGTCGTGATGGGCCGCCCGCCGGGCCCGCCGCGCTCGGTCACCCACCGTCCGCTGCGCACGTGCCCCCGTACCGGGCGCACGAAGTCGCGCCGTCAGGCGGGGTCCCCACCGTCCGGTGTGGCGACACCCGCCACCGCGAACAGCGCACCGCGTGTCCGGGACCAACGCTCCGGCGCGCGGCAGAGCAGACAGGTATGCCGGTCGAGGCGCAGGCCTCCGGTGGACGTCTGTAGGGTGCCGCGGATGACTTCCACACCCGCGTCGCCCAGCTCGGCCGCCGACGCCGCCGAGACGTTCCTCCGGAACTTCCACAACACCACCCCCGGCCGGCAGTCGACAGGCGTCCGGAGCGCCCCCCTCGCCGACGGCCGTACGAGCTACCAGGTCCTCGCGGCGGAGGTCGCGGGAGCGCGTCGCGTGCTCGATCTGGGGTGCGCGGACGGGGCGCTGCTGGACGTACTGGGGGCGGCCGGGGCCGAGGAGCTGGCCGGGATCGACCTCTCGGAGGAAGAGCTGGCGCTGGCCCACGCGCGCCCTGCCCTCCGCGGTGCGGACCTGCGGCAGGGGCGGGCCCAGGAGCTGCCGTACGCCGACGACTCCTTCGACGCCGTGGTGTCGCACATGGCGCTGATGCTGATGCGCGACGTGGACCGGGTGGCGGCCGAGGCGGCCCGGGTGCTGGTGCCCGGCGGCCGGTTCGCCGTCGCTGTGGCGGGCGGGGCCGTCGAGGGCCAGGCCATGCGCCTGTTCCTGGAGCTCGCCCGCCCCTACTTCAGGGCGGCGCCGCCCGAGCGGTCCCTGCCGCGGCTCGGCAGCGGCAGGCTCCTCACCCGCGAAGCCCTGGACGGGCTGCTCGGCCCGGCCGGGTTCGCACCGATCGGCTGGGACACCGTCGTCCTGGAAATGGGCGGCACCCCGGAGGAGATCTGGGTCGCCGCCACCCGGTCCTTCTACAACATGGTGGAGCTCGACGAGGAGCAGACCGCGAGCCTGCGCGCCGAGTTCCTCGCCGCCGTCCCTGCTCTGCTGGACGCCGACGGGCGTGCCGCAGCGGGCACGCGGCTCAACATCGCGACCACCCGCCTGTCGGCCCCCTGAGCGCGACGGACCCGGCCCGTCAGGCCGGGCCGGCCGGGGCCTCTGCCCCCGTCAACTCCCGTACGCGCGCCGCCGCTTCCGCCGGCAGCACCGGCGGTTCGCCCGTCGTCCAGACCGCCCGTACCGTCATCCGGCTGATGCGCCAGCCGCTGTCGGTCCGCCGGAGCCGGCCCTCGTAGACCCCGCCCACCGTGAACAGCGGGTTCACTCCCTCGCCGCGCGCGCGGAGGGTGGAGTCGTGGTGTACGTGGGTCATGTGGGCGTTCCAGGAGACCTCGGCCGTCCGTGCTCCCGGCTCGGCGTGGACCAGGACGTCGGAGGAGAGGTGCAGGGTGGCGGCGTAGCGGCCAATGGCCTCCTCCACCTGCCGTAGCGCTTCGGCGCCTTCGGCCACGCCGAGCGGTGTCGTCACGTGCAGGTCGTCGGTGTAGTAGGCATCGGCCCAGCCCTCGTCGAACCGGCGCTCGTCCAGCGTGCGGAAGATGCCGCTGATGAGGGTGCTGATCTCGAAGTGGTCCTGGGCGGTCGCTGCGGTGCTCGTCGCGTTCATGGTTCGATGCTGTGACCTCAACGGGACTTGAGGTCAAGCCGTGTGAGACGCGGTGCCCGCGACGAGCCCGAACCGTGCTTCCCTTCGGGCAGCCGGCGGGCGACCATGGGGTACCAGCGAGGGGCCGCACCGCGGTTCCTCCAGCAGAGCGGGGGACATCATGATCCTGATCGTTTCGGTCGTGGCCGTACTCGTCGTGGCCGTCGCCGCCTGTCTCGTCGCCCTCCGGCGCCGGGGCGGGTCCGGTGAGCGTGGGGCCGCGGCACGCGGGGCGGGAGAGCAGAGTTACGCGCAGGGCCTGGCGCAGGGGCACGCGCAGAGTCAGAACATGGGGCCGTACGGGGGCTGAGCCTCCCCCACGACCGGTCCGGCGCTCCGGCCGACGTGGGCCGGCAGCGGTCACGGACCTCTGGTCTCCGTACGACTCCGAGCGTCGTCGCCGTCCGGCCCGCGTACCGGGCCCGTGGTCGCCGCGCCCCGTCACCGTGCGCCGTTGGCTGCCGTGAACGCTCCGTCGAGAAGCAACGGGACCGCCTCGCAGACGTCCGGCTCGGTCGCGATGTCCACGTCGCGGGCGAAGCCTCCGTCCCTGAGTTCCCTCCCGGACGCGCCTGCCGCGACCGCGCCCATGACGTCCGGTGTGGCCTCGAAGCAGTCGGCCGCCGCGGCCGCCTCGGGTGACAGCGGGCCGCCGTGCCGCTTCCGCAGGGCGGCGAGGACCGCTCCGGCGCCGAGCAGATCCTCCAGCGCCGGTCGAAGGCTGCCGTCGGGCCACCGCTCGCCCGAAGCGATCACGGCGACGGGGCGGTCGAGGGTTCCGTAACCCTCCTGCGCGAGCCAACGGGCCACCGCAGACGCGTTGCGCAGGCAACTCGCGACCACCACCGACTCACCGGCCGCGGCCGCGATCGAGGAACCATTGGGCGAGGGCAGGACGAGCCGCGGGACGTACGGAGCGTCCCTCAGTGCGGCCGGGGACAGCGACCACGGCGAAGCGGCCGTCGCCATGCGCCGCCCGACAGCCAGCCGGGCGCCCCGCGCCTCGGCGAACTCCGACGCCGACGCGTCGCGCCACGCGTAGGGGAAGACCCGCGTCCCGGACTCCACGGCCACCGTCACCGAGGTCGTGAACGACAACACGTCGACGACGACCAGGCACGCGACATCCGCCGCGAGCCGCTCCGCGCCGACCGGCCCCCAGTCGAACCGCGCTCCGCTGCCTGCCTGCCTGAACCAGTCGTCCATGGCTGACAACCCTGCCATGGCATCCCGTGCCCTGCCCGGACACATCGGCTTCGCCCCGGGCGGTGGCTGTCGGAAGTCGGGTAACCGTCCCTCCCCCTCGTCCGCTTCACCCCGGCATCGACTACTGCCGAGTCGCCGCCGACGCCACCAGCCGCTCCAGCGCCCGCCGCGCCGGCGGCCCCCACGTGGGCTTCCCGTTGGCCAGGCCCCGGTCGCCGTCGTCCGCGATGAGGAGGGCGGACATCGCGCGCAGGACCGCCCAGCCGCGGGCCCTGCGCAGAGTCGCCGCGTCCGGGGCCGGGCGGTAGGCGGCGTGGAAGCGGTCGACGACGCCGTCCGGGAGCAGGGCCCAGGCGGCGGAGAGGTCGCAGGCCGGGTCGCCCGCGAAGAGGTCGCCGAAGTCGATCACACCGCAGAACGTGCCGTTGTCCGTCAGCACGTTGGCAGGATGCAGGTCACCGTGCACCCACAGCGCGGGCCCGTCCCAGTCGGGGGCGGCGACCGCGTCCGCCCACACCTCGCGGATGCCGTCCGGGTCGGGGATCAGGCCCCGCTCGGTGACGGACGCGAGGGAACGGGCGAAGTGTTCCGCGTACGGGGCCAGCGGCCCACCGCGCCCCCGTCCGGCGGGCGCTTCGGGGGGCGCCGGGCGGTGCAGGGCCGTGAGGAACCCGGCCAACGCATCGGCCGCATCCTCGGCGCGCGTGGCCGGGGCGCGGTCGGCCGGTTCGCCGGGCACCCAGGTGGTGACCAGCCACGTCCGGGGGAACCGCTCGGACGGCACGCCCAGGCGCTGCGGTACGGGCACGGGCAACGGGAGGTCCGCGGCGAGACCGGGCACCCAGGCGTGCTCCTTCAGCAGCAGCTCGTCCGCGGACTCCGTCGCCCACGGCAACCGCACGGCGAGCTCGTCCCCCAGCCGCCACAACTGGTTGTCCCAGCCGCGCGCGCCGAGGCTCAGGGGGTGGCCGGCGAGGTCGGGGTGCTGGTCGCGGAGCAGGGAACGGATCAGATCGGGGCTGAGGTCGGCAGGGGCTCGGGTCATGCGGGCCACGGTAGCCGGGCGGGAGCGGGCCGGGGGCGTCGAACTCCCCTACTGGCCGGGCCATTTCGTACGGCAGCAGCGGCCGGTGAATCCCGGTGCCCTCGAACGCACCCCGCTGCCCTACCGTTCCTCCATGACCACCCCCGACGTCGCCCGCAGCGACGGGCCCTGTGTGACGATCCGCTGCCGGGACAACCCTGCCATCGGTGTGGAGTTCTCCGACCGGTTCGGCTTCGACCAGGACTCCGTGCACTACGCCGTCGAACTACAGGCCCCGGGCTTGACCGCACGGGTCGACGAGGTCGTCGCCTGGATCTGGGACAGTGATCTGTACGCGTTCCTGGAAGAGCTCGCCGCCGACTACCGGGGATGGCACGGCGAACGGACCTGGCACAACAACGACCGTGACCTCACGGTGTCCGCCGTCTTCCGTTCCGGCGGCCACGTCGGACTGACCTGGACCGCACGCCCCTGGCCGGAAGCCCAGGCCGGCTGGAGCGCCTCGGTGACCACCTGGTCGGAGGCCGGCGAACAGATGGCGTCCCTGGCGGCGGACATCCGTCGCTTCCTCACCGGAGGGCCGCGGTGACGACCGGTCCTTGAGCCCCCTGGGCGGCCTTGCGCGTGCGCGGGGTGGGGGCGGCTTGAGCGGCCGGTGGGGGCCCGGTGCCCCGGCAGAAGGTGAGGCGAGAGCGGCGGTCAGTCCTTCAACAGCCCGTCACGCACCGGGATCCAGTCCAGGGCGGAGCGGATGCCGTCCTCCAGGGACAGCTTCGGCGTCCATCCCAGCAGCTCGGCCGCCCGATCGCTCCTGGTGTAGCCGCCGGCCACGTCACCGGGCCGCCGGTCGGTGACGACAGTGGCCAGCGGGGTGCTGACGACGTTGTTGAACGCCGCGCACAGTTCCCGGACCGTGGTGCCGGAGCCGGTACCGAGATTGATCGCGATCGAGCGCTTCGATCCCGTGAGGACGGAGTCGAACCGCTCGATCGCCGCGATGTGAGCCGCGGCGAGATCCCAGACGTGCACGTAGTCCCGGATACCGCTGCCGTCGCGCGTCGGATAGTCCGTTCCCGTGATCGGGAACGGACGGCCCTCCCCGTGCGCCTGGATCAGCACGCCCAGGGCGTGGCTGGGCCGCTTGAGCTGAAGCCCCGTACGCAGCTTCGGGTCGGCCCCGACGGGGTTGAAGTACCGCAGCGACAACACGCGCGGTCCCGCCACCGCGATGTCGGCGAACATCTCCTCGCACACGGCCTTGGTCCGCGCGTAGGGGCTCTGCGGCGCCAGCGGCGAGTCCTCGTTCACGGGCGAACCGTCCTCGGCCTGATAGATGGAGGCCGAGCTGCTGAAGATGATGCGGTCACAGCCGTTGCGGTGCAGGTGGCTGACGAAGGCCAGGCTCTTGGCCACATTCGCCTCGTAGTAGCCGATCGGGTCCGCGACGGAATCCGGCACCACGATCAGCGCGGCGCAGTGCACCACAGCGGAGATGTCCGGGTGCTCCGAGAAGATCCGGTCGACAAGTGAGCCGTCCGCGATGTCGCCCTCGTAGAAGGCGCGGCCCTCGGTGAACTCGCGTCTCCCCCGGACAAGATTGTCGAGGATGACGGGCGTGATACCCGCGTCGATGCAGGCCGAGGCGACCGTGCTGCCGATGTATCCGGCTCCCCCTGCGACAAGGACCTTCACCACGATGCTTCTCTCCCACCCTCGTTTCAGCCCAATACGCGATCGGCAGCAGGCTAGCGAAGAATCCGGGCGGGCCTTGCCGGTGGCGGTCGCCGGCCGGCTGCCCGGCGGCGCGTCCGCGGGGTGGGGCGCGCTGCCCCGCGCGCCGTTCTACGGACGCGGCACCTGCCATGGACACCTGACGCGGCGCTGGGCGGCTGCGGGTTGTCGCGCAACCCCGCTACAGGCCGACCTATTTCTTCGCCGCTCGCGTCAGTACATACGTGTTGCCGGTGTCGGGGTCCCCGTAGAAGAAGAACAGCTTCAACTCGCGCTCGCGCTTGGAGCGGTCCACGTAGAGGGACCAGTCGTACGTGGTCGGGGGCCGGGTGTCCGCGGACGGGGCCTGCACATCGGCAGGCTCCTGGGCACGTTCGTCCACCCCCGTCGAGGTCTTAAGCGCGAGCCGGACGACCTGGCCGCCATCGGTGTCGGCCAGCCGCCAGGTCCCGGTACCGGACAGGCGCCAGCCCGCATCGTAGTCGAAGTCCTGCCCGTCGAGCTTCCTGAGCACCGCCGTCCCGTCCTCACGCAGTTCGACGCGGGTGCCCTCGACGTTCGCCCAGCGCCCGGCGACCTGGGCAGCGGTGGCATCGTGGACGCCGGTGCCGCTGTAGTACTGGGCAGGGCCGGCGCAGGCCGCCAGGACAAGGCCGCAGAGCGCGGCGATCCCGGCCCGTATGGTGCGCCTGCTTGCCACTGATGCCTCCCGCTACTGATCCACGCCCGAAGCGTTGAACGCGTTCAACCATACGGTCCGCGAAGTCGCGGCAGGCTTGCGGGGGTTGTTCCTGGAATTCGCGAAGAGCAGAGCCTCCGTGAAGTTGCTTGAACTCGTCGACCAGGGACTCCAGGAAGGCCTGGGACCATCCCCGCGCGTGCGGGGAGCAGCCGGCGTCCCGAACGGGCTTGCCCTTGTGCATCGGACCATCCCCGCGCGTGCGGGGAGCAGGCTGCCGTGGTGAACGTGGTGGTGGCCGCCCCGGGACCATCCCCGCGCGTGCGGGGAGCAGACCTTCGTCGCCGGATCGGAGCACTCCAGCGCGGGACCATCCCCGCGCGTGCGGGGAGCAGGTACCGACGACTCCTACGTTGTGCTGAGTCTGGGGACCATCCCCGCGCGTGCGGGGAGCAGACGCTCCTCCTGGGGGACGGCGACGCCCCCGGGGGGCCATCCCCGCGCGTGCGGGGAGCAGCCCCGCCGTCGTCGCCGTAGTCGACGCCGGGCGGGACCATCCCCGCGCGTGCGGGGAGCAGTTCACCTGGGCACCGGCCTGGAAGGCCCGCACGGGACCATCCCCGCGCGTGCGGGGAGCAGGCGTCGCCGCGACGAGGTAGCGCAGTGTTCTGACCCAGGGGGACCATCCCCGCGCGTGCAGGGAGCAGGGGCTCCACAGCGGCGATGAGCGAGCGGACCAGGGACCATCCCCGCGCGTGCGGGGAGCAGTGTCCCAGTACGCCGACCCGGTTGTCTGCGGAGGGACCATCCCCGCGCGTGCGGGGAGCAGCTGTCCGGCAGTGCCCGTGCCTTCGGTACGAGGGGACCATCCCCGCGCGTGCGGGGAGCAGCCGGACGCGTCCAGCACGACGTCCGTGCCCTGGGGACCATCCCCGCGCGTGCGGGGAGCAGTTTGGCCGGCCCCGCTTCGAGCGCGGCCCGCAGGGACCATCCCCGCGCGTGCGGGGAGCAGTGGGCGGCGGCGCCGCGCTCGTGTGGACCGGATGGACCATCCCCGCGCGTGCGGGGAGCAGTCGACGGGAGATCAAACATCACGTTCACGCTCGGGACCATCCCCGCGCGTGCGGGGAGCAGTTCAGGCGCTGCCGGAGGTTCTTCGCCTCCTGGGGACCATCCCCGCGCGTGCGGGGAGCAGTGTAGTGCGGCGGCCCCGCGTGCGGGCCCTCGGGGACCATCCCCGCGCGTGCGGGGAGCAGTCGCGCACCACGTCTCAAACCCGCGCATCGCCGGGACCATCCCCGCGCGTGCGGGGAGCAGATCCACTTGTCTGCCTCCTTGGCGATCGTGTTGGGACCATCCCCGCGCGTGCGGGGAGCAGGGCCAGACCGCCGGCACGACCCTTCGCGGAATGGGACCATCCCCGCGCGTGCGGGGAGCAGCCGGTCGGGCCGTCGACCTGGACGAGGGCCACGGACCATCCCCGCGCGTGCGGGGAGCAGTGCCCAGCCAACGAGCCGTTACCCAGCACGGGGGGACCATCCCCGCGCGTGCGGGGAGCAGCGTCGCTTATGCGCCCAGTGGCTGACCTGGAAGGGACCATCCCCGCGCGTGCGGGGAGCAGGCCTGCCCGCCCACGGTCGCCTCGCTGGTCGCGGGACCATCCCCGCGCGTGCGGGGAGCAGAAGGGCCCGTTTACGGGTTTTGACGTGAAAGAGGGACCATCCCCGCGCGTGCGGGGAGCAGGAGCACGAGAAGCCGGACCCGGACCCTGACCCGGGACCATCCCCGCGCGTGCGGGGAGCAGTCTTAGCGACCTGCGGCTTTACACCGCGCAAGTGCAGTTTCTGACCACTTTCACACAGTCCGGCATAACCGTCTCAACACTCAAGTTGCGGGCATATGCCGCAGTCCGGGGTGAGCCGCCCCACCGCCCGGTCCGATTGTCTCTGGGCAGTCGTCACTCCCGCCATCGACCCAAACCCGCTCCCCCGCCCCGCTCACCGAGAGCCCGAACCGCGACCACCCCGGCCGCCCCGCCCCCACCCACCAGCCGTACGCAGACGTCACCTCGTCCCACAACCGTCGTGCCCCCTGCTGCCACACCCGAGCCTCCGCCGCCCCATCCGCCACCAACGCACACGCCCACGAGCGGTCACTCCGACTGTAGAACCAATGAGGTTGGGCGCCCCCGCGCATGCGGGGAGCAGAGGGTCAAGGCGAGAGCGGCACGCTCCACATCGGGGACCATCCCCGCGCGTGCGGGGAGCAGAGGTGTTCGCGGAGGGTGGCGGCCAACGTCAGGGGACCATCCCCGCGCGTGCGGGGAGCAGAGCGAGCGCGCCGCCGACCACGCCCAGGAAACGGGACCATCCCCGCGCGTGCGGGGAGCAGGCTTTGTGGCCTGCGACCTTAGCTCGCGGGGGTGCGGCTTCTGGCCGCTTTCGCGCAATCCGGCATAACGACCCCGACGCTCATACCGCTGATATACAACGCAGTTGAGGGCAACAACCCTCTCGCGTCGTACCCGGTGGGGCTTCCGTACGCCCGGCAGGGCGGCCTCACGCCGGATCGGCCGCGGCCCTCGCCCCGTCGTACTCCGTCCGCGCCTCCAGGACCTCGTCCATGTTCTGCTCGGCCCATGCCTTGATCGTCCGCATCACCGGGACCAGGCTCTCGCCCAGCGAGGTCAGGGCATAGTCGACGCGGACCGGCATCGTCGGGGTGACCGTGCGGGTGAGGAGGCCGTCGCGTTCCAGGGTGCGGAGGCTCTGGGTGAGCATCTTCTGGCTGACGCTGACCAGGGTGCGCGCCAGGTCGGTGTAGCGCTGCGGGCCGTCGGCCAGGGCGTTGACGATCAGGCTGACCCACTTGTTGCTGATGCGGTCCAGCAGTTGGCGGGCCGGGCACTCTGCGAGGTAGGCGTCGTACGCGGCTCGGGCCTCGGTGCGGGTCTGCTTCATGGCTCACCTTCCCGTGCGGTGGGCACCTTGAAGTGCCTACTTCCCTATGGAGAGTAGCTCTCCCTAGGGTCGTCGACATCGGAACGCCTCGGTCATCAAGGCCGATGCGACCGGCACACGGGAGGAGACGCGCATGCGCGCGGTCGTGGTACGGACGGTGGGCGGGCCGGAAGCGCTGGAGCTGAGTGACGTACCCGTGCCGGTGCCCCGTTCGGGGCAGGTACGCGTCCGCGTCGAGGCCGCCGCCGTCAACCCCGTCGATCTCGCCACCCGTTCGGGCGCCCTGATCGAGGCCGGGCTGATGGAGCCCCGCGAGGTCATCGGCATCGGGTGGGACGTCGCCGGCCGGATCGACGAAGTGGGGCCCGGCGTTACGGAGTTCGCTCCCGGTGACCCCGTGATCGGCATCCAGGACCGGCTGGGCGTCTCGCTCGGCACCTACGCTGAGTACGTCGTACTGGACGTCGGCACCGTCGCGTACGCCCCCGAAGGGCTCTCCCCCGTCGAGGCCGCCACCCTTCCGCTGAACGCGCTCACCGCACAACAATCCCTTGACCTGCTGGGGTTGGAGCCCGGTCGGACGCTGCTGGTGACGGGGGCGGCGGGGGGCGGTCGGCGGGTACGCGGTGGAGCTCGCGGCCCAGCGCGGAGTTGCCGTGGCGGGGGTGGCGGCGGAGAGGGACGAGCCGTTCGTCCGGAAGGCGGGGGCGCGGTGGTTCGTGCCGCGCTCGACCGATCTCGCGCGCTCGGTACGGGAGTTGGTGCCCGGTGGTGTGGATGCCGCCCTGGACGCGGCCGTGCTGGGGCTGCCCGCGCTGGGGGCCGTCCGCAATTTCGGCGCCTTCGTCTCCGTCATCGGGGGCGCGGCCCCCGTACCGCTGCGGGGTGTCCGGGTGCACGAGCAGTGGGTGGCCGGTGACGCGGCCGCCCTGGGCCGGCTCTCGTCCCTCGCCGCCACCGGCCGGCTCACGACGCGTGTGGCCGAGACGTTGCCGCTGGAGGAGGCGGCGCGGGCGCACCGCCTGCTGGCCGAGGGGGGTGTACGCGGACGGCTCGTCCTGGTCCCCTGACGGGCCGGCCGCCCGTGCCCTCCGCTCAGGCCAGCTGCTTGTGCATGACGATGCACGGCCGGCCGTGGGCGGTGTCGGCGCGGCGGTCGACCTCCTGCCAGCCGAGCGCGCCCCAGAACGCGAGGGCATCGGGGTTGTTCTCCAGCACGGCGAGCCGGAGCCCGCTCCGCCGCCCGGCCCGGAACCGGTCCTCGACCAGCCCGGCGAGACGGCGCCCGACCCCCGTACGGCGGGAGCCGCCGTCCACCATCAGCAGACCGATCCAGGGCAGCCCGTCCCTGGGGTGCCGGTCGAGCAGACAGACGAGCCCGGCGAGGCACCCTTCCCCGTCGCGAGCGAGCAGCACCTCGCCGCCCTCCGTCGCGGCCTCCTCCCGCAGATCCGCCTCGACGCGCGACGCCCGGATGTCGTCGGGGTCGTACTCGCCCGCCGCACGCCAGTACGCCGGGTTGCTCGCGTAGAGAGCGACGACCTCGTCGATCTCCTCCTGCGTGAAGCGGAGCGGGCGCAGGGTCAGCGGGTGGGAGGCGGGGCGGGAGGACATGGCGGCCAGGCTACGCCGCCCGGACGTTCCTGGAGCGGCCCTGTTCACGCGGCATCGGGCCCCTCCCCCGCACGCTGCGGCTTCATCGGGTCCGGCCGGTCCGCCTCCACCCGCCTCACCCCTCCCTCGCCGCACCGATCCGGTACACGACCTTCCCTGCCACCTCCTCGAACCCCAGGGACGCGTAGAACCGCCGGGCCCGCGGGTTGGACGTGTCCGCCATCCACTCCATCCGGCCGCACCCCGGACGGGCGGTCGCGACGGCGCGGAGTTCTGCCATCAGGCGGGCGCCGACACCGCCTCGGCGGGCCGGCTCCCGTACGTACAGCTCCTTCAGGAACAGGGCGTGTGTGGTCCCCGTCGCCGGCCAGAGGAACGCGTAGGCGGCCATCCCCGCCAGGTCGCCGTCCCCGGAGTCCGCGACCAGCGCGTGGGCGAACGGGGCGGTGCCGAACAACGCTGCCTCGATCTGCGTGCGGCGCTCCGCGAGGGGCTGGATCTCCGTCGCTCCGTAGAAGCGCTCGATCTCCTCGATCAGGTCCGCCAGCGCGGGGATGTCGTCCCGGTGTGCGGGGCGGATGGTCACGGTCATCGGTGCGGGTCTCCTTCGGTTCGGCGGCGCCGGGGACACGGTCGACGTGACGGACAGGGTCGTCAAGCAGGCCGGTCGGCAACAGCAGCAGTCCTGAACCGCCGCGCCGACCGGATTCGGCGGAGGACCCCACTGCGCCGAGGCCCCGACGGGGTCTTCCGCTGCCCGCCCCCGCCCCGCGTAGGGTGCCCGGATGACCGTGATTCCTGAGGAGTTCGCGCGGACCACCATCGCCCGCGAGGGGACCGCCGGGGCGGACTGGCTCCGGGAGTTGCCCTCGATCGTGGAGGAGCTGGCCGGGCGCTGGGGCTGCGCGCCCGACGGTGAGGTCATGTACGGGGGCGTGGGGATCATCGTGCCCGTACGGCGGGACGCGACGCCGCCCGCCGTGCTGAAGGTGTCCTTCCCGCACCCCGGCAACGACCACGAACCCGACGCCTTCGTCGCCTGGGGCGGGATCGGGGCCGTATCGCTGTACGAGCGGGACGACGCGCGGTACGCGATGCTGCTGGAGCGGGCGCAGCCGGCGACGCTCGCCGAGGTGGCCGACGGGGACGACGTGGTGACCGTCGCCGCGCGGCTCGGGCGGCGGCTGGCCGTGCCCGCGCCGGACGGGCTTCCCCGGCTGAGCGACCGCGCCGGGGAGTGGGAGGACGCGCTGCGCGAGGACGCCGCCGAGCTGCCCCACGCCCTGCCGCGCCGGGTGCTGGACGCCGCCCTCGCCACCGTGAGGGAGTTGGGGCGTGAGCAGCCGGACACGCTCGTGCACGGCGATCTGCACGGGCGGAACATCCTGCGGGCGGAGCGCGAACCGTGGCTGGCCGTCGATCCCAAGGGGTACGCGGGCGATCCCGCGTACGACGCCGGCACCTTGCTCAAGTCCCGTGCGTACGCCCTCGCGGGGGCGGGCGACGATCTGGGCCGGGCCGCTCACCGCATCGTGGACGTGTACGCGGACGCGGCCGAGCTCGACCGTGAACGCGTCCTGCGCTGGGCCCAGTTGCATGCGGTGCAGGCCGCGTTCTGGGCCCGGCGGCACGGGTTCCGGGTCGCGCGGGGCGGGCCGGAACTGGAGTGGATCACCGCCTTCGCGGACCGGCTGGCGGAGCTGCTCACGGAGCGTCCGGGTGCCCGGCGGAGCTGACCGGCGCGCCTTGGCCCAGGCCGCCACGCCGGTGCCGCCACGCCGGTGCCGCCACGCCGGTGCCGCCACGCCGGTGTCGCCACGCCGGTACCGCCACGCTGGTGCCGCCCCGTCCGTGGCGTACGCGTCCCCGCAGGCGCGGCCCGGCCGGTCGTCGCCGTGCGGCCCACCTCGGGGCTTGATCTAGACCCCGCTCCAGCTCGTAGCTTTCCGGCATGAGCATCCGGACCAGCACCATGCAGCAACCCGTCAACTCGCCCTACTCCGCGGCATCCACCGCCCAGGACGTCATGGCCGGGGCCGACCTCTCCGGCAGGACCGCCGTCGTCACCGGTGGTTACTCCGGCCTCGGGCTGGAGACCGTGCGGGCCCTGGCCGCGGCCGGCGCCCGGGTCATCGTGCCCGCGCGCCGGCCCGAGGCCGCCCGCGAGGCACTCGCCGGACTTCGGGGCGAGGCCTGCGAGATCGTCCCCATGGACCTCACCGACCTCGCCGGCGTCCGCTCCGCCGCCGCGCACATCCGGGAGACGGCCGGCCGCCTCGACCTCCTCATGGCCGTCGCCGGGGTGATGGTCACCCCGGAGCGTCGTGTCGGGCCCGGCTGGGAGTACCAGCTCACCGCCAATCACTTCGGGCACTTCACCTTGGTGAGCGAGCTCTACCCGCTGCTGCGCGCCGCGCGGGGCGCCCGCGTCGTCGTCTACAGCTCCGGCGGCCACGGCATCACCGATTTCCGCTGGCACGACCCGCACTTCCGTACCGGCTACGACCGCTGGCAGGCGTACGGCCAGGCCAAGACCGCCAACGTCCTGTTCGCCGTCCACCTGGACGCCCTCGGCCGCGGCGACGGGGTCCGGGCGTTCGCGCTCCACCCGGGCAGCATCATCACCGGCCTCCAACGGGAGCTGACGCACCGCGAGCAGGTCGATCTGGGCTGGGTGGACGAGCAGGGAACCGTGATCGGCGAGGGCTTCAAGTCCCCGTCGCAGGGCGCCGCCACCGGCCTGTGGGCGGCGACTTCCCCGCTCCTCGCCGGCCGCGGCGGACTCTACCTGGAGGATTGCGAGGTGGCCCGGGTCACCGAGGAGGACGACCCGAAGGGCGACGGCTGGGTCCGCCGGTACGCCGTCGATCCGGCCTCGGCCGCACGGCTCTGGGAGCTGTCCGTCGCGGCCACCGGGGCCGGACCGATCGGCTAGGGCCTCCGTTCCTCGGCCCGTAGCCCCGAGGTCCGGGGGCGGGCTCGCCCGAGCCCGCCCCGGCCGGCTGCGCCCCGGCCCGCCGCCCACCTCACAGAACGAGGCCGTGGATCGTCGGGTGAGGAGAGCCGGGCCGCCGGCCCTCCCCCTCAGAAGCGGAGAAGACGTGCGCACCGCCTACCTCACGGTCACCATCCTCGGCATCCTCTTCAACGGCGCCGCGGCCGTGACCTATCTCATCGGGCACGAATACCCCAAGTCCCAGGCCGACATGAAGGGGATCCCCCGCAGATACGTCCCCGTACTGGGGCTGTTGCTGGCCGCGGGCACGCTGGGGCTGGCCGCCGGGTTCGCCGTGCCGGCCCTCGGTACGCTCGCCGCGTCCGGGCTGATCCTCTACTTCATCGGCGCGATCATCGCCCATCTGCGCGTCGGCTCCCGCGACATCGCCGGCGGCATCGTGTTCCTGGCCACGGCGATCGCCGCCCTGATCCTGGGCGTCCGGTACCACGGGGCCTGGTAGGCGGGCCCCTACGCGCGGGTGGCGAGGTCCGCGTCCGTGACGGGGCGGACCACCCGGCACGGCGTACCGAGCGCGACACTCATCGCGGGGATGTCGCGGCTGACCACGCTCCCCGCGCCGATGACCGAGCCGTAGCCGATACGGACGCCGGGCAGGACCACGACATTGCTGCCGATCCACACCTTGTCCTCGATCACGATCGGCTCCGAGAACCGGCCGAAGTCCGCCCGGCGCGCGGGGTGGAGCGGGTGTCCGGTCGTCGTCAGGGTCACGCTCGGAGCGATCATGACATCGTTGCCGATCCGGATGTCGACGTCGTCGACGAACGTCAGGTTCACGTTCCCGAAGAAGTCGTCGCCGATGTGGACGTTGCTGCCGAACGCCGCGTGGAACGGGGCCAGGAGCGCGGTGCGTTCGCCGACGGAGCCCAGGATGTCGACGAGGAGCTTGCGGCGTCGCTCCGTGTCGCCGGGGGGCGTGTGGTTGTACGCGAAGATCTCGTCCGCGCGGCGGCGGTGGGCCAGGAACGCCGCCTCGGTCTCGGTGTAGACGCGCCCCTCGGCGATCCGGGCGCGTATCTCGTCGTGATCGGCGTCAGCCATCGTGCGGTGTTCCCTTCGTCGGGTGTGCCGGCTCGGTGAGCCGCAGAGCGTACTCCTGGGCGATCGCGGCGTTCGGGGCCGCCGCTCGCGCCGCCTCGTACATCGCCGCCGCCTCCCGCGTACGGCCGAGGCGCCGCAGCGCGTCCGCGCGGACGGCGGGCAGGGCGTGGTGGCCGGCCAGCTCCCTCGGCGTACCGAGCGCGTCGACGGCGTCGAGCTGCGCCTGCGGCCCGTCGCGCCGGCCGAGGGCGACGGCGCGGTTGAGGGCGACGACCGGGTTCGTACGCAGGGCGAGCAGGCGGTCGTACAGGGCCACGATCGCCGCCCAGTCGGTCGCGGCGGCGTCCGGGGCGAGGGCGTGCCGCGCGGCGATCGCGGCCTGGAGCGCGTAGGGACCGCCCGCCGGAAGCGCCCCGCGGGCGAGGCCCGCGCCCTCGGCGCGGAGGGGCCCGGGGCCCGTCACGTCGGCCGCGAAGCCTCCCTCCACGACGCCGGCCGCCGCCTCCCGGACCAGTTCCGCCCCCTCGGCGATCATCTCCCGGTCCCACCGCGACCGGTCCTGGTGCTCCAGTGTGACCAGGCCGCCGTCCTCGTCGAGCCGGGCGGCGCGGCGGGAGTGCTGGAACAGGAGCAGTGCCAGCAGGCCGCGCGCCTCCGGCTCGTCCGGGGCCTCCGCCACGACGAGGCGGGCCAGGCGGACGGCCTCCTCGGCGAGCTGGTCGCGGGTGGTGCTGCCGTCGCTGGGCGCGTAGCCCTCCGTGAAGATCAGGTACAGCACGGCGAGGACCCCGCCCAGCCGTTCCGCGCGTGCGCCGGGGGGCGGGACACGGTACGGGATGCCCGCCGCCGCGATCTTCCGCTTGGCGCGCAGGATGCGCTGCGAGACGGTGTCCTCGCCGACCAGGAACGCGCGAGCGATCTCGCGTGTGGTGAGCCCGCCGACCGCGCGCAGGGTGAGGGCCACCCGGGCTTCGAGCGGGAGCGCCGGGTGGCAGCAGGTGAAGATGAGCCGGAGGCGCTCGTCGCCGGGCGGGCCCGGTTCGTACGCCTCCTCCCGCGCCGCCGCCTCCGCGATCCGGTCCCGCTCCGTCGTACGCCGGCGCAGTACGTCGACGGCGCGGCGCCGGGCGGCGGTCACCAGCCACGCGCCCGGTCTGCGCGGGACCCCGTCGCGCTCCCAGGCCGGCAGCGCACGGGCGAACGCGTCCTGCGCGCAGTCCTCGGCCAGCTCCCAGTCGCCGGTGAGCCGCACGAGCGTGCCGAAGACGACGCCCCACTCGTCGCGGTACGCCGAGGCAAGCGCCGCCCGCACATCCGCCGGCGCGGTGCCCTCGGCGCGCGTCTCCGCCGGCGCGGTGCTCCCGGCACGCAGCTCCGCCGATCCGGTGCCCCCCGCACGCGTCTCCGCCGATCCGGTGCCCCCCGCACGCGTCTCCGCCGATCCGGCGCTCCCGGCACGCGTCTCCGCCGATCCGGCGCTCCCGGCACGCGTCTCCGCCGATCCGTCGCCCCCGGCGCGCAGCTCCGCCGATCCGTCGCCCCCGGCACGCAGCTCCGCCGGTCCGGCGCCCCCGGCACGCGTCTCCGCCGGTCCGGCGCTCCCCGCGCGTGGCCCGTGTACGGCCCCCGGCTCCCCCGTACTCACCCCACGTCACCCCAGAACTCCCGCAGTTCCACCGCACCCGACCGGGCCATCGGACACCGCCCCACATACTCCAGCGCCTGGTCCCGGTCGCCGTCGACGAAGACGATGCCCGCGACCCACTCCGCCACGTCCGCGTACGCCCCGTCCGTGATCAGGAGTTCGCCCCCGCGACGCCGTACGAGCGTCGCGTCCTCCACCGGGCTCAGGTGCTCGCCGCCGAGGTAGCGGCCGGACGCCAGGCCGTCGCGTACCCACGCGGCCACCGCGGCCGGGTCCGGGGTGTGCTGCGGCGCGGCCGGGTCCGTGCGCACGATGGCGAGGAAGCGGGAGGCGGGCGCGTCGCCCTCGTGCGGGACGTTGTCCGTGCCGGGGCCGTGGTCGACCGGTTCGACGGGGCGGATCTCGATGCGGCCGGCGGTCGCCATCGGGTGCGAGGCGGCGACCTCGATCGCCTCGTCGAGGTCGGCCGCCTCCAGGAGGTCGTAGCCGGCGATCCACTCGGCCGTCTCGGCGAACGGGCCGTCGGTGACCAGGACATCGCCCCCGCGGACGCGCACCGTGGCCGTCTCCCCGACCGGCTTGAGCGGCATCCCCTCCAGCCGGACGCCGCGCCCGTTCCACTTCTCGGCCCATGCCTCCACGTCCTCCTCGGCGCGCTCCCCGGCGGGGTCGGTGGCGATGAACAACACGTACTTCATGACCGTTCTCCTTGCTGCCGTTGCGAACGTTTCATGAGGACGACGAACGGCGTCCGGCGAATCCGACAGTCCGGCGGGAAAAGTTTGAGGACGGCCGCCGCCAAGCCGGTCCGTCCGATCTCTTGACGTGCCCCTGACTGAATGGCTTCATGGATGCGCACCGGTGTGGGAGCGCTCCCACACCGGTGCGTCCGCCTCTCCTCCTCCCCCCTCTGGAGCCGCAGTGAGTACAGCGAGACATACGGCGAAGCGCCCCGCCACCGTCCTCCTCACCGTCCTGGCCACCCTGCTCGGGTTCCTCGCGCTCGGCGGCCTCGCCCCCGCGCAGGCAGCCGCCGGCACCGGCCTGCACATCAGCGACGGCCGGCTGACCGAGGGCAACGGCAACGACTTCATCATGCGCGGGGTCAACCACGCGCACACCTGGTACCCGGGCGAGACCCAGTCACTGGCCGACATCAAGGCGACCGGCGCCAACACCGTCCGCGTCGTGCTCTCCGACGGCTATCGCTGGAGCAGGAACGGGCCGGACGACGTCGCCGCCGTCATCGCCGACTGCAAGGCGAACCGGCTCATCTGCGTCCTGGAGGTGCACGACACCACCGGGTACGGCGAGGACTCCGCCGCCGGGACGCTGGACCACGCGGCCGACTACTGGATCTCCCTGAAGGACGTCCTCCAGGGCCAGGAGGACTACGTCGTCATCAACATCGGCAACGAGCCCTGGGGCAACACCGACCCGGCCGGCTGGACCGCCCCCACCACCGCCGCGATCAAGAAGCTGCGCGCGGCGGGGTTCGCGCACACGATCATGGTGGACGCGCCCAACTGGGGCCAGGACTGGCAGAACGTCATGCGGGACAACGCCCAGGCGGTCTACGACGCGGACTCGACCGGCAACCTGCTCTTCTCGATCCACATGTACAGCGTCTACAACACCGCCCAGAAGGTCACCGACTATCTGAACGCCTTCGTGGACGCCGGACTGCCCCTGGTCATCGGTGAGTTCGGCGGTCCCGCCGACCAGTACGGGGACCCGGACGAGGACACCATGATGTCCGAGGCCCAGCGCCTCGGTCTCGGCTGGATCGCCTGGTCCTGGAGCGGCAACACCGACCCGGTCCTCGACCTGACGATCGGCTTCGACCCGGCGCGGCTCAGCTCCTGGGGCGAGCGCATCTTCCACGGCGCCGACGGCATCGCCCAGACCTCCCACGAGGCCACGGTCTACGGCGGCGCGTCCGAGGACACCGAGGCGCCGACCGCCCCGGGCACGCCTGCCGCCTCCGCCGTGACGGACACCTCGGCGAAGCTGACCTGGGCCGCCTCCTCCGACAACGTTGCCGTCGCCGGCTACGACGTCGTCCGCGTCAGCGGCACCACGGAGACCACGGTCGCCTCGTCGGGCACCACGAGCGTCACCGTCACGGGCCTGAGCGCCGGCACCGCGTATTCCTTCGCGGTCTACGCACGGGACGCGGCCGGCAACCGCTCGGCGCGGTCGGCCGTCGTGAACGTCACCACGGACGAGGGCTCGACGACCCCGGCCGGCAGCTGCTCGGTCGGTTACAAGGTGGTCGGCCAGTGGCAGGGCGGCTTCCAGGGCGAGATCACCATCCGCAACACCGGCACCGCCGCCATCGACGGCTGGACGCTCGGTTTCGCCTTCGCCGACGGGCAGACGATCACCAACATGTGGGGCGGTACGCCCACGCAGACCGGCGGTTCGGTGAGCGTCGCGCCGGCCTCGTACACCTCCACGATCGCCCCGAACGGGACGGTGACCGTGGGCTTCACCGGCAGCCAGACCGGCACGAACGCGGCACCGGCCGCGTTCACCCTCAGCGGCGCGGCCTGCGCCGTCGCGTGACACGGAGCCGGCCGGTGGGGGCCGTACGCCCCCGCCGGCCGGCGCCGGGAATCAGTCGATGACGGTGACCTTGACCGTCGCGGTGGCGCACTCGTACGTCAGATACGCCGCGCCGCTCGCCAGGACCGTGTGGTCCGTGAGGGTCCAGGCGCACGGGTCGAACACCGCCTTCCGCCCGAACAGCGGGATGCCCGCCCCGATCGTCGTCGGGCTCAGCTTCAGGATCAGGGTGTCGATCTCCCCGTAGAGGGACGCGGCCAGCTCGCCGCCGCCGACGAGCCAGATGTCCTTGCCGTCCTCCTGCTTCAACTCCCGTACGCGCGCGACCGGATCGCCCGACACCAGCTCCACTGCGGGGTCCGGGCTCTCGCCCAGGGTGCGGGAGAACACGAGGTGCCGCAGGTGCGGGTAGGCGTCCGTGAGGCCGGCGTCGAGGCCGATCTCGTACGAGCGCCTGCCCTCCAGGACCGTGTCGAAGCGGGTACCTTCCGCCGTCACGCCGAGCGCGGCCCGCGCCGGGCCGGGCAGCGTCTCCGGGTACTCGGCGATCAGGTGCTGGAGGTAGTCCTCCGGGATGGGCCAGAAGCCGTCGGGGCCGGTGGGGTCGGAGCCGTCCGGCCCGGCGATGAAGCCGTCCAGGGTCGCGGCGATGAAGTACACGAGCTTGCGCACGTACGGCCTTTCGTCCGGGGAACGGCCACTGCGTCGGGGCCGTCGGCCGTCCATGATCGAACGGGCGTCCGTGGCAGGCAACGGGAATAGCGGCCTCCGGTGGCTGAGGGCTGTCCCGCCAGGAATTGCGGGACAGCCCTCAGACCGCGCCCTCCCCGGCCACCGCGTCCAGCGCCGGGGCGATCACCGCGAACGCGCGGTCGGTCAGGTCCGCCGGGGTTTCGGTGGAGCCGTCGGCGCTCCAGCGGTGCAGTACGGCGTCGAAGGCGTTCAGCGCCATGCCCGCCGCCAGCCCCGGGTAGAGGTCCGTATCGGCGTCGGTCCCCAGGCGCTCGGCCAGCTCCCGCGCGAGGTCCTCGCGCCACCGGGCCTGGCGTTCCAGGAAGCGCGCCAGCAGCGCGGGCGTACGCAGGATCAGGCGTACGACGCGCAGCGCACGGTCCCCGTGGTCGGCGCACTCGCCGAGCGGGACCCAGACCGCGTGCCGCAGGGCGACGGAGGGCGGCTCGCCGGCGGGGCGGGCGGCCAGTTCGGCGCGGATGCCGGTGCCCATGTCGGCCAGGAACTGGACGACCACGTCCTCCTTGGACGCGAAGTAGCGGAAGAACGTCCGCTTCGAGACGCCCGCCGCCGCCGCGATCTCGTCGACGGTGACCGCGTCGAAGCCCTTCAGGGCCAGCAACTGGAGGGCCGCTTCGGTCAGTTCGTCGGAGACCAGCCGGCGCTTGCGCTCGGCCAGGGACGTTCGGGGAGTGCTCACCTCCTCACGGTACTTCATGCCTTGCGTGACACTCAATGCCATCTTGACACTTGATGTCACGCGGGGCAGCCTGTGCCGTATGACACAGCAGGAACGCTGGACCTCCGCGCACATCCCGGACCAGACCGGGCGCGTCTTCGTCGTCACCGGGGCCAACAGCGGCCTCGGCCTGGCCACCACCCGGGCCCTCGCCCGCCGGGGCGGGCAGGTGGTCCTCGCCGTGCGCGACGAGGCGAAGGGCCGCCGCGCGGCGGCGGAGCTGACCGCCGCACAGCCCGGCGCGCGGCTGGAGGTGCGCCGCCTCGACCTGGCCGACCTTGATTCCGTACGCGCCTTCGCCGAGAAGCTGCACGCGGACCACGCGCGGCTGGACGTGCTCGTCAACAACGCCGGGGTGATGGCGCCGCCCCGGACGCTGTCCCCGCAGGGCCACGAGGTGCAGTTCGCGGCGAACCACCTCGGCCACTTCGCGCTCACCGGTCTGCTGCTCGGCCTCCTGACGGCGGGCGGCGATCCCCGCGTGGTCACCGTCAGCTCGCCCAACCACCGCAAGGCGCACCTGTACTTCGACGACCTCACGGGCGAGCGCCGGTACTCGCCGATGGGCTACTACAACCAGTCCAAGCTGGCCAACGCCGTCTTCGGCCACGAGCTGCACCGCCGGCTCACCGAGGCCGGCAGCCCGGTCCGCAGCCTGCTGGCCCACCCCGGCTACACCGCCACCGGCCTCCAGTCGGACGGGCCCGTCGCCCCGGTGGCACTGCTCTTCGGCCGCGTGCTCAGGCCGCTCGCCCAGACCCCGGACCAGGGAGCACTGCCGCAGCTGTACGCGGCGACCGAACCGGCCGCGCGGGGCGGCGAGTTCATCGGGCCGGACGGAAGGGGCGAGCTGCGCGGCGCGCCGACCCGGGTCGCGCTGTCCGCCGGAGCGGCCGACGCCGCGACGGGGCGGCGGCTGTGGGAGGTGTCGGAGCAGGCGACGGGCGTGCGCTTCGGCCTCTCCCCGGCCCGCTGAACGTTACGGCTCCGGTAGGTCCGCGAGGACCCCCCGCCCCGGGGATTTGGATAAAGTGCCGTGTCTACAGCAGCGGCTCTTCGGGGGAGTTTCGAGTTCATGAGCGGTCAGCAGCCACGCAAGGGCGGCAACGCGCAGGTCTTCCAGCCCCTGGCGGGCGACGACCCGACCACCATCGCCGGCTACCGGCTGGCCGCCAAGCTCGGCGCGGGCGGCATGGGCAAGGTGTACCTGTCGTACACGCCCGGCGGCCGGCCCGTCGCCATCAAGGTGATCCGGCCCGAGTTCGGTGAGGACCCGGAGTTCCGGCGGCGGTTCGCGCAGGAGGTGCAGTCCGCGCAGCGCGTGCAGGGGCTGTTCACCGCGCCCGTGATCGACGCCGACACCCAGGGCGCGCAGCCGTGGCTCGCCACCGCGTACGTGCCGGGCCCCTCGCTCGCCGACGCGGTCGTGGAGCACGGCGCGCTGCCGGTCGAGGCGGTGCTGCTGCTGATCGCGGGCATGGCCGAGGCGCTGCACGTCATCCACGGGGCGGGCATCGTCCACCGCGACCTCAAGCCGTCGAACGTGCTGCTCGCGGCGGACGGGCCGCGTGTCATCGACTTCGGTATCGCGTACGCGGCCGACGCGACGTCGCTCACGGGCAGTGGGGTCACCATCGGCACCCCGTCGTTCATGGCGCCGGAGCAGGCCGCCGGGCGCCGGGTCACCGCCGCGACGGACATCTTCGCGCTGGGCCAGGTCGCGGCGTTCGCCTGCACCGGGTCGCCCGCGTTCGGCGAGGGCACCTCGCACGGGGTGCTCTACCGCATCGTGCACGAGGAGCCGGACCTCGCCGGTGTGCCGGAGCGGCTGATGGAGCTGGTCGGGCGCTGCCTGGCGAAGGACCCGCAGGAGCGGCCCTCGGTCGCCGAGGTGATCCAGCTGTGCCAGACCGCGAACGCGGAGACGGTGCTGCGGCGGCCCGAGGACTGGCTGCCGCAGCCGGTCGCCGCCGACATCACGGTCCGGGCCGCCGCACCGGCCCCCGTACAGACGCCGCCGCCCCCGTCGGCCGCGCCGGCCACGCCGCCGGCCCCGGCAGCCCCGGCCGCCTATTCGCCCACGACGCCGGCGCCGAGCACCCCGCCGCCGGGGTACGGTCCGCCGGTCACCCCGGCGCCGGGGCAGGGGCCCGCGCCGGTGCAGGGGCCGGGGACGTACGGCGCGCCCACGGCGCCTGTCGCGCAGACGCCCGCGTACGGGTACCCGGCCGCGCAGCAGCCCTCGTACGGATACCCGGGTCCGGCGCCCGCGTACTCCGGGCCCGGCGCGCCGCAGTCGCACCTCACGCAGCCCACGCCGCAGGCCGCCGCTCCGGAACCGCCCAAGCGGCGGCGGGGGCGGGTGGCCGCCCTGGCGATCGCCGCCGCGCTGCTGTTCGGCATCGCGGGCGGGGGCACCGCGTACTTCCTGCTCAAGGACGACGGCAAGGAGTCGCAGAGCGACACCACCGCCCAGGGCAAGAACTCGGCTTCGCCGAAGACGAGTCCGAAGCCCACCGGCGACCCCACCGCATCGGGTGACGACGGCGGCACGGAGGAGCCGGACGGCCAGAGCCCCGCCACGTCGGACCCGACGCCGGCCGACTACCCGGGCATCAACCTCACCAAGGGCTACCACCTCACCTTCGGGGACGAGGATGTGCGGCCGCAGGACGGCGAGGACGACGGGTACGAGCTGACGTACGACTCCGGCGGCTACATCGAGGCGGAGAGCGAGGGGGGCAAGCTCACGCTGCTCGACCCCGGACAGGCCGGGTCGCTGGACGTGTGCCGCGCGGAGACGCGGTTCGCCACGTCCATCGAGACCAGCAAGCTGTCCAAGGGGCGGCAGGTCTGCGTGACCACGGGCACCGGGCACATGGCGCTGGTGACGTACCAGGGCCACTCGCCGGAGGACTCGCCGAGCGACTACATCACGGTCGATGTGACGGTGTGGCGGAACGCGATGCGCTAAGGGCTGTCCCGCCAGTAATTGCGGGACAGCCCTTAGGGGCGTCTCGCGTACGTATTGGCTACGGGACCCACCGGCGTACGCGAGAACGTGCACGAGCCGCCCGGGGCATCCGTTCTGCCCCGGGCGGCTCGTGCCGGCGGACGCCGCCTACTGCGTGATCGCGAACTGCTGGTCCTGCGAGCCGTCGCACGTCCAGACGCCCAGGGTCTTGTAGTCCTTGTCGAACGTGAGGCAGTCCTGGCTGGAGTTGCGGACCTGGAACGACCCCGAGCTGTTGGGGAGGACCTGCCACTGCTGCGTCGAGCTGCCCTTCCACGGCGACAGGTTCGCCTCGTAGGTCGTCGTGTTCGTCGTCAGGGAGAGACCGAGGCCGTTGTCGATCCGGTAGCGGCCGTTGGACAGCGGCGTCACCACCCACAGCGCGCCCGGGGTGCCGTACTTCCCGGCAACGATCTTCGCGCCCGCCTTGGGAGCGTTCGGCACGGCGGTGAGGCCGTTCTGGGTGCGCACGTAGACGGGGACGATGGCCGGCGGGCCCGCGGCAGCCGCAGCGGTGGAAAGAAGGGGATGCTGGGGAGTCTCCTCGCCCTCCGGGTGCAGGCGCGGGATGTCCGGACCCACGGGGACCATCGGGGAGCGGCCCGGCACATTGATGCCGCCGTTGGGGACGTTGGGTACGTACGTCGGGGAGAAGTCCACGTACTGCGACTTCCCGTTCTTGCTGGCGATCGTGGCGGCCCGGGTCGCGCGCGTGTAGTTCCCGGAGAAGCCCCAGTTGATCCAGCCGCCGTCACCCGGGTTCTCGAAGCTGCCGCCACCGGAGAAGATCCAGATACGGAAAGTCTGGTCCTCGCGCGACGTCGGGTCGTCCCACTTGACGTCCATCGTGAAGGCGACGTCCTGGAAGTTCTCACGGTAGGGATGGGTGAACCACGAGTCACCGAAGGCGTTGTCGCCCTTGACGTCGAAGATCATGACGTTGTACCAGTTGCCGACCTCGGCGTCGATCAACGACAGCATCGCCTGGACGAAGTGTCCGCGCGTCGCCTTGGTCCTCGCCTCGTCCTCCTGGGAGGCGAGGATGCACGAAGTCAGCCCGGAGCCGACACCGCCGTGACCGGGCGAGACGATCGACGCCGCGTCGCAGTCCTTGTGCACCTGGTCGCGGCCGTCGTCGCCCGCGGGCGGAAGCGGGATGTCGGGCAGCGTGTACGCGGAAGCGGGGGACGTCGCTCCGAGAACGGGCGTCAGCGCGAGCGCGGCGACCATGGCCGCACGCGCGATCTTTCCAAACATGACCAGCTCCAGGCGGGAAGACGGGGAACGAGGACGAGCCCGGTCAGTCCACCATCGGAACCATGTGCGCCACGAGGCAGTCCTACCGGCGGAAGTACGTTCCGCGCACTTCTGCCGGACCGGCCCTCGCCGGTCCCGCTCCTGCCCTGCCCCCTTCCCGTTCGGCCGCCGGCCCAGCACCGGAGAACACACGATGCACACCCCTGCCGGTGCCCCCGCGGACTTCGGGCCGCTGCTGAACCGCCTGCGCAAGCGCGCCGGGCTCAGTCAGGAGGCCCTCGCACACCGGGCGGGGATCAGCGTGCGGGCGCTGGCCGACATGGAACGCGGGCGTACCCGTGGTCCGCAGCGCCATACAGTCGCCGCGCTGGTGACGGCGCTGTCCCCGGACGCGGCCGACGCGGAGGCTCTGGAGCGGGCGGCGGCTCTGGGGCGTCCGCGACCGCGCTCGGTGCCCGCGGTGCCGACGGGGCTCCGGCTGCCGCGTGACGTACGGGACTTCACGGCCCGCGAGGCCGAACTGGCGCGGCTGCGGGCGGTGGCGGACGAGGCCGGTCCCGCGCATCCGGCGGTGGTGCTGGTGACCGGGCAGCCAGGGCTGGGCAAGACCGCATTCGCCGTGCGGGCGGCGCACAGCCTGGCCGGGCACTTCCCGGACGGGCAGTTCGCCGTCGATCTGCGGGGCACGCAGCCCGATCCGGCCGAACCGCACGACGTGATGCGGCGCCTGCTGCGCGTGCTCGGGGCCGGGGAGTCCGCCGTGCCGCACGAGCGCGAGAGCCTTGCGACACTGTTCCAGGCGACCGTCGCGGAACGGCGGATACTGATCGTTCTGGACAACGCCGCGGACGAGGCGCAGGTCAGACCGTTGCTGCCCGTGTCGGGGCCGGCCTTGACCCTGGTGACCGGCCGCTGCGCGCTGACCGGACTCGAGGGTGTGCACCGGATCGCGCTCGATGTGCTGCGGCGTGAGGAGTCGGTGGCGTTGCTCGGCCGGGCGATCGGTGCCGAGCGGGTGGCGGCGGAGCCCCAGGCGGCACGTGATCTGAGCGATCTGTGCGGGCAGCTGCCCCTCGCCATGCGGATCGCGGCGCAGCGGCTGGCCGCCCGGCCGGGCGAGCGGCTCGGACGCCTGGTTTCGCAACTCGGCGACGAGGAGCGCCGGCTGGACGCCCTGCGGGCCGGGGATCTGGAGGTGCGGGCGGCGTTCTCGCTGTCGTACCGGCAACTCGCCCCGAACGCACAGCGGATACTGCGGAGGGCGACCCTCGCCGACGGCGTGGACTTCTCCCCTCGGACCGCGGCGCTGCTGGCCGGGTGCACGCTGCGCACGGCTCGGCTGCTCACCGAAAGTCTTGCCGACAGGGGGCTGCTCCAGCCCGATCCGGCTGCCGAGCGCTATCGCTTCCACGATCTGCTGCGGCTGTTCGCCGCCGAGCAGCTGGCCGAGGACGACCCCGCCGAGCTGTCGGGCGCGCGGGAGCACGCGGCTCTCTGGACGCTGGCCCGGGCCCGGGCGGCGGCGCTCCACTACGACAGCGAGCGCTCGCCCGAAGGTGATCCGCATCCGCCCACCGCGCCCAGGAACGCGGACGAGGCGCGCGGCTGGCTGGAGGCCGAGCGGGCCCAGTGGATGGGTGCGCTGCGGCAGGCCCTCGCGGACGGGCACCACCAGGAGGTCCTGGACACCGTGGAAGCCATGCACTGGTTTTCGGACCTCACCCAGCACTGGGAGCAGTGGGCGGATGTGTTCCGCTGCTCGGTGGCCGCCGCGCGGGCACTCGGCAGCCACCGCGACCGGGCCGTGCACCTCAACTACCTCGCCTGGTCCTGCAATCTGTGCGTCCACGACTACACGGCGGGCCTGGCGGCGGCCCGCGAGGCCCTGACAGCCGCCCGCGAGGCCGGCGATCTCCTTCAGGCCGGCTGGGCCCACGGCTACGGGGCCGGGGCCCTGCACCACCTCGGGCGGGCCGGGGAAGCGGTGGCGTGGCTGAAGGAGTCCGCGGCCTGCCATCGGAAGAGCCCCGCATCGCAGAGCCGGCCGGCGGAGCTGTCGACGCTCATCGCCTTGGGCGCCCATCTGCGGTCCATGGGGCGGGCGGAGGAGGCGCTGGCCATCCATCAGGAGAGCGAGCGGCTGTGCGGCACCGGACTCTCCGGCCAGTCCGAGGGCATCGTCACGATGTACCGGGTGCACACGCTCTACCACCTCGGCCGGGACTACTCCGCGCTGGACCGCTGGGAGCAGGCCGAGCAGCTGCTCAGCCGCGCCCTCGAGGGGTTCGAGGCCGCCGGTATGGTCGCGTGGAGCGACCCGACCCGGCTCGACCTGGCCGTCGCGCTGCGCCGCCTCGGCCGCGTCGCCGAAGCGCATACGGCCCTGGAAGCCGCCCACCGCGGGCTCACCCGGCAGAACCATCCGCGCCGCGAGGAGGCGGCTCAGCAACTCGCGGCCTTGCGGGACGCGTGGCCGGAAGGACCGTGTCCCGTGCGCGAGTGACACGGCATGGGCGCGGGCACGGCGCCGGTGAGCGCCGTCAGCCGGTGATCAGCTTCTGGAGCGCGGGGGCGTAGAGGTCGGCGATGTGCTCCGGAGTGGCGAGGGCCCCCGCCCCCTCGCGGTGGAGGCTCAGCGTCGCGCCGAGGCCCAGCAGATGCCCGGCCAGGAGTTCCGCGCGCAGGGCGCGGTCCTCGCCGGGGAGGCGGGCGGTCAGCGCGTCGGTGACCTGTTCGTGGAAGCGGTCGCGGAGCAGGGAGCGTTCGTCCTGGTTGCCCAGGGAGAAGACGACGCGCAGCAGCGGGTCCGACTGGAGCGCGCGACGCCGGGTGATCAGGGTGACCACCATGTGCCGGCCCAGCACGTCGAGCGGCGCGTCGAACAGCTCCGCGGCGGCGGGCCCGAAGTCGGCCACCGTGTTGAACAGTTCCTCCTTGCGGCCGAAGTGCTTGACCACCAGGGAGGGGCTGACCCCCGCGTCCGCCGCGATCCCCCGGATCGTCACCTCCGCGTACGGGCGCTGGGTGAACGCCCGCCGGGCCGCCCGCAGGATCGCGTCGCGGCCCGTACCGCTGTCCGTGGCCGGGGTCGTCGCGATGGCCTGGCCGCCGGTCATGCGCCCTCCTGGATTCCCGCCGGCCGCGCACCGCCCTTCCGGGTGCCCGGCGCCTTGCGGCTCTCCTCGACCGTACCCGCCCCGGCGGGCCTGCCGCCCGGCAGCATGAGCGTGACCAGCAGGGCGAGCAGCGCGGCGCCCGCCGCGATCACGAAGACCAGCTGGTACGCGTGGAGCGTCGGCGCGGTCCTGCCACCGGCCAGGAAGGTGATGTTGGCGAGCACGGCGGCCACCGTCGCGCTGCAGAACGCCTGCCCGATGGACCGCATGAGGGTGTTCAGCCCGTTGGCCGCCCCGGTCTCGCTGACCGGGACCCCGCGCATCACGAGGGCGGGCAGCGCCGAGTACGCGATGGCCGTGCCGGAGGCGACGACCGTGGCGCCCGCGATGATGAGCCACAGGCTGTGGCTGGTGAAGTACCGCACCCCGTAGCCCGCGGCGATGATCCCGGCCGCGAGCGCCAGGCTGACCTTGGGGCCGTGCTTGGCGGAGATCCGGGCCGAGACCGGCGAGAGCGCCACCATGGCCACACCGCCCGGCAGCAGGCACAGACCGCTGACGACGAGCGAGGCGCCGAGCCCGTAGCCGGTGGCCTTCGGCTCCTGCACCATCTGGGCGGTGACCAGCGAGTTCGCGTAGAAGGCGAAACCGATGAGCAGGGCGGCGATGTTGGTGAGGAGGACCGCCGGCCGGGCGGAGACCCGGAGGTCGACCATGGGCGTCGCGACGCGGAGCTCGTACGCCCCCCAGACCAGCGCCACCACGACGGCCGCCACCAGCAGTCCGAGCGTCCGGCCCGAGGTCCAGCCCCAGTCGCCGCCCTGCGTCACCGCGAGCAGCAGGCAGACCAGCGCACCCGACAGGCCGAGGGCGCCGAGCGCGTCGAAGCGGCCGCGGCTGCGCAGCGGGGACTCCGGTACGCAGGTCAGCACGAGCACGATGTCGATCAGGCCGATGGCGCCGGAGACCCAGAACATCGTGTGCCAGTCGAAGTTCTCCACGACCAGCGCGGCGATCGGCAGGCCGACGGCGGCGCCGATGCCGAGGGTCGAGCTCATGAGCGCGACGGCGGACAGCACGCGCTCGGGCGGCAGTTCGTCGCGCAGGATGCTGATGCCGAGCGGTACGACGGCGATGGCGGCGCCCTGGAGCGCGCGGCCGGTGATCAGCACGCCGATGTGGGAACTCGCCCCGCACAGCACCGAGCCCACCACGAGCACCGCGAGCGAGGCGACGAGCACCCGCCGTTTGCCGTACATGTCGCCGACCCGGCCGAGGACGGGCGTGAAGACCGCGCCGGTGAGCAGTGTGACGGTGACCAGCCAGCTCGCGGCGGCCGGGGTGGCGCCGGTCAGCTCGGGGATGTGCGGGAGGAGCGGGACGACGATCGTCTGCATGACCGCGACGACGACCCCGCAGAAGGCCAGCACCCCCACCGCGAAGCGCGGGTGCGGGGCCTGGACCGCGGGGGTCGTGGGGGCGGCGGGGGCGGGTATGTCCGCGGGCATGTCTCTCCGTTGCGGGCTCGGCGGCGAGGAGGGGGTGCACAGATGTTCACCTCCAGGGTAAACGCTTGTGCACCCCCTCGGCGACGGGAGGGCGGGAGCGCGAGTTAGCCTCGATCCGGGCGCCGGTGCGGCGCGAGGCGGCCGGCGCGTACGCGTGCGCCGGGCGCACACCCATGACAGGGACGAAGGCGGAGGTGGCTGCGATGGCGAAGGTGCCGGCGGCGGCGGTTGCGGCGGGCGGACTGGTCGGCGGTTACGCCGTCGCGCGGTGGACCCGCAAGCGGCCGCTGGGCGGGGTCGCGCTCGCGGCGGCGGGCGGTGTCGCCGCGTACGAGTGGAACCGGCAGGCGGGCCCGCGCGCGGCCGTCGCGCTGACCACCGCGTACGTGGCCGCGTTCGCGGGCTCGCACCCGCTGGCGAAGAAGGTCGGCGCCTGGCCCGCCGTCTTCACCGTGGCGGGCACGGTCGCCGCCGCGTCCTGGGTGGTCACCCGCCGGGCGTCCTGAGCGGGGGCGCCCTCCGGGCGCGGTGGTGGGGCGTGCCTGGCCTGGGCGTGCCCGAGCCCGGCATCCCCGATGCCTGGCTCCCCTGACCCGGGCATCCCCGACCCGGGCATCCCCGAGCCGGGCGTCCACGACCCCGGGCGCTCCTGGCGGGAGCGCGGGCGCCGCACGGGCACGGGCGCCGCACGGGCACGGGCGCCAAGGCAGCCCGCACCCGAACGGCCGCCCGCCCCGGCCCGGCGCCCCGCCCCCTACCCGGCCCCGCCCCGGGGCCCCCTCACCCCCACAGCGCCCACGACACCGTGTAGATCGCCAGGCCCGCCAGCGCACCCACCACCGTGCCGTTGATACGGATGAACTGCAGGTCGCGCCCGATGTGGGCCTCGATCTTCCGCGAGGTCTGGTCCGCGTCCCAGCCGGCCACCGTGTCGCTGATCAGCGACGTGATCTCCGCCCGGTAGGTCGTCACGACGTACACCGCCGCGTCCTCCAGCCAGCCCTCCAGCTTCGCCTGGAGCCGGTCGTCCGTGGCCAGGCGGGCGCCCAGCGACATCAGGGAGGCCCGCGCGCGCAGCCGCAGCTCGCTCTGCTCGTCCTCCGCCGCCGCGATCACCATCGCCCGCACCGACGCCCAGGCGGAGGCGATGACGTCCTGGACCTCGCCGCGCCCCAGGATCTCCGACTTCAGCCGCTCCACCCGGTCCCGGGTCTCCGAGTCGGTCTGCAGGTCGGCCGCGAAGTCCCCCAGGAACGTGTCGATGGAACCGCGCGCCGGGTGCCCCGGCATGTCGCGCATCTCGGTGACGAAGCGCAGCAGCTCCTTGTAGACCCGCTCCCCGACCCGCTTGTCGACGAACCGGGGCGTCCAGCCCGGCGCCCCGCCCTGCACCGCGTCCATCACCGAGTCGCCGTGCAGCACGAGCCAGTCGTGCGCACGGGCGCAGACCAGGTCCACGAGCTTGCGGTGGCCGCCGTCGGCGACGACCTTCTCCAGCATCTTGCCGAGCCCGGGGCCGATCTCCACCGCGTTCGCCCGCCGGGTGATCGCCTCACCGACGACGGCCTGCACATCCGCGTCCCGCAGGACGGTGAGCGCCCCGCGCAGCGCGGTCGACAGCTCGGCCGTCACCCGGTCCGCGTGGGCCGGCTCCGCGAGCCAGCCGCCGACCCGGCGGCCGATGCCCAGGGAGTGAATCCGGTCACGTACGACGTCCCCGGAGAGAAAGTTCTCGCCGACGAAGGAACCGAGGGAGGCCCCGAGCTGGTCCTTCTTGGTGGGAATGATGGCGGTGTGCGGAATCGGCAGACCGAGCGGACGCTTGAAGAGGGCCGTGACGGCGAACCAGTCGGCCAGCGCACCCACCATGCCCGCCTCGGCAGCCGCCGCGACGAAGCCCGGCCAGCCGCTCACCCCCTCGTGCTTCGCCCAGGTGGCGAGGACGTACACGAGCGCGACCAGCAGAAGGAGGCCGGTGGCCGTGGTCTTCATACGGCGTACGCCACGACGCTTCTCCTCGTCCGCAGCGGTGTACGCGAACGAGGCGAGGCCCGCGGGCCTCGCCCTCCCACCGGGCCCCGGGGGCAGTTCGCCCCGCTCGGTCCGCCCGGTCCCGTCGATCCGTTCCATCCGCTCCACCCGTCCGCGTACGCACGGCCCCCGGCGACCGCTACGCATTGTGCCTACCTGACCTACTCCCGGGCCGCACGCCGAGTTCCCCGTGCCCTGCCTCATCATGGGAAGCGGTCCGCTCCCCCCTTCTTTCCTCTTTTCCGCAAGGAGACACACCGCCCATGCCCAGGCGCCAGGGGTACGCCCTGCTCATAGCCCTAGTGGCGGGTACCGCCGCGCTCGCCGCAGCCGTGGCGTTCGCCGGTTCCCTGCTGTTCACCGGGGACCGGGCGACCGCCGCCGCCACCACCGCCCCGCAGGGCGTGGCCCGGACCCCGGCCGCCCCGGCGCACTCCTCCGGGCACTGGCTCGCCACCTGGGCGGCGGCCCCCGTCCTCGGGGTGGCCGACCCGGCACAGGCGGGGGACCAGCGCCGGCGCGTCATCCGCAACGTCGTGCACACCAGCATCGGCGGCGCCGAGGCCCGGCTCACCCTGTCCAACCTGTTCGGCACGGCACCCCTGCTCATCGAGAACGTCACCGTGAACACCCGCCCCGTGACGTTCCGCGGGGCCCCGTCCGTCACGGTCCCGGCCGGCCGGCAGACCGTCAGCGACGCCGTCGCCGTCCCGGTCGACGCCGACGCCGACCTCGTGGTCACCCTGCGCACCCCGACCGCCGACGGACCGGTCACCTCGCACCCCAACAGCCACCAGACCTCGTACACCGAGGACGGCCGGGGCACCTGGAGCACCACGCAGTGGCGCTACCTCACCGCCGTGGACGTACGCGGCGGCGCCACGGGGGCGACCGCGACGCTCGTCGCGTTCGGCGACTCGCTCACGGCGGGCACCGGCTCCACCACCGACGCGAACACCCGCTGGCCCGACCTCCTCGCCGACCGGCTGCACGGCCGGTACGCGGTGGTCAACCAGGGCATCGGCGGCAACCGCCTGCTGCGCGACCGCATCGGCCCGCGCGCCACCGACCGCTTCGAGCGCGATGTCCTCGGCGTCTCCGGTGTGAAGACGGTCGTCATCGCACTCGGCATCAACGACCTCCAGCTGCTGCCGAGGGAGACCGACCCCGAGCGGATCACCGGCGCTCTGCGCAGCCTCACCCAGCGGGCCCACGCGCGCGGTCTGCGGGTCGTCGGCGCCACCCTCATGCCGTACCGGGGCGCGCGCAACTGGACGGCCGCCGGCGAACGGGTGCGGGAACGCGTCAACGCGGAGATCCGGGCCGGCGGGGTCTTCGACGAAGTCATCGACTCCGACCTGTCGCTGCGCGACCCGGCCCAGCCGCAGCGCCTGCGCGCCGCGTACGACTCCGGCGACCACCTGCACCTGAACGACGCCGGCTACGCACGCGTGGCGGGGCTGCTGGACGTCGGCACGCTGCTCGGGACCAGGGCGACGACCGACGCGCTCTGAGGGGGCGACCGGCTACCGGTCGCCCTTCTCCAGCCGCCCGCGCTCGCGCTCCGCCTCCCGCAGCCGCTGCTTCTCCGCCTTGCTGCGCTTGTGCTCGACGCCGACGCCGCCCATCAGCGCGAATCCGGTGACCCGGACCCGGGGCGCGTCGGGCGCGGGGACCGACTCGTCCCTGGCGTTCTCCCCGAAACCGCCCATGATGCCGATGCCCCGGACCTCCACGTTGAGGTCCGGCGGGACCGTCACCTGGATGCCGCCCATGATCGTGATGCAGCGGATGACGGTCTCGCGGTCCTCGAAGTCCGCCTCGCGCAGGTCGATCTCGCCGCCGCCCCACATCGCGAACGCGGTGAAGACCCGGCCCACCGTCCAGTTGCCCCGGCGGCGGAACCCGCCCCAGAACGCGAAGGCCCCGCCCGAAGTGGCCGGCTTGCCGATCCGCTCCGACCAGCGGGCCGCCGACCCCGGCCGGGCCCGTACGGCGGGCGAGGACGACGGGGAGCCGGCGGCCGGCAGGTCACGGACGAGCGGTTCCAGCTCCCCGTGCGTACGGGCCTTGTACGCGCTGTCGAGACGCTGGTCGAACTCCTCCATCTCCAGCCGGCCCTCGGCCACCGCCTCCCGCAGGATCTCGGCAACACGTTCACGCTCGGCGTCGGAGGCCCGCATCTCGGGGAGTTCGCTCGTCATACCGCGCAGCCTATTGAACGTGTCCCCTCACGTCACCGGCTCCCCCGGCCGCTCCCGCGCGTACATCCTGGCGATGACGGCCTCGATGTCCGGCTCCCGCACCGAGAGGTCCACCAACGGGTACTCCGCGGCGATCCGCGCCACCAGCGGAGCCGCCGAGGCCGACGCCGGAAAGGCCAGCCACTGGCGCGGCCCCTCCACCTTCACCGTCCGCACCGACGGCTCCGACTCCAGCTGGATCGGCGGGAGTTCGCGCTCCAGGTCGACCACGAGCGTCCGCTCGCTCTCCCCCACCTCGTGCAGCCCCGCCAGCTTCCCGTCGTACATCAGCCGGCCGTGGTCGATCACCATCACCCGGCTGCACAGCTGCTCGATGTCCGTGAGGTCATGGGTCGTCAGCAGCACCGTCGTCCCGCGCTCCGCGTTCAAGTCCCGCAGGAACTCCCGCACCTTGGCCTTGGACACCACATCCAGGCCGATCGTCGGCTCGTCCAGGTACAGCACCTCCGGGTCGTGCAGCAGCGCCGCCGCGATGTCCCCCCGCATCCGCTGCCCGAGCGACAACTGCCGCACGGGGACCTCCAGGAGATCGCCCAGGTCGAGGAGTTCGACGCACTGGTCCAGATTCGCCCGGAAGCGCGCGTCGGGCACCCGGTACATCCGGTGCATCAGCCGGTACGAGTCCCGCAGCGGCAGGTCCCACCACAGCGTCGTCCGCTGCCCGAAGACCACCCCGATCCGGTGCGCCAGCCGGGTGCGCTCCCGCGAGGGGTCGATGCCCGCGACCCGCAGCGAACCGCCGCTCGGGGTGAGGATGCCCGTCAGCATCTTGATCGTCGTCGACTTCCCGGCCCCGTTCGGCCCGATGTAGCCGACCATCTCGCCGCGCTCCACCCGGAAGCTGATCCCGTCGACCGCCCGCACCTGACGCCGCTCGCCACGCAGGAAACCCGTCCTGCGGCGGACGTCGAAGACCTTCTCCAGACCGTCCAGCTCGATGAAGGCCGCCCCGGCACCGGTATGCCCGCCCGTGGCCGATTCCGTATCCGTACTCATGCCGCTTCCTCTCCCGTCCGTCAACTTCCCGTACTCCGGTACGCCCGCAGCCCCGCCCGCCACGCGAGGCCCGCCCCGGTCGCGCAGACCGCCGCCACCACCGGCGGCAGGAACGCCACCCCGTCCGGCAGCCCCAGCGGCAGGTCCCGGCCGAGGATGTACAGCGCCGGCAGCCAGTTCACGAAGGCCAGCGGCACCACGAACGTCACCCCGCGCACCAGGTCCTTCGCGAAGATCGTCGGCGGGTACTGGAGCAGCGTGTTGCCCCCGTACGTGAACGAGTTCTGCACCTGCGAGGCGTCCTGCGCGATGAACTGGAACGCCCCGCCCGCCACGAACACCGCACCGAAGATCACCGCACCGCTCAGCAGCATCAACGGCAGCAGCACCGCCTTCGCCACGGTCCACTCGATGTCCGCGACCACCAGCCCGTAGCCGAGGACCAGCAGCCCCTGCGTGATCCGCCCCAGCCTGCGCAGCGCGAAACGGTCGGCCGCCACCTGCGCGAGGACCGGGACCGGCCGCACCAGCAGCGTGTCCAGAGTGCCGTCGCGCACCCGGCGCCCCAGCCGGTCCATCGACCCCATCAGCAGATCCGCCAGACCGAACGCCGTACCCGACGCCCCGTACAACAGGGCGATCTCCGCCAGCGTGTAGCCGCCCAGCGCGTCGACGTGCGCGAACATCAGCATGATCGTCACGAAGTCGAACGCCGTCGCCGCGAAGTTCCCCACCGCCGTCATCAGGAACGACGCCGGATACGCCATCGTCGAGCGCAGCCACATGCCGACGATCAGCCCGTACGCCCGGAACCCCTCGACGAACCCCGGCCCCGGCGCGAACACCGTCCCGGACGCCTCCGTCACCGGCGCCTCCACCGCCTCAGCCACCCTGGACCACCACCCTCCGCGTCGCCACCGACTGCACCATCCGCCCCACGAGCAGCAACACCGCGGCCCAGGACGCCTGGAACACGTACACCCGCACCAGGCCCCAGCCCGTGTGCTTGCCCAGGAACACATCGGCCGGCACCTGGAGCATCGCCGACCACGGCAGCACCCGCGCCACCTCGCCCAGCAGCCCCGGGAACAGCGTCAGCGGCAGCAGCATCCCCGAGAAGAACAGCCCCGACAGAAAAGCGATCTGCGCCGCACCCGCCCCGTCCATCAGCCAGAACGCGGACAACGCCACCAGATAGCGGATCGCGAAACTCACCACCACACCCAGCGCCACCGACACCAGGAACGCCAGCCACGGTCCCGGCGACCCCGGCAGCGCCAGATCGAAGGCGAGCGCGCCGAGCACCATCGGCACGATCCCGCGCCCCAGCAGATGGAACCCCGCACGCCCCAAGTCCTGCGCCAGCCACCACATCTGCAGGTCCACCGGGCGGTAGAGATCGACCGCGATGTCGCCCGTGCGGATGCGCTCGATCAGCTCGTCCTCGAAGCCGCCGCCCATCATCACGCACGTCATCAGCAGCGCCTGGCCCAGCCACACGAACGTGAGCGCCTCGGGCATGTCGTAACCGCCCAGCCGGGGCCGCTCGTCCCACAACGCCACGTAGGTGTAGGCCAGGATGAAGCCGAAGACGGTGTTGGTGAACACCCCCGCCGCCGTCTCGATCCGATAGGTGGCATAGCGGCGGAAACCGCCCGCCGCCACCACCGCGTAGACCCGCACAGCAACCGCCTCCCCGTCCACGGGTGCCGCACCGCGCGTGGACACCAAAGCGCAGAACCCTAGTCCAGCCACGGCAGCCGCCGCGACCGCTTTTCGGCAGTTGTTCCGAGGGTTATGAGCCAGAAAAGGGCACTATGGGGGAACTGACCGCGGCCGAGGAGTCTGCACCGACATGAGCGACGAGCCACAGCAGCAGAACGGGGACACCGACCCCCCGGGCTGGGCCCCCAGGGACCTGCCTGCCGACGCCGCCGCCCCGGGACCGGCCCCCGACGGCGAGACCCCGAAGACCGCCGACGGCACCGGCACGAAGAAGCCCGGCAAGACCAAACGGCCCAAGCGCACCGGCTGGCGACGGATCGTCCCCACCTGGCGCATGGTCCTCGGCGGCATCCTGCTCCTCGCCCTGATCCTGATCGGCGGCTTCTTCGCCGGCTACCAGCTCGTCGACATCCCCCCGGCCAACGCCAGCGCCACCGCCCAGTCCAACGTCTACCTCTACGCCGACGGCACCGTCATCGCCCGCGACGGCGACATCAACCGCGAGAACATCAAGCTCGCCCAGGTCCCCCGCACCGTCCAGCACACCGTCCTCGCCGCCGAGGACCGCGACTTCTACTCCGAACGCGCCGTCGACATCAAGGCGATGTTCCGGGCCGGCTGGAACACCCTCACCGGCAAGGGCAGACAAGGCGGTTCGACCATCACCCAGCAGTACGTCAAGAACTACTACCTGGGCCAGGAACAGACCGTCGTCCGCAAGATCAAGGAATTCTTCATCTCGATCAAGCTCAACCGCGAACAGTCCAAGGACCAGATCCTGGAGGGCTACCTCAACACCAGCTACTTCGGCCGCAACGCCTACGGCATCCAGGCCGCCGCCCAGGCCTACTACGGCAAGGACATCGGCGACGTCACCACCGCCGAAGGCGCCTACCTCGCCTCCCTGCTCAACGCCCCCAGCGCCTACGACGTCATCGCCCACCCCGAGAACAAACCCGCCGCCCTCGCCCGCTGGAACTACGTACTCGACGGCATGGTCAAGGAGAAGTGGCTCGACCCCGCCCAGCGCGCCGCGATGACCTTCCCCGTACCCGGCCCCGTCAAGCCCGCCAACAGCCTCTCCGGACAGCGCGGCTACATCGTCAAGGCCGTCGAGGACTACCTCGTCGACAACGACATCCTCGACGAGAAGACCCTCGCCACCCGCGGCTACCGCATCACCACCACCCTCCAGAAGAAGAAACAGGACGCCCTCGTCGAAGCCGTCGACGACACCGTCATGTCCAAGACCGACGACGACCGCGCGGCCGACCGCGACGTCCGCGTCGGCGGCGCCTCCATCGACCCCGCCGACGGCCACGTCGTCGCCCTCTACGGCGGCATCGACTACACCCGCCAGTACGTCAACAACGCCACCCGCCGCGACTACCAGGTCGGCTCCACCTTCAAACCGTTCGTCTTCACCTCCGCCGTCGCCAACGGCTCCACCACCCAGGACGGCCGCCGCATCACCCCCAGCACCATCTACGACGGCACCAACCAACGCATGGTCGAAGGCCCCGACGGCCCCACCGGCTACGACCCCGCCAACGAGGACGACCGCAGCTACGGCCCCATCACCGTGCGCACCGCCACCGACAAGTCCGTCAACGCCGTCTACGCCCAGATGGCCGAGGACGTCGGCCCCGAGAAGGTCCGGCAGACCGCCGTCTCCCTCGGCATCCCCAAGGACACCTCCGACCTCACCCCCACCCCCTCCATCGCCCTCGGCGTCGCCACCGCCAGCGTCCTCGACATGACCGAGGCCTACGCGACCCTCGCCGCCCACGGCAGACACGGCGCCCACGTCCTCGTCAGCAAGGTCACCAAGGACGGCGAGAACGTCACCCTCCCCGGCCGCACGGTCAAACAGGCCGTCAGCCGCGAGGCCGCCGACACCACCACCTCCATCCTCCGCAGCGTCGTCGACGGCGGCACCGGCACCGCCGCCCAGGGCGCCGGACGCCCCGCCGCCGGAAAGACCGGCACCGCTGAGGAGGACAAGGCCGCCTGGTTCGCCGGCTACACCCCCGACCTCGCCACCGTCATCGCCGTCATGGGCCAGGACCCCGACACCGGCGCCCAGAAACCCCTCTACGGCGCACTCGGACTCCCCCGCATCAACGGCGGCGGCGCCCCCGCCGAAACCTGGGCCAAGTACACCGGGACCGCCCTACGGGGCACCCCCGCCCAGGACTTCGACCTCGACATCGAGGAGGGCACCGACGACACCGCGCTGCCCACCGAGGAGGACACCGCCCCCGGCGACACCGGCCGCCGCACCCCCACGGCCACCCCCCGCCGCACCCCGTCCACGACCCCGACCCGGGGCCCGTCCGCCCCGCGCACCACCCCCGGCACCACCGACACCCCCGCCGGCGGCACCGGCAACGGCGGCACCACGGACGGCGGCACGGACACCGGCGGCGAGGACGGGGGCGGGGACACCGGGGGCGACGGCGGGGACGGAGGCCGCGACGAGGGCTTCTTCGAAGGCCCCCGGGGCACCAGGGCACCCAGCACCCGCGCCCCGAGCACCCGCCCCTGAACCCGGACCCGGGCTCAGTGCCCCGAGGTCGCCTTCAGCCCCACGACCGCCACCAGCAGCAGACACACGAAGAAGATCCGGGCCGCCGTCACCGGCTCGTGCAGCACCACCATGCCCAGGACCGCGGCACCCGCCGCACCGATCCCGACCCACACCCCGTACGCCGTACCGATCGGCAGAGTCCGGGCCGCATGCGACAGCAGCAGCATGCTCGCCACGATCCCCAGCCCCGTGAACACACTCGGCCACAGCCGGGTGAACCCCTCGGTGTACTTCATCCCGATCGACCAGGCCACTTCCAGCAGACCGGCGACGACCAGCAGAACCCACGCCACGACAGCACCTCCGACGAGACAGAACACGCGAACAACACGGGTGCGTCGTCTTTGCGGAACCCGGTACGGCGCGTCTCGTCGGGGTGCTTCCCACCGTAGCAAAAGACAGGCAAAGGGCCCGGTGACAACGGTCACCGGGCCCTTCCTCCAACACGTCGCGCGCTACAGATACAGACCCGTCGAGTCCACCGAACCCTCGAACCGGTCCGCGGCCACCGCATGCAGGTCGCGCTCGCGCATCAACACGTACGCCACACCCCGCACCTCGACCTCCGCCCGGTCCTCCGGATCGAACAGCACCCGGTCACCCGGCTCGACCGTCCGCACGTTCTGCCCCACCGCCACCACCACGGCCCACGCCAGCCGACGGCCGACCGCGGCCGTCGCGGGAATCAGAATGCCGCCGCCGGAACGCCGCTCACCCTCGGGCGACTCGGACCGGACCAGCACTCGGTCGTGCAGCATCCGGATGGGCAGCTTGTCGTCGGTGTTCTCGCTCACGCCCCGCAACCTACCGGGCCACGGGGCGCCCACGCGTCAGGGGGTCTCAGCGCTGCCGCGCGGCTCGCGGGGCGCGCGCCCCGTACCGTCAGCGCCTGCCGCGCCGCGAGGACGCGACGACCAGGCCGACCACACCCACCGCGAGCAGCGCCGCCGGGATCACCCGCTCCAGCCGGGGGCTGCCCGACGGCGAGACGAACTGGGCCCTCACGTCCGACACGGCCCGGTTCACCGCCACGTACGCACGTCCGGCCGTCCGGTCCACGGTCCCGGCGACCTTCGCCTTCGCGTCACCGATGATCGTCTTCGGGTGCACCCGCACCCCGATCTCATCGAGTACCACCGCAAGCTGCTCGCGCCTGCTGATGATGTCCGCCTCGATCTGCGCAGGGGTCCTGGCATCCGACACCGCGCCGCCTCCGTGGTCCTCGTCCGGTAAACCTTCATCGACAGTCTGTCAGTTCCGCCGCGTCCGCACCCGGCGGCACCCCCATTACGCTCGGTCCCGTAGACCCCACGTACCAACGAGGAGAACCATGAGCGAGCGCCTCCAGCCCGGCGACACCGCCCCCGCCTTCACCCTGCCCGACGCGGACGGCAACGACGTCTCGCTCGCGGACCACAAGGGCCGCAAGGTCATCGTTTACTTCTACCCCGCCGCTCTTACCCCCGGCTGCACCAAGCAGGCCTGCGACTTCACCGACAACCTGGACCTGCTCGCCGAGGCCGGCTACGACGTCATCGGGGTCTCGCCGGACAAGCCGGAGAAGCTCGCGAAGTTCCGCGAGAAGGAGAACCTCAAGGTCACACTGGTGGGCGATCCGTCCAAGGAGACCCTTGAGGCGTACGGCGCCTTCGGCGAGAAGAAGCTCTACGGCAAAACGGTGACGGGCGTCATCCGGTCCACGGTCGTCGTCGACGAGGACGGCAAGGTCGCCCACGCCTTCTACAACGTCAAGGCCACCGGCCACGTCGCCAAGATCATCAAGGACCTCAAGATCTGAGGCCAGGCACGAGGGGACAGAGGGGCACAGACCCACCCGGAATGAGCCATCCACTCGACCGAATGGCCGAAATCGTGTGATGGACATCCCAATCCTCGGCCGAATCGGTTTGCGACCGCCATGTCCGCGCAGAAGCCTTTCCTGAAACAGTTGCCGAGGAAAGGAACCGGCCATGGCGGCCTCCGACCCCCATCAGGCGGCCGACCCCGAAGCGGTCAAACGTCACCCCGCCCTCTTCCGTGCCATCCGGAAGCGCCAAAACCCCAAGCTGCGGCGCACCGACATCACGATCACGGACGACCAGGCGGTCAAGCGCGCGGTCAAGGCCGCCTCGCTCGGCAACGCCATGGAGTGGTTCGACTTCGGTATCTACTCCTACCTCGCCGCGACCCTGGGACACGTGTTCTTCCCGTCCGGGAACGACACCACCCAGCTCCTCTCCTCCTTCGCCACCTTCGCGGTCGCCTTCCTCGTCCGCCCCCTCGGCGGCATGTTCTTCGGCCCGATGGGCGACAAGATCGGCCGCAAGAAGGTCCTCGCCCTCACCATGATCCTGATGGCGACCGGCACCTTCGCGATCGGCCTCATCCCCTCCCACGCCACGATCGGCGTCTGGGCCGCGGTCCTGCTGATCTTCTTCCGCATGCTCCAGGGCTTCTCCACGGGCGGCGAGTACGGCGGCGCGTCGACCTTCATCGCCGAGTACGCCCCCGACAAGCGGCGCGGCTTCTTCGGCAGCTTCCTGGAGTTCGGCACCCTGGCCGGCTACGTCGGCGCGGCGGGGCTGGTGACCCTGCTGTACGCGCTCCTCAACGACGCCCAGATGGAGTCCTGGGGCTGGCGCGTCCCCTTCCTCGTCGCCGGCCCGCTCGGCCTCGTCGGCCTCTACCTGCGACTGCGGCTCGACGAGACCCCCGCCTTCCAGAAGCTGGAGGGCGGCACGGCGCACGCCACGGAGGCGGCGGACAGCGTCGAGACGACGGCCAAGGGCGACCTCGCCAAGATCTTCCGCGACTACTGGCCGACGCTGATCCTCTGCATCTGCCTGGTCGGCGCGTACAACATCACCGACTACATGCTCCTGTCGTACATGCCGACGTACCTCTCCGACGAGCTCGGCTACAGCGAGACCCACGGCCTGCTCATCCTGCTCGGCGTCATGGTCTTCCTGATGCTGATCATCAGCCAGGTCGGCAAGCTCTCGGACCGCTTCGGCCGCAAGCCGCTCCTGATGACCGGCATGCTCGGCTTCCTGATCCTCTCGCTGCCCGCCTTCCTCCTGATCCGCCAGGGCAGCATCCCCGCGATCATCATCGGCATGGCGATGCTGGGCCTCTCCCTGGTCTGCATGCTCGGCACGATGTCCGCCGCCCTCCCGGCCCTGTTCCCCACGAACGTCCGCTACGGCTCCCTCTCCGTGGGCTACAACCTCTCCGCGTCGATCTTCGGCGGTACGACCCCGCTGGTGATCACGGCCCTGATCAGCGTCTCGGGCACCAACCTGATGCCGGCGTACTACGCGATGGCGGCGGCCCTGGTCGGCGTGATCGCGGTGGCCTGCATGAAGGAAACCGCCAACAAGCCCCTGGCGGGCTCCCCGCCGTCGGTGGAAACGACGGCGGAGGCGGAAGAACTGGTCGCGGCCCAGACCCCGGACCCGAAGTTCTGAACCCTCTCCCCCTACGGCCCGCACCGCTTCCCCACGAAGCGGTACGGGCCGTTCCGCATCTTGTCGGATATCGGACGTGACGCTCCGATAACCGGTTCGTTACTCCGTACGAGGCCGCGAACGGACGGCCGGATGCGGAGGGGAACGTGCCGAGGAGCCCATACACGCACGAACGGCTTTCGGAAGCCGCAGCCGGGTCACGGACCTTGTCCGAGACCTTGCGCAGACTCGGCGTCGACCCCAGGAGCAGCACTCGGGCCTACCTGCGGGAACGCATGCGAAAGCTGGGAGTGGACACCAGCCACTTCGAGCGCGAGGGCGCCCGCTGGACGAGAGAACTCCTCGAACCCGCCGTGGCGGCGTCGAACAGCGTCCATGAGGTTCTGAGACGACTCGGCCTCGAACTCGTCGGCGGACACCACACGAACATCGCCCGGCGCATCAAGGCATACGGCCTGGACACCTCCCACTTCACCCAGCCCTCGCGAGCCGGTGTCAAGCAACGGCGTCGCACCCCTCAGGAACTCCTCGTCAAGGACGAGTCGCCACATGCCCGACGCATTCCCGGTGCCCGGCTGAAGGCGGCGATGCTCGCAAACGGCGTCGCGGAACGGTGCGCCGTCTGCGCCACCGAACCGACCTGGCAGGGCCTGCCCCTTCCTCTGGAGGTCGACCACGTCAACGGCAGCTGGCGTGACAACCGACCGGAGAATCTGCGGCTGCTCTGCCCCAACTGCCACTCCGCGACAGACAATTACCGGGGCCGCGGCAAGAAACGTCGGGCCGAAGCCGGTGCCGCATGAGCAGGAGGGCGACGTATACGCGCGAGCACTTGGTCAAGGCCGATCGTCCCGCGCGCTCCGCGCTTCAGGAAGCAGTGGAAAGCTCGCGATCCATCGCCGAGCTGCTCCGCAGGCTGAACCGGCCGGACAACTCGCGCCAGCGAGCGCTGGTGCGGGAGTGGATCCGCATCGGCGAGCTCTCGACCTCGCACTTTCTCGGCCAGGGGCACCAACGTGGGCGACCGGGGCCGACACCCCTCAAATCCGCCGCAGAGGTTCTCGTGACGCATGCCCGTCCGCGGCGCACCAAGACCGCATTGCTCCGCCGCGCTTTGGCCGAGACGGGCGTGCCCGAGATCTGCGCGTCGTGCGGAGCGAGCCCGCTCTGGCAGGGCGCGCGCCTGACACTCGAAGTCGATCACATCAACGGCGACTGGCACGACGACCGGGCCGCGAACCTGCGTCTGCTGTGCCCGAACTGCCATGCGGTCACCTCCACGTGGTGCCGGGGCGGCGCACGCGCAACAAGATCGAGCTGAGGTGCCTACCTGCCCGATGGCCCGGCCGGTACCATGGCAGGCGACCAGCGGCGGTGGTGCAATGGCGACACAGCAGACTTAGGATCTGTGGCCCGTGAAACGGCTTGAGGGTTCGAATCCCTTCCGCCGCACCGAAACGGCCTGGACATCGAAGCTTCGATGTCCAGGCCGTTCGTGCGTTCGAGGCAGGTCACCCCACCAGCTCCCGCACCACCGGTACCAGCGCCCGGAACGCCTTGCCTCGGTGGCTGATCGCGTTCTTCTCCTCGGGCGTCAGTTCCGCGCAGGTGCGGGTCTCGCCGTCCGGCTGGAGGATCGGGTCGTAGCCGAAGCCGTACGCGCCGGCCGGGGCGTGGCGGAGGGTGCCCGTCAGGCGGCCCTCGACCACGCGTTCCGTGCCGTCCGGGAGGGCGAGCGCGGCGGCGCAGGCGAAGTGGGCGGCGCGGTGCGGGGCGTCGATGTCGGAGAGCTGGGCCAGGAGCAGGTCCAAGTTGGCGCGGTCGTCGCCGTGGGTGCCGGCCCAGCGGGCGGAGAAGATGCCGGGGGCGCCGCCGAGGACGTCCACGCAGAGGCCGGAGTCGTCGGCGATCGCGGGATGGCCGGTGGCCTGGGCGAGGGCGTGGGCCTTGAGCAGCGCGTTCTCGGCGAAGGTGACGCCGGTCTCCTTGACGTCGGGGACCTCCGGATACGCGTCCGCGCCGACGAGTTCATGGGTGAGGCCCGCGTCGGCGAGGATCGCGTGGAGTTCGGTGATCTTCCCGGCGTTGCGGGTGGCGAGGATGAGACGGGTCATGGACCAAGTATCGCCTCGCCCACCCGCCCGGCGGGTTTACGGGGTGCAGACCTTGGCGATCTCCCCGGCGGCGTCGGTGACCGGGGTGATGTCCGGGGTGGCGTCGCCCTTGTCGATGGAGTCGCGGACGTTGGTGACGCCGGAGCGGAGGTCGTCGACGGCCTTGCTGAGGTCGGCGTTGTCCGTCTTGTCGCCGAGGTTGCCGAGTTCCTTCTGGATCTCGTCGAGGGCCTCGGACGCCTGGGTGGGGTCGCTGGAGGCGTTGGAGACGGCCTGGCGGAGGTTGTCGACGCTGGTGGCGATGGCGTCGGCGGTGCGGACGCAGTCGAGCGTCTTGTCGAGGGCGCCGCAGCCCGCCGCCGCGGTGATGGTGACGAGTACGGCGGATACGGCCAGTGCGGTGCGGTGGTGCCGGTGGCGCGTGGCCATCGTGGGTCCCTCCCCGGGTGCGGATACGCGGACGGGCGCACGGTTCGACCCGTACGCCCGTATGCGTATCGACGCCGCTGGGCGGGACTTGGTTGCCTCTTTACCTTCTCGGGTTCGTCTTCTCAGGCGCCGAGGGTGGTGGCCAGTGCCTCGTTCTGGAGCTTGGCGAGGTCGACGCAGCCGGCGGTGGCGAGGTCGAGCAGGGCGTTGAGCTCCGTACGGTCGAAGGGCTCGGCCTCGGCGGTGCCCTGGACCTCGACGAAGCGGCCGTCGCCGGTGCAGACGACGTTCATGTCGGTCTCGGCGCGGACGTCCTCCTCGTAGCAGAGGTCGAGGAGCGGGGTGCCGTCGACGATGCCGACGCTGATGGCGGCGACGGTGCCGGTCAGTGGCTTGCGGCCGTGCTTGATGATCTTCTTGCCCTGGGCCCAGGCGACGGCGTCGGCGAGGGCGACATAGGCGCCGGTGATGGCGGCGGTGCGGGTGCCGCCGTCGGCCTGGAGGACGTCGCAGTCGAGGACGATGGTGTTCTCGCCGAGGGCCTTGTAGTCGATGACGGCGCGCAGGGAGCGGCCGATGAGGCGGCTGATCTCGTGGGTGCGGCCGCCGATCTTGCCGCGGACGGATTCGCGGTCGCCGCGGGTGTTGGTGGAGCGGGGCAGCATGGAGTACTCGGCGGTGACCCAGCCTTCGCCGCTGCCCTTGCGCCAGCGGGGTACGCCTTCGGTGACGGAGGCGGTGCAGAAGACTTTGGTGTCGCCGAAGGAGATGAGTACGGATCCTTCGGCGTGCTTGCTCCATCCGCGTTCGATGGTGACGGGGCGGAGCTGGTCGGGGGTGCGGCCGTCGATACGAGACATGGCGCCGAGCCTATCGGGTGGCGGGGGCCTCGATTTCCGGGTGCGCCGCAGGCCCCGTCCGGGGTGGGCGGGGCCTGCGGGGCGGGTTCAGGCGGTCGTCACATCATGTCTTCGATGTCGGCGGCGATGGGGTCGGCGTCGGTGCCGATGACGACCTGGATCGCGGTGCCCATCTTGACGACGCCGTGGGCGCCGGCGGCCTTGAGCGCGGCTTCGTCGACCTTGCTGGGGTCGACGACCTCGGTGCGCAGGCGCGTGATGCAGCCTTCGACCTCTTCGATGTTCTCGATTCCGCCGAGCCCGGCGACGATCTTCTCAGCCTTGCTGGCCATGGCCTTCTCCCTGGTTCTTCACGTACATGCGACGGCCCACCCTGGGTCCGTTTCGTCACGGTAACGCACGGTTGGACCAACTTCGCGAGCGAGTGGCCCGGCCATCGCCCATGCTGACGATCACCGGCGGCCTGTCTCGCGAGCGGGCTCCGCACCGTACCTCAACTGGTCTACACCAGTCTGCAACGACCGCCAAATACGCGCCGCGTTCCGGGAGGACGCCGATGAGCTCCAGCAGCGAAGCCATCCCACAGAAGCGGTGGTGGAACGGACTTTTCCAGGGCCTCCAGAAGATGGGGCGCAGCCTCCAGCTGCCGATCGCCGTCCTGCCGGCGGCGGGCATCCTCAACCGGCTGGGCCAGCCGGATGTCTTCGGTGACGACGGCCTGGGCTGGAACAACGTCGCCAAGGTGTTCGCGGCGGCCGGTGGCGCCCTGCTGGACTCGGGGCTGGGACTCCCGCTGCTGTTCTGTGTCGGTGTGGCGATCGGCATGGCGCGCAAGGCGGACGGTTCGACCGCGCTCGCCGCGGTGACCGGTTTCCTCGTGTACTACGCGGTGCTGCACGCGTTCCCGGTGGACTGCGACGAGGGTTCGACCTTCACCCCGGGCGGCGTCTGGTTCGGTACGTGTGTCGACAAGGACGCCACGGTGACGCCGGCGGCGTACCAGAACCCCGGGGTGTTCGGCGGCATCGTGATGGGTCTGATGTCGGCCTGGTTCTGGCAGCGGTTCCACCGCGTCAAGCTGGTGGACTGGCTGGGCTTCTTCAACGGCCGGCGGCTCGTCCCGATCATCATGGCGTTCGTCGGTCTGCTCTTCGCGGCGCTGTGCGCGTGGGTGTGGCAGCCGGTCGGTGACGGTCTGACGAGCTTCTCGAAGTGGCTGGTGGACCTGGACTGGGCGGGTTCGGGCATCTTCGGTGTCGCCAACCGCGCGCTGCTGGTCATCGGCCTGCACCAGTTCCTGAACACCTTCGTCTGGTTCCAGTTCGGTGACTACACGAAGCCGGACGGCACGGTCGTGCACGGTGACATCAACCGGTTCCTGGCGGGCGACCCGACGGCCGGCCAGTTCACCACGGGCTTCTTCCCGATCATGATGTTCGCCCTGCCGGCGGCGGCCCTGGCCATCTACCACTGCGCCAAGCCGCACCGGCGGAAGGCGGTCGGCGGCATGATGGTCTCGGTCGGGCTGACGTCGTTCGTGACGGGCATCACGGAGCCGATCGAGTACTCGTTCCTCTTCGTCGCGCCCCTGCTGTACGCGATCCACGCGGTGCTCACCGGTGTGTCGATGGCGGTGACATGGGCGCTCGGGACGAAGGACGGCTTCAGCTTCTCGGCGGGTCTGATCGACTACGTCATCAACTGGAGTCTGGCGACGAAACCCTGGCTGATCATCCCGATCGGGCTGGCGTTCGCCGCCGTGTATTACGTGATCTTCCGGTTCGCGATCACCAAGTTCAACCTCCAGACGCCGGGCCGCGAGCCCGACGAGGTGGAGGAGGAGATCGAGAAGAACCTCACGAAGTAGGCTTTATGCAAGGTCACTGACCTTGTGAGCGCGGCCCCCGGACCCTGCGGTCCGGGGGTTTTCGCATGTCACGGTCCGTATGCGGTGGCTGCTGCGAAGTAGTCGCAAATTGCAGGTTCCTTATCTAACCCTCACCGTGCTACAACTGGTCTACACCACTCAGTGGTCCAGACCACGTGAAGCTTCGCGCCTCACGTTTCTCGAGTCGTCGCCCACCCAAAACCCCCTGTCCCCGGCGGCGCCTTGCTTACTGGAGGAAGTTGATGAGTACGGCCACCGCTACGGCGGCCCCCGCGAAGAAGCGGGGCTCCGGCCTGTTCCAGGGCCTGCAGAAGGTGGGTCGCAGCCTGCAGCTGCCGATCGCGGTGCTGCCGGCGGCGGGCATCCTGCTCCGCCTCGGCCAGGACGACGTGTTCGGCCCCGACGGCCTCGGCTGGGGCAAGGTCGCCACGGTCTTCGCGACCGCCGGTGACGCGGTCTTCGCCAACCTGCCGCTGCTGTTCTGCGTGGGCATCGCGATCGGCTTCGCCAAGAAGGCCGACGGCTCCACCGCGCTCGCCGCCCTGGTCGGCTTCCTGGTCTACAAGAACGTGCTGACCGCGTTCCCGATCTCCGACGCCGTGGTCAACACGACGGCCAACAAGGGTGTCGACGTCGCCGCGACGTACAACGACCCCAAGGTCTTCGGCGGCATCATCATGGGCCTCCTCGCCGCCGTCATATGGCAGCGCTTCCACCGCACCAAGCTGGTGGACTGGCTCGGCTTCTTCAACGGCCGCCGGCTCGTCCCGATCATCATGGCCTTCGTCGGCACCATCATGGGTGTCTTCTTCGGTCTGGTCTGGGAGCCGATCGGTGACCTCATCACCAACTTCGGCGAGTGGATGACCGGCCTGGGCGCTGTCGGCGCCGGCATCTTCGGTGTCGTCAACCGTGCTCTGCTTCCGGTGGGCATGCACCAGTTCGTGAACACGGTGGCCTGGCAGGAGATCGGTTCCTTCAAGGACTCCGCGGGCGGCATGTGGCACGGCGACCTGCCGCGCTTCTTCCACGGTGACCCCACCGCGGGTCAGTTCATGTCCGGCTTCTTCCCGATCATGATGTTCGCGCTGCCCGCCGCCGCTCTGGCGATCACGCACTGCGCCCGCCCCGAGCGCCGCAAGGCCGTCGGCGGCATGATGATGTCGCTCGCGCTGACCTCCTTCGTCACCGGCATCACGGAGCCGATCGAGTTCGCGTTCATGTTCATCGCGCCGCTGCTGTACGTGATCCACGCCGTGCTGACCGCCGTCTCGATGGCCGTGACCTGGGGTCTCGGTGTCCACCACGGCTTCAGCTTCTCCGCCGGTGCGATCGACTACTTCCTGAACTGGAACCTGGCGACCAAGCCCTGGATGATCATCCCGATCGGTCTGGTCTTCGCGGTGATCTACTACGTGGTCTTCCGCTTCGCCATCACCAAGTTCAACCTCACCACCCCGGGCCGTGAGCCCGAGGAGGAGGTCGAGGACCTGACCAAGGCGTAAGCCCGGTCGGCTCCCCACACGCTCGAAGCCCTCACCTTCCCGGCGGAAGGTGAGGGCTTCGTCGTACGCCTACGGGCGGACCGCTCAGAGTTGGTACACCGCGCCCGGCGCCGCGAGTTCCGTCGGGCCGGTGAAGACCTCGCGGGCATCGGTGAGGTTCTGCTCGGCGTCGGTCCACGGCGGGATGTGCGTGAGCACGAGGCGTCCGACGCCCGCTCGGGCGGCCAGCTCGCCGGCCTCGCGGCCGTTGAGGTGGAGGTCCGGGATGTCCTCCTTGCCGTGCACGAACGACGCCTCGCAGAGGAAGAGGTCCGTGCCCTCGGCCAGCTCGTCCAGGGCCTCGCAGGTGCCGGTGTCCCCGGAGTACGTGAGCGAGGAGCCGCCGTGCTCGATGCGGATGCCGAAGGTGTCGACGGGGTGGCAGAGCTTCTCCGTACGCACCGAGAAGGGGCCGATCTCGAACCAGCCCGGCTTCAGGGTGTGGAAGTCGAAGACCTCGCTCATCGCGTGCTCGGACGGGGTGTCGGCGTGTGCGGTGGTGAGCCGCTGCTCCGTGCCGTCGGGGCCGTAGACCGGGATGCGGGCGGGGCGGTCGCCGCCGTGCGGGTAGTACCGGACGACGAAGTACGCGCACATGTCGATGCAGTGGTCGGCGTGCAGGTGGCTGAGGAAGATGGCGTCGAGGTCGTAGAGACCTACATGGCGCTGCAGCTCGCCGAGGGCGCCGTTGCCCATGTCGAGGAGCAGCCGGAAGCCGTCGGCCTCTACGAGGTAGCTCGAGCATGCCGATCCCGCGGAGGGGAAGGAGCCGGAGCAGCCGACGACGGTGAGCTTCATGGAGCGTGAACCTCCGAGACGTGGGAACGGGGAGGGTTCGTGCGGTTCTCGCGGTGCGGTTTGTTGAGCGTAAGGCGCGAAAGAGCGGGTCGCTCCTTCGGGGCGGGTCGTTGTGGGGGAACTCACCTGTGCTGTCACCGGTTCGGGTGGCGTTCCCCTCCCCGCCCCTTCTCGAAACCGGGGCGCTGCCCCGGACCCCGCGCCTCAAACGCCGGCGGGGCTGGATAGTGCGGCGCGGCCGGATGGTGCGGCGCGAATGACAAAGCCCCCGTTGCCGCGGGTGTGCGGCAACGGGGGCAAGATCAAGCCCCTGCGGCGATTGAGCAGCGGGGGTTCGGGGGCGGCGCCCCCCGGAAGCGGGTTACGCCCAGAGCTGCCCCTGCAACGTCTCGATCGCCGCTTCGGTCGTCGGCGCGGTGTAGACGCCTGTCGACAGGTACTTCCAGCCCCCGTCGGCGACGACGAAGACGATGTCGGCGGACTCCCCCGCCTTCACCGCCTTGTTGCCGACCCCGATCGCGGCGTGCAGCGCCGCCCCGGTGGAGACGCCCGCGAAGATGCCCTCCTGCTGGAGGAGTTCGCGGGTGCGGGTGACGGCGTCGGCGGAGCCGACCGAGTAGCGCGTGGTGAGGACGGACGCGTCGTACAGCTCGGGTACGAAGCCCTCGTCGAGGTTGCGCAGGCCGTAGACAAGGTCGTCGTACCGCGGCTCGGCGGCGACGATCTTGATGCCCTCGACGTGTTCGCGCAGGTAGCGGCCGACGCCCATCAGGGTGCCGGTCGTGCCGAGGCCGGCCACGAAGTGGGTGACCGAGGGGAGGTCGGCCAGGATCTCGGGGCCGGTCGTGGCGTAGTGGGCGCCCGCGTTGTCGGGGTTGCCGTACTGGTAGAGCATCACCCAGTCCGGGTGCTCGGCCGAGAGCTCCTTGGCGACGCGGACCGCGGTGTTGGAGCCGCCGGCCGCCGGGGAGGAGATGATCTCGGCGCCCCACATGGCGAGCAGGTCGCGCCGCTCCTGGGAGGTGTTCTCCGGCATCACGCACACGATGCGGTAGCCCTTGAGCTTGGCCGCCATGGCGAGCGAGATGCCGGTGTTGCCGCTGGTGGGTTCGAGGATCGTGCAGCCGGGGGTGAGCCGGCCGTCCTTCTCCGCCTGTTCGACCATGTGGAGCGCGGGGCGGTCCTTGATCGAGCCGGTGGGGTTGCGGTCCTCCAGCTTGGCCCAGATGCGGACGTCGTCCGAGGGTGACAGCCGCGGCAGGCGGACGAGCGGGGTGTTGCCCACCGCGGCGAGCGGGCTGTCGAAGCGCATCAGTTCATGCCGCCGGCGACGGCCGGGAGGATGGTGATGCTGTCGCCGTCGCTGAGCTTGGTGGAGATGCCGTCGAGGAAGCGGACGTCCTCGTCGTTCAGGTAGACGTTGACGAAGCGGCGCAGCTGGTCGCCGTCGACGATCCGCTCCCGGATGCCGGTGTGGCGGCTCTCCAGGTCCGTGAAGAGGTCGGCGAGGGTGTCCCCCTGGCCCTCGACGGCCTTGGCGCCGTCGGTGTAGGTGCGGAGGATGGTCGGGATGCGGACCTCGATGGCCATGGCGTGGGCTCCTGTCGAAGCGGAGTGGTGGCGGTGGGCGTGGGGCGTGCGGCTCTGCCCCCGCGCGGGGGTCGGTACGTGGTGCGGTGTCGCCCGGCCGGGCGGCGCCGGGGGTGGCCCGGTTCAGGCCTCGCGGCCGGCGGCGGGCCGGTGGTTCGTACAGATCGCGCTGGAGAGGCGGCACAGGTCGACGTGCAGGCGCGCCACGAGCAGCGAGCCCGGCGTCTTGTCACTCACGTCAGGGGGAACCATGCGGTCATCGTATCGATTCCCGGCCGGGGATTCGGAGTGTGATCTCACCTGGTGGATGCCCGGCGTTCGCTGGGTGGACAGGGCCGGGCGCGGCGGCCCTGTCCCGGCCCTGGCGGGAGGCGGTCAGCCGGCCGGGTACGCCGCGACGACCGCCACCTCCTCCTCGGTGATCTCGCCGTCCACGATCTGGTACGAGCGGAACTGGAAGGGGCCGGCGTCGTCGGTGTCCGCGGTGGAGACGAGGACGTAGTGGGCGCCGGGCTCGTTGGCGTAGGTGACGTCGGTGCGCGAGGGGTAGGCCTCGGTCGCCGTGTGGGAGTGGTAGACGATCACGGGCTCCTCGTCGCGGTCGTCCATCTCGCGGTAGAGCTTGAGGAGGTCCGACGAGTCGAACTCGTAGAAGGTGGGCGAGCGCGCGGCGTTGAGCATGGGGATGAAGCGCTCGGGGCGGCCGCTGCCGGCGGGTCCGGCGACGACGCCGCACGCCTCGTCGGGGTGGTCGGCGCGGGCGTGCGCGACGATCTGGTCGTACAGCGTCTGGGTGATGGTCAGCATGGCGCCCAGGATAGGACGACGGGCCCCCGCGTACCGAGGAGTGGTACGCGGGGGCCCGTATCGTGGAACGCCGCTGGTGGGGGGCGTACGCCTCAGCGCTTGACGCGTTCCGCGAAGGCCTTGCCCTCGGGGTTCCTGGACTTCAGGACCAGGTAGGAGACGCCGAGGAGCAGGGCCCAGAGCGGGGCGCAGTACAGCGAGATCCTGGTGTCCTTGTCGATGCCCATCATCACGATCACCACGGAGATGAAGGCGAGTGCGAAGCCGCTGGTGTACGGGGCTCCGGGGGCCCGGAAGGAGGACTGCGGGAGGAGTCCGCGGTCGGCCAGGCGGCGGTAGCGGATCTGGCTGACGAGGATCATGATCCAGGCCCACATGCCGGAGATGGTGGCGAAGGAGACGACGTAGGTGAAGGCGTCGCCGGGCCACTGGTAGTTGATCCACACGCCGACGAGCATGAGCGCCGCGGAGAACGTGGTGCCGATGAGCGGGGTGCCGGTCCGGGTGAGCCGGGTGAAGAACTTCGGGCCCTGGCCGTTGAGCGCGAGGTCGCGCAGCATGCGGCCGGTGGAGTACATGCCGGAGTTGCAGGAGGAGAGCGCGGCGGTCAGGACGACGAAGTTGACGATGCCGGCGCCGACGCCGAGGCCCATCTTCTTGAAGGCTTCGACGAACGGGGAGACGCCGGGCGAGAACTCGGTCCAGGGCACCACCGAGAGGATCATGATCAGGGCGCCGACGTAGAAGACGGCGATGCGCCAGGGCACGGTGTTGATGGCCTTGGGCAGGACGGTCTTCGGGTCCTTGGACTCACCGGCGGTGACGCCGACGAGTTCGACGGCGAGGAAGGCGAACATCACGATCTGCAGGGTCATCAGGGTGCCCTTGATGCCGTGCGGGAAGAAGCCGCCGTCGGACCACAGGTGGGTGACGCTCGCGGTGTCCCCGGCGTCGGAGAAGCCGAGGGTGAGGATTCCGGCGCAGATGAGGATCATGCCGACGATGGCGGTGACCTTGACCATCGAGAACCAGAACTCCAGCTCTCCGAAGAGTTTCACGGAGATGAGGTTCACGCCGTAGAGAATGACCGTGAAGATCAGGGCCGAGACCCATTGCGGAATGGAGAACCAGAAGGTCATGTACTGGGCGGCGGCGGTGACTTCGGTGATTCCGGTGACGACCCAGAACAGCCAGTACGTCCAGCCGGTGACGAAGCCCGCGAAGGGGCCGATGAATTCGCGCGCGTACTCCGAGAAGGAGCCCGAGACCGGGCGGTACATGAGGAGTTCGCCCAGGGCGCGCATGATGAAGAAGATGACCAGGCCCGCGACGGCGTAGGCCAGGATGAGGCTGGGTCCGGCCTTGGCGATGGCCTTGCCGGCGCCGAGGAAGAGCCCGGTGCCGATGGCTCCGCCGATCGCGATCATCTGGATCTGGCGGGCGCCGAGTGCTCGCTGGTACCCCTCGGCGGAGGTGGTGGCATCCGCGGCTGCGGCGTGCGGGCCGTTCTGCCCTTTGTCGTCGATCTGCGCCGATGTCATGTGGTTGCGCCTTTCTCCACGCCGATCCGCGCCTTTCGGCCGCGGATCAGGTCCTGATCCCCCCGGATACGTTGGAGTGCCGCCGGTGGTTACCGGCTGATAGCGCCTACCCGGGAACATGGGTGGCGTTCCCGGGTGGTCGTGAAGATTTATCACGGGCACAACGGTGGCTCGGCGGACGTTTTGTGGCGCACACCACAAGTAAAAGCGGACAAGGCGGAACGGGCGCTGCAAAAAAGACCGTTCAGGTGACGCGATCGTTATTCGGATTTGAGTGTCCGTTGAGCGAACACCATGACGGTGCGTGCTCTTCGCGTCACGCCATCAGTGTCTCGACCAGGGTTTCCTGGAGGGCGCCGAGCCAGAGGTAGGCCATGACCATGGGCTTGCGGGGGTCGCTGTCGGGGAGCCGGTAGAGCGAGCCCTCCTCGCCGTCGTCCTCGTCGGAGACCTCCAGGCGGGTGCCGATGGTGAGGCGGAGGTCGTTGAGCGAGCCGAGCCAGTTGCGGCACTCGTCGGCGGTGAGCGTGAGCACGGCGGCACTGTCACCGGCCGGGGTCAGCGCATCGAGGGTGCGTACGACGACGAGCGCGTCCTCGCGCTTGCGGGTGCGCAGGTCGTTCTCGGTGAACCGGCGGAACTCGGCGGAGGCGGCGCGCAGTTCGTCGTCCTTGTCGCCGTACGCCTCGGGGAAGAGGCGGGCCAGGGCCGGGTCGGTGGGCGGCTCGCTGGGGCCCTCGGCGAACAGGGCGGCGAGCGGGTCCTCGCCCTCGGCGGGCTCGTCGCCGGGGCCGATGAGCTCCAGGAGCTGGACGGCGAGGGAGCGCAGGATCGCGATCTCCACCTCGTCGAGCGCGACGGCCGCGCCGCCGCCGGGGGTGGCCTCGAAGTGGCCGGCCATGGGTTCTCTCCGATGATGGTCGGGCGGGCGGTGCGGAAGGAGGGGCGTACGAAAAGGGCCCCGCAAGGGCCGTGCGGGTGCCGGGGCTAGTTGCGGTCCTGGGTGAGGGTGGCCCACAGCCCGTAGCCGTGCATGGCCTGGACGTCGCGTTCCATCTCCTCGCGGCTGCCGCTGGAGACGACGGCCCGGCCCTTCCGGTGGACGTCGAGCATCAGCTTGTGCGCCTTGTCCTTGGGGTAGCCGAAGTAGGCCTGGAAGACATAGGTCACATAGCTCATGAGGTTGACCGGGTCGTTGTGGACCAGCGTCACCCAGGGGACGTCGGGCTCGGGGACGACGAGGTGGTCCTCGGCCGATTCGGGACGTTCGATCTCTGTAGGGGCGACGCTCACCTACCCCATGCTGCCACTCGTAGCGGCCCGTCGCACAAACGGCCCCCGCGCCGCGCCACCCCGCGGACCCCCATCTCGTCACTTTGACGAAATAGGGGTAGCATCCCCGGCATGAACTCTGCGGACCTTGGGCGACGGGTCGGTGTGCCGTCGACAGCGCTCTTCACCGACCAGTACGAGCTCACGATGGTGCAGGCCGCGCTGAAGGCCGGCACGGCCGGCCGGCGCTCGGTCTTCGAGGCGTTCACCCGCCGGCTGCCGGAGGGGCGCCGCTACGGCGTCGTCGCGGGCACCGGGCGGGTCCTGGACGCGGTGGAGAACTTCCACTTCGACGAGGAGATGCTCGCCTTCCTGCGTGACCAGTCCATCGTCGACGGGCCGACCCTGGACTACCTGGCGGACTACCGGTTCAGCGGGGACATCTGGGGCTACCCGGAGGGCGAGGTCTACTTCCCGGGCTCGCCGGTCCTGCGGGTCGAGGGGTCCTTCGCGGAGTGCGTGCTGCTGGAGACGGTGATCCTGTCGATCCTCAACCACGACTCGGCGATCGCCGCGGCGGCCTCCCGGATGTCGGCGGCGGCGGGCGGGCGCGGGCTGATCGAGATGGGCGCGCGGCGCACCCACGAGCTGTCGGCGGTGGCCTCGGCGCGGGCCGCGTACATCGGCGGTTTCGACACCACCTCCGACCTGGCGGCCGGGTTCCGCTACAACATCCCGACGGTCGGGACGAGCGCCCACGCCTTCACGCTGCTGCACGATTCGGAGCGCGACGCGTTCCGGGCCCAGGTGGACTCGCTGGGGCGCGGTACGACGCTGCTGGTGGACACGTACGACGTGACGGCGGCGGTCCGTACGGCGGTCGAGATCGCCGGGCCGGAGCTGGGCGCGGTACGGATCGACTCCGGGGACCTGCTGCTGGTCGCCCACCGGGTGCGCCAGCAGCTGGACGAGCTGGGGGCCACGGAGACGAAGATCGTGGTGACCTCGGACCTGGACGAGTACGCCATCGCCTCGCTGGCCGCCGCGCCGGTGGACGCGTACGGGGTGGGCACGCAGCTGGTGACCGGCAGCGGGCACCCGACGTGCTCGATGGTCTACAAGCTCGTCGCCCGCGCGGGGTCCGCGGACCCGGCGGACGAGCTGCGTCCGGTGGCGAAGAAGTCGATGGGCGCGAAGACCTCGAAGGGCGGCCGCAAGTGGGCCGCGCGACGCCTCGACGAGGAGGGCGTGGCCGAGGCCGAGGTGATCGGCACGGGTCCGGTGCCGGACGAGCTGGCCGGGCGGCAGCTGCTGGTGGAGCTGGTCCGGGGCGGCGAGGTGGTCGCGCGCGAGCCGCTGGACGCGGCGCGGGAGCGGCATGTGGCGGCGCGGGCGGGGCTGCCCCTGTCGGCGATGCAGTTGTCGCGGGGCGAGGCGGTCATCCCCACCGAGTACGTGTGACGGGGGACCCGCGGCCCGGACGGGCTTGATTGCCTGCACGGAAACTCTAGGCTCGGAGCCATCCCCGTACCGCTCCCCCACTCCCCGAAGGAACCCCGCATGCACCGCGCCTTGATCGTCGTGGACGTTCAGAACGACTTCTGTGAGGGCGGGAGCCTCGCCGTGGCGGGGGGTGCCGATGTCGCCGCCGCCATCACGGACCTGATCGGCGAGAGCCGGCCCGGTTACCGGTATGTGGTGGCCACCCGGGACCACCACATCGACCCGGGCGACCACTTCTCGCCGTCGCCGGACTTCGAGCACTCCTGGCCGCCGCACTGCGTGGCCGGTACGGAGGGCGTGGGCTTCCACCCCAATTTCGCGCCGGCGGTCGCCTCGGGGGCGATCGACACGGTCTTCGACAAGGGTGCGTACGCGGCGGCGTACAGCGGTTTCGAGGGGCTCGACGAGAACGGCACCGGGCTCGCCGAGTGGCTGCGCGAGCACGAGGTGACCGAGGTGGACGTGGTCGGCATCGCGACCGACCACTGTGTGCGGGCCACCGCGCTGGACGCCGCCCGCGAGGGCTTCGCCACGCATGTGCTGCTCGACCTGACGGCGGGTGTCGCCGAGGCGACGACGGACCGGGCGCTGGCCGAGCTGCGCGACGCGGGCGTGGTGCTGACGGGCAAGCCGGTCGTCTGAGCGGCCGCCGGGCCCCGTCAGCCCTGTCCGGCGGCCACCGCGGGCCTCAGCAGGGCGCGGATGGGGTGCCAGAGCTCCTGCGCGCACCCGGGTCTCGCGCGCCACAGGACGCCGTCGGGGTGGTGCAGGACGGCGGTGATCTCGTCCGGGGTGGGCGGCTCGGCGTTGCCGCGCAGGTAGACGGCGCGCAGGCCCAGGTTGCGCAGCCGGGTCAGGGCGCGGGCCCGGTTGGCCGCGTGCACCAGGACCCGGACCGGGGTGCCCGGTCCCGGGCCCTCCGCCGGGCTCGGCAGGGTGATCGCGACGACCACACTGCCGTTCGGCAACTTGCTGAATCCTCCGCCTGCCATACGTACGAGCTCCCCCGTGAGACATCGTGTCAATAAGAAAGTGAACAGAGGCACCTAAACACGATCGGCCGCCGCCCGCTAGGGGGCGACGGCCGATCATGCTGTGACCTGCGGTGATGCGGTACTACTTGTGCGAGGCACCGACCTGGACGGTCATCGTGTCGCCGCTGAGCGGCTCGCTGACGATCGTGATCTTGGTGTTGGTGTCAGGAACCTTGACGCTTCCGGTCGGGTTCTCCTTGTACCAGTAGGTGCCCTTGTGGTCGTCGAAGGACGGGACGCCGAGCTGCGGCTTGATCTTCGTCGCCACGTCGCCGTTGTGCAGCGTGAAGCCGTCCGTCGGGTACCAGCTGAACGGGGCGTCGAAGGGCTGGATCTTGTTACGGAGGATCGTGCCGTCCGCCCACTTCAGCGGCTTGGCGTGCGCGTCGACCGGCAGGATCAGGCCCTGGCCCGGGTGGGCCGAGACGTTGTTGTCCTTCTGGGACTTGTCCCAGAGCCAGATGAGCAGACCGTTCTGGTACGGGTAGTGCTCGACCCAGTCCGGACGGGTGTTGGAGAAGCCGAAGTTGTACGGGCCGACCTTGAGGGTCTCGTCGTAGCTGACGTACTGACGGTTCTCCGCGATGTAGTACTGCGGGTAGTCCTTCTCGAACGACTTGCCGACCCGCGAGAAGCCCTTGCTGGTCCAGCCGTTGTCGTCACCCTCGGCGTTGTCCGTGAAGAGCGCGGCGCCGTCGGCGGTGACCGAGATGGTGTCGGCCGCGAAGCCCACACCGCCCGCGCCGCCGTCGGTGGCGTAGCGGAAGCGGATGTCGATCTTCTGGCCCGCGTAGGCGTCCAGCGGGTACGACAGCTTCTTGTACGCACCGGAGACGTCGGTCAGCGCCGGCTTGTCACTGGCGTCGCGCGGGATCGGCTGACCGTCGACGGTGCCGTCGATCGCGGTCCAGCTGGTGCCGCCGTTGGTGGACACCTCGGTGTAGAGGTAGTCGTAGTCCTTCTCGATGTCCCACCAGCCCTGGAGGTCCAGGGAGGCCTTGGACTTGCCGGTCAGGTCGACCGGACGGGACAGCGTGTTGCTGAGGTTGTCCCCCATGTCGCTCCACCACTGCTTGGCGCCCTCGGCGGGCGTCGTGACGGCGGTGGTGACGGGCTTGGGGGGCAGCGTGACGAGGAGCGCCTGCTTGTCCTTGGTGTTGTACTCGGACACGCCCAGCTTGGTGGTGGACTTCGTCCCGGCCTTGGCCTCGGCGTAGTTCAGCCAGCCCAGCTGGAGCTTGTCCCAGGCGGTCATGTCGCCCGGCAGGTCACCGATGCTGTTCTTGCCGGTGCCGAGCCAGGAACCCGCCGACATCAGGGACCAGAAACCGACCGAGTTCTCGGCGGTGTTGGTGGTGTCGTACAGGTCCGGGAGACCGAGGTCGTGGCCGTACTCGTGGGCGAAGACGCCCAGGCCGCCGTTCTCGGGCTGCGCGGTGTAGTCGCCGACCCAGATGCCGGTGTCACCGATCTCGGTGCCGCCGGCCTTGTTCTGGGCCGGGCCGGTGGCGCCGGCGTTGGTGCCGTACGCGTACCAGCGGTGCGCCCAGATGGCGTTGGTGCCCTCGGCGCCGCCGCCGGCGGACTCGTCCTCACCCGCGTGCACGATCTGGAAGTGATCGATGTAGCCGTCGGGCTCGTTGAAGATGCCGTCGTTGTCGAAGTCGTAACGGTCCCACTGGTCGTACTGCGCCAGGTCCGTCTTGATCTGCTCGGGCGTACGGCCCTTGGCCTTCTGGTCGGCGGCCCAGGCGTTGACGCCGTCCTTGATCATGTCCCAGGCGTTGGCGCAGTTGGTCGAACCGCAGTAGTTCGAGCCGTAGCGGGCCTCGTTGTAGGGGACCTTGACCCAGTCGGAGACCTCTCCGTCGACCGAGTAGCGGCCGGACGAGGTCTTCTCGTAGTACGTCTTCAGCGAGTGCTTGCCCGCGCCCGTGCCGAAGTACAGCTCCTGGAAGTGGGCCTGGTTGTAGTCGGCCTGCCAGGCGGTGCTGTTGTCCTTCTTCGGGTCCGGCTTGGCTATCTTGTTGTGCAGCGGACCGGGCGTGCCGCCGTACTTCTTGACGGCCGGCTTGGGGCCCGCGCCGTCCGGGTCGTACATGGTCGTGTTGTCGACCTGGTCGCCGAACTCCACCAGCACGGTGAAGATCTTGTCGGTCTTCTCGCGGCCGAGCTCGACGTACTTGTTGCTGTCGAGCTTGACGACCTTGGAGCCCCCGCGCGACGTGACCTTCTTGTCGCCGGATATGACCTGTTCCAGAGCAGCCTCGCGCTGAGCGGCCTGCTGCTTGCTGAACGGGCCCTCCAGGTCGTGGTCGTTGCCCTTAGCCGACCCCGGGTCCCGGCGGTCGATCGAGGCAGCGGCGCCTGACGCCTGGTCATCTGCCTGAGCGGTGGCGAAGGCGGATGCGGTGGCGGCGGTCGCGGCCATGGCCACGACAACCGCTCCGGTCCGAAGCGCCCGTCTCTTAATGATCACGTGATGCAGTCCTCCCCGGCGTCCGCGGCGTCGGCCCGGGAGTGTGGAGAGGCCGCGCGCGGAAACGCGTCACAAGTGACGACATTCGACCGGAGTTACGGGAGAAAAGACAGACCTTGACTTGAACAGAGCAAGTGCACTATGCAGGAGCACCGTTCCGGTATCCGGACGAAGCATCCGCCCCCCACCGGCGCGTCAGACCCTGCCGAGGGCGCGTGAGATGACTCCGTGCGCCCCCCATGCACCGGTACTGTGGGTTAGGTTACGCTTACTTCCCGTTCCTCCCGGGCATCCACCGTCGTAGAGTCGCTTGACAGCGCGACCGTGTTGAGAGACCGCCCATCCGACGTCCCGAGGACGGAAAAAGCCATGCCGCGACCCACTGCCGCACAGCTCTCCTACGGTTCGGTCACCGTCGTCTTCTCGACACTGGCCATGTTGCTGCTGTTCCGCACCGGTTCGGGCATCGGCATCGCCGCCGTCTGCACGGCCGCGCTCGCCCTCGGACTCGCGGTGTCCGTCACCGTACCCGCGAAGCCGCGCCGGCATACGGCAAGGGCGGCGAGGCCCGGCACCCCGGTGTCCGCACACCGTGGCACCGTACCCGCCGCCCGGGAGGAGACCCGCTCCCCCGTCTCCGCGCAGAGTTCGCGCTAGCGGGGGCGTCGAGGCTCAGTTGACGGTCACCACCACCGTCTTGGCCGCCTTGTCCTGGAGGCCCTGGCGGTAGGGCTTGTCCGTGAACATCAGCACGATGTTGATCAGCCACCACAGGCACGGGCAGCACAGCAGCGCCGGCAGCCACAGCACCACGGCCCGCATGAAGGCCGCCCCGGTGTCCGGCACCCGGCCGTCGTTGAGCATCGCGACCCGCATCTTGAACAGGCGCTTGCCGAGCGTGCGGCCGTCCTTGTGCGTGAAGTACGTGTCGTACGCGACATAGACGACGAGGCCGATCAGCGACCAGAGCAGCTGATGCCCGCTGTAGGTCTGGGCGAAGATGTCGCTGACGTCGTCGTCGTTGCCGTTGTTGTCCGTCACCCCGACCGCACCGCCCCAGGGCAGCGAGATCAGGTACAGCGGGATCGAGATGATCAGGAAGTCGATCAGCCTGGCCAGGATGCGCTTGCCCGGTTCGGCGAGCGGCGGCATCCCCGCCAGCGGGTCCGCCCCGCCGTACGGTCCGCCGCCCCCGTAGGGCCCCGGGTCGTACGGCGGCGGAGGCGGCGGCGGCGCGTTGTCGTAGGGCGAGCCGGACGACGGCGGCGGCTGGTCCCCGGGCGGGCGCTTTCGGAACGGGTCGTCCTCGGGCGGCTGACCGGGCGGCGGCTGATCGTTGCTCATGGGGGCAGTGCATCCCGCGCCCCGGGCCCCCGCAACGGCTCAGGTGCGTTCGGGGGACGGCGTTCGGCGGAAGGTGTCAGCCCGCGACGAAGGTGTGGGCCGCCTTGTCGTGCCAGCACTGGCGCCACGGCCGGTCGACCAGGCACCACAGCACGCCGGCCACCCCGACGACCAGGAGGCCCGGCACCCCGTACACCAGCCACCGGCGCAGCGCGGCCCCGAAGCCGGGTGCCTCGTGGGACTCGATGTCCCGTACGTCGATCCCGCACAGCTTCTTGCCGAGCGTACGGCCCCACTTCGCGGTGGGCACCGCGTCGAGGAGTACGCCCAGCACCAGGAACACCCCGAGCACCGCACCGCCCAGCGCGGCCGTGGTGGAGTCCAGCAGCCATACGGTGACCGTCTCGCCGGACAGCCTGGCCGCGTCGATCTTGCCGTCGATGTGCGCGGCGGCCCGCGCGGCGAGCGGTACGGCGGCCGCCGCGGTGAGCGCGCCCAGCACCACCGTGTCGATGAGCCGGGCGGCGAACCGCTTGCCGAGCGGGGCGGGGCGACCGGAGGCCCGGGCCGCCGCGAGCCGCTGGAAGTGGTCGTCGACGGGGGGCTTCCAGGGAACGACGGGCGCGTTCGGCGCCGGGTGCGGCTGCGGCGCGGGCTGCGGCTGCCGCTGCGGCTGCGGCGCGGGTGCCTGGTGCGGTACGGGGCGCGGCTGCGGCGCGGGGGCCGGTTGGCTCACGGGGCCCTGCTGCCCCCAGGGGGCGCCGGGGGCTGGTCCGGTCTGCGGGGACGGTACGGGGGTGGGCGCGGCGGGGAGCGCCGGCGGGCGCGGGGCCGCGTCCAGGGCGCGGAGGGTCAGGGTGCCCTCGCTGGGGGGCTGTTCGCCGCCCGGCCGGCGCAGGGCGCGGATCGCGACGGTCTTCTCGGGCGCGGCGGACCCCGGCGTACCGGTTCCGTCCTCAAGCGCCGGACGGGCTTGAGGGGGCTGGACGAGCCCGTCGGACGACCCAGCCCGTCCGGCGTTTGAGGACGGAACCCCCGGGACGGGGGCCGACGCGGCTACGGACTCGGCAGGCTCCGGTGCACCGGTTCCGTCCCCGAGCACCGGACCGGCTTGAGAGGGCCGGACCAGCCCGTCGGACGACCCAGCCCGTCCGGCGTTTGAGGACGGAACCCCCGGGACGGGGGCCGACGCGGCTACGGACTCGGCAGGCTCCGGTGCACCGGTTCCGTCCCCAAGCACCGCACCGGCTTGACCGGCCGCGGCCTCCTGACCCGTACCGCCCCACGACACGCGGCGGTCGCGGTCGCCGCCGAAGCCCGCCTGGCGGGTGGCGTCGGCCTGCCAGGCGGTCGCGGGTTCGGGGCGCCGCGCCCCGTCCGGCTGGTCGTCGAGGAACACCGGACCGGTCTCCTCGACCGCGGCCGCGGGCCGCACCTCGTCCTGCTGCGGGGCCGGGCGGCTCGTGCCGGGGACCCAGGAGGCGCCGTTCCAGTAACGGACGTAGCCGGGGATGGACGGGTCGGGGTAGTACCCCTCGCGGGGGCTTTCGTCACCGGGTGCCGGGGTTGGGGCGCTCATCACCGTGGTCCCGTATCTCTTCGAGGCCTCAATACAGGGGTCCACATCTACCAGACGGGCGCGTACTGCCGGGCCGGTCCGGGTGTTTGGCCCACTTTCCGGTCACGCGAACTTTTTTCTGGAAGTCGCGTAATGGATGGCGCCGAGGGCGCTCTCATCCGTGCGGGCCGGTCGTGGGACCGGCCCCGGACAACGGAAGGACGCCCTCATGCACACCATCGTGGAACGCGAGCTGGAGCTCAAGCTGGTCCTGTCGCCGGAGCGCAGCATCCCCGTACCCGCCAGGCTGACGTATCGCACCGAGGACCCGTACGCCGTGCACATCACCTTCCACATCACCTCGGACTCGCCGGTGTACTGGACGTTCGCCCGCGATCTGCTGGTGGAAGGGGTATTCCGGCCGTGCGGGCAGGGCGATGTGCGGATCTGGCCCACCAAGGTGGACGGGCACAGCGTCATCTGCGTGGCGCTGACGTCGCCGGACGGCAACGCCCTGCTGGAGGTGCCGTCCGCGGCGGTGGCGGTCTGGGTGGAGCGGACGCTGCGGGTGGTCCCGCCGGGTACGGAGACCGCGCGGCTCGGCATCGACGAGGGCCTGGCCGAACTGCTCGCGCCGCTGCCGGCCGACGATCTGTGGATGAGCGACCCGTGGCCGTCGGACGAGTCGCAGGACGGGGAGAGTTGAGGGGCGGCGTGGGCCCGGGAGGCTCAGAACACCTTGCCCGGGTTGAGCAGCCCCAACGGGTCGAACGCCTGCTTGATGCCCCGGTGCAGCTCCACGCTCACCTCGCCGAGTTCGCGGGCCAGCCACTCCTTCTTCAGGACGCCCACGCCGTGCTCGCCGGTGATCGTGCCGCCGAGGGCGAGGCCGAGCGCCATGATCTCGTCGAAGGACTCCCGGGCCCGCCGGGACTCGTCGGCGTCGGCGGGGTCGAAGCAGACGACGGGGTGGGTGTTGCCGTCGCCCGCGTGGGCGCAGACGCCGATGGTGAGGCCGTACTTCTCCGCGATCTCCGCCGTGCCCTCCAGCATGGCGCCGAGCCGCGAGCGCGGTACGCACACGTCGTCGATCATCGTCGCCGGCTTGACGGTCTCCAGCGCGGTCAGCGACATCCGCCGGGCCTGGAGGAGCATCTCGGACTCGGCCGCGTCCTCGGCCGGTACGACGTCGGTGGCGCCGGCGGCGGTGCACAGGGCGGCGACGGCGGCGAGGTCGGCGGCCGGGTCCGGGGTGTCGAAGGCGGCGAGCAGCAGGGCCTCGGTGGTCTCGGGGAGGCCCATGTTCGCCATGCGGTTGACCGCCTGGACGGTTGTACGGTCCATCAGTTCGAGGAGTGAGGGGGTGTGTCCGCTCTCCATGATCCGGCAGACGGCGTCGCAGGCGCTCGACGCGTCCGCGAACTCGGCGGCCAGGACGAGCTGCCGGGGCGGCCGGGGCTTCAGCGCGAGCACGGCCTTCACGACGATCCCGAGGCTGCCCTCGGAGCCGACGAACAGGCGGGTGAGGTCGTATCCGGCGACGCCCTTGGCGGTGCGGCGGCCGGTGGTGAGCAGGCGTCCGTCCGCGAGGACGACGTCGAGACCGAGGACGTATTCGGCGGTGACCCCGTACTTCACGCAGCACAGACCTCCGGAGGCGGTGCCGATGTTGCCGCCGATGGTGCACATCTCCCAGCTGGAGGGGTCCGGCGGGTAGTACAGCCCGTGCTCGTCGACGGCGCGGGACAGTACGGCGTTGATGACTCCGGGCTCGACGACGGCGATGCGGTCGACCGGGCTGATCTCCAGGATGCGGTCCATCTTCACCAGGGAGAGCACGATGCAGCCGTCGGTGGCGTTGGCCGCGCCCGACAGGCCCGTGCGGGCGCCCTGGGGGACGACCGGGACACGCAGTGCGGTGGCCGTGCGCATGATGTGCTGGACCTGCTCGACGGTGCGCGGGAGCGCGACGACCGCGGGGGTGCCGGCCTCGCAGAAGCTCGCCATGTCGTGGGCGTAGGAGGCGGTGATGTCCGGGTCGGTGATCAGGGCCTCGGCCGGAAGGCCCGCCCGCAGGAGTTCGAGGAGATCGTCCATGATCCAAGCGTGGCACCCGGGCCCATTGGTGTGAACCCGTCTGCGGTGGCGATCCCAAGGCGCGGTGCGATCTTCATACTGACGCACAGTGAGCGGCATGGAACTCACGCCTCAGCAGCCCCCGAGGGCCCCCGGGCCCGAGGACTCCTTCGACACCGGCCTGCCCGCCCCCGACGTCCCCCCGCCGGACCCCGCGTCCCTGGCCGAACCGCCGCCTCCCTCGATGCGCACGAGTCTGCGCCGGGCCGCCTTCGGCATGGTGGCGGGCGCGGTCCTGGTGACGGGCGCGGTGGTCGCGGTGCCCGACGACGACACGGACGCGGCGCCGCCCGTGCCCGGCCCGGTCTCGCGCGCGATGACCGCGACGGCCGCCGGCTCCCCCGCCTCCCTCGCCGATCTGACGGCGCTCATCGGGGACAGGCAGAAGTGGGTGGGCACGCACCCCTCGGACGCGCCCGCCTGGGCGGTGCTGGGTTCGGCGTACGTGGAGCGGGGGCGGCGGGCCGCGGACCCGGCGTACTACACCCGCGCCGAGCAGGCGCTGAAGCGCTCGCTGGACGTGCGGCCCGGCGAGAAGGGCAACACGGCCGCCTGGGTCGGCCTCGCCTCCCTGGCCAACGCCCGCCGCGACTTCGTGACGGCGAAGAAGTGGGGCGAGACGGTACGGGCGCGGCAGCCGAAGGAGTGGACGGTCTACCCGGAGCTGATCGACGCCTACAACGGTCTCGGTGACCGGAAGTCGGCGATCACCGCGGTGGAGAGGTTCACCGAGCTGCGGGCCGGGGTGCCTGCGCTGGGCCGGGCGGCCGAGATGTACCGGGACCGGGGCTGGCGCGAGGACGCGCTGGCCACCGCGCAGGACGCGGCGAACGGGGCGAGGACGCCCGCCGAGAAGGCCGCCTGCCTCGCCAGGCTGGGCGAACTGGCCTGGGAGCGGGGCGAGCCGAAGGAAGCCGTGGCCCAGTACGGGGCGGCGCTGCGCGTCGAGAGGGGCCACCACCCCTCGCTCGCCGGACGGGCGCGGGCGCTCGCGGCTCTCGGCCGCACCGACGAGGCCGTACGGGACTACCAGGCCGCCCTGGCGAAGTCGCCGCGCCCGGAGTACCTGCTGGAGCTGGGTGAGCTGTACGAGTCGCTGGGGCTCGACGGGGACTCGGTGGGCCAGTACGACAAGCTCCGCGCGGCGCTGGACCGGGGGACGGCGCGCGGGGTGGACGAGTCGCTGCCGCTCGGCCGCTTCGAGGCCGCGCACGGGGACGCGGACGCGGCGGTGGAGCTGCTGCGGGCCGACTGGGAGCGGGGGCACCGCAGCCCGGCGGTGGCCGACGCGCTGGGCTGGGCGCTGCACCGGTCGGGCGATTCGGACGCGGCGCTGGAGTACGCGCAGCGGGCGGTGGACTCGGGCGGGCAGAACGCCTCGTACGCGTACCACCTGGGCGTGGTCCAGCGCGCGCTGGGCGACTACGGGGCGGCCCGCCGCCATCTGGAGGAGGCGCTGCGGACCAACCCGGCGTTCTCCCCGCTGGACGCGCCGCTGGCGCGGGAGGCGCTGGACACCCTGGGGCAGCCCCCGGCGGGCGGCCCGGCGGACATGCGGCCGGCCCCGGCCCCAGCGCCGGAGCCCGTGGCACCGCAGGCGCCGCAGCAGCCCGCTCCGGCCGCCCCGGCTCCGGACTCCGGCGGTGTCCCGGCACCGGCGGCCGGCCCCCAGGGGCATCAGGCGGCGCCGGCACCCTCGGCGAGCAGCCCGCAGGCACCCATGCAGCCGTCGCCCGCGCCGTCGGCGCCCGTCCGCTGAGCCACGGCGAGGAGCGCGAACGACGAGGGGCGGGCCGGAATCCGGCCCGCCCCTCACGCGTGCCGCACGGATCAGAGGTTGCCGCGCTTCTCCTGCTCGCGCTCGATCGCCTCGAACAGGGCCTTGAAGTTGCCCTTGCCGAAGCCCATGGAGCCGTGGCGCTCGATCATCTCGAAGAAGACGGTCGGGCGGTCCTGGACCGGCTTGGTGAAGATCTGCAGCAGGTAGCCGTCCTCGTCGCGGTCGACGAGGATCTTCAGCTCGCGCAGGGTCTCCACGGGCACCCGGGTCTCGCCGGCCCACTCGCCGAGGGTGTCGTAGTACGAGTCCGGGGTGTCCAGGAACTGCACACCGGCGGCGCGCATCGCCTTCACCGAGGCGACGATGTCGTTGGTGGCGAGCGCCATGTGCTGGACGCCGGCGGCGCCGTAGAACTCCAGGTACTCGTCGATCTGGGACTTCTTCTTGGCGATGGCCGGCTCGTTGATCGGGAACTTGACCTTGAGCGTGCCGTCCGCGACGACCTTGGACATGAGCGCGGAGTACTCGGTGGCGATGTCGTCGCCCACGAACTCCTTCATGTTCGTGAAGCCCATGACCTTGTTGTAGAACGCCACCCACTCGTTCATCCGGCCGAGTTCGACGTTGCCGACGCAGTGGTCGATGGCCTGGAAGAAGCGCTTGGCCGGCGGCTCGACGATCGGGGTCGCGGCGACGTAGCCGGGCAGGTACGGGCCGTCGTAGCCGGAACGCTCGACCAGGGTGTGGCGGGTCTTGCCGTACGTGGCGATGGCGGCGCGCACGACGGTGCCGTGCTCGTCCTTCGTCTCGTAGGGCTCCTCGATGCCGGTGGCGCCGTGCTCGACGGCGTAGGCGTACGCGGCGCGCGCGTCCGGCACCTCGATGGCGAGGTCGATGACACCGTCGCCGTGCGCGGCGACGTGGTCCTCCAGGAAGTGGCCCCAGTCGGTGGATGCCTTGACGACGGAGGTGAGGACGAAGCGGGCGGAGCCGCTGGTGAGCACATAGCTGGCGGTCTCGCGGCTGCCGGTCTCCGGGCCGGAGTAGGCCACCAGCTTCATGCCGAAGGCCGTCGAGTAGAAGTGCGCGGCCTGCTTGGCGTTGCCGACGGCGAAGACGACGGCGTCCATCCCCTTGACGGGGAAGGGGTCGGCCTGCCGGGACGTCTCCGGGGTGCTGTGCATCGTCTCTGTCATGTTCAGTAGGTTCCCGCCACTCCGCAAGGTGCGCAACAGTTCCCGTGATCGCTGGTCAACCTGTCCAGCGATTGCCCATGATGGGCGGGCTATCTGTACATGGTGCCCATCACACCGACCCCGGAGGCCGGCATGGCGATCGATCGACTGGACGGGCGGCTCATCGTGCTGCTGGCGCGTGAGCCCAGGATCGGGGTCCTGGAGGCGTCGCGCAGGCTGGGCGTGGCACGCGGGACGGTGCAGGCGCGGCTCGACCGCCTTCAGTCGAATGGCGCCATCCGCGGTTTCGGTCCCGACGTCGACCCGGCGGCCCTCGGATATCCGGTCACCGCGTTCGCCACGCTGGAGATCAAACAGGGGCAAGGCGCCGACGTACGGGCGCACTTGAGCGGTGTACCGGAGGTGCTGGAGCTGCACACCACCACCGGGCACGGGGACATGCTGTGCCGGCTGGTGGCCCGGTCCAACGCGGATCTCCAGCGGGTGATCGACCGGGTTGTCGGATTTGATGGCATCGTCCGGGCCTCCACGGCCATCGTCATGGAGAACCCCGTGCCCCTGCGCGTCATCCCGCTCGTCGAGCAGGCGGCGCAGGACACCGACTGAGCCGAGGAGTGACGGGTGAGCTTCTGGGAGTACGTGGCCAACCGCCATCAGCAGCTGCTCACCGACGCCTTCCAGCACGTCAGCGCGGTCTTCCAGTGCATGGTCATCGCCACCGCGCTCGGGGTCCTGATCGGGGTCGTCAGCTACCGCAGCGGCTGGGGCTCCTCGGTGGCGATCACCTCGACGGCGACCGTGCTGACCATTCCGTCCCTCGCCGCCATCGGTCTGCTGATCCCGCTGGTCGGGCTCGGCGTCGCGCCGACGGTGATCACTCTGACGCTGTACGGGCTGCTGCCCGTCGTCCGCAACGCCATCGTGGGCCTGCGCGGCGTGGACCCCGCCCTGGTGGACGCGGCCAAGGGGATCGGGATGTCGCGGACCGCGCGGCTGTTCAAGGTGGAGCTGCCGCTGGCCTGGCCGCCGATCCTCACCGGGATCCGGGTCTCCACCCAGATGCTGATGGGGATCGCCGCCATCGCCGCGTACGCCTCCGGGCCCGGCCTCGGCAACGAGATCTTCCGCGGCATCGCCTCGCTGGGCAGCGCCAACGCGATCAACCAGGTGCTCGCGGGCACGCTCGGCATCGTCGTCCTCGCCCTGCTCTTCGACGCCGCGTACGTCCTGCTGGGCCGGCTCACCATCCCCAGGGGGATCCGTGTCTGAGACCACGACCGACACCGTGCCGGAGCCGACGGCCACCTCCGGCGCCACCATCCAGCTGGAGAACCTGTCCAAGCGCTATCCGGGCAACCCGAACCCGGCGGTGGAGAACGTCTCGATGGAGATCAAGGCCGGCGAGACCGTGATCTTCGTGGGCCCGTCCGGCTGCGGGAAGTCCACCACACTGAAGATGATCAACCGGCTGATCGAGCCGACGTCCGGCCGGATCAGGATCGACGACGAGGACGTCACCGACATCGACCCGGTGAAGCTGCGCCGGAAGATCGGGTACGCGATCCAGTCGTCCGGACTCTTCCCGCACATGACGGTCGCCGAGAACATCGCCCTGGTCCCGAAGATGGTGGGCTGGTCCAAGTCGCGGGTGAAGGACCGGGTGGAGGAGATGCTCGACCTGGTCGGCCTGGACCCGCGCGAGTTCCACGGCCGCTACCCGCGCGCCCTCTCCGGCGGTCAGCAGCAACGCGTGGGCGTGGCACGGGCGCTGGCCGCCGATCCGCCGGTCCTGCTGATGGACGAGCCGTTCGGCGCGGTCGACCCGATCACCCGCGACCACCTCCAGGACGAGCTGATCCGGCTCCAGCACGAGCTGCACAAGACGATCGTCTTCGTCACCCACGACTTCGACGAGGCGATCAAGCTGGGCGACCGGATCGCGGTGCTGCGCGAGCGCTCGCACATCGCGCAGTTCGACACCCCGGAGGCCATCCTCACCAACCCGACGGACGACTTCGTCTCCGGATTCGTCGGCGCGGGCGCGGCGCTGAAGCGGCTCAATCTGACCCGGGTGCGGGAGGTGGAGATCGCCGACTTCCCCACCGTGACGGTGGACGACCCGCTCCAGTCGATCTTCAACAAGCTGCGCGCCGGTTCGCACAACGAGCTGCTGATGCTCGACCGCCGGGGCCGCCCGTACAAGTGGCTGCGGCGCGGCGACCTGATGCGCGCCCGGGGCTCCCTGGCGCGGGCCGGACAGCTGGTCCACGACACGGTGACCCGGGACGCGACGCTGCACGATGCGCTGGAGGCGGTGCTCACGGACAGCGGTGGGCGGGTCGCGGTGACCGGGCGGCGCGGCGAGTTCACCGGGGTCGTGGACATGCACACCCTGATGAACTCGGTGCACGAGCTCCTGGAGGCGGACCGGCTGGCCGCCATCGAGCACCAGCACGATCTGGAGGAGCTGCGCGTCCACCAGACCTCCGAGGAGCTGGAGGGCGGTGCGGGCACATGACCCCCGACCCCTCGGGCTCCTCCCCCGCACCCGGCCGCGAACGGCAGCCGGGCGAGCACGACGTGAAGGGCCACGCCTTCCGCGACGAGGAGGCGGACGAGCCGGCGCCGGCGCCGGGGAAGCCGGCGCGCCGGATCACCTGGCGCAAGCTGGTGGTGCTCCCGGCGGCCCTCGCGGTGGTGCTGGTCCTCACGTACGTCTGGATCGAGAACGTCAGCCTCGACTCGATCGCGGAGAACTCGCTGGCCGGGGACACGGTCGAGGTGCGCTGGTGGCAGCATGTGCGGCTGACCGCGATCTCGACGTTCTGGGTGCTGATCATCGCCATCCCGCTGGGCATCGCGCTGACCCGGCGCGGTCTGACCAGGGCCGCCCCCGTGGTCACGGCGATCGCCAACATCGGCCAGGCGACCCCGGCGATCGGCCTGCTGGCCCTGCTGGTGATCTGGCTCGGCATCGGCCCGTCCACGGCCATCACGGGCATGGTGATCTACGCGGTGCTGCCGGTGCTGTCCAACACCGTCGCCGGGCTCAAGGCGATCGAGCCGAGCATGGTGGAGGCCGCCCGGGGCATCGGCATGTCGGCCATGGGCACCCTCACCAAGGTCGAACTCCCCCTGGCCGTCCCGCTGATCCTGGCCGGGGTGCGGACCGCGCTCGTCCTCAACGTCGGCACGGCGACCCTGGCGACCTTCGGGGGCGGCGGCGGGCTCGGCGACCTGATCACCTCGGGCATCCAGACCCAGCGCATGCCGGTCCTCGTCCTCGGCTCGGTCCTGACCGTGGTGCTGGCGCTCCTGGTGGACTGGATGGCCTCGCTGGCCGAGGTGGCGCTCACCCCGCGCGGACTGGAGGTGGGGCGATGAGGACCCGGCGGACGCGCGGGGCTCTCGCGGCGGGGGCGGTGCTGGCGCTGACGCTGGCCGGGTGCGGGCTCAAGAGCGGTTCCCCGATGGTCGACGACGTGGTGCCCGGGTCCGTCGGACAGGGGCAGCCGCTGGACGGCGCCTCACTGACCGTCACCTCGAAGAACTTCAGCGAGAACATCATCCTGGGCCAGATGATCGGACTGATCTTCAAGGCGGCCGGGGCGGAGGTGCTGGACCGGACGAACCTGCCCAGCTCGATCAGCGCCCGCGAGGCGGTCATCCAGGGCGACGCGGACGCCGAGTACGAGTACACCGGCACCGGCTGGATCACGTACCTCGGGCACGCCAAGCCCATCGTCGACCCGATGGAGCAGTGGCGGGCGGTGCGCGACGCGGACCTGAAGAACGGGGTGACCTGGCTGCGGCCCTCCACCCTCAACAACACCTACGCGCTCGCCATCAGCCGGAAGAACAACGCCACGTACCGCCTGAAGACGCTCTCCGACGTCGCCGCCCTGTCGAAGAAGAACCCGTCGGCGGTGACGGTCTGCGTCGAGAACGAGTTCGCCTCGCGCGACGACGGGCTGCCCGGCATGGAGAAGGCGTACGGGATGTCGCTGCCGGCCACCAACATCAAGAAGATGGACGCGGGGATCATCTACACCCAGGTCTCGAAGTCCGACTCCTGCCTGCTCGGCGAGGTCTTCACCACGGACGGCCGCATCAAGGCGATGCACCTCGATGTGCTGGAGGACAACAAGCACTTCTTCCCCAACTACAACGCGGCGCCCGTCGTACACACCCCGACACTGGAGAAGTACCCGGAGATCGCCGGCCTGCTGGACCCGCTCAGCAAGCGGCTGACCACGGAGGTCGCGCAGGTGCTGAACGCCCGGGTGGACGTGGACGGCCAGGACCCGCACGAGGTGGCGAAGGACTGGCTGATCGAGGAGGGGTTCATCAAGGAGGGGTGAGAGCCGGCCGGACCGGAGAGAGTTACAAAGATTCTTTGCAAAGACCTGTTGCAAAACCGTCTTTGCAACTCTACGGTGGAGCCATGTCACCGAACGAAGCGCACGACGACCACAGCGCGACGGCATCCGAGCTCGACTTCCTCCGCATCGACGCCCGTGCCCTGCGCGGCCTCGCCCACCCGCTGCGGATCCGCCTGCTCAACGCCCTGCGGGAGCACGGCCCCGCCACCGCGTCCGGCGTCGCCGAGCGGCTCGGCGAGTCCAGCGGCGCCACCAGCTACCACTTGCGGCAACTGGCCTCGTACGGCTTCGTCGAGGACGACCCGACGCTCGGCAAGGGCCGCGAGCGCTGGTGGCGGGCGGCCCACGCCGGCACCGCCTTCGACTCCGACCTGATGCACGATGCCGACCCCGAGGTACGCGGCGCCATGGGCGTCGTCCTCCACGAGGTGGCGACGATCCACGCCCAGGAGCTGAGCACCTGGCTCGGCACGATGCACGAGTGGTCCCGCGAGTGGTACGAGGGCTCGAGTCTCAGCGACTTCAAGATCCGGCTCACGCCCGAGCTCTCCCGCGAACTCGCCGAGAAGGTCCACGAGCTGATCGACACCTACCGCGGACGCGTTCCCGAGGGCACCGAGGGTTCCGCCGTCGTCCGCACCCACCTGCACGTCTTCCCGCGCCGCACCGACTGAAGGGACCGACCGCCATGAACCCCGAGACCTACCTCGCCCCGTACCGCGTCCACTCCCCCGAGCTGCGCGACCACGTCCGCGGCCTCCGCGCCGCCCGGCGCACCGCTCTGCGCCGGAAGCTGCGGAGCAGGCTCGGCTGGACCATGGTCGAGATGGGCCTGCGCGTGCTCCCGGCCGGCGCCGGCCGCCCGGCCCGCGCCCCTCGTCCCGCCTAGCGTTCCGGGGCTCAGCAGCTGGGGATCTTCCCGCCGTGGTCCAGGGCCCTCAGCGAGTTCACCGCGTCCTTCAGCGTCGTGACCGGGATCAGCCGCAGGCCCTTCGGCAGCTCGGACTTCGCCTCCGAGCACTCCGCCTTCGGTACGAGGAAGACGGTCGCCCCGTCCCGCCGGGCCGCCTGTGTCTTGAGCGAGACCCCGCCGACCGCGCCGACCTCGCCGTCCGCCTCGATCGTGCCGGTGCCCGCGACGGTGCGGCCGCCGGTGAGGTCGCCGCCCGAGCCGTCGCCGTCGAGCTTGTCGACGATGCCCAGCGCGAAGAACAGGCCGGCGCTGGGGCCGCCGATGTCCGCCAGGTGCAGGGTGACGTCGACGGAGCCGGGCTTGCGGCCCAGGTAGTTCAACGCGGCGTCGACGGCGGCGTCCTGGGACTTCGCCATGTCGTCGAGGTTGTGCTTCTCGATCTCCTTCTCGGAGCCGCCGGTCGGGTAGACGGAGTCCCTGGGCAGCACGGCCCGGTCCGTACGGAACCAGCTGTCGACGACGTCCCGGAGGCCGACGTCCGACTTGGGGGCCGTCGCCACGATCGTCGTCATCCGCAACTCGCCCCGGGTGGTGCGGTTAGGGGTGCCCTTGATGCTGATCACGGGGGTGCCGTGGTCCTCCCCCAGCACATTCGCGGTCGTCCCGGGCTGCGCCAGCGTGAACGGCAACGGCGCGAAGGCGGCGACACCGAGGAGCGCGACGACGGGGAGGGCGGCGAGGGCGAGGGTGCGGGGCGGTGTGAACACGCGCCCAATCTAACGTCCGGCGCCCCGGACCGGGTCGGCCGGGCGGTCCCGCCCGGCCGGTTCCGTCCTCGGACGCCGGACGGGCCGGGTTCGCGCCCCGCGTCAGCGAAGCGCGTCCGCGACCTCCCGGGCCGCGTCGATCACCCGCGGCCCCACCCGTTCCGGGACGGAGTCCGCCAGCATGACCACGCCGACACTGCCCTCCACCCCCGTCACGCCCATGAGCGCCGCCGCCGCACCGCTCGCGCCCGCTTCGAGTTCGCCGTGGGTGAGGGTGAAGGCCGTCTCGCCCACCGGCTTCTGGCGGGCGGCGAGGATCGCCCGGCCCGCGGCGCCCCGGTCGAGCGGGTGGCGGAAGCCCGCCCGGTAGGCCACGTGGTAGTCGGTCCAGGTCGGTTCGACGACCGCGACCGCCAGCGCGTCGGAGCCGTCGACCAGCGTGAGGTGGGCGGTGGCCCCGATGTCCTCGGCCAGCGAACGCAGCGCGGGCAGCGCGGCCTCCCGTACGAGCGGATGGACCTGGCGGCCCAGCCGCAGCACGCCGAGACCGACCCGCGCCCGGCCGCCCAGGTCGCGGCGGATCAGGGTGTGCTGTTCCAGCGTGGCGAGCAGACGGTAGACCACGGTGCGGTTGACGCCGAGCTTGTTGGACAACTCGGTGACCGTCAGACCGTGGTCGGTGTCGGCGAGCAGCTTGAGGACACGCAGTCCTCGGTCGAGCGTCTGGGAGGTCTCCGCTGTCACGACGCCCTCTCCTCCGTGGGTGAGCGGCGGCGGCTGGTTCCCATGGACTGTGCGCCACCGGTCCCAGCGGCGACGCACGGAGAGGCCGCCGGCCTGGCCAAGGCACCGGCTGCGCTCCGCGGCCACATTGCCACGGGGCGTTCACATTTTTGGGACAGTAGCGAGCGAGTCCGCTCAGCGGAAGACCTCGTCCAGAATCCGGTCGCCCCCGGAAACCGGGTTGTGCCGGGCGAGCATAAGTGCCGGTCAGCGGCGCGCGGACTGTTCGGGGCGCATCTACGCGCGTCCAAGTCGGCCGACTCGTCCGCGACGCTCCGTAGTCCGTAGGTGAACCACGGTTAACTCACCGTGAAAATTTTTTCGGCCGGTTCCCCGGTCGACGAAGCCCCGGGACCCTCGCGGCGAGGGTCCCGGGGCTTCGGGCGGTGCGGAGTTGAGGGGTCACCGCATCCGGGTGGCCCACTCCTGCACCTTCTTGATCCGCTGCTCGATCTGCCCGGCGGTGGCCTCCGCGCTCGGCGGCCCGCCGCACACCCGGCGCAGCTCGGTGTGGATGACACCGTGCGGTTTGCCGCTCTGGTGGGTGTAGGCGGAGACCATCGTGTTCAGCTGCTTGCGCAGGCTCAGCAGCTGCTTGTGGGTGACGACCGGCCGGTCCTGGGCCGGCTTCTCCAGCAGGTCGGCCTCCGAGGCCGGCTTCTGCCTGCTGTGCGCGATCTGCCGGGTCTGCCGCTTCTGGAGCAGCAGTTGCACCTGGTCGGGTTCGAGGAGCCCGGGGATGCCGAGGTAGTCCTGCTCCTCCTCGCTGCCGGGGTGTGCCTGCATGCCGAACTCGGCGCCGTCGTACAGCACCCGGTCGAAGACCGCGTCGGACTCCAGCGCCTCGAAGGGCAGCTGCTCCTCGGTCTCCTCGTCCTCCAGCTTCTCGGCGTCGGCGAGGAGTTTGTCCTCCTCGGCGAACGGGTTCTCCTCGTCGCTGCCCCGCTTGGGCTTGTCGAGGACGTGGTCCCGCTCGACCTCCATCTCGTTGGCGAATTCGAGGAGCATCGGGATGGTCGGCACGAAGACGGACGCGGTCTCGCCGCGCCTGCGGGAGCGCACGAAGCGGCCGACGGCCTGGGCGAAGAACAGCGGGGTGGAGATGGTGGTGGCGTACACCCCGACGGCCAGGCGCGGCACGTCGACGCCCTCGGACACCATGCGGACCGCGACCATCCAGCGCGAGTCGTCCTCGCTGAACCTGTCGATCTTCTTCGACGCGGCCTTCTCGTCGGAGAGGACGACGGCGGGCGTCTCACCGGTGACCTTCTTCAGGATCTTGGCGTACGCGCGTGCCGACTCCTGGTCCGTGGCGATGACGAGCCCGCCGGCGTCCGGGATGCCCTTGCGGACCTCGGTGAGCCGCTTGTCGGCGGCGCTGAGCACATTGGGGATCCAGTCGCCGGTGGGCGCCAGGGCGGTGCGCCAGGCCTGCCCGATGGCGTCCTTGGTCATCGGCTCGCCGAGCCGGGCCGCGATCTCGTCGCCGGCCTTGGTGCGCCAGCGCATGTTGCCGCTGTAGCTGAGGAATATCACCGGGCGCACGACGCCGTCGGCCAGGGCGTTGCCGTAGCCGTAGGTGTAGTCGGCCGAGGAGCGGCGGATGCCGTCGTTGCCCTCCTCGTACACGACGAACGGGATCGGGTTGGTGTCCGACCGGAAGGGCGTACCGGTGAGCGCGAGCCGCCGGGTCGCCGGGTCGAACGCCTCCTGGCAGGCCTCGCCCCAGGACTTGGAGTCACCGGCGTGGTGGATCTCGTCGAGGATGACGAGGGTCTTGCGCTGCTCGCAGCGGTTGCGGTGCAGCATCGGGCGTACGCCGACGCCGGCGTAGGTGACGGCGACCCCGTGGTACTCCTTGCTCAGCGGACCGGCGCTGTAGTCGGGGTCGAGCTTGATCCCTATCCGGGCTGCCGCCTCGGCCCACTGCTTCTTCAGGTGCTCGGTGGGCGCGACGACGGTGACCTGCTGCACGACGTGGTGGTGCAGCAGCCAGGACGCGAGGGTCAGCGCGAAGGTGGTCTTCCCCGCGCCGGGGGTGGCGACCGCGAGGAAGTCGCGCGGCTGCTCCTGGATGTACTTCTCCATGGCGCCCTGCTGCCAGGCTCGCAGCTTGCCGGCCGTGCCCCAGGGGGCGCGGCCGGGGAAGGCGGGTGAGAGGTGGTGGGAGGCGGTAGTAGTCACGGTCTCCGGTTCGGGTCTCTCGGGTACGTGGGCGCTGTCCGCACGGGCCGGACCGGCTCCGCACGCGATACGACAACCGGGCCACCCTACCGGGGCGACCGCCCCGGCCCACCGCGTTCCGCGCCGCCCCGCACCGAATTGCGACGGCTCTCACACGGGCTGCGCGACCAGGTCGCGCAGCCCCTGGGCGATGACCTTCACTTCGTCCGCCTCCCCGGTCGCGACCGCGATGACCAGGCATTCCGCCGCGTCGATGTCGGGCCGGAGGTCGACTCCGTTCATGGCGAGGAAGGTGACGCAGGACAGCCAGGCGGTGCGTTTGTCGCGGCGCCATCATGCTTCTGCCGGCCCGGCCGGACACGGCTCACCGGAGCCGATCCATGAGCTCACTCCACCGCGCCGCCTGCTTCCGCGCCGTGCGCCGGACGACGGCCGGTTGCGAGGTTCGGGCAAGGTATTCGTCGACGGCCCGAAGGATAACGGCGTGCATGCTCGTCCCCTCCCGCTCCGCGCACCGCTTGAGCGCTGCGGTCTGGTCAGCGCGAAGACGCAGGTTCATGGCCATGCCGTAACGGTACCGCTGGGACAGCGCCAGGGACCGGCGTCCACTCACCGTTCCCGCACCCGTCCCGCCACCCACGCCCCCGCCAGGGCCACCGCTGCCATCGGGAAGAAGACCACCGCGAAGGCGGCCGGGTGGGAGGGGGAGGCGGCCGTGTGCACCGCCTCGTGGGCCGCGTCCAGCGCGCCGCCGCCGAGGGCCGCGAAGGCGGCGCCGCCCGCGGCGAGCAGGAGGACGTTGGACAGGCCGTCGGAGATCTGGAGGGCGGCCGAGTTGGCACCGGCCTCCTCGGGGGCGGACAGCTTCAGGAGCAGCACGCTGGTGGAGGCGATCACCACGCCCATGCCGAAGCAGCCGAACGCCCAGGCGACCGCCACGGTCCACACCGGCACGGAGGTGATCAGGACGGCCGGGGCCGCCGCGATGGAGAGCGCGACCAGGACCATGGCGCCGACCATCAGGGGCTCGCGGTGCTGTTCCAGACGGGGCCGGGACTGTACGTAGGAGCCCAGGGCCCAGGTGCCGCCGCCGGCCGCCAGGGAGAGGCCGGCCAGCGTCGGGGACAGGCCGCGCTGGGTGACGAGCATCAGCGGGACGAACGATTCGGCCGCGATGAACGACCCGGCGGCCACCCCGCGCAGCAGCACCACCGCGGGCAGTCCGCGCGCCGCGCGCCCCGTGCCCGGGGGCAGCAGGCCCCGGACCGCCGGGACGAGCAGGGCGGCCCCGGCGGCGGCCGGCAGCAGGGCGGGCCAGTTCCGCTCCTGCCCGGCGTACTGGAGCAGCGCGGCGCCCAGCGAGATCGCCAGCGCGAGCAGGATGCGCCGGCGGTCGTACGCCTCGACGGGCGCCGCCGGGTCGGCGGGCCCGGACGCCATGCGCCGGATCTCGGGGAGCGCGAGCGCCAGCGGGAAGACCACCAGGACCGGGATGCCGATGAAGACCCAGCGCCAGCCCAGGTGCTCGGTCACGCTGCCGGCGGCCAGCGGCCCGACGACCGAGGGGATCACCCAGCTCGCGGCGAACGCGGCGAGGATCGACGGTCTCAGGTGCTCCGGGTAGGCGCGGCTGATCACCACGTACAGCGCGACGATGACCAGCCCGCCGCCGAGTCCCTGCACGGCCCGCCCCGCGATGAACATCCACATGGAGCCCGCGGTCCCGGACAGCAGCAGCCCCGCCCCGAAGGCGCTGATCCCGGCGGCCAGCGGTGCCAGTGGCCCGCGCCGGTCGGCCCACTGCCCGGACAGCACCATGGCGAAGAGGCTGGTGGTGAAGTACGCCGAGAACGCGAACGCGTACAGCGCGATGCCGTCCAGCTCCCGCGCGGCGACCGGCATCGCGGTCCCCACGGCGGTGGCCTCGAACGCGATCAGGAACACCACGGAGACGATGCCGATGCTGAGCGCCCGGTGGGTCCGCCCGAGGATGCCCTCCGGCAGTACGGGCTCCACCGGGGCGGGGGCGTCGACGTCTTCGATGAGGCGCGGGACATCGGCGTCACGCGGTTCCAGGGCGGTCATGAGCCAAGAGTAAGGGGCGAAACCCGAGATGAACCCTGTCGATGGTCGCCCCCGGGGTCGGCCCTTGGTCCTACGCCCGCCGCCACGATCGTGAACGGCGTATGGCAGTCGCGTTGCACGGCCCCCGGAACCCTTGAGCGCCCCCGCGCCCCGCCCTACGGTCGGTGGAGCGACACCACGCAGGACCGTGTGCCCGAGAGGCTCAGGGGCTCGACTGCAACTCGAGTTACACCGGTTCGAATCCGGTCACGGTCTCCACGCACCACCGCCCGCCCCTCGCTCCGAGGGGCGGGCGGTGTCGTGTGCGGGGTGCCTCAGCCCGTCGGCGCGGCGACCGCCGCCTGGGGCCGGATCGGGAGGCGGTTGACCGGGCGGCCGGTCGCCGCGCGGACCGCGGCGGCCACCGCGGCCGGGGAGGTCACGACCGGAACCGCCGAGGCCGGCTTCGCGCCGAACGGCGCCACCACGTCGCGCTCCTCGACGAGCTTGACGATGCGGATCTCCGGCGCGTCCAGCGAGGTCGGCAGGGCGTAGCCGGTGAGGTCCGGGTGGCGGACCAGGCCGCGGGCGGTGCGGAGGTTCTCGGTGAGGGCGGCGCCGATGCCCTGGGTGACGCCCGCCTCGATACGGGTCGCCAGCTGGGACGGGTTGAGGACGCGGCCGACGTCCTGGGCGACCGCCATCTCGACGACGCGGACGGAGCCCAGCTCGATGTCGACGTCCACCACGGCGCGGACCGCGCAGAACGCCATGCCCACGAAGGCGTCACCCTGGCCGGACTCGTCCAGCGGTTCGGTGGGGTGGGGGCGGCACTGGGCGGTGGCCCACAGCTCCTTGCCGTCCAGCGCCTCCGACACGGTCGTGGAGAGCACCCCGTCGTACGAGGTGATCTTGCCGTCGGTGATCTGGAGCAGCTCCGTGGACATCCCGAACTTGTGCGCCAGGGGCTGGAGGAGCTGGGTGCGGACCATCTTCGCGGCGCGTTCGACGGCGCCGGCGGAGACCCAGGTGTGGCGGCCGTGGGTGGCCGGGCCGGCCGGGGGCTGGTCGGTGTCGACGGAGGCGACGTGCACCTCCTCGACGCCCAGGGTCTCCTGGACGACCTGGCGGGCCAGCGTGGAGAAACCCTGGCCGGTCTCGACGGCCGCGCAGATGACGGTGGCGACCGAGTCGTGGACCCGTACCGTGGCGGTGGACACCTCGTCGGCGCCCTCGGCTCCGAGCATGTGGACCATGCCGAGCGCGTAGCCGACGCCCCGGCGCACCGCACCCGGTTCGCCCGCGCCCTCGGGGCCGCCGGGCAGCAGCCAGTCGTCCTCCGGGCCGTCCTTGGGCAGCGAGGGCAGCGGGAAGTCCCGGACGGCGGTGAGCAGTTCGGCGACGGGCGCGGGGCAGGTCACGGTCTGGCCGGTGGGCAGGATGTCGCCGGTGGCCAGGATGTTGCGCAGGCGCAGCTCGGCCGGGTCGATCCCGAGCTTCGCGGCCAGCTTGTCCATCTGGCCCTCGTAGGCGGCGCAGACCTGCATGGCGCCCTCGCCCCGGACATGGCCGGAGGGCGGGTTGTTCGTACGGACGGCCCAGCCCTCGATGAAGGCGTGCGGGACGACGTACGGGCCGCAGGCGAAGGCGACCGCGGCGGCCAGCGACTCCGAGGAGGAGTCCGCGTAGGCGCCCGCGTCCAGCAGGATCTGGGCCTCCACCTTGACCAGGCGGCCCTCCGCGTCCGCGTGGTGGCGGTAGCGCAGCAGGGACGGGTGGCGGTGGGCGTGGCCGAGGAAGGACTCCTCGCGGGTGGCGGCCAGCTTCACCGGGCAGCCCGTGCGCAGGGCGAGCAGGCCGAGCGGCAGCTGGAAGCCGGGGTCCTCGCGGTCGCCGGTCGCGCCGGGCACGCCGGTGACGACGACCTTGACGCGCTCCGGTTCGAGGCCGAAGCAGGCGGCGGCCAGGTCGCGGTCGGTGTGCGGGTCGGTGGAGGCGGTGTACAGCTCGACGCCGCCGTCCGGCCTGGGCACCGCGAGACCGGCCTCGGCACCGATCGGGGCCGGGTCCTGGCGGCCGATGCGGTACAGCCCCTCGACGACGACCTCGCCGGCCGCCTCCGGGTCGCCGTAGCGCAGCGGGATGTGGCGGACGAGGTTGCCGTCGGGGTGCAGCGGCTCGGCGGCGAACGCCTTCTCCGGGTCGGTGACCGCCTCCAGCACCTCGTACTCGACGGCGATGGCGGCGGCGGCCAGCCGGGCGGTGTCGGGGTGGTCGGCGGCGACGGCGGCGATCGGCTCGCCGTGGTGGCGGACCAGGTCGGAGGCGAAGACGGGGCGGTCGACGACCTTGCGGCCGTACATCGTCTCGCCGGGGATGTCCTCGTGGGTGACGACCGCGCGTACGCCCGGCATCTCGGCGGCGGCCGAGGTGTCGATGGACACGATGCGCGCGTGCGCGTGCGGGGAGCGCAGGACGGCCGCCCAGAGCAGGCCCTCGGCCCACAGGTCGGCGGCGTACGGGAAGGTGCCCTCGGTCTTGGCGCGGGCATCGGCCGGCGGCAGCGAGGCGCCGATGCCGAGCCGCGGCTGCTCGGCCTCGGGTCCGCCCGGACCGGCCGGCGACGGGATGCTGATCGCCGTGTGGGTGGCGCCGGCCGCGTCGTTGCTCACGCCATGCCTCCGTCCTGCTGGTGGGCCTGCACACTACCGGCGCCCGGAGCCGCCTGATGCGGGATGCGGGCCTCGTCCGGCTCGCCGGACGAGGGCGTCTCGGCCGCGGCGTCGGCGGCGGCCTCGCGGCCCGCGATGACCTCGTTGACGGCGTCCAGGACGCCCCGGTAGCCGGAGCAGCGGCAGAGGTTGCCGCACAGCGCCCGGCGGGTCTCCAGCTCGCTGGGGCGGTGGTTGCCCTCCAGCAGGTCGTGGACGGTCATCGCCATGCCGGGGATGCAGAAACCGCACTGGACGGCGCCGCACTCCGCCAGCGCCCGCTGCACGTCGGAGGGTTCGCCGTCGACGGCCAGGCCCTCCACCGTGCGGACCTCGCTGCCGGCGGTCGTGGCGGCGGGGACCAGGCAGGAGGCGACGAGCCGGCCGTCCACCTGGACGTTGCACGCCCCGCACTCGCCCTGCGAGCAGCCGTCCTTGGCACCGGCGAGGCCGAGGCGCTCGCGCAGCACGTAGAGCAGGGACTCGCCGATCCAGGCATCGGTGACGGGCCGGTCCACGCCGTTGACGTGGAGGGTGTACGAGGTGGCGGGGTGCTCGCTGGGCAGCGGGGGCCCCTCCGGGGCCGCGTCGTCGGGGGCCTCGTCGGGCCGGGCGTCCTGCGCCCCGGGCGCCTCCGCGTCCGGCACCGCGTCCCCTGCGGGCTCGGCGGCGGGCGCCTCCGTGCCGGGGTCCGGCGCGTCCGCGACCGCGTCGGCGTGGGAAGCGGGCTGCTCGCCGTCGGCGGGGGCCGCCTCGGGAGCGCTCTCGGCGGCAACGCCCTCCGACGCCTCCGCGTCCGCGACCGGAGCCTCCTCGGGGGACGGGTCCGCCCAGGGTGCCGGGTCCCCGGCGGGCGTCTCCGGCTCCGCGCCGGACTCCGCGCCCCGGTCCGGCGCTCCGGTCCCGGCCGGGTCCGGCACCGCCCACGGGGCCGGGGCGCCGCCCGGGAGCGTGGCCGGGCGGTCCGCGTACCAGTCGGCGACGGGGGGCGGGGTGTACAGCTCGCCGGAGTCGTCGGAGAGCGGGGCGGCCGGGGCCGGCCAGGTCGAGGTGTCCACCTGCCACTGGCCCGTGGCGGCCGGGTCGGCGGCGTACGGCTCCTGGTACGGGCCGACGTCCTGCCGGCCCTCGGGGTGCGGGTAGCCGTAGCCGGACTGCTGGTTCGGGTCGGGCCAGTGCACCGCGTCGGGCTCGGGCTGCCCGCTCTGCTGTTCCGGCGTCCGGACGACCCAGTTGCCGGTGGCCGCGGGGTCGAGGCCGGCCGCCGGGGTCAGCGGCAGGATCATCGGCGGTGTGTAGCCGTGGCCGGGCGCGGCCAGCGGGATGTCCGCCAGGTCCTCCGGCGGCAGGTGGACGAAGGCGGTCGCCTCGCCGTCGTAGTCGCCGCCCTGCGGGGTCGGCTGCCAGCCGCCGTGCTGTTCGGCGGGGTTCTCCTTGCTCACGACAGTGCCCTCCCCAGCGCGCGTCGGGCCAGCGCGGCGACGGTGCGCCGCAGATGCAGTACGGCGGGGGGCAGCGGTGGCGCCTCTCCCCCGTCGGCGGGTGGTTCCTGGTCCGGGATGCAGGCGGCGGCGACGTACTCGCCGAAGGCGGCGAGCGCGTCGGGCGCGAGGCCGCGCGCTCCGTCCCAGTCGATCAGCGAGGCGATCCAGCGCTCGGCCTCCAGCGGGCGCAGTGGCATCGGCGCGATGGCGCCGACCGCGCAGCGCACCCCGCGCCTGGCGGGGTCGAGGACGATCGCGACGGAGGCGGTGGCGCGGCCGGGTCCGGTGCGGCCGGTGGCCTTGAGGAAGACCTGCGGGGCGTGCAGCAGCGGGACGCGGACGAAGCCGATCAGCTCGGCGGGCTCCAGCATCTCGCGGCCGGCCAGCAGATGGGAGACGGGGATCTCGCGGCGGGCGCCGCCGGGGCCCGCGATGACGAGTTCGGCCTCCAGCGCGGCGAGCACCGGCAGCGCGTCGCCGGTCGGGGCGGCGGACGCGATGTTGCCGCCGAGCGTGCCGGCGTTGCGGATCTGCGGGGGGCCCGCGGCGCGGGCGGAGGCGGCGAGTGCGGGGATGAGGGCGGCGAAGTCGGGCCGTCCCATGCGGGCGTGGGTCAGGCCGGCGCCCAGCAGGGCGTGACCGTCCTGGTAGTGCCAGCCGCGCAGCTCGCTGATCCGGCCGAGTCCGACCAGGCCGGAGGGGCGCAGGAGCCCCTTGTTGACGGCCGACATCAGGTCCGTGCCGCCTGCCACGGGGACGGCGGCCGGCATGGCGCCGAGTGCCGCCACCGCCTCGTCCAGCGAGGCAGGCAGCGTCACGGACTGCGTCGCCTGCGGTGCGTGCGTGGTCAACCCAGCTGCCCCTTCCCGGTGTCCCGGCGCTCCCGCCTGTTTCGCCGTACGGTACGTGCTCGAAGCCCGGACGTGGCAACTCTGGCACATCTTCGGACCGGCCCGACGCGCAGGTCCGCGAAGGGAGTATCCGTCCACCGTCAGGGTAATGGTCCCGATTTCAGGGCGGTTCGGTGGTGCGCGCCCTTTGCCGGTCTTCCCCCTGTCCGTACGGCTTTCTCCGTCGCGCGGGCGGCGCTCGGCGGAAACGGCGCCGCCACCACGGTCGCAGGGACCGCGGTGGCGGGAGAGCGGGTCACGGCCGGGCTCACACGTTCGGGGGTGCTCCCTCGATCGGGCGTCCGAGGATGCCGGGGCGCTGCTGCCAGGGCAGCGGTCCGGACGGCGGCCGGTAGCCGACGCCGAGTGCGTCGAGGCGGGCGTAGTGGGCGGTCATGCGGTGCTCGAAGGCGGCGAAGTCCCGCTTCTCCGGGGCCGGCAGGGCCGACCAGGCGACCTCGGCGAAGGCGGCCAGGCGCGGGAAGACCTGGTAGTCGACGCGCGAGCGGTTCTGCATGACCTCGGTCCACACGTTGGCCTGGGCGCCGAGGACGTGCCGGGCCGCCTCCTCGCTCAGCGTCGGCGGAACGGGTTCGAAGCGGTAGACGTCCTCCAGGGTGCGCACGTACCCGATGGGCATCGGCTCGTCGGGGCCGCCGTGCTGACGGTGGTCCAGATACACCTGCTGCTCCGGGCACATGACGACGTCGTGTCCGGCCTCGGCGGCCGCGATGCCGCCCGCGTAACCGCGCCAGGAGGAGACGGCGGCGCCGGGCGCGAGGCCGCCCTCCAGGATCTCGTCCCAGCCGATGAGGCGGCGGCCTCGCGCGGTGAGCCAGGTGTCGAAGTGGCGGATGAACCAGGACTGCAGCTCGTCCTCGTCGGCCAGGCCCAGTTCCTCGATGCGGGCCTGCGCGGTGGGCGACTGCTTCCACTGGTCCTTGGGGCACTCGTCGCCGCCGACGTGGATGAACGGCGAGGTCTCCGGCGGGAAGAGTGCGAGCAGTTCCTCGAAGACGCCCTCGTAGAACCGCAGGACGTGGTCGGTGGGGGCCAGGACGTTCGGTGTGACGCCCCAGTTGTCCCACACACCGAGGGCCGAGGTGTCGACGACGTCGGTGTTGCCCAGCTCCGGGTAGGCGCTGATGGCGGCCTGCGAGTGGCCCGGGATGTCGATCTCGGGGACGACCCGGATGTGCCGGGCGGCGGCGTAGGCGACGATCTCGCGGATGTCGTCCTGGGTGTAGTAACCGCCGTGCGGGGTCTCGTCCCAGAGCTCGGAGGCCCGGTGTCCGTACTTGGTGCGCGGGCGCCAGGCGCCGGCCTCGGTGAGGCGCGGGTACCGCTTGATCTCGACGCGCCAGCCCTGGTCGTCGCTGAGGTGGAAGTGGAAGACGTTCAGCTTGTGCGCGGCGAGCAGGTCGAGGTAGCGCAGGACGTCGTCCTTGGGCATGAAGTGCCGTGCCACGTCGAGCATCAGACCGCGCCAGGCGAAGCGGGGCGCGTCCTCGATGTCGACGGGCCCGAAGCCGTGCGCACCGGCCTCGCCCACGGGCGCCCGGCGGAACGCCTCGGGGCCGAGCAGCTGGCGCAGGGTCTGGGCGCCCCGGAACACCCCGGCGGGGCTGCCGCCGGTGAGGACGACGCCCCCGTCGGGCCGGGTGGTCAGCCGGTAGCCCTCGGGGGCCAGGGAGTCGTCGGTGCGCAGCACGAGGGCGCCCGGGGCGTCCTCGGGGCCGGGGGCGAGGGACAGGCCGAAGGCGGCGCCGAGGGTGGCGCGCAGCCAGCGTTCGGTGGTTCCGGTGCCGGGGCCGGCCGCGAGGGTGGTGGACGGATCGAGGACGAATCCGCGGCCCTCCCGGCCGTCGGCGCGCAGGGGCGCCGGGATCAGTTCCAGGTCCATGACGTCAGTCCTTAACCGCTCCGCCGAGTCCGGAGACCAGGCGTCGCTGTACGAGTACGAAGAAGACCAGCACGGGCACGGTCATCACCGTCGAGGCTGCCATGATCCCGCCCCAGTCGTTCTCGTCGGGTTTGAAGAAGACCAGCAGCGCCATCGGAAGCGTCGACTGGGAGGTGTCGCTGATGAGGAACGACTTCGCGAAGAGGAAGTCGTTCCAGGTGGAGATGAACGAGAAGACGCTGGTGGCCACGAGGCCGGGGAGGACCAGCGGGAAGAGGATCTGCCACAGGAAGCGGGTGCGGCTCGCCCCGTCGATGTACGCGGCCTCCTCCAGGGCCTCCGGCACGGCCCGTACGAAGCCGCGCAGCATCCAGATCGCGAAGGGCAGCGAGAAGGCCAGGTGCGGCAGGATCAGCGAGCCGAGCGTGTTCAGCTGGCCGAAGTCCCGCATCAGGAAGAACAGCGGGATCGTCAGCGCCTCGACCGGCACCATCTGCGCCACCAGGAACATGATCAGCAGCGTCGTGCGGAAGCGGAACCGGAACCGGGTGACCGCCGTGGCCGCCAGGAACGCGATGAGCGCGGAGGCGACGACGACCGTCCCGGCGACGAGCAGGCTGTTGAGGAAGTAGCGCCCGAAGTCCTGCTGCTGGAAGACCCGCCGGAAGGAGTCCAGGGACGGCGCGAGGGTCCAGGGCCTGGGGTGCGTGGACTGGATCTCGCCCGACGGCTTGAGGGCGGAGAGCACCATCCAGTACAGCGGGAAGGCGACGGCGGCGGCGATGACCAGGGCCGCCGCCTCCGCGGCGAGCCGGCCGGGCCGGCGGACGAGGGTGCGGACGGACAGGCTCACAGTTCCTCCCCCTGGCGCCGTACGAGGCGCAGGTAGACGAGCGTGACGGCGAGCAGGATGAGCAGCATCACGACGCCGATCGCCGAGCCGAGGCTGTACTGCGAGGACGCGAACGCCTTCTGGTACGCGTACACGTTGAGCACCAGGTTCTGCCCGGCGATCCCGCCGCCGTTGGTCATGACGTAGATCTGGGTGAACACCTTGAAGTCCCAGATGACCGACTGGATGGTGACGACGGTGAGGATCGGCCGCAGCATGGGGGCCGTGACCGACCGCCAGATCCGCCACTGCGAGGCCCCGTCCAGCGCCGCCGCCTCCAGGACCTCGGTGGGGATGGCCCGGATGCCCGCGTAGACGGTCACCATCACGAACGGGAAGGAGCACCACAGGACTTCGAGGAGCACCAGCGCGAAGGCGCTGTAGCGCCCGTACGTCCAGGAGTGGTCGCCGAGCCCCAGGATCCGGTTGACCGGTCCGAAGTCGGCGTCGAAGAGGAAGACCCAGACCGTGGACCCGGTGATCGCGGGCGTCGCCCACGCGCCGAGCGCGGCCAGCATCAGGGCGAGCCGGGGCACGGCCCGGATCCGGGTCAGCAGGACGGCGAGCGCGCAGCCGACGAGCAGGGTGGCCAGCACACAGGCGGCGGCGAAGACCACGGTCGCCGCGAGCACCTGCCAGAACTGGCTGTCGCCGAAGAGGGTGCTGTAGTTGCCGAACCCCTGGAAGGTGGCCGGTTCGCCGCCGCTCACCTGGGCCTGGGTGTACTCCAGGAAGGAGATCAGGCCGAGCTGGTAGATCGGGTAGACCAGCAGCCCGCCGAGCAGGACGAGCGCGGGCAGGAGATAGAGCCAGGGCGTCCAGCCCGGCCGCCGGGCCGGGGAGACCGGGCGGCGGCGCGGGCCGCGCGCGGGCCGGGCCGCCGCGGGTGGGGTGGGCGTCTTGTACGCCGTGCTGTTCGCGGTCATCGTCAGCCCGCGTCGGCGAACGCCGCGTCCATCTTCTTCGCGGCGTCGTCCGAGGCCTTCGCCACGTCCTTACGGCCGCTGACGATCTCCTGGAACATCGTGGGCAGGATCAGCGAGGAGTCGATCTGCCCCCAGGCCGGGGAGGCGGGGACGAACTTGGCGCCGGCGCCGAGCGTCTTGACGAAGGGTTCGACGAACGGCTCGCGCTTCGCCGCGTCGGCCCGTACGTCGGTGTAGGTCGGCAGGAAGCCCATCGCGTCGAACATCCGTGCCTGGGACGCCTTGCCGGTCAGCTCCTTCATCAGATCGACGGCGAGGGTGCGGTGCGTGCTGCTCTTCAGCACCCCGATGTTGTTGCCGCCCGCGAACGCGGGGGCTATGGACCCCTCGGTGACGCCGGGCAGCGGCACGACCGCGTACTTGCCCTTGACGCTGCCGTCCTCGACGGCGGTGTGGCTGAAGTCGCCGCCGATGGCCATGGCGGCCTTGCCGGAGGCGAAGGCGGTGACGGTGGCGTTGCCGCCCATGGCCGCGCACTTGGCGGGCGGGCAGTTGGTGGCGCCGAACAGCGAGGTGTAGGCCTCGATGCCCTTGCGGGCCTTGGCGCTGTTGATGGCCGCCTTGTACGAGGAGCCCTCCTGGCCGGCCAGTTCGCCGCCGTGGGCCCAGATGAAGGGCATCGCGCCGTAGGTGTAGGCGCCGCCGACCGCGAGCCCGTACAGGTCCGGCTTCTTCTTGTGGATCTTCCTGGCCGTCGAGATCAGTTCGGCCTGGGACTTGGGCGGCTGGATGCCCAGGTCCGCGAAGACGTCGGTGCGGTAGTAGAGCGCGCGTACGCCGACGAAGAGCGGGGCGCCGTAGACCTTGCCGTCGACCGTCACGGACTGCTTGGCGGCCGGGTCGGTGTCCTTGGCGTCCGCCCAGGCGCCGAACTCGGGCGTGATGTCGGCGAGTCCGCCGTCCTTGACGTAGCCGGCGGTGTCGGTGTTGCCGTACTCGATGAGGTCGGGGGCGCTCTTCGGGTCGTTGAAGGCGGCCTTGACGCGCTGGGCGCGGGTCTCGACGGGGATGTACTCGATCTCGACCTTCGCGTCCTTGTGCGCCTTCCCGAACGCGGCGACCGCGGTGTCGACGACCTTCTCCTTGGGCTTGTTGCCGACCTCCTGGAACAGCCAGACCCGCAGCGTGCCGGTCTTCTCGTCCCCCTTGGCTCCGGTGTCGGAGGTCTGCGGCGCGCAGGCGGTGGCCGTGAGGCCCGCCAGGACGAGCGCCGCGGCCGGGGCGGCGATTCGGGCAGAAAGCTTCATCCGGGAACCCCTACCGGTAGGCGTTGCAACATGCGCAACGTGCGTTTCGTTCTGCACAACAGGCAGGAGAGTAGGTGGGGTCCGGGACGGCGACAAGTGGTCTGCACCACGTCTGCACCACTCTGTGACCTGGCGGAGCAGCCCGTGCAACGGCACGCGAAAAACCCCCGGGGCACGCGGACGCGTGCCCCGGGGGTCTCCCGGGCCTCAGCTGTGGGTGGTACCGGGCGCCGCTACTTCTTGTCCTTGCCGCCCTTGTCCTTGTCGCCGCCGCCGGCGCCCATGGACTCGTAGATCTCCTTGCACATCGGACAGACCGGGTACTTCTTGGGGTCGCGCCCCGGTACCCAGACCTTGCCGCACAGTGCGACCACGGGGGTGCCCTCCAGGGCACTCGCCATGATCTTGTCCTTCTGGACGTAATGGGCGTAGCGCTCGTGGTCGCCGTCGCCGTTCGACACCTGCGGCGTCGGCTCCACGAGGGTTCCGGTACCTGCCCCGCGCTCGGGCTCAAGAGTGCTCATAACCGCCAAGCGTACTGAAAGACGGGACATCAGTTCAGCGAAGGGTCGTCCGGATACGTGGCGATCATGGCCAGTTCGCTGCGCTGCCGGCGCAGGACCGCACGCCACAGGCCCTCCGGGCGGGGCGAGGACACGTCCCCGGGTTCCGATTCCACGACGTACCAGGCGCCTTCGGACAGCTCCCGCTCCAGCTGTCCCGGACCCCAGCCCGCGTACCCCGCGAAGATCCGCAGCGAGCCGACGGCCGCCGCGAGCAGCTCGGGCGGCGCCTCCAGGTCCACCAGGCCGATCGCCCCGTACACCCGCCGCCAGCCCAGGGGGCCGTCGCCGCCCGGGATCACCGCGACACCGAGCGCCGAGTCCAGCGAGACGGGCCCGCCCTGGAAGACGACCTCCGGCTCACCGGTCAGCCCGGCCCAGGTCGCCAGGATGTCCACGACGCCCACCGGGGTCGGGCGGTTGAGGACCACACCGAGGGAGCCCTCCTCGTCGTGGTCGAGGAGCAGCACCACCGCGCGGTCGAAGTTCGGGTCCGCCAGGGCGGGTGCGGCCACGAGCAGCCGCCCTGTGAGCGAGGACACCTCGGTCATGGCAGAAATGATCCCGCATCTTCGGCCGCCACGGGGGCCAAGTGACGCGGTCGTCGCGCTCGGTGCCCGAGCGCAGCTCAGGGCGCACGGTTGCATGAGGAGCGCACAACCCGGCCGCCCGCCCGGACGGTGACCCTCCGCGAGGCCCGTGCAGCAGAGCGTGGTGAGCGCGGATCCAGGACGTCCGTATACCGCCCGCTCCCTTACGGAAGGGGGGTGCGGGGCCATTACCCTTTCGTTTGGCCCCCTGCCCGACCACTCCGGAACGCGAGATTCATGACCGGCACAGACGATGTCCTGCTTGTCCACGGCGGAACCCCGCTGGAGGGCGAGATCCGCGTCCGAGGCGCCAAGAACCTGGTGCCCAAGGCGATGGTCGCCGCGCTGCTCGGCAGCGGGCCCAGCCGGCTGCGCAACGTGCCCGACATCCGTGACGTGCGGGTCGTGCGCGGGCTGCTCCAGCTGCACGGTGTGACGGTCCGTCCCGGTGACGAACCGGGCGAGCTGGTCCTCGACCCCACCCATGTCGAGAGCGCCAACGTCGCCGACATCGATGCCCACGCCGGCTCCTCGCGCATCCCGATCCTGTTCTGCGGCCCGCTGCTGCACCGTCTGGGCCACGCCTTCATCCCCGGCCTCGGCGGCTGCGACATCGGCGGCCGGCCGATCGACTTCCACTTCGACGTGCTGCGCCAGTTCGGCGCGACGATCGAGAAGCGGGCGGACGGGCAGTACCTGGAGGCCCCGCAGCGGCTGCGCGGCACCAAGATCCGGCTGCCGTACCCGTCGGTGGGCTCCACCGAGCAGGTGCTGCTGACCGCGGTGCTCGCCGAGGGCGTCACGGAGCTGTCCAACGCGGCCGTGGAGCCGGAGATCGAGGACCTGATCTGCGTTCTGCAGAAAATGGGCGCGATCATCTCGATGGACACCGACCGGACCATCCGGATCACCGGTGTCGACCGCCTCGACGGCTACACCCACCGGGCCCTCCCGGACCGCCTGGAGGCCGCCTCCTGGGCGTCCGCCGCGCTGGCCACCGAGGGCAACATCTACGTCCGGGGCGCCCAGCAGCGCTCGATGATGACGTTCCTGAACACCTACCGCAAGGTCGGCGGCGCGTTCGAGATCGACGACGAGGGCATCCGCTTCTGGCACCCGGGCGGCGCGCTCAACGCCATCGCGCTGGAGACGGACGTGCACCCCGGCTTCCAGACGGACTGGCAGCAGCCGCTGGTGGTCGCGCTGACGCAGGCCGCGGGCCTCTCCATCGTCCACGAGACGGTGTACGAGTCCCGGCTCGGCTTCACGTCCGCGCTCAACCAGATGGGCGCGCACATCCAGCTGTACCGCGAGTGCCTGGGCGGCTCGGACTGCCGCTTCGGCCAGCGCAACTTCCTGCACTCCGCGGTCGTCTCCGGCCCGACGAAGCTCCAGGGCGCCGACCTGGTCATCCCGGACCTGCGCGGCGGCTTCTCGTACCTGATCGCCGCGCTCGCGGCCCAGGGCACGTCCCGGGTGCACGGCATCGACCTGATCAACCGGGGCTACGAGAACTTCATGGACAAGCTGGAGAAGCTCGGCGCGAAGGTCGAGCTGCCGGGCGGCTCGCTGGTCTGACCGGCGGCGTCCCGGGCCCCCCTAGGGGGTCCGGGACGCCCCGGAGCCCGTCACACGGCCCGCGGAGGGCCCCTGGCGGGCCGAATGCCGAAGGGCGGCCACCCTGGTCGGGTGACCGCCCTTCGTCGTGCCCAGGGGTCTTACTTGCCCTTGGCGGCTTCCTTGAGCTTGGAGCCCGCGGAGACCTTCACGCTGTAGCCGGCCGGGATGTTGATCGGGTCGCCGGTCTGCGGGTTACGAGCGGTGCGAGCGGCACGGTGGGTGCGCTCGAAGGTCAGGAAACCGGGAATGGTGACCTTCTCGTCGCCCTTGGCGACGATCTCACCGACGGTCTCGGCGAGAGCGGCCAGCACGGCGTCGGCGTCCTTGCGGGTCACCTCGGCACGGTCGGCCAGGGCGGCCACCAGCTCACTGCGGTTCATGTTGTTACTCCCGTGTTCTTCTTGCCTGTGAGGCGTGAGATCGAAGCCGATGCTGCCAGGACCCTCGGACAGTGCCCGTACCCGGGTCTGCCCTTGAGAGGGTCCGGTAGACCTCGCGCCCTGTGGGGTCTCCCCTGGACGTAGTCCTTGAGGAAGCATCCTGCCCCCACCTGCGGCGGTAAAGCCAATCCGGCACCCTCCCGGAGCCGCACGAAAGGCACCACTGCCTCGTCGTGGTGACGTCCCGTCGACTCCCCCGGAGCGGTCCGCAGCGGGTGCGGGGCTCCGCGGGACGCGTCGCCCGCCCACCCTAAAGGGGCGTTTGGGGCGCCGCGACCCGCGACGCGCCGTACGTCAGGCGGACGTGGGACCCGTCACAGCGGCCCCGGCGGCGCGCGCGGCGTCCCGGACGGCCCCGGCGACCGCCCCGGCGACCTTGTCGTTGAAGACCGACGGGATGATGTAGTTCGCGTTCACCTCGTCCTCGGCGACCACGTCGGCCAGGGCGCGGGCGGCGGCGAGCATCATCTCCGTGTTGACGGTGCGCGACTGGGCGTCGAGCAGACCGCGGAAGACACCCGGGAAGACCAGCACGTTGTTGATCTGGTTCGGGAAATCCGAGCGTCCGGTGGCGACGACCGCGGCGGTGCGGCGGGCGATCGCCGGGTCCACCTCGGGGTCCGGATTCGCGAGCGCGAACACGATCGCGCCCTCCGCCATGGCCGCCACGTCGTCCCCGTCCAGCACGTTGGGGGCGGAGACGCCGATGAAGACGTCGGCGCCGGCCACGGCCTCCTTGAGGGTGCCGGTGATGTTCTCCGGGTTGGTGTTGTCCGCGATCCAGCACAGCGGCGAGTCCGGGTCGGCCGAGCGCAGGTCCTCGCGGCCGGAGTGCACGACACCGTGGATGTCGGCGACGACGGCGTGCTTGACGCCGGCGGCGATGAGGAGCTTCAGGATGGCCGTACCGGCCGCGCCGGCGCCGGACATGACGACCCGTACGTCCCCGATGGCCTTGCCCACCACGCGCAGCGCGTTGGTCAGCGAGGCCAGGACGACGATGGCCGTGCCGTGCTGGTCGTCGTGGAAGACGGGGATGTCCAGGGCCTCGCGCAGCCGGGCCTCGATCTCGAAGCAGCGCGGCGCCGAGATGTCCTCCAGGTTGATCCCGGCGAAGCCGGGGGCGATGGCCTTGACGATCTCGACGATGGCGTCGGTGTCCTGGGTGTCCAGGCAGATCGGCCAGGCATCGATACCGGCGAAGCGCTTGAAGAGGGCCGCCTTGCCCTCCATGACGGGCAGCGCGGCCTTGGGGCCGATGTTGCCGAGGCCGAGCACCGCGGAGCCGTCCGTCACGACTGCGACGGAGTTGCGCTTGATGGTGAGGCGGCGGGCGTCCTCGGGATTCTCGGCGATCGCCATGCAGACGCGGGCGACCCCGGGGGTGTAGATCATCGAGAGGTCGTCACGGTTGCGGATGGGGTGCTTGGACGCCATCTCGATCTTGCCGCCGAGGTGCATGAGGAACGTACGGTCGGAGACCTTGCCGAGCACGACGCCGTCGATGCCGCGCAGACCCTCGACGATCTCGTCGGCGTGCGCGGTGGAGGAGGCGGCGATCGTGACGTCGATCCGCAGCTTCTCGTGGCCGGAAGCGGTCACGTCGAGGCCGGTGACCGAACCGCCGGAGGACTCCACGGCCGTGGTGAGCTGGGAGACCGCGGTGCCGCTCGCGGGCACCTCCAGCCTGACCGTCATCGAGTACGAGACGCTGGGCGCCGTTGCCATGGCCGAGTCCTTCGCTTTCCTTAGCTTCATTGCTATGCGTGTCCGAAACCCCGAGCAGGCCCGGCAGCGGACACGCCTTCCGATATTCGCACCTACCGACGAGTAGTCGTTAATGACTGTCGCAGCGCGGAAACTGTTTTCCACCATACGAGAGAGAGTGGCGCAGCGGAACCCCCGACGGCCGTCCGGGAACGCGAAGAGGCCCGCGCCACCAGTGGTGACGCGGGCCTCCTCTTCAGTTCACGACACCGGCCCGCCATGCTCGCCTCGCGGCAAGTGGTCGCTCGAAGCGACTAAGGTTGGGCCCGGGGGCTTGGATCGAGCCGGTGCCGATACCAGGCTAACAAACCACCCGGAAAAGCGATTCCCGCGGCGCGGGTTGACCGGAATCCGCCCCCCGCGCGCCCCCTCCCCGGGTTCGCTCAGTCCCTGAGCAGGTCCGGCACCCCGTCCGCGTCCGGCAGGTCCCGATCCCCCGAGACCACCGTGAGCTGCTGGGTCGCCCGGGTCAGCGCCACGTACAGCACCCGCAGCCCCGCCGGGGACTCGTCCGCGATCTCCGCCGGCGAGACGACCACCGTGGCGTCGTACTCCAGGCCCTTCGCCTCCAGGCTGCCGAGCGCCACCACCCGGTCCCCCAGCTCCGCGAGCCACGCGCGGGCCCGTTCGCGCCGGTTCATCGCCACGACGACGCCGACCGTGCCGTCCACCTCGGCGAGCAGCCGCCGCGCCTCCTCGCGCACGGTCGCGGCCAGGTCGCCGTCCCGCACGGTCTCGAAGCGCGGGACGACGCCCGTGGAGCGGACGGCGGCCGGGGATTCCATGCCGGGCATCGCGAGCGCCAGCACCTTGGCGGCCAGCTCGGCGATCTCGGCCGGGTTGCGGTAGTTGACGGTCAGCGTGAAGTTCCGGCGCGGACGGCTGCCCAGCGCCTCGTCGCGGGCGGCGGCCGCCTCGTCCGGGTCGGACCAGGAGGACTGGGCCGGGTCGCCGACGATCGTCCAGGTGGCGTGCCGGCCGCGCCGGCCGACCATCCGCCACTGCATGGGCGTGAGGTCCTGCGCCTCGTCGACGATGACGTGGGCGTACTCGGTGCGCTCGGCGGCGAGCCGTTCGGCGCGCTCCCACTGGGTCTCCTCGCGCCGGGGCATCAGCTCCTCCAGGCCGGTGAGCTGGTCCAGCGGGTCCGCCTCGCGCTTGCGCTTGGGGCGGCTCGGGGTGCCGAGCAGCGTCTGCAGCTCGTCCAGGATCGCCACGTCGTGCACGGAGAGCGGCCCCTGTCCCGCGGCATCCAGACGCTTGAGGGAGCGCGCGAGCCGGCGCACCTCGCCCTGGTTCAGCGTGCGCCGCGCCCACCGGGCGAGCCGCTTCTCGTCGGCCATCGCGGCGAGCACCCCGCGCGGGGTCAGCTCGGGCCACCAGGCGTCCAGGAACGCGAGGAACGGGGTCTCCGTCGACACGTCCTCGTCGAACGACGAACGCAGCTCGGCGGCCAGCTGCGGGTCCGTGTAGCGGCCCCGGCCCGAGGAACGGTTCCACAGCGCGTCGAGCAGCAGCCTGCGGGCGCGCGGGCGCAGCAGGTTGACCGGGGCGGTGCCGCTGAGGACGTTGTTGCGGATGCGCCGCAGTTCGTCCTCCTGGAGCTCGACCCGGCCGCCGAAGGCGACCACACGCAGCCGGGTGGGCGTGCCGGCGGGCTGCGGGGTCTCGTCCTCGCCGAACTCCAGCTGTCCGTCGGCGGAGGCGGCCGGCCGGGGCACGGGCTGTTCCAACGCGCCGCGGGCGGCCTTGCGGAGGACCGGGAGCATCCGCGAGGAGCCCTTGATCCGGGCGACGGCAGGTTCGTCGTAGGCGGTGGCGCCCTCGGGTCCCGCCGCGTCGTCGGAGAGCGAGCCGACGGCGCGGATCGCGACCTGGCCCTCCTCGCCGAGCGAGGGCAGCACACCCTCGGTGTACGCGACCAGCAGCGGCGTCGGCGAGACGACGAGGATGCCGCCCGCGTAGCGCCGCCGGTCCTGGTAGAGCAGGTACGCGGCGCGGTGCAGGGCGACCGCGGTCTTGCCGGTGCCGGGGCCGCCGGAGACCTCGGTGACGGAGGCGGCGGGGGCCCGGATGACGAGGTCCTGCTCGGCCTGGATGGAGGAGACGATGTCCCGCATGGTGTGGCTGCGGGCCTGTCCGAGCGCGGCCATCAGGGCGCCGTCGCCGACGACCGGGAGCGTGTCACCGTCCAGGTACGCGTTCAGCTCGGGGCGCATCAGGTCGTCCTCGACGCCGAGGACCCGGCGGCCCTTGGAGCGGATGACGCGGCGGCGGACCACCCGGCCCGGCTCCTTGGGCGTCGAGCGGTAGAACGGCGCCGCGGCCGGGGCCCGCCAGTCGATGACGAGCGGGGCGTAGTCGGAGTCGAGGACCCCGATCCGGCCGATGTGCAGCGTCTCGGCGATGTCCGCGGAGTTGTCCTCGCGCACGACGTCGTCGGCGGGCTCGACGGAGGTGTACGCGCCGTCCGGGCCGCGTTCGCCGTCCTTGCCGAGCAGGAGGTCGATCCTCCCGAAGAGGAAGTCCTCGAACTCGCTGTTCAGCCGGTTGAGGTGGATTCCGGCGCGGAACACCTGGGCGTCGCGCTCGGCGAGCGCCCCCGGGGTCCCGACCTGGCCGCGTTTCACGGCGTCGTCCATAAGAAATTCCGCCTCGTGGATCTTCTCTTCGAGACGGTCGTACACCCGGTCGAGATGTTCCTGCTCGACACCGATTTCCCGGTCCCGCAACGAATCGACAGCGGCATCCTGCGCGGCCACCGAGGCCCCCTTCTGACGTGCACTGGGCAGCCGTCAACCCTATGCGACCAGGGGCCCGTGCGCACCTGCCGCACCCCTCTTCGGCGCGTGCGGGGGTATCGATTGCGTGACGGCGGCCCGTAAGCGCTCCGGCTCCCCGCCCGATTGGCCGGGAGACCCCGGTCCGCACACGGCCCCCTCGTACGATGAGCCGATGAACGCCCACGCGCGCGACGCCCGTCTGCCGGCCGGTTCCCTGGTGCTCCGCCCCTGGCAGCCGGGTGACCTGGGAGTGCTGCTCGACGCGTACCGCGACCCGGCCGTCCGGGCCGGATCGCGGGCGCCGGTGGCGGACGAGGAGGCGGCCGGCCGCTGGCTGTCGGCCCAGGAGGAGGGCCGGGCGACCGGGCTGCGGCACAGCTTCGCGGTGGTGGACCGGGCGCTGGGGGACGGGCCGGTCGGGAACGTCGCCCTCTCGTTCCCGGAGCACGGGTCGCCCTCGGCCGAGGTGGGGTACTGGACGGTCGCCCCCGCCCGGGGCCGGGGCATCGCCCCGCAGGCCCTCGAAGCGCTCTCCGCATGGGCGTTCGGGGCGTTCGCCGAGCGCGGGCTCGTCCGGCTCGAACTGCTGCACCAGGTGGACAACGCGGCCTCGTGCCGGGTGGCGGAGAAGGCCGGGTACGGGCTCACCGAGGTGCTGCCGCCGTTCCCGCCGTGGCCGCGCGAGGGCCACCGCCACACACGTACGGCGTAGGGCCCGCTCCTCAGTCCTCGGCGCCGGTCATCGGGCCGTCGTGCAGGATGCGCTGGAAGAGGCGGTGGTCGCGCCACTCGCCGTCGATGTGCATATAGCGCGGGGCGACGCCGAACTCCTCGAACCCGCACTTGGCGAGGACCCGCTGCGAGGCCGCGTTGTGCAGGACCGTGCACGCCTCGACCCGGTGCAGCCGCAGGTCGTTCCGCGCCACCTCGCAGATCGTGCGCACCGCGGTCGTGGCCAGCCCGCGGCCCGCGAGTTCCACATCCACCCAGTAGCCGAGCACCGCGCTGTGGCAGGCGCCGAGCACGATGGCGTTGAGGGTGAACCCGCCCACGACCCGGTCCTCGGCATCGCTCAGCACCCAGGGCATCGAACGGCCCGCGTCCCGGTCCGCCAGCAGCCCGGCGAGGCGGGCGCGCTGCCCCTCCTCGGTGTAGAAGGAGTCGGGCCGTACGGGCTCCCAGGGCTTCATATACGTACGGCTGCGGGTCAGCGCGGCGGCGAGGGAGGCCGCGTCGGCCCGCGTGACGGGGCGGAGCCGTATCCCCGCGCCGAGCGGGTGGACGTCATCGGTCATGCCCGCACGCTATCCGGCCCGCCGCGCCCCTGGACGCTCGCGTAGGCGGATGCGCGCCTGGACGATGGAGCCGGTCCGGCCGCGCCGCTTCACTGGATCCATGACCAGCAACCGGGCCGACCGGCCGACCTCCGCCTCCCACCGCCTCGTCCTCGGCGCCGCCGCCGTCACCACGGGACTGATGGCCGGCACCTTCTTCGTGTTCTCCTGCGCGGTGATGCCCGCGCTGGGCCGCAGCGACGACCGGACCTTCATCGAGGTCATGCAGAACATCAACGACGTCATCGAGAACCCGGTGTTCTTCGCCGGTTTCTTCGGCGCCCTGGTCCTGACCGCCGTCGCCGCCTGGCAGCACCGCCGCTCGCCGGGCCCGCGCGGCTGGATCCTCGCCGCGCTCGCGGTGTACGTCGTGGCGTTCCTGCTCACCTCGGGCGTCAACGTGCCCCTGAACAACGCGCTGGCGGACGCCGGTGATCCCGCGCACATCGCCGGCCCGGCCGCCGTACGGGACCGGTTCGAGGACGCGTGGAACCTGTGGAACACGGTGCGCGCCGTCCTGTGCACCGCCGCGCTCGCGCTCCTGCTGCGGGCTCCGTACGCCGGTGCGCGCCCGGCCGTTCAGGAGCCCGCGTACGTGGCGTCCGCCGCCGGGTCCAGGGCCAGCCGGTAACCGCGCTTGACCACCGTCTGGATCAGCCGGGGCGCCCCGAGCGCGGTACGGAGCCGGGCCATGGCGGTCTCGACCGCGTGCTCGTCCGTACCGCTGCCGGGCAGGGCGCGCAGCAGGTCGGCGCGCGAGACCACCCAGCCCGGCCTGCGGGCCAGGGTGTGCAGCAGGGCCATCCCGGCCGGCGGGACCGCGCGCAGCTCGTCGTCGACCAGGACGGCGTGGCCCCTGATCTCTACGCGGTGGCCCGCGATGGGCAGTCTCCGGGCGCGGGCGGGCAGTTCGCGGCAGATGAGCTGGACGAGCGGGCCGAGCCGGAAGCGTTCCGGCTGGACGGTGTCGATCCCGCGCGCCTGCAACGGCACGGCGGTGACCGGGCCGACGCACGCCGGTACGATGCCGCCGCGCAGCGCGGTGACGACCTCGGCCAGCAGCCCGCGTTCCTCGGCCCGGCCGAGCAGCGAGGCCGCCGCCGGGGCGCTGGTGAAGGTCAGCGCGTCCAGGGCGCGGGCCGCGGTCAGGTCGAGGAGCCGGTCCAGCGGCGCGATGTCCTCCGGCGGCATCCAGCGGTAGACCGGGACGGCGACCACCTCCGCGCCGGCTTCGCGCAGCGACTCCGAGAAGCCCGGGAGGGGTTCTCCGTGCAGCTGGAGCGCGACGCGGCGGCCCTCCACGCCTTCCTCCAGCAGCCGTTCCAGCACCTCGGCCATGGACTCGGACGCCGGGGACCAGGCCTCGGTCAGCCCGGCGGCGCGGACGGCGCCCTTCACCTTGGGGCCGCGTGCCAGGAGTTCGACCCCGCGCAGGGTCTCCAGGAGCCGGTCGCCGATGCCCCAGCCGTCGGCCGCCTCGATCCAGCCCCGGAAGCCGATCGCGGTGGTGGCGACGACCACGTCGGGGGTGTCGGCGATCAGCTGCTCGGTCGCGGCGAGCAGTTCGCCGTCGTCGGCGAGCGGCACGATCCGCAGGGCCGGTGCGTGCACCACGGTGGCGCCCCGGCGCCGCAGCAGTGTGCCCAGCTCCTCCGCCCGGCGCGCTGCGGTGACACCGACCGTGAAACCCGCGAGGGGCCCGTGCTGTGCGTCGTCGTGCATATGGTCTACCCGGCTCTCGTCCCGCTGCTGCCCGTTGATGCGGAGGACCGAGCCTGCCAACGCCGCGTGACAGACCCGGTTCAGCCGTATTTCCCGCTCGTTACGTCGCCCATCCGGCCGGCGGGTGTCTCACACCTCGGCGTAGCTGAGCTGCGGCTTCGCCGGGACGGGCGCGGCACGACGAAGGTATACCGCCCAGGTGAGCGCGAAACACACGCCGTAGAAGGCGAGGAAGGACCAGAAGGCCGCCGTTCCCGTGCCGGAGGCCTGGAAGGACTGGCGGAACGCGAGGTTGATGGCGAGTCCGCCGAGCGCCCCGACCGCCCCGATCAGCCCCATCGCCGCCCCGGAGAGCCGCCGTCCCCGGGCCGCCGCCTCCTCGCCGCGCAGCCCCTGGGCGATCGCCTTGGCGTGGAAGATGCCGGGGATCATCTTGTACGTCGATCCGTTGCCGAGCCCGGACAGGACGAACAGGGCGGTGAAGCCGACGAGGAACACGCTCAGCGAGGCGATGCCGGAGGCGTACACGACGACACCCGTCGCGGCGGCCATGGCGGCGAAGTTGACGAGGGTGATGCGGGCCCCGCCGTACCGGTCGGCCAGCCAGCCGCCGGCCGGCCGGATCAGCGAGCCGAGGAGCGGGCCGATGAAGGTGAGCGAAGCCGCCTGGAGCGGGGTCCGGCCGAACTGGGTCTGCAGGACGAGCCCGAAGGCGAAGCTGTAGCCGATGAAGGAGCCGAAGGTGCCGATGTAGAGGACGGCCATGATCCAGGTGTGGCGGTCGCGTACGGCCTCCTTGGCCGCCCCGGTGTCGTTCTGCACCGGCGCCAGGTTGTCCATGAACAGCGCGGCGCACCCGGCGGCGAGCAGGATCAGCGGGATGTACGCGGCGAGCACGATCCTGGGGTGCGCGGCCCCCGCCGTGCCGATCACCAGGAGCCCGGCCAGCTGCACCACGGGCACGCCGATGTTGCCGCCGCCCGCGTTGAGCCCGAGCGCCCAGCCCTTCTTGCGGAGCGGGAAGAAGGCGTTGATGTTCGTCATCGACGAGGCGAAGTTGCCGCCGCCGATGCCGGTCAGCGCGGACACCGCGAGGAAGGTGCCGTACGAGGTGCCCGGTTCCATCACCACGAGGGCGGCGATCGTCGGCACGAGCAGGGTGAGCGCGCTGAACACCGTCCAGTTCCGGCCACCGAACCGGGCCACCGCGAAGGTGTACGGCACCCGGACGACGGCCCCGACGAGGGTGGCGGTGGAGATGAGGAAGAACTTCCCGGCCGGGTCGACCCCGTACTCGGGCCCCATGAACAGCACCATCACCGACCAGAGGGTCCAGATGGAGAAGCCGATGTGTTCGGACAGGACGGAGAACCAGAGGTTGCGCCGGGCGGTCCGCTCACCCGTCTCACGCCAGAAGGTCTCGTCCTCCGGGTCCCAGTGCTCGATCCAACGGCCTGCCATCACGTGCCTCCACGGGTGGTCGGGGGTGTTGTCCCGAACCTAGGAAGCGCGCGTTTCGGTGCCGTGCCGCGAGGTGACCTGTGGGCAACCTTGCTCTCACCGGGCCGGGGCCGGCCCGGTGAGAAGCGCGGTCAGCGGCGGGCGCGGGCGGCGCCGTTGGGCCAGAGCCTCGGGCGCCGCCGGGCGGCGAGGTCCTCGACCCAGCCGACGGCGAGGATCATCAGCCCGATCAGCGGCCAGATGAGGATCAGCGCCAGCGTGTTGTACGAGGCCTCGATGTACGTCCCCAGATGGTCGCCGACCCACGGCACGTCCCACAGCCGGTCGATGATCGGGAAGGTGGCCATCAGCAGCATGTTGTGCCAGAGGTAGATGGTCACCGCCCGGTTGTTGGCGAGGGTGACCAGGGTGTCCCAGCCGGCCAGCCGGCCCGGCAGCTCGCGCCAGGAGGGGGCGTACTGGAGCAGGATCATGCAGAAGCCGAGCGACCAGGTGGCCTGGGCGAGCGGGATCTCGTCGAGGTTCCAGCCCTCCTCGGTGAGGTGGTGTGCGCCCCACCACAACGCGAAGGCCATCAGCATCGCGGCCAGCGAGACCGCCAGGTAGCGCGGGACGGTCTTCAGCAGCCCGTCGTGGTGGGCGAAGCCGAGGATCCAGCAGGAGCCGAACACCGCGAAGTCGACCAGGCCCTCACCGGCCGTGCCCGGCACGGTGACCAGACCGGTGCCGATGACGGCCGTGAGCCCGATCGGGGCGAGCAGGGTCACCCACGGGAGCCGGCGGAAGGCCTTCAGCAGCAGCGGGGAGGCCAGGACGAACCACAGGTAGGCCCGGATGTACCAGAGCGGCCCGATCGCCTGCTCGGCCCAGGAGGTCTCCAGCCAGCCGCCCTCGGAACCGCTCTCCCATGGGAAGGGCGGGGTGCCGACCGGCAGGAGGTAGCAGCCCAGCTTGAGGAACCACCAGATCCCCTCCTCGCGCACCGGCTTCCAGCCGAGCAGGAAGACCATGGGGACGACGAGAGCGGCGAACGCCCACATCGGCGGCAGCAGCCTGCGCACCCGGGAGCGGATGACGCTCCACGCGGGCCGGGCCAGCGACCGTGCCATCAGCGAGCCGGCCAGGGCGAACATGACGCCCATGGACGGGAACACGACGGTCAGCCAGGCCCAGCCGAAGAGGTGGAAGACCACGACCCGGACGAGCGCGACCGCGCGCAGCAGGTCCAGGTAGCGGTCCCGGCCGGCCCCGGCGGGCGCGGGCTCGGCAACGGGTTCGGCAGCGGGTCCGGGGGCCGCCGGACGCTGCACGGGGAGCTGCATCGTGGGCACATCCCCGTGCGGCTGTGCCGGGTACGCCGGGGACTCGCTCGGATACGTCATGCGACGGGCCTCCGGTCCTGGGTGCGTCCGCGCTGGGCGGGCATCGAACCGGGTGCCTCCACGACCCCGGTGCGGCGCAGCTTCTGCCAGCGCAGCCGGCCGCCGGTGAGGGCGGTGATCCAGGACTGGAGCAGCACCACGTACATGAGCTGCCGGTACAGGATCTGCTGGAGGGGCAGCGAGAGCAGATGGGTCATGCGTTCCCGGTCGAGCCGGAAGGCGTACGCGGCGCACACCAGCTGCACCGCGAGGACGCCGAGCCACGCGCCGACGGTCTTCTCGGTGGGCCCGAAGACGAGCCCGTACAGCAGGAAGACGTCGATGAGCGGGGCGAGCAGCGGGGCGACGACCATGAACAGTGAGACGAACGGCAGTCCGACGCGTCCGAACCGGCCCGAGGACCCGCGCTCGACGACCGCCCGGCGGTGCTTCCAGATGGCCTGCATCGTGCCGTACGACCACCGGTAGCGCTGGGACCAGAGCTGCTGCACGGTCTCCGGCGCCTCGGTCCAGGCGCGGGCGTTCTCCGCGTAGACGACGCGCCAGCCGTCCCGGTGCAGGGCCATCGTGACGTCGGTGTCCTCGGCGAGGGTGTCCTCGCTGATGCCGCCGACCCGCTCCAGCGCCTCCCGCCGGAACGCCCCGACCGCGCCCGGGATGGTGGGCATGCAGCGCAGCACGTCGTACATGCGGCGGTCGAGGTTGAAGCCCATCACGTACTCGATGTGCTGCCAGGCGCCGATGAGCGAGTCGCGGTTGCCGACCTTGGCGTTGCCGGCGACGGCCCCGACGCGCGGGTCGCCGAAGGGCTGCACCAGCTCGCGGACGGTGGACGGTTCGAAGACCGTGTCGCCGTCCATCATCACGATGATGTCGTTGCGGGCGTGCGCGATGCCGTTGTTGAGGGCGGCGGGCTTGCCCGCGTTGCGCTGGCGCACGACCCGGACGTTGGGCAGCCGCATCCGCTGGACGATGTCCGCGGTGCCGTCCGTGGAGCCGTCGTCGATCACGATGACTTCGACCGGATAGTCGCTTGCCAGGAGCGAACGCACCGTGTTCGCGATGCACTTCTTCTCGTTGTACGCGGGCACCAGGACGGTCACCGTGCGGGTGACGGGTTCGCCCCAGCGGAAGTCGCGCCGGCGGACCCGGCGGGCGTGGACGAAGGAGAGCACCAGCATCAGCCCGAAGCGGGCGAAGACCAGCACGCCGATGACGGCGAGGCCGGCCACCATCACATCGGTGATGTGCTCCGAGACGCCCACGGCGTAGACGAACGCCCTGCCCTTCCACAGGTCGAAACCGGTGACCGGGGAGTGCGCGCTGGGGGCGCCGAGCGCGTCGGTGAGGTTGGCGAAGGCGTAGCCCCGCTTCTGCATCTCCGGCAGGAACTTCCCGAGGGCGGTGACGGTCTGGGACCGGTCGCCTCCGGAGTCGTGCATCAGGATGATCGCGCCCTTGCCGTGCCGGGGCGTGGCCCGCTCGATGATCGCCCGGACGCCCGGCCGCTTCCAGTCCTCGCTGTCGGTGTTGTTGACGACGGTGAGGTAGCCGCGGCTGCCGATGTACTGGGTGACCGGCCAGGACTTGTTGTCCATGGCGTCGGCGAACGACGAGTAGGGCGGCCGGAACAGCGAGGTCCGGATGCCCGCCGCACCGGCCAGCACCAGCTGGTTCTGGGACAGCTCCCAGTCGATGCGGCTGGTGGACTGGTAGGACAGGTCGGGGTGGTTGAAGGTGTGCAGCCCGACCTCGTGCCCCTCCCTCACCATGCGCTCGACGAGGTCCGGGTAGCGCGAGGCCATGGTGCCGGTGACGAAGAAGACGCCGTGGGCGTTGTACTTCTTGAGCTCGTCCAGCACCTTCGGCGTCCACTCCGGGTCCGGGCCGTCGTCGAAGGTCAGCACGATCCGGTGGTCCGGGATGCGCAGACTCTTCGCGGGCTCGGTGGTGCTGCGCGCGTCGATGACCGGCCCGCCCTCCAGCACCTGCTCGGGCACGCGGTCGGTCGCGACCGGTGGCCGGATGCGGTGGTCGGCGAGGATTTCGCTGTGCACATAGCCACGCAGCATCAGCATGGCGAGCAGGGCAACGAGGAACAGGAGCGGCAGCATGTAGCGCATCGGAAGTCTGCGCCGGCGGGTCTGCTTCTTCCTGTGGGTGTTGCGCCTGCCCCGGGGGGCAGGGGAAGTCATCTAGTCGGCGCCTTCTCGTTCTTGCGCGGGGCCCGGGGAACCGTCGGCGGGAAGCCCGGTGTCCGGAGCCGTCGATTCGTTCCCGGTGGTGTCCGTGACCTGCTGCTCCTGGCCGGTCAGCGGGAGGAAGGGGGCGCTGGAGTTGCCGCCCATCACCGCGACGACCAGGGTCACCGCGTAGCAGACGAAGACCGCGGCCAGGACCCAGCCGAGCCGTCGCAGCGTCTTGCCGCGCCGGCCGCTCTCATCGACGAAGACGGGGCCGTCGGAGCCATCCGGAGCGGTTGGCTCCGGGAGCAGCTCGGAGAGCTGCCGTCCGATTCCGTCCAGCTGGATGGTGACTTCGTTCGGCTCGTGTGTGTGCCCCGCATGGGCACCTTCACGCCAAGTTTCCACTGTTGTACGCACTTCCCCCACTCAGGATCGGGTGCGCGCAACTGACCGGTTGTGTGCCGCCGGACGGGCCCCCACCCTGTCCACGCGCCCCCTACCACAGTGCACCCGGTCCATGAATGTAGCGCACGCCGGGAAGACTCCGACCCCGTCGGCAGGTGTTGTTCATCATGAGAGATACATCTGTTTTCGAACCGTGCTGCGGTTACTGGCCCCTGCGGGTGAGCGCCAGGAGCGCGTGCGGGGAGCGCACGCTGGGCGCGCGCTCCCCCGCGCCCGCCCGCGTCCGCGTCTCCGGGACGCGACCGGACGCCCCGGGCACCGCCGGCACACAAAAACGAGGACCCCGCTGCCGGTGGCAACGGGGTCCTCGTTCACATGGGAATTGTGGAGATGGCGGGAATCGAACCCGCGTCCAACGGTGCGGAACCAGGGCTTCTCCGAGTGCAGTCCGCTACGCTTTTCTCGGCCCCGGAGGTCACACGGACAAGCCTCCGACAGGCCCAGTCACTGTTTGATTTCCTTCAGAGCCCCGTGACCGGACTCAGAAGTTTAGATCCCTGAATGATGCCAGGATCCGGGTCGGGATCACCCCCGGGCTGACACTCCGCAGAGTCTTCGCTAGCTGCTAATTAGGCAGCGAGGGCGAAGGCGGAGGAATCGCGCTTGGAATTGGCGATTATTGGTTGCGACATATGGTTTACGAGATCATTGCCGCTTCCTCGACTCGCTTCCCCTGCTTCGACATCCGCTGTCGAAACCGATCATCCCCATGTTGATTTTTCAAGGTGGTGCCACACCCTCCGTGGGGTGCGTTGCCATCGTACGTGACCAACGCACGACGATGCCAGCGTATTCCTGCCCGAGCGGCCGGCGGCGGGCGCCGGGCCCGGATCAGGCGCTTCGCTGGCGGCGCCGGGCCGCCGCGACGGCGCGGTTCGTCTCCCTGGTGTCCTGCTTCTCGCGCAGCGTCTGGCGCTTGTCGTACTCCTTCTTACCCTTCGCGAGCGCGATCTCGACCTTGACCCGCCCGTTCAGGAAGTACAGGGCCAGCGGCACGATCGTGTGCCCGGTCTCCTGCGCCTTCGACTCCAGCTTGTCGATCTCGGCCCGGTGCATCAGCAGCTTGCGCTTGCGCTTGGCGGAGTGGTTGGTCCAGGTCCCCTGGACGTACTCCGGGACGTGGATGTTGTGCAGCCACGCCTCGCCGCGGTCGATCTGGACGAAGCCGTCGACCAGGGAGGCCCGGCCCATGCGGAGCGATTTCACCTCGGTCCCCATGAGCACGAGCCCGCACTCGTAGGTGTCGAGGATGGTGTAGTCGTGGCGCGCCTTCTTGTTCTGCGCGATGAGCTTGCGCCCGGTGTCCTTTTCCTTAGCCATAGTGCGGCCATTTTCGCACTACGACCCACCCCCGAGGCCACTCAATACCGTCTCGGCCCGCTCCTGGGCCCGCGCGCTCACCGCCAGGTCCGGTGTGATGCCCCTGCCGTCGACCCCGTGGCCCGCCGGTGTGCGGTAGTGGCCCACGGTCAGCTCGGCCACCGAACCGCCCGCGAGCTTGCTCGGCATCTGCACCGAGCCCTTCCCGAAGGTCCGGGAGCCGACCGTGACCGCCCGGCCCCGGTCCTGCAGCGCCCCCGTGACCAGCTCGGCCGCGCTCATCGTGCCCCCGTCGACGAGGACGACGACGGGGCGCTCGGTGTCGCCGCCCGCCCCCGCGTACAGGGCGTGCTGCTCGCCGTGCACGTCGTACGTGGCGACCAGGCCGCCGTCCAGGAACGCGGAGGCCGCGGTGACCGCCTCGGTGACCAGGCCGCCCGGGTTGCCGCGCAGGTCCAGCAGCACCCCGGCGCCCGCCGGGGCGTCCTCGACCGCGTCGCGCACGGCGGCCCCGGAACCCTTGGTGAACGAGCCGACTCCGATCAGCACCGCCCCGGACCGGCCGGAGCGCTCCGGCCCGATCCGCCGCACGGTCACCGACTCGACGGTGAGCCGGGCCCGGCTCAGCGTCTCGGTCCGGGTCTCGCTCCCCCGCCGTACGCCGAGGCTGACCGTGCTGCCCGCCTTCGCGCCGGTGCGGTCGCCGCGGAGCAGGGCCACCACGTCGGAGACGGGCAGCCGGTCGACGCGGCGGCCGTCCACGGTGCGCAGCAGGTCGCCGGAGCGGATGCCCGCGCGGTCGGCCGGGCTGCCGGGCTGGACGCGGGAGACGGCGACCTGGCCGTCGGCGGAGCGCCGGGCGGCGAGACCGACGCCGGTGTACGTGCCGTCGAGAGCCTGCTCGAACTCCTGGTACTCGCGCTCGTCGTACACGGCGCCCCAGCGGTCGCCGCTGCGGCTGACGACCTCCTCGGCCGCCTCCGTACCGGACTTGCCGTCGGCCACCGCGTCGGCGGCGGCCGCGGCCACCTCGTCGCCGTCGGCGGTGGCGGCGACGGACCGGGTGTGCACCGGTGCCTGCTTCTCACCGTGGGGCAGCGCGCCGGTCGCGGCCCCGGTGGCGAGGACGCCGGCGAAGACCAGCGTCAGGGCCGCCCCGCGGCGCAGACCGCGGGGCCCGACGCGACATTCGGGGTCCGACATGGCGCCGAGTCTAGGACAACGCCCCGGGGGCGCAGGGGACGTTGACCCTGCGCCTCACGGGGCGCACATCACACCTTCAGGTACTTGCGCAGCGCGAAGAGAGCGGCAACGGCGGGCATCAGAAGGCCGATCGCCAGCACCAGCGGCAGCTTGGTGAGGACCGCGTCCCAGCCGATGAAGTCGATCAGGTTGAGCTTGTCCTTGAGCGCGAGACCGCCGTCGATCAGGAAGTAACGCCCGGCCAGCAGCATGACGCAGGCCAGCACACCGCCGATCAGACCGGCGAAGGCGGCCTCCATGATGAACGGCGCCTGGATGTAGAAGCCGGAGGCGCCGACGAGGCGCATGATGCCGGTCTCCCGGCGCCGGCTGAACGCCGAGACGCGCACGGTGTTGACGATCAGCATCAGCGCGATGACGAGCATCAGCGCCATCACGAAGAGCGCGGCGACGTTCATGCCGTTCATCAGGCCGAAGAGGTTGTCCAGGATGCTTCTCTGGTCCTGGACCGACTGGACCCCGTCCCGCCCGGCGAAGGCGGTGGCGACCACCTTGTACTTGGTGGGGTCCTTGAGCTTGACCCGGAAGGACTCCGGCATCTGGTCCGGCGTGATGTTGCCGGCCATCGGGGAGTCGCCGAACTCCTCCTGGTAGTGCTTGTACGCCTGGTCGGAGGACTCGTAGATCACCTTCTCCACGACGTCCATCTTGCCGAGATCGCTCTCGATCTCGTCCTTCTGCTGCTTGGTGACCGCACCCTTGGCGCACTGGACCACCGTCTCCGCGTCGCCCTTGCCGCAGAGGTAGATGGAGACGTTGACCTTGTCGTACCAGTAGTCCTTCATCGTGCTGACCTGCTCGCGCATGAGCAGCGCGCCGCCGAACAGGGCGAGCGAGAGGGCGACGGAGACGATCACGGCGAAGGTCATCGTGAGGTTGCGACGGAGGCCGACGCCGATCTCCGACAGGACGAACTGGGCGCGCATGGCGTCCTTTCAGTGCTGGGTGCTCAGTGCTGGTAGCCGTAGACGCCGCGCGCCTGGTCGCGCACGAGACGGCCCTTCTCGAGCTCGATGACGCGCTTGCGCATCTGGTCGACGATGTTCTGGTCGTGGGTCGCCATGATCACGGTGGTGCCGGTCCGGTTGATCCGGTCCAGCAGCTTCATGATGCCGACGGAGGTCTGCGGGTCGAGGTTGCCGGTCGGCTCGTCCGCGATCAGCAGCATCGGCCGGTTGACGAAGGCCCGCGCGATCGCCACGCGCTGCTGCTCACCACCGGAGAGCTCACCGGGCATCCGGTCCTCCTTGCCGCCGAGTCCGACGAGGTCGAGGACCTGCGGCACCGCCTTGCGGATCTCTCCGCGCGGCTTGCCGATCACTTCCTGGGCGAACGCCACGTTCTGCGCGACGGTCTTGTTGGGCAGCAGGCGGAAGTCCTGGAAGACGGTGCCCAGCTGGCGGCGCATGTGCGGCACCTTCCAGTTGGACATGCGCGCGAGGTCCTTGCCCAGGACGTGGACGGCCCCGGTGCTGGCGCGTTCCTCGCGCAGGATGAGCCGCATGAAGGTGGACTTGCCGGAGCCGGAGGAGCCCACCAGGAAGACGAACTCGCCCTTCTCGATGTCGAGCGACACATCCCGGAGAGCGGGACGGCTCTGCTTCGGGTAGGTCTTGGAGACGTTGTCGAATCGAATCACGGATGCACCACGGTCGGCCGGGAGTAGGTGAGCGTGACCATACGCGAACCGGGCTAAGGCGTGCAGGCACGCGTACCGGGATGGGTGATTTACGGTGAAACGGCCCCGATTCCGGGGCGGTGCGGCGGGGCAGTGGCCCGGGTGTGACCGGCGGGACGGGCCGAACGGCCCGGGAGCTGGCACAGTGGTAGGGGGAACGGTCGCGTTTCCGTGAGCGTTGTGCGGAGAGAGTGCTTGTGCGGCTCCGCCGCGCGGGAGGAGGAAAGCGCATGACCTATGACCGACTGGTGTGCGCGAACTGCGCGTCGCCCGTCACCGAGGGCCGCTGCCCGGTGTGCCGGGCGAGCCGCGAGCGGATGCGGGAGCACGAGCAGGGCCCCTTCGGCGGGCTGAGCCCGGCGATGCTGGCCGCCCTGCTGGTGGTGCTCCTGGGCGCCCTGGCCCTGCTGGCCCACCAGACCGTGTAGCCCCGGACCGTACGGAAAAGGGAGGGGCCCGGACCGCTGATCGCGGTCCGGGCCCCTCCCGTCACTGTGCGCGTCCGGCCTCTCAGGCGGCCGTGCGGTTGCCCACCAGGCGCGGCAGCATACGGAAGCCGATGCCCCCGGCGATCATCGTCGCGGCGCCGACCAGCAGGAACGTGGTCTCGGCCGCACCGGTCTCGGCGAGTTCGTCCTTGCCCTTGCCCTGCTCGACCGGCTGATTGCCGACCGAGTCGGTGTCGGTGTTGCCGCCGCCGCCCGAGACGCCGATCCGGTCCGCGGGGGTGCTGTCGTCACCGCCGCCCGCCGCCGGGTCCGTCGACCGGGTCGGGTCCGGTTCCGACGGGCCGGCGGGGCCGGTCGGCGTCGCGGGCGGCTCCGACGGGGTGGCCGGCGGCTCCGACGGCGTCGTGGGCGGGTCCGACGGGGTCGCCGGCGGGTCGCTCGGCGTCGCGGGCGGGTCCGATGGGGTCACCGGCGGGTCGCTCGGCGTCGGCGGCGGGTCCGACGGCTCGCACCGCGGGTCCAGCGGGCTGCACGGGTCGCCTTCGTCGTCGTCCGGGTCGTCGGCCGTCGTCTGCACGCCGATCTCCACACCCGCGACCTCGACGCCGATGCCGACCGCCTGCGCCGCGCCCGCGGCGGTCAGCGAGGCACCCGCGGCGATGACCGCGCCCGCCGCCATCCGCGCGACGCGTACACGCGTCTTCTTCGTCATGTACTGCTACCCCCAGTAGCCGTTCTCGTCGATGGAGCAGCGGTATCCGGGGAGTCGTCGGGCAGGATTCGTTCCGGGCGCCGGCCCGCGCCGTACGGCGGCCGGGCAGCCCGCCCCCGCCACAACTGGCCCCGGAGACACACACGCTGCCCCAGCACCCTCGCCGGGGCCACCGGGAACGTCAAGGCGGTTTCGCGCCGATACGCCCCGTCTCAGGGGGACTTGACGGGTGTTCGGAGCCGCGACTGTGACACATCCGCACCCGTCGTGCGCGAGCCGTTCACCCGACTCGCGCACGGATGTGGTGGGACGGCCTACTTCTCGCTCTGCTTGCGCCAGCGGATGCCGGCCTCGATGAAGCCGTCGATCTCGCCGTTGAAGACCGCGTCCGGGTTGCCCATCTCGAACTCCGTACGCAGGTCCTTGACCATCTGGTACGGGTGCAGGACGTAGGAGCGCATCTGGTTGCCCCAGGAGTTGCCGCCGTCGCCCTTGAGGGCGTTCATCCTGGCCTGCTCCTCCTGGCGGCGGCGCTCCAGCAGCTTCGCCTGGAGGACGTTCATCGCGGAGGCCTTGTTCTGGATCTGCGAGCGCTCGTTCTGGCAGGAGACGACGATGCCGGTCGGCAGGTGGGTCAGGCGCACCGCGGAGTCCGTGGTGTTGACGCCCTGGCCGCCGGGGCCCGAGGAGCGGTACACGTCGACGCGCAGGTCGGACTCGTCGATCTCGACATGGTCCGTCTGCTCGACCACGGGCAGCACCTCGACGCCCGCGAAGGAGGTCTGGCGGCGGCCCTGGTTGTCGAACGGCGAGACGCGCACCAGGCGGTGGGTGCCCTGCTCGACGGAGAGCGTGCCGTAGGCGTACGGCACCTCGACGGCGAAGGTGGTCGACTTGATGCCGGCCTCTTCGGCGTACGCGGTCTCGTAGACCTCGGTCTTGTAGTTGTGCCGCTCCGCCCAGCGCAGGTACATCCGCTGGAGCCGCTCGGCGAAGTCCGCCGCGTCGACGCCGCCGGCCTCGGCGCGGATGGTGACCAGCGCCTCGCGGGCGTCGTACTCGCCGGACAGGAGCGTGCGGACCTCCATCTCGTCCAGCGCCTTGCGGACGGCCTCCAGCTCGGTCTCGGCCTCGGCGAGCGCGTCGGCGTCGCCCTCGGACTCGGCGAGCTCGAAGAGGACTTCGAGGTCGTCGATCCGGCCGCGCAGGGCCTCGGTCTTGCGGACCTCGGCCTGGAGGTGGGAAAGCTTGCTGGTGATCTTCTGCGCCGCCTCCGGGTCGTCCCACAGGGACGGGGCGGCCGCCTGCTCCTCGAGCACGGCGATGTCCCCCCTCAGCGCATCCAGGTCCAGGACGGCCTCGATCGACCCCATGGTCGAGGAGAGGGACTTCAGCTCTTCGGAAATATCGACGACTGCCACGGGTCCAGCGTAACGGCTGTCGGCGCGTACGTTCCTCGGGCCGTCCGATCACCGCCCCGGGCGCCCGCTACGGGGCGGCGGGCGCCGAGTTCTTCGTGTCCTGCGGGCCGGGGTCCGTGTCCTCGCCGCCCAGCGCGAACCAGCCGCCCACGCCGATCGCGGCCAGCAGCACCAGGGCCGCGGCCCCGAGCGTCAGCCGGCGCTTGCGGACGGCCGCCGACTTGTTGCGGGCCGAGCCGGGGCGGGGCCTGCCGGGGGCGCGCGGGGCGCGGGCGGTGCCCCGGGGGCCGCCGGACAGCTCGTCGGGGGCCGGGACGCGCATGCTCGTGTGGGTGTCGCGGTTGGAGTCCGGGGACGAGCCCGGCACCAGCGGGACGGCGCCGCGCCTGCGGGGCTCGTCGCCGGGCGGGGCGTACTGCTGCTCGTCGTAGCCCTGCGGGGCCTCCGGCTCCTCGTCCGGCTCGTCCACGTCCAGCGGCGGGATGCCGGCCAGCTGCGGCAGCTGTTCGCGCAGCCGGGCGGCCAGTTCGGAGGCGCGCAGCCGGGAGGCCGGGGCCTTGGCCAGGCACTGGACGAGCAGCTGCCACAGCTCGTCGGGGATGCCCGGGAGCGGGACGACGGTCTCGGTGACATGGCGGCGCAGGACGGCGCCGGGGTGGCCGCCGCCGAAGGGCGTGAACCCCGCGAGGAGCTCGTACAGCACCGTGGCCAGGGCGTAGATGTCGACGGCGGCGCGGGGCGGCAGGCCCTCGACGATCTCGGGGGCCAGGTAGTCCGGGGTGCCGATGATCTTGGTGGTCCTGGTGCGGCGCGGGGTGTCGATGAGCTTGGCGACGCCGAAGTCGGTGAGCAGCGCGGGGTGGGCGTTGCCCGGACCGAGCGGCCCCTCCATGTCGAGCAGGATGTTCTCCGGCTTGACGTCGCGATGGACGATCCCGGCGGCGTGCGCGGCGGCGAGGCCGTCGGCGACGTCCGCGACGACGGCGACGGCGGCCTCGGGGGCCAGCCGGCGTTCGCGGTCGAGGCGGGTGCGCAGGTCGGTGCCGCGGACCAGGTCCATGACGAGGGCGAGGTCGTTGCCGTCCACCACGAGGTCGCGGACGGCGACGACGTGCGGATGGTCCAGCCCGAGCAGCGCGGTGCGCTCCTGGACGAACCGGCCGACGAGCTCCTGGTCGGACGCCAGGTCCTCGCGGAGCAGCTTGATGGCGACGGGGCCCTCGGGGCCGTCCCCGAGCCACACCGTGCCGGCGCTGCCGCGCCCCAGTATCTGGTGGGCGGTGTACCGGCTGCCGATTTTCCGTGCCAAGACTGCTCCCTCAGCGGCTGGCGATGGACCCAACAACCCCCGGTCGACAAAGTTACGCGGCGATCGGGTGCCCGCGTGCCGTGGTTGGCGCCAACCTTCGCTTCTACGGGCGAATTGCCTCGGAATTGGTCCACGGAAGTCGATATAGCTACAGAGTTGTCCGGCCGGGCGGTGAGTCCGCCCGGCCGTGACGACGTCCGGTCACTTGCCGCTGCCGCCGAGCTCGGACATCCAGTCCTTCACCTTGGAGGCGGCGTCGGTGATCGCGTGCCAGTAGCTCTGGCCCGTGCCGATCCAGTCCTTCAGCGGGGTCAGTTCCCAGATCAGCCAGCTCGCCACGAACAGCAGCACCAGCGTGAACAGGCAGCCCTTGAGGCAGCCGAGGCCGGGGATCTTCATCGGGTTGGCGCCGCGCCGCCTCGGCTCGCGGGGCGCGCGCTGCGCCGGCTGCTGGGGCTGCTGCGGCGGCGCGTACGCCTGCTGCTGCGGCTGGGGCTGGGGCTGGTACTGCTGTCGCTGCGGCTGGTACTGCTGCTGTTGCCGCTGCGGGTACTGCTGCTGGGGCTGCTGGTACTGCTGCCGGTCGCGCGGCGGCTGCTGCGGCTGCTGGCGCTGCGGGCGGCGGCGCAGCGGATCCTGGCTGGGGTCGAGGTACTGGACCTGCGTCTGCTCGTTGCGGTCGCGGGCGGCCCGGAGCTGGGACTGCCAGGGGTGCGGTTCCTCGGGGCGCGGGTCGCTGCCGGGGCGCGGCGGCACGGGCGGCAGGACCGCGGTCGGGTCGGCCTGGGGGCCGGGGCCGCCGGTGTGCGGCAGGACGCTGGTGGCCCCGTTGGGGTCGTACGAGCCCGCGTTGCTGGGCAGCACCTGGGTCGGATCGGCCGCGCCGGGGACCTCGGGGACGGCGGTGGGCGCCGGGTCGGGCGCCAGCAGGGCGCCGACCCCGTCGGCGGCGGCGATCTGCGCGGGGCTCGCGTGGACACCGATGCCGGCGGCGACGGTACGCAGCCCGCGCGCCAGGTTCTCCGCGCTGGGCCGGCGGTCGGGGTCCTTGCTCAGGCAGCGCTCTATGACCGTCCACAGCGGCTCGGGGACGGTGCTGGGGCGGCGGGGCTCCTCGCTGAGGTGCCGGTGCAGTACTTCCAGCGCGGTGCCGCCGGCGAACGGCGGGCGGCCGGTGACCAGCTCGTACAGCAGGATGCCGGCGCCGTAGATGTCGACGGCGGAGGTCTGCGGGCGGCCCTCGGCGGACTCCGGCGCCACATAGGCGGGGGTGCCGACGAACTCGTGGGTCCTGGTCAGGCCCGGCGAGTCGGCGAGGCGCGCGATGCCGAAGTCGGTGAGCATCGGGCGCATCTCGCCGTCCGGGTCGGCGAGCAGCACGTTGGCGGGCTTGAGGTCGCGGTGGACGACCCCGTCCGCGTGGCTGGCGGCGAGCGCGTCGGCGATCTGCGCGGTGAGCAGGGCGGCGGCGACCGGGGTGAGCGGACCGTTGTCGCGCAGGTACCGGTGCAGGTCGGGGCCGTCGATCAGGTCCATGACGAGGGCGAGGAGGTCGCCCTCGACGACGAGGTCGCGGGTGCGCACGATGTTGGGGTGGGTCAGCCGCAACAGGACGGAGCGTTCCCGCAGGAACCGCATCACCACGTCCGCGTCGTTGGCCAGCTCCTCCTTGAGGACCTTGATGGCCACGGTCTCGCCGGGCCGGCCGGCCACGGCCGCCTCGGCGCCCGCCGCCTCGCGCTGGCTGGCGCGCCAGACGGTGCCCGTGGCGCCGCGTCCCAGCGGCTCCTCGAGCAGGTACTTGCTGCCTACCGGCCGCACGTCATGCGCTCCCTGCTGGTCGTGGTGCTTGCGGTCCCCGGGTGCCCCCGGAGTTTCCGGCCCACTCTAGAGGCTGTACGGAAGAGGCCGGCCGGGTCGGGAAGGTTACCCGTTTGTCCGCAATCCCCGGATGTATACCCTCTGCTCACTGATGACTCCCGGGTGTGCGCTCCCCGCTTCCCGCGCGCACCGGTCACGGGGGAGGACGCGGACGCCGGGCGGATGGTTGCCGGAGGCCGGTCCGGGGAACCGGTCATGCCGCACTTTTGGGGCCAGAGCAGACCTTTCAAGATCACTTAGTGGTCACCGCCGGGCGTGTTGTCAGTGGCGGATGCGAGGATGCCTGGAGCACGACTGCGGGGTCGGGAGCCTCGCGGCACGTGACGAACCTGTACCGGACGACGCGTCCGTGCCGGGTGGGGGGAATCACAGGGCGTCCCTCCGGCCGGCACCGCGCGCAGAAGGGACCGCTGACGGCGATGCAGATCCGGCTGACCGTCCTCGCGCCGCCCAGCGGCCAGACCCCGGCGCGCGCCTGCGATGTGCTGGTCACCGCCCCCGCGGGGACGGCGCTGGCCGCCGTCGCGTCCGGCCTGGCCATGGCCGTCGCCGGTCCCGACGGCTCCCTGGGCAGCGGTGCGGTGGTGCTCTTCGCGGGCCGGGAACGGCTCGACGCGCAGCGGTGCGCGCTCGGTGAGCCGCCCCTCGTCGACGGGGCGGTGCTCTCGCTCCAGGCACCGGGCGAGGACGAGACGGCGGACGACGCGGTGCCCGCCCAGCTCCAGGTGATCGCCGGGCCCGACGCGGGCGGAGTCCATCTGCTGCACGGCGGCACGATCCGGATCGGCCGCTCGGCCGAGGCCGATGTCCCGCTCGACGACCCCGATGTGTCCCGGCTGCACTGTGAGGTGACGGTCTCCGACGACGGCCGCGTCGCGGTGGCCGACCTGGGCTCCACCAACGGCACCTCGCTGGACGGGGCGGAGGTCCACGACCGCCCGGTCCGGCTGTCCCCGGGCGCCCTGCTGCGGCTCGGCGAGTCGACACTCCGGCTCACCTCCGGCGCGCGTCCGCCGGTACTGCCGACGACACCGGACGGCGAGGGCCATCTGCGGGTGGCGCGGGTCCCGGCCGCCCCGGCACCGGCCCCGGAAGCCCCGGCGCCCGCCCCCGAGGGCGACCGGCACGACCACGACCGCCACGCCCCGGACGACGCCGGGGCCGCGTCCCGGCCGGGCTCCTCCGCCGGGCACCCCGGCCGCTTCCCGGAGCAGGAGATGCCCCGGCGCGGCGGCATAGGGGCCTGGGCCCGCCGGTTCAAGGGCGCCAGGGCCGAGCCCGCGCCCGCGAGCGCCCCCGCCGAACCCGCTCCGCCCGCCCCCGCCACCTTCGCCTCGCTGCCCACCGCCCCGGAGGGCACCTGGCCCGATCCGGCGGCCGTCCTGCTGACGGCGCTGGGTCCGGGCCCCCGGCTGTGGGAGCGCGATCCCGCGCATCCGGAGGCGCTGGTGGTCCGGCTGGGCACGACCGAGCGGGCCGACCTGCCGGCCGTGCCGGTGACCGTGAGCCTGCGGGAGGCCGGTTCGCTGGGCCTCGCCGGGCCCCGGGAGCGGCTGTCCGGACTGGCCCGGTCCGCCGTGGCGCAGCTGGCCGCGCTGCACTCCCCCTCCGATCTGGAGATCGTGCTGATCAGCACGGACCGGGCCCGCTCCACCGAGGAGCGGCGGCGGGAGTGGGCCTGGCTGGGCTGGCTGCCCCATCTGCGGCCGATGCACGGCCAGGACTGCCGGCTGCTGGTGGCGTACGACCGGGACCAGGCCCTCGCCAGGACGGCCGAGCTGGTGCGCCGGCTGGACGACGGACCGCTCGGTCCCGGCTGGGCGAGCCAGGACCCGGCGACGGTCGCCGAGGCCGCCCGGGACCACGAGGGTCCGTTCACCGTGGTGATCGTCGACGGCGACCCGGGCGCGTCGGTGCTCCGCGAGAACACGGCCCGGCTGGCGGCGGCCGGTGCGGCGGCGGGCATCCATCTGATCTGTCTGGCCGAGACCCCGGCCGCGACGCCCACCTCGCCGGTCGCCGCGACGTACGAGGCGGCGTGCCACGCGTCGATCGCGTTCCGCGAGTGCGGGGCGGTGGGGATGCTCAGCGGTGACGTGGCGACGGCCCTGCGGCTGCTGCGCACGGCGGGTGGCCGCGCGGCAGGCCACGGCACGGTGGCCGCGGTGGACGCGGTGTCGGCGCAGTGGGCCCAGCGCTTCGGGCGGGCGCTGGCCCCCCTGCGGGCCGAGGGCTCGGCCGCGCTGCCGGGCCGCCAGGTGCCGGTGGCGCTCCCGCCGTCCGCCCGCCTCCTGGACGAGCTGGGGCTGGCCCGCGCCACTCCGGCGTCGCTGATGGCCCGGTGGGCGTCGACGGCGGACGACCAGCCGGGCACGGCGGCGGCGACCCCGCGCGTGGGCGCCCAGCGCACGGCGGCCGAGTCCCCGGACTCGGGCCGTGCGTCGTACCCGGGCGCCACCACGACGGGCTCGGGCCGCACCCCGTACCCCCGCGCCGCCGGCGGCTCGGGGCGCACGGCGTACCCGGGCACCGGCGACTCCGGCCGCACGGCGTATCCCACGGCCGGCGACTCCGGCCGCACCCCGTATCCCCGCGCCACGGGCGACTCGGGGCGCACGGAATACCCCGCCACCGGCGACTCCGGCCGCACCCCACATCCCCGCGCCACCGGCGCCGAGCCGCTCGGCTCCGGGCGGGCCCGGGTCAGCGGCCCCCGGCAGGCCGAGGCGCCGCAGGTCGCCGCGCGGGGGGCCGAGGCCGCCGCGGGCACGCAGACGGTGACGCGTACCGCTCCCCGCCCCGCCGTCCACGCCGGGCGCCCCGTCGTCGTGCTCGGCGCCGGCCCCCGGGGGCCGGTGAGCGTGGATCTCGCCGACGAGGGGCCGCACCTGCTCATCGAGGGGCCCGGCGGCAGTGGCCGCACCGAGCTGCTCCGGGCCGTCGCGGCCTCGCTGGCCGCCGCCGCCCGGCCGGACCGGCTGGGCATCGTGCTGGTCGCCGGGGCGGGCGGCGAGCGCGGCGATTCCCTGCGCCCCTGTACGGAGCTGCCGCACGCGTTCACGCACCTGGTGGCCTCGGACCCGGTCCGGATGCGGGAGTTCGCCCAGGCGCTGGGCGGCGAGGTGAAGCGGCGGGCCGAGCTGCTCGGCGAGCTGGACTTCGCCGAGTGGCACAGCCGCCACGAGGACGGGCACACCGCCGCCCCGATCCCCGAACAGCGCGGCGACATCGAGGCGCCGCCCACCAGCACCCTGCGCCTGCGCCCGGGGGCGGGCCGCCCCGTGGACCCGGGCCCCTCCCCGCTGCCCCGGCTGGTCGTGCTCGTGGACGACTTCGACGCGCTGATAGCCCCGGCGCTCGGGAGTCCGGGCCGGCCGGCCGCCGGTTCGGTGGTGCGGGCGCTGGAGGCGGTGGCCAGGGACGGCGGCCGGCTGGGCATCCACCTGGTCGCGACCTCGGCCCGCCCCGACCGCACGGAGGACACGGAGCTGGCCCGCGGCGCGCGGCTGCGCATCGTGCTCGATCCGCCGGCCGTCCCGCCCTCGCCGGACGAACCGGCGCCGGGACGGGGCCGGCTGGGGCATCCGGACGGGCGGGTGACGCCGTTCCAGGGGGGCCGGGTGACGGGCCGCATCCCGCGTACGGCGACGCTGCGGCCGACGGTCGTCCCGCTGGAGTGGGAGCGGATGGGCGACCCGCCCACCCGGCGCCCGGTCCGCGAGCTCGGCAACGGCCCGACGGACCTCGCACTGCTCGCCAGCGCGCTGGAACGGGCGGCGCGTTCGGTGAACGCACAACCCCTCGCGCCCCTGTTCACCTGAGAGACCCCCTAGCCCACCCCGAGTGGCGCCGGAGCCTCCCCTGAGTCACCCCTGAGCCGCCCCCGGGCGGCGCCGGAGCCGGGCGGCCCGATCGTCCCCCAATGGCCGGATACAGGCACTGACCTGACGTCACGAGCCCATCACGATCAAGGAATTGGGGAGGAGGGCGGTATTGCGGCTCCCGGACGCCGGGCATAGGACTGTGCGCACACAACGACGTGCGGCTCGACCGGAAGCCCTGCCTTCAGGCCCGGCGCCGGTCCGGCGCACGCGCACAGAGAGACGGGGCAGGGATGCGCACAACCCTTCGGATTCGCAGGGCGGCCATGGTGTTCACCGCCATCGGCGCACTGGCCCTCACCGGTTGCGGCGGCGACGGTGACGGCGGAGGCAAGAAGACGGACGACGGCGGCTCCACGCCGGGCAAGGACTCCGCGCCGAGTGTCGCCTTACCGAAACTGGACGGTGAGAAGCTCTCTGTCGCCGCGGTCTGGACGGGGGCCGAACAGGCCAACTTCGTCAAGGTCCTCAAGGAGTTCGAGAAGCGGACCGGCGCGAAGGTGACGTTCGTCCCGGCGCAGGACCCGATCGTGAACTTCCTGGGTACGAAGATCGCGGGCGGCCAGCCGCCGGACGTCGCGGTGATCCCGCAGGTCGGGGCCATCCAGCAGGCCGTGGCGAAGAAGTGGGCCAAGCCGGTCGGTGACGAGGCGAAGGCGCAGCTGAGCAAGAACTACGCGAAGGTCTGGCAGGACCTCGGCGCGGTGGACGGCACCCAGTACGGCGTCTACTACAAGGCCGCCAACAAGTCGCTGATCTGGTACAACACCAAGGCGTTCGAGAACGCGGGCGCGAGCGAGCCGAAGACCTGGAAGGACTTCCTGGCGACCGCCGAGACGGTGTCCGCATCGGGCGTCACCCCGGTCTCGGTCGGCGGCGCGGACGGCTGGACGCTCACCGACTGGTTCGAGAACATCTACCTCTCCCAGGCGGGCCCGGAGAAGTACGACCAGCTCGCCCAGCACAAGATCAAGTGGACGGACCCGTCCGTCAAGGACGCGCTGACCACGCTGGCCCAGCTGTTCGGGAAGCCGTCCCTGATCGCGGGCGGCGCCGACGGCGCGCTCCAGACGGAGTTCCCGGCGTCGGTCACGCAGACCTTCACCGGCGGCGACCAGCCCAAGGCCGCGATGGTCTACGAGGGCGACTTCGTCGGCGTCAACATCGCGCAGACGAAGGCGAAGATCGGCACGGACGCCAAGGTCTTCCCGTTCCCCGCGGTCGGCGCCGAGTCGCCCGTGGTGACCGGGGGCGACGCCGCGGTGGCGCTGAAGGACGGCAAGGGCGCCCAGGCGCTGCTGACCTGGCTGGCCTCCACGGACGCCGCGAAGATCGCCGCCGAGCAGGGCGGGTTCATCTCGCCGAACAAGGGCCTGGACCCGTCCGCGTACCCCAACGAGGTGCAGCGGACGATGGCGAAGGCGCTGATCGCGGCCGGTGACGCCGTCCGGTTCGACATGTCCGACCAGGCGCCGCAGTCGTTCGGCGGGACGCCCGGCAAGGGCGAGTGGAAGACCCTCCAGGACTTCCTGAAGAACCCGAAGGACATCGCGGGGACTCAAGCGAAGCTGGAGTCCGACGCGGCCAAGGCGTACAAGAGCTGACGGGATGACGACAGCGGCAGCGGGGGGCGCCGACGAGGCGCTCCCCGCCGACAGGCGACAATCCGGCGGGACTTCGGTACCCGCCCCCAGGAAGGCCGGCCCGGCGGGAAGCGCTCCCTCCGGCGGTCCGGGGCGCACGCCCCGGAGCGTGACCGGCACCCGCAGGGTGATCGCGGCGCTCTTCCTGCTGCCCGCGCTGGTGCTGCTCGGGGCCCTGGTGGTGTACCCGATCGTGTACTCCGTCTACCGGTCGTTCTTCGACCAGACGGGTACGGGCTTCGCCGGCATCGACAACTACCGGACCCTGTTCACGGACGACACCATCCGTACGGCGGTCAAGAACAACGCGATCTGGGTGGTGTTCGCGCCGACGGTCGCCACCGCGCTCGGGCTGATCTTCGCGGTGCTGACCGAGCGCGTCCGCTGGGGCACGGCCTTCAAGCTGATCGTCTTCATGCCGATGGCGATCTCCATGCTGGCGGCGGGCATCATCTTCCGGCTGGTGTACGACCAGGCGCCGGAGCGCGGGGTGGCCAACGCGGTCTGGGTGGGCGTGCACGACACGTTCGCCGAGTCCTCGGGCTTCCCGAAGGCGCATCCGCTGCCCGTGCACCCGCTGAAGGCGGCGCCCGGCGGCGCCTTCGTGACGAAGACCGCGGTGCACGCCGGGCAGCCGGTCCAGCTCCCCCTGGTCGGGGTGCTCCCGGCGAAGATGCCGGGCGACGCGAAGCCCGCGAAGGCCCCGGCGGCGGGCAAGGACGGTGCGATCACGGGCACCGCCTGGCTGGACTTCACCAAGGGCGGCGGCGGCAAACCCAATGTCATCGACGCCAGGGAACTCGGGCTCAAGGGCCTGAAGGTGGAGGCCGTGAGGAACGGCGAGGTGGTCGCGACCGCCAAGGCCGCGGCGGACGGCACGTTCACGCTGCCCGCCTCGGCGGACGGCGCCGAACTGCGCCTGCCCGCCTCCAACTTCAAGGAGCCGTACAACGGGGTGGACTGGCTCGGCCCGACGCTCGTGACGCCCGGCATCATCGGGAGCTACGTGTGGATGTGGGCGGGCTTCGCCATGGTGCTGATCGCCGCGGGCCTGGCCGGTCTGCCGCGTGAACTCCTGGAGGCGGCCCGGGTGGACGGGGCCAACGAGTGGCAGGTGTTCCGCCGGATCACCGTGCCGATGCTCGCCCCGGTCCTCGCGGTGGTGCTCGTCACGCTGATGATCAACGTACTGAAGGTCTTCGACCTGGTGTTCATCATCGCGCCGGGCTCGTCCCAGGACGACGCGAACGTGCTGGCGCTCCAGCTGTACCGGTCGTCGTTCGGCACGGACGCGGACCTCGGGGTCGGCAGCGCCATCGCCGTACTCCTGCTGCTGCTGGTGATCCCGGTGATGCTCTTCAACATCAGGCGGATACGGAAGGAGGGGCGCCGATGACGACGCCCTCGGCCACCACCGCCCCGGACACCGGCGCGGTCAAGACCCGGCGGTCGCTGGGCGCACGGATCGCGACGCGGGCCGGCGGCGGCGTGATGCGGGTCGTCCTGGTCCTGGTGGGCCTGTTCTGGCTGATGCCGACCATCGGGCTGCTGCTGTCCTCGCTGCGCAGTCCGGAGCGGATCGCGTCGACCGGCTGGTGGAAGGTCTTCACCGTCCCTTCCGAGCTGACCTTCGACAACTACGCGCGACTGCTGGACAATTCGACGATCACGGACTCTCTGTTCAGCACGGTGATGATCACCGTGCCCTCGACGGTCCTGGTCGTGGTGATCGGCTCGCTCGCGGGATACGCGTTCGCCTGGATGGACTTCCCCGGCCGCGACTGGTGGTTCCTGCTGGTCGTGGGGCTGCTGGTGGTCCCGGTACAGGTGGCGCTGATCCCGGTGTCGAAGCTGTTCGGCGAGATCGGGATCTTCGAGACGACGCTCGGCGTGATCCTCTTCCACACGGCGTTCGGGCTGCCCTTCGCGATCTTCCTGCTGCGCAACTTCTTCGCGGAGATCCCCCGGGAACTCCTGGAGGCGGCGCGGCTGGACGGGGCGGGCGAGATCCGTCTCTTCACCCGGGTGGTGATGCCGCTGGGCGGTCCCGCCATCGCCTCGCTCGGCATCTTCCAGTTCCTCTGGGTCTGGAACGACATGCTGGTCGCGCTGATCTTCGCGGACTCCGGTTCACCGCCGATCACGGTGGCGCTCCAGCAGCAGGTGCGCCAGTTCGGCAACAACATCGACGTGCTGGCGCCCGGCGCCTTCGTCTCGATGGTGATTCCGCTCGCGGTGTTCTTCGCCTTCCAGCGCCAGTTCGTCTCCGGCGTGATGGCGGGGGCCGTCAAGTAGCAGCTGCGTAACAGTGCGGGGCGCTCCGGCCGGCCGGCGGGGGCGCCCCGCACCCGTGCGAGGCGCCGGATTCCCGGCCCCCGGGGCGCCCGTCATGGGCCCGCACGCCCCGAATTGCCCAAGGTTCACTTACTGTCCCAGGTAGTATGATAAGTGGGGCCTTCATCAGCCGCGTGGTCGACGACTCGCGGGCCCGACGCGCCCGTCTCTTCGACCCCCGTACGCCTGCCCGCCCCCTGACCCGTCCTGCGGAGCCCGCCCCAGTACGCTGGGTGCCCTCCCAGTACGCACAGTCCGAGAAAGAGTCCGTATGCCCCGGCTGAGTGTCATCATCCCCGTCCGTCGCGCCCGAGGCAGTCTGCGCGAGTGCCTGGAGTCGGTGCTCTCCCAGTCGTTCACGGACATCGAGGTCATCGGGGTCGACGACGGCGCGCCGGACGGCTCGGGCCTGGTACTGGACGAGTTCGCCGCGCGCGACAGCCGCGTCCGGGCCGTGCATCTGGAGCCGGGCGCAGGAGCGCACGGCCGCCGCAACGCCGGGATCGAGGAGGCCGCCGGGGACTACATCCTGTTCCTGGAGGGCCACTACATCCACCTGCCCGGCGCGCTCCAGGACGTCGTGGACCGGCTGGAGTCCACCGGCGACCCGGACGTGCTGCTGTTCGGCCACCGCAAGCGCCCCTTCCGCGGCAAGACCCGCTCGACGCGCTCGCTGGAGAAGCTGAGCGGCATGCCCGCGGGCCCGCTGACCCTCGCGAAGCGCCCCGACCTCCTGGACATCGCCCCGGTCTCCTGGAACCGCGCGGTCCGCCGGGCGGTCCTGGAGCGCGAGACCCTGACCTTCGGCCCCGGCCCGCACGGCGAGCGGATGTACGCGCTGGCGACCGTCGCCGTCGCCGCCTCGGTGGCCACCCTGGACACCGCCTGCGTCGAGCACCGCCAGCAGCGCTACCTGCCCGGTCTCGTCGACGACGCCGAGCCCTCGGGGGGCTCGACGCCGCTGGAGCTGGTCGAGGCGTACGACGCCCTGATGACCTTCGTCGAGGCGCGCCCGGCCCTGAACGGCGTGCGCGGCCTCCTCTTCGACCGGGCCGTCCAGGAGCTGCTGTCCGCGTACCCGACGGTGACCAAGCGCCGCCGGCAGTACGTCGGCGCGGTTGCCGCCTTCCACCGCGCGCACCGCCCGGAGGGCTTCAAGTTCCCCGGCGGGGCCAAGGGCCTGCGCCCGCAGCTGATGGGCGGCGGCAAGTTCACCGCGCTCGGCGCCCTGGACACCGCGCTCGCCACCCGCCGCAGCCTGCGCTCCGCGCCCACCACGGCCCGCGCGAAGGCGAAGAAGCAGTTCACCAAGCGCTACTACAAGGCGCAGCGCAAGCTCCCGCTCGACCCCAAGCTGGCCGTGTACGCCGCCTACTGGAACCGCGGCGTGAGCTGCAACCCCGAGGCGATCTACCGCAAGGCCCAGGAGCTGGCGCCCGACATCCACGGTGTCTGGGTGGTGTCGAAGAACAACGTGGACTCGGTGCCCAAGGGTGTCGACTACGTGGTGCCCGGGACCCGCCGCTACTGGTCGGTGCTGGCCCGTGCCACGTACTTCTTCAACAACGTCAACTTCCCCGACCACCTGGTCAAGCGCCCCGGCCAGATCCATGTCATGACCCACCACGGCACCCCGCTGAAGATCATGGGCATGGACCAGCAGAACTACCCGGCGGCCGCCCAGGGACTCAACTTCGACCGGCTGCTCAAGCGCGTGGACCGCTGGGACTGGAGCGTCTCCGCCAACCCGCACTCCACCGAGGTGTGGTCCCGCGCCTACCCGAGCGCGGCGCGCCCGCTGGAGACGGGCTACCCGCGCAACGACGTCTTCGCGACGGCGACCGAGGAGCAGATCGCCAAGATCCGCGAGGACCTGGGCATCCGCCCCGGTCAGCGCGCCGTGCTCTACGCGCCGACGCACCGCGACTACGAGTCGGGCTTCACCAACCGCCTGGACCTGGACCGGTTCTGCGCGGCCGTCGGCCCGGACACCGTGGTCCTCATGCGCGCCCACTACTTCTACGGCGGCTCGGGCCTGGCGGAGAACGCGTCGGTCATCGACGTCTCCACGTACCCGCGCGTCGAGGACCTGTGCCTGGCGGCGGACGCGCTGATCACCGACTACTCCTCGGTGATGTTCGACTACGCCCACCTCAACCGCCCGATCGTGATCCTGGCCCCGGACTGGGAGACGTACCGCACGGTCCGCGGTGTCGTCTTCGACCTGCTGTCCGGGCAGCCGGGCGAGACGCCGGGTGCCGTGGCCACGGACACGGACGAGCTGGCGGCCATCTTCACCGACGGCAGCTGGAACAGCCCGGAGAACGAGGCGCTGCTCAAGGCGTTCAAGGAGCGGTTCTGCCCGTACGACGACGGCCGCGCCGCCGAGCGCGTGGTGCGCCGGGTCCTGCTGGGCGAGGAGCCCCCGGCCGCCGGGACCGTCTGACCCGCCAGCACGGCCGAAGGGCCCGTCACCGGAACGTTCCGGCGGCGGGCCCTTCGGCGTACCGGCGCTAGCCCTGCTGGCCGGCCATCACCGTGATCAGACCGACCACCACGAGCAGCGAGCCGCCCCAGGTCCACAGCGAGGTCCGCTCGTGCAGCACGGTCGCCCCGGCCAGCACGATCAGCAGGTAGCCGAGCGCGTTGAAGGGGTACGCGACGGAGAGCGGCACCTTGGCCAGTGTCGTCATCCAGGCGAGCGCGGACACCGCGAAGACCACCAGCCCGAGCACCACCCACGGGCTGCCGGCGGCGCGCAGCGCGACGGAGCCGCCGTCCCGGCCGGCGGCGGCCGCGGCCCCCTTCATCCCGTGCTTGAGCATGATCTGGCCGCCCGCCGACGAGAACACGGCGAACAGGAGCAGCAGCACACTGGGGAGGGTCAAGGCCTTGCTCCTGACTGCGGGGGCGGTGGCGGGTGGCTCGGGCGCCGGGGCGGGCGCGGCTCCGGGGCGGGGCGCCTCAGACACCGACCCGGTCGGCGGGGACGTACTGTCGGTTGAGGATGTCCTGTACATCGACGTGCTCTCCAGCGATGATCGTCTCGGCCGCGTGCGGGGTGAGCAGCGCGACGTGCTGATAGCCGAACAGCGTCGGCCGGACGCGGGTCAGCAGCTTCGACGCCCCGCCGAGCACCGCGGCGAGCGGTCCCCGGCCGAGCAGCGACCAGAACGGCGCCCCGGTGGAGGAGAGTTCCAGGACGTCGTAACCGGCGGCGCGCACGGTGCGGCGGAGGCTGGCCCGGGTGAAGAAGCGCAGATGCGTCTCGTCGAGGATGCCCCGGCGGTCGTAGCCGAAGGCGCCGACGGCGACCCGCAGCCGGGAGTACCAGTGGCTGAAGTTGGGGACGGACAGCAGCAGCCGGCCGCCCGGCCGCAGCGCGCCGGCCGCCTCGGCGAGGATGCGCTCGGGGCGGGAGAGGTGCTCGATGACGTCACCGGCCACCACGTAGTCGAAGCCGGTGCCGGCCTCGGCGGGCAGCCCCTCCTCCAGGTTGGCGAGGTGGAAGTGGCTGCACTTCTCGCGGACGCCCGGCACCTCGACGTAGTCCACCCCGGTCACCTCGTGGCCCAGGGACTCCAGCCGTTCGGCGAACAGCCCGCCGGAGCAGCCGAGGTCCAGGACCCGGCCGGGCGGCAGCGCGCGCATCCGCTCCAGGATGACCGCGTGCGAGGAGCCGTCGCCCTCCTTGAAGGCGTACTCGACGGGCTTGGGGATCCAGGGGCAGGTCCCGAACCCCTTGACGGCCAGCCGGTATTCGAGGACGTCCTTGACCACGTCCTTGGCGTACTTCATGCCGTTGACGTAGCAGATCTCGTCGCCGTAGTACGTCGGGACGGGGATCTCCTTGATCCGCATGCCCGCGTTCAGCAGCTGCACGATGATCTGGGTGTCGAAGTCGAAGGCGTCGGTGTTCCGGTCGATCGGCAGCTGCTTGAGGGCCGCGACGCTGTACGCGCGGTAGCCGGAGTGGAACTCGGTGAGGTCCGAGCCGAGCAGCCCGTTCTCCAGCCGGGTCAGGATGCGGTTGCCGAGCCACTTGTACACCGGCATGCCGCCCTTGAGCGCGCTGCCGGACGTCATCATCCGCGACCCGAACACCGCTTCGCACTCGCCGCGTTCGATCGGCGCGACCATCTCGGGGAGCAGTTCGGGGGCGTACTGCCCGTCGCCGTGCAGCAGCACGATGATGTCGAGCCCGTGCTCGGCGGCCAGCGCGTAACCGGCCTTCTGGTTGCCGCCGTAGCCGAGGTTCTTGGTGTGCCGCATCACCACGGTCCGCGGCATGCCCTCCGCCTGCGACCAGCGACAGCCGGCGGTGAACGTGGCGTCGTGGCTCGCGTCGTCGAGGATGAGGATCTCGTCGATCCGCGACCGGAAGTCCTCCGGGATCCGGTCGAGGGTCTTCTCCAGCGTTGTCTCCGCGTTGTACGCGACCACCAGGATGCCGATCCTGGGGCTCGGGCTTTCCTTCACGGGGCGTTCTCCAGTTGCGGTCGGGGACGGGGGGTGCGGGATCAGTCGACGGACGAGCAGGAGCGGTATTCCGTACGGGGTGCGGAGAGCGGCGCCCGCTCGGCGGGGACGGCGCGCGAGGGCGCGTCCGGGGGCGTGGCGAGGATGCGGCGTACGCCGGTGCACAGGCCGGCCGCCAGGACGAACCAGCCGGCGGCGCCCAGGTACAGCACGGGCTCGCTCCAGCGCACGGCGGAGCGCCCGCTGTAGCCGAGGACGGCGACGAGGCCGACGACCGCGCTGTACGCGAAGCCTTCGGCCGGGCCGAGGACGAACATGCCGGCGGCGGCCCAGGTCAGGTACTGCAGGCCGGACGCGGTGGACAGAAGCAGCAGCAGCCCCAGGGTGACGGCGACGACCCCGGGGGCCTGGGCGGGCCGCAGCCAGGCGAGCCGGACACCGGCGGCCACACAGACCAGGACGAAGAGGAAGTGGCCGCCTCCCTGCATGAAGGCGATGGCCGGCTCGGGCAGGCCGAGGACGTCCGCGAACCGCACCAGGCCCCACAGCCGGTAACTGCCGCCCGCGTACTCCAGGACGTTGTGCGTCAGGTCCAGGGGCACGGTCAGCAGGGCCGGCCCCCACACCAGCGCGGTGAGGCCCGCGAAGCCGGCGGCGAAGCGCACGAGGACCGGCCGCCCGCCGCGCAGCGCGGCGACGAACAGGGCCGGGATCACCACGACCGGGATGAACTTGACGCTGATGGACAGCGCCGCGGCCACGCCCGCCGCGAGCGGCGCCTTGCGGTCGGCCAGGAGATGGGCGGCGGCCAGGGCGAACGCGACGGCGACGGCGTCGGTGTTGCCGTGGTAGCCGGAGGTCGCGATGAGCACCGGGCTGACCGCGACGCCGATGCCGCAGAGCATCGCGGTGCGCGGGGTGGCGCGGCGGCGGACGATCTCGAACACGAGGAGCGCGCAGGCGAAGTCGGCGGCCGACGCGGGGACGCGGATCAGCGTGGCGAAGGAGAAGCCGAGTTCGGTGAGGCGGTCGAGGCCCAGCAGCATCCACCCGGCCAGCGGCGGGTGGTTGTAGACGGGCAGCCCGGGAAGCGGGTGCGCGTAGATGCGGACGGGGCCGTACCCGGTGATGGCTCCGGCGAACCCCTCGAAGATCCGCACATCGGCCGGGCCCGGGGAGTTGGCCGCGATGATCATGCGCGTGAGGAGGCCCGCGACCGCCGCGACGAGCACGGCGGCCCTGGCCCGCCGCACGTCCGTTTCGCCCCACATTCGGATACCCATGAAAGCAGAACGTAGCAAGGCGGCGACGCTATGCGACGCAGCGAATCGTCACCGTGGCGTAAACCCTGGGCCGTGTCCCGCCCGGGAAACGCCGGTGCCCGGCCGGTGTCGGTACCGGCCGGGCACGGGTGCGGGGGTGCGGCGACTACAGCATGCGGTCAACCACGCGGGCGGTGGCCCGGCCGTCGTCGAGGTCGCAGAAGTCGTGCCGGAACTGCTCGTACGCCTTGGCGTGTCCGCCGATCGCCCGCTCCGGGTCCTTCAGCGCCGCGATCAGGTCGTCGGAGCCCGGGATCAGGGGTCCGGGCGCCCGCTTCTCGAAGTCGAAGCTGAACCCGCGCAGCGTGTCGCGGTAGTGCTCCAGGTCGTACGTGTGGAACAGCATCGGCCGCCCGGTCTGGGCGAAGTCGAACATCAGCGAGGAGTAGTCGGTGACCAGGGCGTCGCTGATGAGCATGAGTTCGCCGACGTCCGGGTAGCGCGAGACGTCGCGGACGAAGCCGGTGCCGCTGTCCGGCAGCCGGTCGGTGACCATGTAGTGACGGCGCACCAGGAGCACGGTGTCGTCGCCGAGTTCGCGTTCGGCGGCGGCCAGGTCGAGCTGGAGGCCGAGCGAGTAGCGCCCGCCGCCCAGGCGCTGGTCCTCGCGCCACGTGGGGGCGTACAGGACGACGCGCTTGCCGGCCGGGATGCCGAGCTTCTCGCGTACCGCCGCGGCGACCTTGGCGCGGTCCGGGGCGTGGAAGAGGTCGTTGCGCGGGTAGCCGCACTCCAGCACCTCGCCCTCGAAGCCGAACGAGCGGCGCAGGACGGGCGTGGAGTACGTGTTCGGCGAGACCAGGAAGTCCCACTGCCGGGACCGCTCGGCGAGGGTCGCGATGTACGCGGCGTTCGCCTGGGCCGTGCCCGCGAGTTCGAGGCCGATGCGCTTGAGCGGGGTGCCGTGCCAGGTCTGGACGACCGTCTGGTCCTCGCGGCGCACGAACCACTCGGGCAGCTGGGTGTTGGTGACGATGTAGCGGCTGCGGGCCAGCGCCTCGTGCCAGGCGGCCGAGCCGTGCTCGACGGCGGTGGCGCCCTCGGGGATGATCGCCTGCTGGTCGCGGACGACCCACAGGTGCTCCACCTCGGTGCCCCGGCGCACCAGCTCCTCGTAGACGGCGCGCGGCGAGTCGGAGTACTGGCGGCCGTCGAAGGTGCTGTACAGCGCCGCGGCGCGCACGGGTGCGGTGCGCTGCGCGGCGTACGCCTCGCTCAGCAGGCGCTTGGCGCGCGGGCCGCGCTCGGCGGCGGTGAGCACCGAGCCGGAGACGACGAGGAGCTGGTCGCCGAAGCGGCGCTCCAGGGTGTAGTCGCGGCCGGCCAGGCCGCGGGTGGCGGGCAGCGTGTGGAAGGCCGAGGCGGGGATGCGCAGCGCGCGGTCGCCGCTCTCGTCGGCGGCGCCCTTGTCCCGGAAGAAGAAGTACCAGTTGCCTTCGCCCAGCGGCACCGCGCCGCCCGGTCCCTCGACGGCGTCGGGCCGCAGCTCGGCGCGGAAGCGGCGGGCGTCCTCGGGGCCGGTGAACTCGACGGGGAAGGTCTGCTCCTCGCGGTGGCCGCTGTTCTGCGCGACCAGCTCGACCGGGTGCTCCGGGTCCTCGGGGAAGGTGCCCTCCAGGAACAGCCGGCCGTCCTCGGTCCAGCTCGCCAGCTCGACGGCGGGCTGCACGGGGCGGTCGCTGATCAGCAGGTTGCCGCGCGAGCTGGCGACGAGGGCCAGTTCGCGGCGGCCGCCGTCCGCGCCGTCGGCCAGCGGGTAGCGGCCGGGGTGCACGGAGCCGGGCACGTCGAGCGAGGCCTTCAGGCCCTTGCCGACGAGGTGGACGCTGTACGCCACGCTCTTCGGGGCGTCCTCGCCGCCGGGGCGCGTCTCCTCGATCGCGGCGAGCGGCAGCTCGGCGGTGAAGCGGCTCCAGCCGGCTCCGGCGCCGCTGCCCACGGTGGCGGGGACCTCGTACGTGGTCTTGGTGGCGCCGTGCGTCAGACGCAGCGTCAGCTCGCCCTTGACGAGGCGGGCGCGGACCACGCCGGAGACCTTGACGGTGCCGGACCGCTCGCCCGCGCCGTGGGTCTCGAACCGGGCGTCGACGCGCTCGGCGTGCAGCACCAGCTTGTCGCCGTCGAAGGCGGGGACGATGCGGTGGTCGCCGTCGGGGCGGTGGACGGGCGGCGCGACGGACGCCTCGCGGACCGAGGGGAAGGCGCGCCGCAGCAGGCCGTTACGGGCGATGCCGACCTCGAACTGCCAGGTGAGCTGCTTGGGTCCGCTGTCGGCCTGGATGCGGAGCTTGGAGGCGTCGACGGAGGTCTCGAAGCCGGAGCGGTGGTAGTCGTGGAGGCTCTGGCGGGAGCGCGCGGTGGCCTCGGGCTCGTCCACGCGGCGCAGCCGGAGCGGCACGACGTTGCGCCGGCCGGCCCTCAGCCAGCCGATGCGGAACTCGCTGGGCCCGGAGGTGACCGGCAGGTTGCGCACGTACGCGTAGCCCTTGAGGAAGAGCTTGCCGTCGCGCCACTCGGCGTCGCGCAGCCGGGCGGCGAGCGGCAGGTCGCGGTCGGCGACGCGCAGCACCGGGGCGGGCACGGGCCGGGTGAGGACCGGGTAGTGGGCCTGGCGGCGGCGCATGCCGCTGACCTCGAAGGCGCCGGGCTCGCGCTTGTCCTGGAGGAGCAGCGCCAGCAGCTCGTCCATGCGGTGCTCGCGCACCAGGTACCACATCACGCGCAGGCGCAGCGGCAGCCCGTCGAGCACCGAGGGGTCGACCTGGTCGATGAACTTGTTGGTGTACGTGAGGAAGGCGTCCCGGTACTCCTGGTCGCCGTCCGGCAGGACCTCCATGAAGTACCAGAGGTCGTTGGCCAGCGCGTGGGCCTCGTAGTGGTTCTTGTCGGCGGCGGTGCGGTTCCCCGCCAGGAATTCGGAGACGCCCTGGACGTGTGCGACGCGGTCGCGGATGCCGCGGACGACGGCCCGGCTGGTGGTGATGGAGCCGGGGCGGTCGCGCCAGTAGTAGACGGGGTCCTTGACGATGTCGACCGAGCCGGCCAGGAAGTGGGCGGGCAGCACGACGGGGATGTCCTCGTACAGCGCGCCGACCGGGAAGGCGAACTCGTGCTTGTCCCAGAAGGAGCGGCGGAAGACCTTGTTGCAGGCGATGCGGTCGCCGAGGAGGTCCAGGTCGCGGGAGACATGGGTGCGCTTGCGCGTGGTGGCCATGGGCTTGCGGAACATCGGCGACTGGACGAGCTTGCCGCCGGCGCGCAGCCGCAGCACGTTGCCGGACGCCAGGTCCGAGCCGGTCTCCTCCAGCGACTCGACGAGCAGCTCGTAGGCGTTCGGCGGAATGATGTCGTCGCTATCGCAGAAGGCGAGGTAGCGGCTCTCCGGGTGCGCGTTGCGGAAGCCGGTGTTACGGGCGTGCCCCAGCCCGCCGTTCTTCTGCCTGACCAGCTTGAAGCGGTCGTCGCTCGCGGCGAACTCGGCGGCCAGAGCGGCACTGCCGTCGGTGGACCCGTCGTCGACCATCACCACCTCGAGGTCGGTCATGGTCTGCTCCGCGAGGGACTTCAGGCAGTCCGTCAGGAAGAGTTCCACGTTGTAGACGGGGACAACGACACTGAGCCGTGGCGGCATGTTGAGCACGTCCGTTCATCAAGGGCCTGGCTATCCGTAGGGCTCAACCGCGGGGGCGGTCGCGGGTCACCGGTTACGGTCCCGAACGAGTGACTGCGCCTGCACCGTGCTCGCCCCGCGCGCACGCTCCGGAAGGCTCGGTGGGCGGCCCGCCCACCAGATTAACCGATCGAAGGGTGACCCCTACAAGCACGCTTGCCGAGCTGCGCGGGAGGGCTCCGGGGGTCATCCGGCGGCGGCCGCGTCGTGTGTGAGCGCCGCCACGGCCGAGGCCGCGAGGTCGTCGAGATACCCGGGGGGCAGCTCGCCCCGGACCACCGCGAGCCGCCAGTAGAGGGGGCCGACGATCAGGTCGAGGGCGCGGTCGGGGTCGCTGCCGGGGGGCAGCTCGCCCCGTGCGACGGCCTCCCGGACGAGCACGGCGGCGACGCCCTGCTGCGGGTCGAGCAGCGCGGCCTTGATGGCGTCGGAGATCTCCGGGTTGCGGGCCGCCTCGACCAGCAGGTCCGGGATGACCTGGGAGGCGAGCGGGTGGCGCAGGGCGTACGCGGCCAGGTCGAGCACGGCGCGCACGTCCCCGGCCAGCGAGCCGGTGGCGGGGGCGGGCATGCCCTGCGCGGCGACGGCCGAGACCAGGTCCAGGACCAGGTGCAGCTTGGACTTCCAGCGCCGGTAGACGGCGGTCTTGCCGACACCGGCCCGGCGGGCGATGCCCTCGATGGACATCCGGGCGAAGCCGACCGCGGCCAGCTCCGCGAACACCGCGCTGCGGATGGCGTCGGTCACGTCCTCGCGCAGGACGGCGGCTCCCGCCGGGGCTCGGCGGCGGCTTCCGGGGTCGGTGGTCATGGCCGAATCATAGTCCGCGACGACGAAACGGTTGCGTTCCGACGTACGGACGTCCTACCCTCAGCGTTGCGACGATACGGTCCCGTCCCGTCGCCGGGTGTGTCTTCCTCCGCCCGTACGCCGTGCCCCCGCCTGCCCGCCTCCCGTCGAAAGCGATCGTGGTGAGCCAGACAACAGCCCCGGCCCCGGTGGACAGCCCGCCGGCCCCCGCCCCGCCCGTGTACGGCTCCGGCGAGCTCGCCGCGCTCGCCGCGCGGCACGGCCTGACCGTGAGCGGGGCGCGCCCCTCCCTGCCGGCGTACGTACGGCAGCTGTGGGGGCGGCGGCACTTCATCACCGCCTTCGCCACCGCCAAGCTCACCGCCCAGTACAGCCAGGCGAAGCTGGGCCAGATCTGGCAGATCATGACCCCGCTGCTCAACGCGACGGTCTACTACTTCATCTTCGGCATCCTGATGAAGACGAAGCACGGGGTGCCGGACTTCGTGCCGTTCCTGGTCACCGGCGTCTTCATCTGGACCTTCACCAGTTCCTCGATCACCGCCGGCACCCGTGCCATCAGCGGCAACATCGGCCTCGTACGGGCGCTGCACTTCCCGCGCGCCTCGCTGCCGATCGCGCTCGCCCTGCAACAGCTCCAGCAGCTGCTCTTCTCGCTGGGCGCGCTGGCCCTGATCCTGCTGGCCTTCGGCCAGTACCCGCAGCCGTCCTGGCTGCTCGCGGTGCCCGCCCTGGCCCTCCAGGCGGTCTTCAACACCGGCATCTCGATGGTCATGGCCCGCCTCGCCGCCCGCACCCCGGACATCGCCCAGCTCACCCCGTTCGTGCTGCGCACCTGGATGTACGCGTCGGGCGTGATGTGGAGCATGGACACGATGCTGCGCGGCGACCGGGTCCCGCACTGGGTGAAGCTCGCGCTGGAGGTCAACCCGGCGGCCGTCTTCATCGACCTGGTGCGGTTCGCGCTGATCGACAGCTTCGGCGCCGGCCAGCTGCCCCCGCACGTCTGGGCCGTGGCCGCGGGCTGGGCGCTCGTGTGCGGCGCGGGCGGCTTCGTCTACTTCTGGAAGGCCGAGGAGAGTTACGGACGTGGCTGAGCACACCGGTTCCCGTATCCCGACCGTCGTCGTCGACGACGTCCACATCACGTACAAGGTCAACGGCGCCCGCACCGGGCGCGGCAGCGCCACCTCGGCGCTGAGCCGGATCGCCTCGCGCCGGCAGGTCCCGGGCGTGCGCGAGGTGCACGCCGTCAAGGGCGTCAGCTTCGCCGCGTACAAGGGGGAGGCGATCGGGCTGATCGGCTCCAACGGCTCGGGCAAGTCGACCCTGCTGAAGGCCATCGCCGGACTGCTCCCGGCGTCGAAGGGGCGCGTCCACACCCACGGCCAGCCCTCGCTGCTCGGCGTCAACGCCGCGCTGATGAGCGACCTGACCGGCGAGCGCAACGTCGTCCTCGGCGGCCTCGCGATGGGCATGACCCGCGCCGAGATCCGCGAACGCTACGACGAGATCGTCGACTTCTCCGGCATCAACGAGAAGGGCGACTTCATCACCCTGCCCATGCGCACGTACTCCTCCGGCATGGGCGCCCGCCTCCGCTTCTCGATCGCCGCCGCGAAGAACCACGACGTCCTGCTGATCGACGAGGCCCTCTCCACCGGCGACGCCCGCTTCCAGCAGCGCAGCAAGGCCCGCATCCTGGAACTGCGCCAACAGGCCGGCACGGTCTTCCTGGTCAGCCACCACAACAAGTCGATCACCGAAACCTGCGACCGGGCGATCTGGCTGGAAGCGGGAACGCTCCGCATGGACGGCCCGGCAAAGGAAGTAATGGCGGAGTACGAACGCTTCACGAAGAAGCGCTGACCCGAAGCGCCCTCAAACGCCGGGCAGGCTAAACCGAGCAGCCCGGCCACCCCAGCCCGCCCAGCGCTTGAGGGCACCTTTCGAAGCCCGCCCGGCCACCCCCAGCCCGCCCGGCGCTTGAGGGCATCTTTCAGCCCGTCCGGCGATTGAGGACGCCCGAACGGCAAGTTCAAGCCCGTCCGGCGATTGAGGACAAGGGCAGGCGGCCACGAACCCGCAGCCGCCCACCCCACCCGCGGCGCAGCCTAACCGTGCGTACGAAGCAACGTCCGCATCGTCCGCATAGCCACCGACAGATTCGCCAGATCAAACGCGTCCGACCCCTGGATCTCCTCCAGCGTCGACCGCGACCGAGCCAGAATCGCCGCGTTCTTCTCCTCCCACGCCTCGAACCGCTCCTGGGGCGAGGACGACCCGTTGCCCACGCTCAGCACATCGGCCGTCAGCGCCGCATGCGCCGCGTACAGGTCCTCGCGGATCGACGCACGGGCCATCGACTGCCAGCGGTCGGCCCGCGGCAGCTCGATGATCCGGTCCATCAGCTGCGTGATCCCCAGCCGGTCCGCGAGGTCGTAGTACACCTCGGCGACGGCCAGCGGCTCCTTGCCCGTACGGTCCGCGATCGCCACGATGTCGAGCGCGGGGAAGGCGGAGGAGAAACCGGCGACACGCTGCGCCAGCTCGTCCGGCACACCCGCCTCGGTCAGCTCGTCCAGGATGCCCTGGTACCACTCCTGGTCGGCACCCTTCAGCATCTTGGGCAGCGCGTCCCAGACCTGCTCGACACCGTCGCGGAAGAAGTCGACCGTCTCGGAGATCTCCAGCGGCTGCGGCCGGTTGCCCAGCAGCCAGCGCGAGCCCCGCTCGACGAGCCGGCGCGAGTGCAGCCGGATACGGGTCTGCACATCGGCGGCGACCTCGTTGTCGAGGGCCTCCACCGCGTCCCACACCTCGCCGAGCCCGAAGATCTCGCGGGCCGCGAACTGCGCCCGCACGATCTCCTCGATCGAGGCGCCGGTCTCCTCCCGCAGCCGGTGCAGGAAGGTCGAACCACCGCTGTTGACCGTGTCGTTGACCAGCACCGTGGTGATGATCTCGCGCCGCAGCGCGTGCCCGTCGACCGCCTCGGGGAAGCGGGTGCGCAGCTGCTCGGGGAAGTAGGCGTGCAGCAGCTTCTGCAGGTGCGGGTCGTCCGGCAGGCTGGTCCCGATCAGCTCCTGCGCCGCCGTGATCTTCGTGTAGGCGAGCAGGACGGCCAGCTCGGGCTGGGTGAGCCCCTTGCCGGCGCTCAGCAGTTCGCGGATCTGCCGGTCGGTGGGCAGGAACTCCAGCGCCCGGTCGAGATAACCGTCGCGCCCGAGCCGCCGCATGAAGCGCTGCTGGGCGTGGAGCAGGGAGGGCGCCTGCGCGACCGAGTTGGCCAGCGCCGTGTTCTGCGCGTAGTTGTTGCGCAGCACCAGGTGGCCGATCTCGTCGGTCATCTCGGCGAGCAGCTTGTTGCGCTGCTTGACGGTCATGTCGCCGTCCCGCACCAGCCCGTTGAGCAGGATCTTGATGTTCACCTCGTGGTCGGAGGTGTCCACACCGGCGCTGTTGTCGATCGCGTCGGTGTTGATCCGGCCGCCGTCCCGGGCGAACTCGATCCGGCCCAGCTGGGTGGCGCCGAGGTTGCCGCCCTCGCCGACGACCTTGGCGCGCAGGTCCGCACCGTTGACGCGGATCGCGTCGTTGGCCTTGTCGCCGACGTCCGCGTTCGACTCGGCGGTGGACTTGATGTACGTGCCGATGCCGCCGTTCCACACGAGGTCGACGGGGGCCTTGAGGATGGCCTGCATCAGCTCGGCGGGCGTCATCTTGCTCACGCCGGCCTCGATGCCGAGCGCCTCGCGCATGTGGGCGTTGACCGGGATGGACTTGGCGCTGCGCGGGTGGATGCCGCCGCCCGCGGAGATCAGCTCCTTGTCGTAGTCGGCCCAGGAGCTGCGCGGCAGGTCGAAGAGACGGCGCCGCTCGGCGTACGAAGTGGCCGCGTCCGGGTTCGGGTCGATGAAGATGTGCCGGTGGTCGAAGGCGGCGACGAGCCTGATGTGCTCGGAGAGCAGCATGCCGTTGCCGAAGACGTCACCGGACATGTCACCGACGCCGACGACGGTGAAGTCCTCGGTCTGGGTGTCGTGGCCCAGCTCGCGGAAGTGCCGCTTGACGGACTCCCAGGCGCCGCGGGCGGTGATGCCCATGCCCTTGTGGTCGTACCCCGCCGAACCCCCGGAGGCGAACGCGTCCCCGAGCCAGAACCCGTACGCGACGGCGACCTCGTTGGCGATGTCGGAGAACTTCGCGGTGCCCTTGTCGGCGGCGACGACGAGGTAGGTGTCGTCCTCGTCGTGGCGGACGACGTCCTTGGGCGGCACGACCTCGCCGGTCACCATGTTGTCGGTGATGTCGAGCAGCGCCGAGATGAAGGTGCGATAGGCGGCGATGCCCTCGGCCATCCACGCGTCCCGGTCCACGGAGGGGTCGGGCAGCTGCTTGGCGACGAACCCGCCCTTGGCGCCGACCGGCACGATGACGGTGTTCTTCACCATCTGCGCCTTGACCAGGCCGAGGATCTCGGTACGGAAGTCCTCGCGCCGGTCCGACCAGCGCAGACCACCGCGGGCGACCTTGCCGAAGCGCAGGTGGACGCCCTCCACACGCGGCGAGTAGACCCAGATCTCGAACGCCGGACGGGGCGCGGGCAGGTCCGGGATGGACTGCGGGTCGAACTTCATCGAGACGTACGCGTGCGGCTCGCCGTTGTCCGCGTGCTGGAAGAAGTTGGTGCGCAGGGTGGCCTTGATGACGGTGAGGAAGGAGCGCAGGATGCGATCCTCGTCGAGGGAGGCGACCTGGTCGAGCGCCCCGTCGAGCTCCTCCAGGAGCCCGTCGGTCAGCTCGGTGCCCGCGCTCTGGCGCCCCGGCGACATCCGGGCCTCGAAGAGCGAGACGAGCAGCCGGGTGGTGTGGACGTTGTTCTGGAGGGTGGACTCCATGTAGTCCTGGCTGAACGTCGAACCGGCCTGGCGCAGGTACTTCGCGTAGGCGCGCAGCACCATGGCCTGCCGCCAGTCGAGACCGGCGCTCAGGACCAGCGCGTTGAAGCCGTCGTTCTCCGCCTCGCCGGTCCACACCGCGGCGAAGGCGTCCTGGAACCGCTCGCGCGCGCCGTCGGCGAGGTAGCCGCCGTTGGCGGTGGCCTGCGGCATCCGCAGCCCGAAGTCGTAGATCCAGGCGTGCGTACGGTCGGCGCAGCGCAGCTCGTAGGGGCGCTCGTCGACGACCTCGACGCCGAGCCGCTGGAGGGCGGGCAGGACGGCGGACAGCGAGACCTGCTCACCGGTGCGGTAGATCTTGAAGCGGCGTTCGCCGGGGGCGGCGCCGACCGGCTCGTAGAGGCTGAGCGAGAAGTCCCGCTCGTTCTCCTTGAGGGCTTCGAGGTGGACCAGGTCGGCCACGGCCGCGCGCGCGGAGTGGTCGGCCTTGTAGCCCTCGGGGAACGAGTGCCCGTACTTGCGCAGCAGTTCGGCGGCGCGCTCCTCGCCGAGCTCGGCGTTCAGCGCTTCCTGGAAGCCGTCGGCCCAGGAGCGGGCGGCCTCGACGAGACGGGCCTCGATGCGCTCGGTCTCGGCGTCGGTGAGGCTGGGCAGCTCGCTGCCGGGCGCGACACGGACGACGAAGTGCAGCCGGGAGAGGATCGACTCGGTGTTCCAGGCGGTGAAGTCGACGCTGGTGCCGTTCAGTTCCTCCTTGAGGATGTCGATCAGCCGCAGCCGCACCCCGGTGGTGTAGCGGTCGCGCGGCAGGTAGACGATCGCGGAGTAGTAGCGGCCGTACTCGTCCTGGCGCAGGTAGAGGCGCAGCCGGCGCCGCTCCTGGAGGTAGAGCACCGAGGTGACGACCGAGCGCAGCTGGTCGACGGGCGTCTGGAACAGCTCGTCGCGCGGGTAGGTCTCCAGGATCTGCAGCAGGTCGCGGCCGTCGTGGCTGTTGGGCGTGAACCCGGCGCCCTCCAGCACCTCGGCGACCTTGCGGCGGATGACGGGGACCCGGCGCACGGACTCGGTGTAGGCGGCGGACGAGAACAGGCCGAGGAAGCGGCGCTCACCGATGACGTTGCCCTCGGCGTCGAACTTCTTCACGCCGACGTAGTCGAGGTAGCTGGGGCGGTGCACGGTCGCCCGGCTGTTCGCCTTGGTCAGGACGAGGAGCTTGTGCTCACGGGCCTTGGCGCGGGCGTCGGCGGGCAGCCGGTCGAAGGAGGGGCTGACCGGGTGCGCCTCGTCCTCGGTGTGGTGCGGGTCGGACCGCAGGATGCCCAGGCCGGTACCGGGGACGGCGGCCAGCGAGTCGGTGTCCCTCAGCTCGTACTCGCGGTAGCCGAGGAAGGTGAAGTGGTCGGCGGCGAGCCAGCGCAGCAGCTCCCTGGCCTCGTTTACCTCGTCGTCGGCAAGGTCGTCGAGGGGTTCGCCGGGCAGGTCGTCGGCGATGCGCAGCGCCGCGTCCCGCATCTTCTCCCAGTCCTCGACGGTCTCCCGTACGTCGGACAGGACGCGCAGCAGGTCGCTCTGGATCTGCTTGAGGTCGGCGCGGTCGGTCTCGCGGTCGATCTCGACGTGGATCCAGGACTCGACGAGGGCGTCGTGCGGCAGGTCCGCCTGGGTGTTCCTGCCCCCCTTGCCGCTGTCGCGGCCGGTGCCGTCGGTGAGGACCTCGACCAGCTTGCCGGTCACGTCACGGCGGACGATGACCTGCGGGTGGATCACGACGTGGATGCCGCGCCCCTGGCGGGAGAGCTCGTTGGTGACGGAGTCCACCAGGAACGGCATGTCGTCGGTGACGACCTCGACGACGGAGTGGCTGCACGTCCAGCCGTTCTCCTCGACGGTCGGGGTGTGCACCCGGACGTTGGCTTTGCCCTGGGGGCGGTCCTCGGCCAGCCGGTAGTGGGAGGAGGCGGCGCCGAAGACGTCGATCGGGTCGCGGCCCACGATGTCCTCGGGAGCGGTGTGCAGGTAGTAGCGCTGGAGATAGGGGAGCAGGACGTCCTGGCGGGAGCTCTCCTGCCCGGCCTCGGCGGAGCCGTCGGCCCCGGCGGCGGCGACGCGCACCCGGGGGGCCCCGCCCGGCCCGCCGACACCACCGCCCTGGCCGTTGTCAGCTACCTTGGCGGCCCGTGCGAGCAGCTCGGCCTTGGCTTCGTCCAGCTTGGTCTGCATGTCCTCTGGCTCCTGTCGCGCGCCGTTGCGTGACGTAGGTGAAAAGGTCGGCGTAACGCCACGACGCGGGGTTTCCGGTCGGGGTCGACGCTATGCCGCGATGAGAGATTCCCGGGACCTTATTGGCCATTTTCAGCGGCTGGTCCGGGCGAGAGGGATCAGTCGAGGCAGCCCGAGCGCCGTGGCGCGCCGGGCGCGGGCCGGGGGCTTCGCTGCCCCCGAGGCGTATCGCGCTGATCACGGGGTCCAGGCTATCTCGCCCGCACCGGTGACCGTCACGGTCCGGATGTGTACAAAAGAAGGCCACGAAATTTGACACTCCGGACAACGCGGACCGGGCACTCCGAGGGCTAGGCGGTCAGCTGCTCGGCGAGGGTGATGGCGTCGGCCAGGGTGTCCACGACGGGCACGCCGGCCTTCTCCAGACTGGCGCGGCTGTGCGAACCGCCCGTGTAGAGGACGGCCCTGGCACCGGCGTGGGCGGCGGCCACGGCGTCGTCCACCGCGTCACCTATGACGACCGTGCGCTGTGGGGATATGCCCTCCAGCGCCGCCAGATGCCGCTCCATGTACTGCGCCTTGCTGCCGCCGGAGGGCCCGGTACGCCCGTCCACGCGGAGGAAGTGCCCCTCGATGCCGAATCCGCGCACGACGGGGACCAGCTCCTCGTGCCGGTACATGCTCATGATCGACTGGCTGCCTCCGGTCAGCTGCCACCGGGCGAGCAGCTCGGCGGCGCCCGCGGTCAGCCCGCAGGCGTCGCGCTGCTCGGTGTAGTGGCGGTGGAAGACCCCGTCCATCCGCTCCCACTCGGCGTCGGTGGGGAGCCGGCCCATCAGCCGCTCGTAGAAGCGGGGTATCGGGATGCAGTACATCTCCCGGTACTGCTCCACGGTGATCGGCGCCAGGCCGACCTCGCCGAACGCGGCATTGGTTGCGCCGACGACCGCGGTGTTGTCGTCGAGCAGCGTGCCGTTCCAGTCCCAGACCAGATGCGTGCGGCGGTGTCCCGGTGCGTTCCCCATGCCCAGCAACGTACTCGCCCCCACTGACAACCGGCCTCCCTACCCGATCAGACCCGGAATCTCCTGCACCCCGAACCACAGCAGCTCGTGGTCCTCGGCGCCGTCGACCGTGAACTGCGCGTCGTCGTCACCGAGGTCCGCGGCCCCGAGAGCGGCGGCCGCCGCCGTGACGTCCTTGTCGGCGTCGTCCGCGTCGACGTGCACCGCCGCGGCCTTGGCCAGCGGCACGGCGGAGGCGATCGTGACCTCGCCGAGCGAGGACGCGTCCAGGATGTGGTCCGGGTCGGCGACCGCGTCGCCGTCGGGCACGTCGACGGCGACGACGACCCGGCGCCGGGCCGCCTGCGGGTCCCCGGCGATCAGCCGCAGCGAGGCGGACGCGGCCCGGTTGAGCGCCGCGTACTCCAGCTCCTCGATGTCGTCGGAGACGTACCACTCGCGCAGCGCCGGGGTGACGGCGTAGGCGGTGAGCGGGCCGGGGCCCAGTTCACCGGCCCGGTGCGCGGCTGCGAGACCGGCGAGGGTCAGGGGTACGTACACGCGCATGGGCTCGGCCGCTTTCGTAGTCGGAGACGTCCTCAGGATACGTGCGGCGTCCCCCTTTGGGGTTACGCCCGGGGCCCCGCCCCCGTCCACCCGACGCCACCCGCTCACCCTCCCGGCCCGCCCACGGCCCCGCCCCGTCCCCCACCCGCCACCCGGACAGGTGAATCCCGCCCGGCCCCACCCCCCGCTCCTCACACTTGCGACAAATCCGACTCCCCCGTAGAAGATCCCCAACGGAAGTTACTGCCCGGTATGACCGGGCCTCTGGAGCACGGGGGCGACAGATGACCACGAACAGGACCCGGCCCGCAGGACGGCACGACGCCCGCAGGCCCGAAGCCGTACCCGCCCAACGCCACCGCACCCCGAGGCGCCTGCGCCCCCACCACTGGTTCGCGGAGCGCCTGCTCGCGGTCCTGAGCGGCCAGCGCCCGGTCCACTGGATGCTCGGCCACACGATCGGCGAGGCCTACGACCAACTCGCCGAACTGGCCCCGACCACCCCTCTCAGGACCCGTGGCACCCGCCCGGTCATCCGCATGTGCCGCGGCGCCCAGCCGGCCCCGGGCGTGGTCGAGGCCTGCGCAAGCATCGCCGCGGGCGAGGAAGTCCGCGCCATGGCCTTCCGCCTCGAACAAGGCCCCGACCTCCGCTGGCGCTGCGCGGCGGTGGAACTGGGCAACACCCCGATGCGGACCCGATGACAGCGCCAATACCTCCGGGACGGAGCCCGCCGGGGCGGGCGGCGGGCTCCGGATCACCGGTCCCCAGAGGCGCGAGACAGCCCCGCCGGGCTGGGCACCAAGAACGGGGCTCGGCCCGCTGGTCGCGGGGCTGCCGGGGGCGGCTCACACGGCTCTGGACGCCCTGTGGGGCCCCCAGGGCCCACAGGGGCCCACACGGCCCCCACTGGCCGCCCCGGGCCACGCGCGGGCACCCGCGAGGCCCCACTGGGGCGCCGCAGGCCTACGGGGCGCCCCAAGGGCCTACGGGGCGCCTCAAGGGCCTACAGGACGTCTCACGGCGCCGTGCGGGCCCCCGGAGCCCCTTGGGCCGCCCGGGGACTGTCCCAGGGTCTCCGGGGCCCTCTGGGCTGCCCCGAGACCCCTCAGGACGCCCCCGCAGCCGCACCTTCCAGCCCGGCCCCTCCCAGCCCCGCCGGCGTTTGAGGCGCGGGGCCCGGGGCGGAGCCCCGGTTTCGGGAAGGGGCGGGGAGGGGAACAGGCCCGCCGCAGGCGCACCGCACCCGCACCCCCACGCGCAAGCCCACCGCCCACCGCCCACCCCCACAAGAAAACCGACCGGACCCGAGCACCCAACGGCACCCGACCCCGGCCGGCATTCCACACCCCGCGAACGGCTACTTCTTACGCCGCCGCCCGCCCCCGGACTTCTGCGCCTTGCGCCGCTCCGCCCGAGTGAGCCCGTCCGACTCCGACCCCGCACCGCTTCCGGAACCGTCCCCGTTCGCGAAGTCGCCCTCGACGACCCCGCCCTCCCCGTCGACCGTGGGAGCGGAGAAGTGCAGCCGGTCCGGCCGCTGCGGAGCGTCCAGCCCCTTCGCCCGGATCTCCGGCCGCGCGGCCGGCACCGCGTCCTCCTTGGTCAGCGACGTCGCCGCGTCCTGGACCGGAACCTCCTCGACCTGCTGCTCGACCTGGACCTCCAGGTTGAACAGGTAGCCGACGGACTCCTCCTTGATGCCCTCCATCATGGCGTTGAACATGTCGAAGCCCTCACGCTGGTACTCGACCAGCGGATCCTTCTGCGCCATGGCCCGCAGGCCGATGCCCTCCTGGAGGTAGTCCATCTCGTAGAGGTGCTCGCGCCACTTGCGGTCCAGGACGGACAGCACCACGCGCCGCTCCAGCTCACGCATAATCTCGGAGCCGAGCGTCTTCTCGCGCTCGTCGTACTGCTCGTGGATGTCGTCCTTGACCGACTCGGCGATGAACTCGGCCGTGACCCCGGCCAGATCGCCCGCCGCCTCCTCCAGCTCGGCGACCGTGACCTTCACCGGGTAGAGCTGCTTGAACGCGCCCCACAGCCGGTCGAGGTCCCACTCCTCGGCGAAGCCCTCCGCCGTCTCCTGGCGGATGTAGTCGTCGATCGTGTCGTCCATGAAGTGGCGGATCTGCTCCTGGAGGTCCTCGCCCTCCAGGACCCGGCGCCGCTCGCCGTAGATGACCTCACGCTGCCGGTTGAGCACCTCGTCGTACTTCAGGACGTTCTTGCGCGTCTCGAAGTTCTGCTGCTCGACCTGCGACTGGGCCGACGCGATCGCGCGCGTCACCATCTTGTTCTCGATCGGCACGTCGTCCGGCACGTTGGCCATCGACATGACGCGCTCAACCATCTGCGCCTTGAACAGCCGCATCAGGTCGTCGCCGAGCGACAGGTAGAAGCGGGACTCGCCCGGGTCGCCCTGACGGCCGGAACGACCGCGCAGCTGGTTGTCGATACGACGCGACTCGTGCCGCTCGGTGCCCAGGACGTAGAGCCCGCCGAGCTCCTTGACCTCCTCGAACTCCGCCCGCACGGCCTGCTCGGCCTTCTCCAGCGCGGCGGGAAGGGCGGCCGCCCACTCCTCGACGTGCTCGACGGGGTCGAGGCCCCGCTGGCGCAGCTCGGCCTCGGCGAGGTCGTCCGGGTTGCCGCCGAGCTTGATGTCGGTGCCTCGTCCGGCCATGTTCGTCGCGACGGTCACCGCGCCCTTGCGGCCTGCCTGGGCAACGATCGTCGCCTCCCGGTCGTGCTGCTTGGCGTTGAGCACCTCGTGCTGGACACCGCGCTTGGAGAGCTGCTGCGAGAGGTACTCCGACTTCTCGACGGAGGTCGTGCCGACCAGGATCGGCTGCCCCTTCTCGTGCTTCTCGGCGATGTCGTCCACGACCGCGGCGAACTTGGCGACCTCGGTGCGGTAGATGAGGTCCGACTGGTCGGCGCGCTGCATCGGCCGGTTCGTCGGGATCGGCACGACGCCCAGCTTGTAGATCTGGTGGAACTCGGCGGCCTCGGTCATCGCCGTACCGGTCATGCCGGAGAGCTTGCCGTAGAGGCGGAAGAAGTTCTGCAGGGTGATCGTGGCGAGCGTCTGGTTCTCGTCCTTGATGTCCACCCCTTCCTTCGCCTCGATCGCCTGGTGCATGCCCTCGTTGTAGCGGCGGCCGGCGAGGATACGGCCGGTGTGCTCGTCGACGATCATGACTTCGCCGTCGATGACGACGTAGTCCTTGTCCTTCTTGAAGAGTTCCTTGGCCTTGATGGCGTTGTTGAGGTACCCGACGAGGGGGGTGTTCACCGACTCGTACAGGTTCTCGATGCCGAGCCAGTCCTCGACCTTGGACACACCGGGCTCGTGGATCGCCACGGTCCGCTTCTTCTCGTCGACCTCGTAGTCGCCGGTCTCCTCGATGCCCTTGAGCGGGTTGCCCGCCTCGCCCTTGGTGAGGCGCGTGACCAGCTTGGCGAAGTCGCCGTACCACTTGGTCGCCTGGTCGGCCGGACCGGAGATGATCAGCGGCGTACGGGCCTCGTCGACCAGGATCGAGTCGACCTCGTCGACGATCGCGAAGTTGTGGCCGCGCTGGACCAGCTCGTCCTTGGACCACGCCATGTTGTCGCGGAGGTAGTCGAAGCCGAACTCGTTGTTCGTGCCGTACGTGATGTCGCAGCCGTACTGCTCGCGGCGCTGGGCCGGCGTCATGTTGGCGATGATGCAGCCGACGCTCAGGCCGAGGAACTTGTGGACCCGGCCCATCATCTCGGAGTCGCGCGAGGCGAGGTAGTCGTTCACCGTGATCAGGTGCACGCCGTCGCCGGACAGGGCGTTCAGATACGCGGGCAGCGTACCGACGAGGGTCTTGCCCTCACCGGTCTTCATCTCGGCCACATATCCGAGGTGCAGCGCGGCGCCGCCCATGATCTGGACGTCGTAGTGGCGCTGGCCGAGGACGCGCTTGGCCGCCTCGCGGACGGTGGCGAACGCCTCGGGAAGCAGGTCGTCCAGGCTCTCGCCGTCCGCGTACCGTTCCTTGTACTCGTCGGTGAGCGCCCGCAGCTCGGCGTCGGAGAGGTTGACGAAGTCCTCTTCGATGGAGCTGACCTGGTCCGCGATGCGGTGCAGTTTGCGCAGGATCTTGCCTTCGCCTGCACGCATGAGCTTGTTGAAGACGGACACTGAGGCTGGTCTCCTTGCCGGTCGGGCCTGGGCACGGGGTCGTGTAATGGACTCGGGCACGGGCACGGCAGGTGGGCCCCACCGCAACGGTCATCGTAAGCGAGGACCCCGCCGCGCCGGGAGGGCTGCCACCGCGTTGTCCCCGCGGTGCCCTTCCGAGTCAACGGACGAAGGCCGCCGAAGGTGCCGGGAAGCGCGAAAAGTACTCGCTTCCCCACCGGTCCCTCACCAGAATCCCGTCATGGAACCGTTCACTCTCACCACGGACCGCCTGCTGCTGCGCCCCTTCACCGCGGAGGACACCGACGCGGTGTACGAAGCCTGTCAGGACCCGGACATCCAGCGCTGGACGGTCGTCCCCTCGCCGTACGCGCGTTCCGACGCGGAGTTCTTCGCCGCGCGTCTCTCGCCGGAGGGCTGGCAGGACGGCTCGATGTACAACTTCGCCGTGGAGCCGCGCGAGGGCGGGCCCCTGATAGGCGCGCTCGGCATCAACCGCCGTACCGGCCCGGGTCTGTACGAGGTCGGCTTCTGGAGCGCGAAGGAGCAGCGCGGACGCGGCTACATGACCGAGGCGGTCCTGTGCGCCGCCCACTGGTCCTTCACCGCGCTCGGCTGCGACCGGCTGGAGTGGAAGGCCGAGACCGGCAACGTCCCGTCGCGGGCCGTCGCCCTGCGGGCCGGTTTCCACATGGAGGGCGAGCAGCGCTCGGGCCTGCTCAACAAGGGCGTGCGCCGCGACGCATGGGTGGGCGCCCTGCTCCCCGCCGACCTGGGCCTGCCGGGCACCGCCGCCTACGTACCGGCGGGCGTCAGCTCCCCATGACGTCGTGGGGAGGTCGGGCCCCGGGCGACCGTCCCTCACTGTCAGTGCAGCCCCCTAGAGTGCGGAGCATGACGTCTGTGCAGCCACCCGCAGTCGAACTCTCCGCCGACCAGGCCCGCAGGATCGCCCTGCGCGCCCAGGGATTCCTGGGCGCCCCGGACCGCCGGTCGGGGACGCGCGGGGTGCTGCGGCACCTCGGCGCCGTACAGCTGGACACGATCTCGGTGCTGGCCCGCTCGCACGAGCTGATCCCGTACGCGCGCCTGGGCGCGATCGGGAGGCGCACGGTCGAGAAGGCGTACTGGTCGGGAGGCCGCGCCTTCGAGTACTGGTCGCACGCGGCGTGCATCCTGCCCGTCGAGGAGTGGCCGCACTTCGCGTTCCGCCGCCGCGCCTACCGGGCCCGCCCGCAGTGGTCCCACGACCTGCCGGACGGCGCGTACGAGACCGTGATCAAGCAGCTGACCGCCGAGGGCCCGCTGACGGCGACGGAGCTGGGCGGTGCGAAGAACGGCGGGGAGTGGTGGGACTGGTCGGCCTCGAAGGTCGCCGTCGAACGCGCCCTGATGTACGGCGAGGTGGTGTGCGCCGAGCGGCGCGGCTGGAAGCGGGTCTACGACCTGGCGGAGCGCGCCCTGCCCGAGGCCGTGCTGCACGACGGCCTGGACGACGCGGAGTGCCTGCGCCGGCTGGTCGCGCTCGCCGGCCAGTCGCTGGGGGTGGGCACCCGGGCGGACATCGCGGACTACCACCGGCTCAAGGGCGAGCAGTTCGACGCCGTGGTGGCGGATTCCGGGCTGGTGCCGGTGTCCGTGGAGGGCTGGGCGAAGCCGGCCTGGGCGGACCCGGCGGCGCTGGCGTCCGAGCCGCGCGGACGGCACCGGACCACGCTGCTCTCACCCTTCGACTCACTGGTCTGGGAACGGGCGCGCACCGAGCGGATCTTCGGCTTCACGCACCGCCTGGAGGCGTACGTGCCCAAGCAGAAGCGGGTCCACGGCTACTTCGCGATGCCTCTGCTGGCCGGCGGGCGGCTCCAGGGCCGGGTCGACCCGGCCCGCGAGGGGACCACGCTGATCGCCCGGCAGGTGTCCCTGGCGGGCGCGAAGGCCGTGGTGCCGATGGCTCAGGCCCTGGTGGAGGCGGCTTCCTGGGTCGGCTGCTCGGACGTACGGCTGGAGCGCGTGGAGGCGCCGGAGCTGCGCGGTCCGCTCGCGGCGGAGATCTCCCGCCTCCTGGCCTGACCCCGGGCGGTCCGCGGGCCGCCGCGCGGGTTCACCGGATCTCGAGGATCTTCTCCCGCATGGCATAGACGACCGCTTCCATCCGGGAGTGCAGCTGGAGCTTCTCCAGAATGTTGCGGACGTGGTTCTTCACGGTGTTCTCGGAAATGAACAGTTCCTTCGCGATATCGCGATTGTTCATGCCGGTGGCGACCAGTTTGAGGACTTCGAGTTCACGTTCGGTGAGCCGGGGCGCCGGTACGAGCCGGCGTTCGTCGGTCCGCTGGATCATCGACTTGAACTCGGTGAGCAGTTTGGAGGCCATGGACGGGCTGATCTGGGACTGCCCGTCGGCGACCGCGCGAATGGCGGTGGAGACCTCGTCCGTGGAGATCTCCTTGAGGAGATAGCCCGTGGCGCCGGCTTTGATGGCGTCGTAGAGGTCGGCCTCCTCGTCGCTGATCGTCAGCATGATGATCTTCGCGCTGGGGGCCACCTCCTTGATGGACGTACAGGCCTCGATGCCACCTCGCCTGGGCATCCGCACATCCATCAGCACGATGTCCGGCAGCAGATCGGCCGCCTTGTCCACCGCCTCCGCGCCGTCTCCGGCCTCACCGACGACCTCGATGTCCTCCTCGTGCGCGAGGACGATCTCCAGACCTCTGCGGAAAAGGGCGTGGTCGTCGACCACCAGGACCCGGATCGGCTCCTTGCGGTAGCCGTCGTCCCGGTCCGCGCCGAGGGCGCGCCGGGCATCGTCGGCATCGCTCGCGTCGCGCACGGGCCCGAAGGTGTCCGCCATCGTTCCTCCCCCTGAAGGCCACGGCCTGAAGTTCACGCACGGTCCGCCAACGGCGTTCCGCGGAACACCGGTTGGCTCGGGCCGCCATGATTTCATGCCGGGACGTCGGCGCGGTGATTCCTTGGTGACACACGGGTGCCCCTGGGGGCGCACAGACGCTCACAGGGGCACCACGCAGTGGTGGGCGTCAGCCGCCGAGCGCGCCGCCCGCGCCGCCCGCCTCATCGGCGGCCAGCGGGTCGGTCCTCAGGTGGATGACACCGTAGTCGTAGGCGTGTCGCCGGTAGACGACACTGGGTTCCTTCGTCTCGTTGTCGACGAACAGATAGAAGTCGTGTCCGACCAGCTCCATCTCGTAGAGCGCCTGGTCGAGCGACATGGGCGCCGCTACGTGCGTCTTCTCGCGCATCACCAGCGGTCCCTCGCCCTGCACCTCGAGCGAGCCGATCCTGGTGGTGGGGACGGGCTGTGCCGACTCGTCGGCGATCAGCTCGCCGTCGCCGTTGAACGATGCCGCGTCCGGCACCATCTCGCCGACCTCCGCAGCGGGGATACGCCCCGAACCCCGGCGGCTGTAGCGCTTGTCGTGCTGCTTGCGCAGCCGGGCCTCCAGCTTGCCGGTGGCCAGGTCCAGCGCTGCGTACGGGTCGCCTGCGGCCGCTTCTGCCCTGATGACCGGTCCACGCGAGCGGAGGGTGATCTCCACCCGGTCGGAGCGGTCTGCCTGACGAGGGTTCGGCTCCTTGGACACCTCCACGTCGAGGCTGATCACTTTGCCGTCGAACTTCTGGATCTTGTCCAGCTTCAGCTTCTCGGCCACGTGCTTGCGGAACCGCTCGGGCACCTCGGTCTTGCGGCCCTTGACGACGATGTCCACGCAGAACTCCGTTCCCGGATCACTCCGCTCGGTGGCGGAGCATCTCCCTTTTGCACCAGGCCCCGGTGATGGCCGGAGCCGCGGACTCGGTGACTTCCACCTCCTCCTCCCCCGCCGGCAGGGACTCCACCCCACCGGATTTCCGGTTTCTCGAGTACTGGTGGGTCGCCTGCCCGAAACCTGGTGGTGCATTCGTCGAGGGCCGGCATTCACCATTCCTCACAACCGAACATAGCCTGCTCGGACGGATGTCGGCACCCGCTACTCGCACGTACCTCCGTTCAGGTCTTTTTACCCACTCACTACCTGCAACGATGCAAGTTCAGTTCCAGTTCCGGTTTATTTCGTGGGCAACGGGACAAGCTGCGGCGAACGCGAGCGGCGACGCCGCGACCACGGCCGCGTGGCGCACCGTCGTGCCCGCCCGCGCGCCTTCGAGGGCCATGTCGAGCGCCCGTGCCGCCTCGGCCAGCGTGGCCCCCGTCGTCAGGAGGTCGTCCACCAGCACCACCCGTCCGGCCGTGAGCAGCCGCCCGCCCCCGGCCGCCACGTCCAGCGCACCGGCCAGGTTGGCCCGGCGCTCCGCCGCGGTCAGCCCCGACTGGTCGACCACCGCCCGCCGCTGCCGCAGCACCGCGGTCACCGTCACCGGGACGCCCGTCCGCCGCAGGTGCGCCGCTGCGGCCAACGCGATCCTGCGCGCCGGATCATGCCCGCGCGCCGCCACCGTCCGGCGCGCGGAGGGCACGGGTACGAGCAACAGCGGCCGGCCGTCCTGCATCCGGCCCGCCCCGGCCCTCACCGCTCCCGCCAGTGCCTTGCCCAGCGGGCGCGCCAAGCCGAGCACACCGCGCTCCTTGTGGGCCAGCAGCACCGCCCGTACCGCGTCCTCGTATCCGGCCGCGGCATGCACGACCGGCAGGCCGGGCGGCTCCGGCGACGGCCGCACCCGGCGCGGCACCCCGCCGTACACCTGCGCGCCGCACGCCTCGCACAGCTCCGTCCGCTCCCTGCCGCACCCACCGCAGGACACCGGCAGAACGAGCCCGCTGATCTCCCGCCACCACCCACGCACACTTCAACTGTGCGCCTCGCGCGGCCGTCCGACCACCCCTGTGGACAACGCCCGCGCCCGGCGACGGTGTCAGCCGGGATAGACCAGCGCCGAGCCCTCCTTGAGGACCGTCTGCCAGTTGTCCCCGGGCAGCAGTTTCACTATCCCGTCGCCGAACGTGTCCGCCATCAGCGGCAACTGCTCGTCGTCGGCGGCGGCGATGGCGAGCACCTGGTTCACCCCGGGCAGCACGCCCGACGAAGGCGTCGAGCCGTCCGCCTGCACGTACCGGACCTGCTGGACGCCTCCCTGCTCCTTGCCGACCACCACGAGGCGGCTGCGGCCGGACCAGGACATCGCCGTCACGTCCGCGAGCTGCGGCGCCGCCTGCCGCAGGTCGACCACGGACACCTGGACGTCGTCCCCCCTGCCCAGCCGCTCGATCCGGCCGATCTTCAGCGTCGTATGGCCGTCCTTCGTCAGCAGCAGCGCTATGCGCACCCCGTCCGAGGACAGCCGCAGACCCGCGATACGGCTGCCGTCCAGGCTCGGCACGGTCACCTCCTGCGGCTTGTCCGTGCCGTGGGGCAGCCGCAGCAGCCGGGAGTTCTCCGGGTCGCGGTCGGCCACCCAGAGGTCGCCCCGGCCGTCCCAGCTGGGCGTCGTCAGCCGGTCGGCGGGGTCGGCCGCCTTGCTCGTCACAGCCGGTACGGGCAGCTCGCCGTCCGCTGCGATGGACGCCACGTAGAGCGCGTCGTTGTGCTGGGAGAGCGCCGCCGCCGACTGCTCGTCCCGGGCCACACCGACCGTGCTCACCTTCAGCGTGCCGTTGCCGAACGGGCCCGACACCGGCTCCGGTTCGCCGCTGCCCCTGGTGCTGCCGGGGATGCGCTCCACCCGGCCCTTGGCATCGACGAAGTACTGGCTGTCGGGTCCGCCCGAGGAACCGTCGGGGGCGTACTCCTCGGCCTGGTCGGCGTCGAGCACGCACAGCGGCGAACCGTCCGACCGCTGCAACTCCACCTGCTCGACCCGCGCGGACGTCAGGTCCCGGAGGGTGAACAGCACCTGCGCGGCCATCATCCGGCACGAACGCTGCCCCGTACCGTCGGCCTTCTTGTTGAGCGGGACCTTCAGGACGTTGCGGTCGTCGGGCGTCAGGGAGCCCACCCCCTTCCCCAGGTCCGTACCCGTGGGGAAGCGCGAGGTGACGACCGGCCGCAGCCAGTCGGTGGGGCCCCGCAGCAGGCTGCGGACCGCCTGGGTCACCGTGTCCGTCCCGGTCGCGGGATCGGTGCGGTTCCGGAGGTAGACGGGGTCGGCGACCAGAGTGGCCTGCGCGTCGGACCGGCCGGCCGCGAAGTAGAACTTGTTGACCGAGCGGTACAGCCGCTTGAAGTCGGACTGGCCGAGCACCAGCCCGTCCGGCACGAAGTCGATACGCCACTCCTTGCCGTCCGGCGTCTTCTCCCGCACCAGGTGGAGCGTGCGGGAGTAGTCCGTCGGAGCGAGCGGCTGGTACGCGTTCTGCTCATCGACCGTCGCCACCTTCTCGCCGGTCAGGGTGTAGGTGACCTCGGTGGTGCTGCGGTCGTGCTCGTGGACCGGGCGGTCGCTCCGGTTCGGCGCCTTGGCCAGCACCGTGGTCTCCGCGCTCGGCTTCCACCGGCGCGACGCCTCCTTGGTCAGGTACTTGCGCGTCGTCCGGAAGTCGGAGTCGTCGCTGGTCATCGACTCCAGGAAGCCGTCGACCACCTCGTTCGGAGTGGCGCCGTCACGCGGGGCCACCGCGTACACCTGCACCTGCGAGTCCCCCGGCTGCGAGGCGTCCACGGCCTTGACGTCCCCGGAGACCGGCATCGATCCGCACGCGGACAGCACGAGCACCCCGCACCCGATCAGCACGGTCACCCCCACCGCACGCCCGCGGCCCCCCTCCCGACGGTCAGTGCTCACGAGTCGTGTCCTCCCGCCCCGGATTCACGCCCCGGGGATTCGTTGTGACCGGCCTGGCGCTCCTCTGCGGGACGCGGCACCACCCGCGCCCCGTTGCCCGGCAGGGCCGCCGGGTGCACCGAGGCGGGTGCCGTCCTGGCCGCCACCTGCGCCCGGCCCGGGACCGGCAGCGGGGCTCGGCCCGTACCGGCGTGCTGCGAGGGCACGGCCAGCAGCCTGTGCTCGCTGCCCGCGGTGGAGGCGTCCGCGGCCTGCTCCCGGCTCTCCCGGTTACGCCGCGAGTCCTCGGGCTCCAGCGGTATCGGCGAACCCCGCAGCGGCTCGTCCGCCGTACGCGGCAGCGTCAGCCGGAACTGGGAGCCGCCCCCCGGCTCGCCCCAGGCCTGCAGCCAGCCGCCGTGAAGCCGCGCGTCCTCCACCGCGATGGACAGGCCGAGGCCGGTACCGCCGGTGGTCCGGGCGCGGGCCGGGTCGGCCCGCCAGAAGCGGTTGAAGACCCGGGTCGCCTCGCCGGGCTTCAGCCCCACGCCGTAGTCCCGGACGGCGACGGCGACCGCCCCGCCCGCCGCGCCCATCCGCACCACGACGTCGCGTCCCTCGCCGTGCTCGACCGCGTTGACGACGAGGTTGCGCAGGACCCGCTCGACGCGCCGCGCGTCGGCCTCGGCTATCACCGGCTGTTCGTCGCCGGTCACCAGGATCCGCGTGCCCTTGCGCTCGGCCAGCGGCTCCGCGCCGCCGATCACCCGGCGCACGACCTGCCGCAGGTCTATCGGCTCGGCCTCCAAAGCCGCGGCGCCCGCGTCGAAGCGGCTGATCTCCAGCAGGTCGGAGAGCAGCGACTCGAAGCGGTCGAGCTGGTCACCCAGCAGCTCCGCGGACCGGGCCGTGACCGGGTCGAAATCGACGCGCGCCTCGTGGATGACGTCGGCGGCCATCCGCACCGTCGTCAGGGGCGTGCGCAGCTCGTGCGAGACGTCCGAGACGAACCGGCGCTGCATCCGGGAGAGCTCCTCCAGCTGCTGGATCTTCAGCTGGAGGTTCTGCGCCATCTTGTTGAAGGCCTCGCCGAGCCGGGCGATGTCGTCCTCGCCGGTGACCTTCATCCGTTCCTGCAGCCGGCCGGCGGAGAGCCGTTCGGCGATGCCCGCCGCCATGCGCACGGGGGTGACGACCTGGCGCACCACGAACCAGGCGATCGCGCCCAGCAGCACGACCACGAAGAGCCCCGCGGTCGCCAGCGTGCCCTTGACCAGGGTCAGGGACTTCTCCTCCTGCGTCAGCGGGAAGACGTAGTACAGCTGGTACGGGTTGCGGTCGATGTCGTAGAGGCGTTTGCCCACGATGAGGCCGGGCTGCGACTCCTGCCCGTTCGCGTACTGGATCAGCGCGTACGTCTGGAAGGCCCCGGGTCCCTTGTTCACCGACTCGCGCAGGCTCTGCGGGATGCTCGCGGCCTCGACGCTTCCCGAACCCCGGGGCGCGCGGGAGCCCTCGTCGGCGCTGAGCGCCACCACGTTGAAGGCGTTCTTCCCGCCGCTGGCGAGCTGGTCGACGAGCTCGGTCCGCCAGGAATTATTGGCGGTCGTGCCGTCCGCGGCGTCGTCGCCCTGGCCGGGGGCCGGGGTGAGCGGCGCGTTCGCCTTCTCCTGGGCGGCCGCGAACCCGCCCGCGGCCTGTGTCTGCGCTGCCTTGCCCTTCGCGTCGAGCAGGCCGTTGCGCACCTGCCCGATCACGACGAGGCCGAGCAGCAGCACCACTCCGAGCGACATCAGCAGCGTGCCCGCGACGACCCGCAGCTGGAGATTGCGCCGCCACAGCCGTACGGCGGGCAGCAGCGGACGCCGCACCCAGCGCATCAGCAGCCGCGGCACCGGCCCGCCGGGCGCCCGGTCCTGGAACAACCGGCCGCCCTGCAGGAAGCGCTCGACGGTGGACGACGTGTGCCCTGAACCGGCAGCCCGCTCCGCACGGACTCCCGGCTCCCCGGGCTTCGGAGCAGTGCTACCCAGGGACATGTCAGCTCGGTCCGGCCTTGTAACCGACGCCTCGGACGGTCACCACGATCTCCGGCCGCTCCGGGTCCTTCTCGACCTTGGAGCGAAGCCGCTGCACATGCACATTGACCAGGCGGGTGTCCGCCGCGTGGCGGTAGCCCCACACCTGCTCCAGCAGGACCTCACGGGTGAAGACCTGCCACGGCTTGCGGGCGAGCGCGACCAGCAGGTCGAACTCCAGCGGCGTCAGGGCGATGGACTGCCCGTCCCGCTTCACCGAGTGCCCGGCAACGTCTATGACCAGGTCCCCGATGGTCAGCTGCTCCGGGGCCGGCTCTTCGGACCTGCGCAGACGTGCCCTGATCCGGGCCACCAACTCCTTCGGTTTGAACGGCTTGACGATGTAGTCGTCGGCCCCGGACTCCAGGCCCACCACCACGTCAACCGTGTCGCTCTTGGCAGTGAGCATGACGATCGGCACACCCGACTCGGCCCTGATCAGCCTGCAGACCTCGATGCCGTCCCTGCCGGGCAGCATGAGGTCGAGCAGGACCAGGTCCGGCTTCGCCTCTCGAAATGCAGCAAGTGCCTTGTCGCCGTCCGCTACGAACGACGGCTCGAAACCCTCACCACGCAGCACAATCCCGAGCATCTCGGCCAGTGCGGTGTCGTCGTCGACGACAAGGACGCGTCCCTTCATAAACGACATCATCCCATTAGCTAATCGTTACCTGCGATGATCTGGCACACAGCTCTGCCAGCCCGGCCCCCGTGACCGGCGAGATTACGCCTTCTTCCGTCACGATCGCCGTGACCAGCTCCGGCGGCGTGATATCGAAGGCAGGGTTGTACGACTGGGTCCCCACCGGGGCGACGGGCACCCCGCCCACCTCCTCGTCCCCCGCCCCGCGCGACGGGATTGTGAGCTCGGTCACTTCCCGCCCGGAACGCTGCTCCACGGTGATGGATGCCCCGTCCGCGGTGAGCAGATCCACGGTCGTCGTCGGGGCCACGACGATGAACGGTACGTGGTGGTACTTGGCGAGCACCGCCAGCGGATAGCTCCCCACCTTGTTGGCCACCGACCCGTCCGCGGCGATGCGGTCCGCCCCGATCAGCACGGCGTCCACCTCCCCCGCCGCGAACAGCGAACCCGCCGCGTTGTCCGTGAGCAGGCTGTACGGCATGCCGCTGCGGGCCGCCTCGTACGCGGTCAGCCGGGCGCCCTGCAGCAGCGGACGGGTCTCGTCCACCCACAGCCGCCGCAGCCGGCCCTCCCGGTGCGCACCGAGCGCCACCGCGAAGGCGGTGCCCTCTCCTCCCGAGACGAGCGCCCCGGTGTTGCAGTGGGTCAGCAGCCGATGGCCGCCGCCCGGGACCAGCTCGTCCAGCAGCGCGAGCCCGTACCGGGCCATCCGCCCGCTGGCCTCGGCGTCCTCCCGGTGCAGTGCCTCGGCCTCCGCCAGCGCGGCCGCCCCGGCCCGCTCCTGACCGGCCCCCTTATCGAGCGCCGCCCAGTACGCCGCGGCGGCCCGCCGCACGCCGTACCCGAGGTTCACCGCGGTGGGCCGCGCCTGTTCCAGGAGGCCCGTGGCCTCCGCCACGTCGTAGCCCCGCACCGCGGCCAGGGCCACCCCATAGGCACCGGCGATACCCAGCAGCGGGGCTCCCCGCACCGCGAGCGTCCTGATCGCGTCCACCAGAGCCGGCACGTCCGTGCACACCAGCTCCGTCTCCTCGGCCGGCAGCCGCCTCTGGTCGAGGAGCACCAGCACGGGGCCTTCCGGAGGTTCGTCCCAACGAAGTACGGATAGCCCGGCGGGCTCGCTGCCCACCGGCGATTGCGCGTCCTGATCAGCCATCCGTCCAGTCTGCCCGGTGACCGGCCGGGACATGAAGGCATGAGCGGGATACAAGGCCGGGCCCGGCCAGGCCCGGACATCCGCAACGCGTGGCACGATGGCTGCCAACCTGACGCCCCGATGCGCGGACAGGACCGTGAAGGAGCGAGAATGAACGACACTCCGGGCTGGGCCTCGCCCGGATCCGCCCCCTCCGACGGCCGGGAATCGGGAGTCCCCCGTCCCTCCGAGCCGGCCGACGACAGCGCCCCCTCGGGAACCTGGGCCTCCCAGCAGCCGCCCGCCGCCCAGTGGTCCCCTCCGAGCCCCACCGGAAACGGCCCCGCCGCCCCGCCTCCGCACCCGGGACGGAGCACCCCACCGCAGGGCCCCGCCTGGGGTTCCGCGCCGCAGGGACCGGGCTGGGGCGCCCCGGCCGCAGCGAAGCCGGGTGTCATCCCCCTCCGGCCGCTCGGCGTCGGCGAGATCCTGGACGGCGCCGTTTCCACCATGCGCGCCCACTGGCGCACAGTCCTCGGCATCACCCTCACGGTCTCCGTGGTCGCGCAGACCGCCATCCTGCTCGTCCAGCGGTATCTGCTGCCCGATCCCCCGGCGGTCGACCGCAACGCCACCGGGTCCGAGGCACTGCGCCAGGCCACCAAGTCCCTCCGCTACAGCCTGCTCGACAGCGCCCCGCCCCTGCTCATCTCGATGCTGGCCACGATCTTCACCACAGCGGTGCTGACCGTGGTGATCAGCCGCTCGGTGCTGGGCCGCCCGGTCACCCTGTCCGACGCCTGGGCCGAGGCCCGCCCCCGGCTGCTGCCCCTGCTGGGCCTGACACTCCTGCTGGCCGTCATGGCCGCGGGGATCATGACCGTCGGCATCCTCCCCGGATTTCTGATCGGTGACACGGCGGGGGTCGGCCTGGCCTTCCTCGGGCTGCTCGCGGCGGTCGTGGTGTTCGTCTGGCTGATGGTCCGCTTCAGCCTCGCCTCCCCCGCGCTGATGCTGGAACGGCAGTCGGTCACCGCCTCGATGCGACGCTCCGCGAAGCTGGTCCGCGACGCCTGGTGGCGGACATTCGGCATCCTCGCCCTGACCTGGCTGCTGACGTTCATCGTGGCGATGGTGATCGGCATCCCGTTCGGCCTCGTCGCGGTGGGCCTGGACGACGGCAGCCTGAGTTCCTTCCTCACCGACGGGGCCACCGAATTCGGCTGGCCGTTCCTGATCGTCTCCGCTGTCGGCGACGTGGTCGTCGCCACCATCACGTACCCCCTCTCCGCCGGCGTCATGGCCCTGCTCTACGTGGACCAGCGCATCCGCCGCGAGGCACTCGACCTCGACCTCGCGAGGGCGGCGGGCCTGCCCGGCTTCGACGACAGGAGCTGACAGCGTGTCGGGGGCGGGCGGCGCGGCAGCACAGATGCTGATACGGGCGAGCGGCGGCGCCCCCGTCGACACCGGGCGCCTGCCCGCCCGGGAAGCAGCCCGACGCGAACTGTCCAAGGGTGCGTACCACCAGGACGATCCGAACCTCCTCCAACGGGGGCTCGACCACCTGTGGACCTGGTTCGGCGATGTCATTTCAGCGGCCTCCGTCGCCGCACCGGGCGGGACGGCCGGTCTCATCGTTCTCCTCCTGATCGTCATCGCCCTGCCCGCCGCACTCTGGTGGCGGCTGGGCACCCCGCAGCCCGGCTCCAGGTCCGCCGACGCGCTCTTCGCGCACGGCCCCCGCAGCACCGCCGACCACCGCTCCGCCGCCGAGGCCCACGCAGCTGCCGGCCGCTGGAACCAGGCGGTCCAGGAACGGATGCGCGCGATCGTCTGCGCCCTGGAAGAGCGCGCCCTGCTTGACGTCCGTCCCGGACGGACCGCCGACGAAGCGGCAGCGGAGGCCGGCCTCGTCCTCCCTCCGTACGACGCACGGCTGCGGGCGGCGGCCCGGCTCTTCGACGACGTCACATACGGGGGCCGCAGCGCCACCCAGGCGTCGTACCTGGAGCTGCTCGACCTCGACCTGGCCATCGAGTCCGCCGCACCGGAGCTCTCCGGCGCCCGCGAGGGAGCCGCCGGATGACCACGGTCACCACTTCCTCCGCGCCCACCACCTCGACCTCCGTCACCCCTCACCAGGTCTGGCTCCGCACTCGCAGCGTACTGCTCGCCGTGCTCCTGCTCGTCGTCGCCGCTATAGCCCTGGCGGCCGCCCGTTCCGGGGACCAGCACGGCCGCCTCGACCCCCGCTCGGCGGACCGCAACGGCAGCAGGGCCATCGCCGAACTCTTCAAGGACCACGGCATCTCCGTCCGCGTCGTCACCACCCTCCAGGCAGCCACCTCCGCGACCGGCCCGAACACGACACTCCTCGTCACCGCTCCCAATCTGCTGACGCCCCACCAGCAGGACACCCTGCGCACGGCGACCACCGGTGCGGCCGGCCGCACCGTTCTCCTCGGCGCGGACTCCGTCTCCCTCGGCACCCTGGCCCCCGGCGTGCACGCGAAGCCCCCCACCTCCGTGGTCGCACGTCCCCCGGCCTGCTCCCTGCCCGCGGCTCTGCGCGCCGGAGCGGCAGAAACGGGCGGCATCCGCTACGCCGCGGACGGCCTCGATGCCGATGCCTGCTACCCCGAAGCAGGCCTGCCCTCCGTTCTTGTCCTGCGGCAGCCCGCAGGACAAGAAACCGTCCTGCTCGGCTCCCCCGACCTCCTGTACAACGAGCGCCTCGACCGCCAGGGGAACGCGTCCCTGGCCCTGCAACTCCTTGGTTCCCGCCCTCATCTGGTCTGGTACCTCCCCTCGCTCACTGATCCCTCCGCCACCGACGGCACAACCGGCGGCGACGGCACCCCGGACAACGACACCGCGGACGGCCGGAGCAGCTTCATCGAGCTGATCCCGTCCGGCTGGCTGTGGGGCACGCTGCAACTCGCCCTCGCCGCAGTACTCGCAGCGGTATGGCGCGCCCGACGCCTGGGCCCCCTCGTCACGGAACGCCTGCCTGTGGCCATCCGTGCCTCGGAGTCCACCGAGGGCCGGGCCCGGCTCAACCGCAAGGCCAACGCCCGTGACCGGGCCGCTGCCTCACTCCGCCGCTCCACCCGCACCCGGATGGCATCGCTCGTCGGTGTCTCCCCCCGAGAGGCACACTCCCCCGCAGTGCTCCTCCCCGCTCTGTCCACACGCATCGGCCCGGCCCACCGCGACCTCACCGCCCTGCTCTTCGGCCCGGCCCCTACCGATGACAGCGCGCTCGTACGTCTGGCAGACCAACTCGACTCCCTCGAAAGAGAGGTCCGAACCTCATGAGCGCACCGCCCCCCGTGTCCACCGAGTCAGCAGGATCTGTCGGCACCGTCAGCGGCGACGCGGCCCGCGCTTCCCTGGAAGCGCTGCGCTCCGAGATCGCCAAGGCCGTGGTCGGCCAGGACCCAGCCGTCACCGGGCTTGTCGTAGCGCTGCTCTGCCGGGGTCACGTCCTGCTCGAAGGCGTTCCCGGTGTGGCCAAGACCCTGCTGGTCCGAGCCCTCGCCGCATCGCTCGAACTGGACACCAAGCGCGTGCAGTTCACCCCCGACCTGATGCCGAGCGATATCACCGGCTCTCTTGTCTATGACGCGCGCACTGCCGAGTTCTCCTTCCAGCCGGGTCCCGTTTTCACCAACCTGCTCCTCGCCGACGAGATCAACCGGACGCCCCCCAAGACGCAGTCGTCCCTCCTGGAGGCGATGGAAGAGCGTCAGGTCACGGTCGACGGCATGCCCCGTCCGCTGCCTGACCCCTTCCTCGTCGCCGCGACCCAGAACCCCGTCGAGTACGAGGGCACCTATCCCCTCCCCGAAGCCCAACTGGACCGTTTCCTAGTGAAACTGACTGTTCCGCTGCCCACGCGGGACGACGAGGTCAACGTCCTGACCCGTCACGCCAACGGGTTCGATCCGCGCGACCTGAAGGGCGCGGGACTACATCCGGTCGCCGGCCCCGCAGATCTCGAAGCCGCCCGCACCGCGGTCGCCGCGACGGCCGTCTCCCCCGAAATCGCCGGCTACGTAGTGGATATCTGTCGTGCCACGCGTGATTCCCCCTCGGTCTCTCTCGGTATCTCTCCCCGTGGAGCCACCGCCCTGCTGTCAACGGCCCGAGCCTGGGCCTGGCTCACCGGCCGCGACTACGTAACCCCGGACGACGTGAAGGCCCTGGCCCTCCCGACGCTCCGGCACCGCCTCCAACTGCGCCCCGAAGCCCAGATGGAAGGGGTCACCCCCGACTCCGTCATCACCGCTGTGCTCGCCCATGTCCCCGTACCCCGGTGAGGCGGTGAACCGTGGTTCTCACCGGACGTGCCGCCTTGTTGGCCGCCCTCGGCTCACTCCCTGTAGGCATCGTGGCCCCGAGCTGGACGGGAATGCTCGCGGTCAATGCCCCGCTCTCACTGGCAATTCTGTGCGACTATGCCCTGGCAGCGCCAGTGCGTTCGCTTCAGTTCACCCGATCTGGTGAGACAACCGTTCGGCTCGGCGACCGGGCCGAAGTGCAACTCACCGTAACCAATCCTTCCCGTAGGCGCCTGCGTGCACACCTCCGCGATGCCTGGCCTCCCAGCAGTTGGCCGCCTGGGGCCGAATCGGCTGCGTCCCGCCACGAGCTGACCGTCCCGCCGGGCGAACGACGGCGTCTCAGCACCTTCCTCCGGCCCTCCCGCCGGGGCGATCGCCGGGCTGAACAGATCACTGTCCGCTCGTACGGGCCCTTGGGCCTGGCCGCACGCCAGGGAAGCCACCGGGTGCCGTGGACGGTGCGGGTCCTTCCGCCGTTCACGAGCCGCAAGCACCTCCCCTCTCGGCTCGCCAGGCTGCGCGAGCTCGACGGTCGCACCAGCCTGCGCACACGCGGCGAGGGCACGGAGTTCGACAGTCTGCGGGCCTACGTTCCCGGGGACGACGTGCGCTCGATCGATTGGCGTGCGACCGCCCGCCAATCCGAGGTCGCCGTACGGACCTGGCGTCCGGAGCGCGACCGGCGCGTCCTGGTGGTCCTCGACACCGGACGTACGTCGGCCGGCCGGGTCGGCGATGTCCCCCGCCTCGACGCGGCGATGGACGCGACTCTGCTCCTCACCGCACTCGCCACTCGAGCCGGTGACCGTGTCGATCTCCTCGCCTACAGCCGCCGTGTCAGGGCCAAGGTGCAGGGACGGACAGGCGGCGAGGTCCTGCCGGCTGTGGTCGACGCGCTTACCCCGCTCGAACCCGAACTCGTGGAAACCGATGCGCGAGGTCTCGTCGCCGAAGCGCTCGCGCACGCACCACGGCGGTCGCTGGTCGTCCTTCTGACAAGTCTCGACGCAGCCCCGGTCGAGGAGGGGCTGCTGCCCGTACTGCCCCAGCTCACCCAGCGGCACACGGTGCTCCTGGCGGCCGTGAGTGACCCCCGCGTCGCGGAGATGGCCGAAGCACGCGGCACAGTGGACGCGATCTACGAGGCCGCCGCAGGAGCCGAGGCCCAGACCCAGCGACGACGCACCGCGGACCGGCTCGAGCAGCACGGCGTGGTCGTCGTCGATGCCTCACCGGACACACTCGCGCCGGCCCTGGCAGACGCCTACCTGTCTCTCAAAGCAGCGGGACGTCTGTAGCCAGGAGGGCTCCAGCCGGCTAAGCGCCCCCTGTAAACGCAGATAAACGCAGAAAAGCCCCGTGCCAATGGCACGGGGCTTTCCCACAATGATTGTTCGGCGGCGTCCTACTCTCCCACAGGGTCCCCCCTGCAGTACCATCGGCGCTGAAAGGCTTAGCTTCCGGGTTCGGAATGTAACCGGGCGTTTCCCTAACGCAATGACCACCGAAACACTATGAAATTAACCAACACCGGATAATGACACGGCTGTTCGTTATTTCAGAACTAACACAGTGGACGCGAGCAACTGAGGACAAGCCCTCGGCCTATTAGTACCAGTCAGCTCCACCCGTTACCGGGCTTCCACATCTGGCCTATCAACCCAGTCGTCTACTGGGAGCCTTAACCCTTCAAGAGGGTGGGAATACTCATCTCGAAGCAGGCTTCCCGCTTAGATGCTTTCAGCGGTTATCCTTTCCGAACGTAGCCAACCAGCCATGCCCTTGGCAGAACAACTGGCACACCAGAGGTTCGTCCGTCCCGGTCCTCTCGTACTAGGGACAGCCCTTCTCAATATTCCTACGCGCACAGCGGATAGGGACCGAACTGTCTCACGACGTTCTAAACCCAGCTCGCGTACCGCTTTAATGGGCGAACAGCCCAACCCTTGGGACCGACTCCAGCCCCAGGATGCGACGAGCCGACATCGAGGTGCCAAACCATCCCGTCGATATGGACTCTTGGGGAAGATCAGCCTGTTATCCCCGGGGTACCTTTTATCCGTTGAGCGACAGCGCTTCCACAAGCCACTGCCGGATCACTAGTCCCGACTTTCGTCCCTGCTCGACCCGTCGGTCTCACAGTCAAGCTCCCTTGTGCACTTACACTCAACACCTGATTGCCAACCAGGCTGAGGGAACCTTTGGGCGCCTCCGTTACTCTTTAGGAGGCAACCGCCCCAGTTAAACTACCCATCAGACACTGTCCCTGATCCGGATCACGGACCCAGGTTAGACATCCAGCACGACCAGAGTGGTATTTCAACGACGACTCCACAACCACTGGCGTGGCCGCTTCAAAGTCTCCCACCTATCCTACACAAGCCGAACCGAACACCAATATCAAACTATAGTAAAGGTCCCGGGGTCTTTCCGTCCTGCTGCGCGAAACGAGCATCTTTACTCGTAGTGCAATTTCACCGGGCCTATGGTTGAGACAGTCGAGAAGTCGTTACGCCATTCGTGCAGGTCGGAACTTACCCGACAAGGAATTTCGCTACCTTAGGATGGTTATAGTTACCACCGCCGTTTACTGGCGCTTAAGTTCTCAGCTTCGCCACCCCGAAAGGCAGCTAACCGGTCCCCTTAACGTTCCAGCACCGGGCAGGCGTCAGTCCGTATACATCGCCTTACGGCTTCGCACGGACCTGTGTTTTTAGTAAACAGTCGCTTCTCGCTGGTCTCTGCGGCCACCCCCAGCTCACGGAGTAAATCCGATCACCAGTGATGGCCCCCCTTCTCCCGAAGTTACGGGGGCATTTTGCCGAGTTCCTTAACCATAGTTCACCCGAACGCCTCGGTATTCTCTACCTGACCACCTGAGTCGGTTTAGGGTACGGGCCGCCATGAAACTCGCTAGAGGCTTTTCTCGACAGCATAGGATCATCCACTTCACCACAATCGGCTCGGCATCAGGTCTCAGCCTTATATGTGTGACGGATTTACCTACCACACGGCCTACACCCTTACCCCGGGACAACCACCGCCCGGGCTGGACTACCTTCCTGCGTCACCCCATCGCTTACCTACTACCACCTTGGTTCATCGGCTCCACCACTACCCTCAACTCCGAAGAGATCGGGCCGGCTTCACGGACTTAGCATTAATGGGCTCAGTACTGGGCGTTTCAAAGCGGGTACCGGAATATCAACCGGTTGTCCATCGACTACGCCTGTCGGCCTCGCCTTAGGTCCCGACTTACCCTGGGCAGATCAGCTTGACCCAGGAACCCTTAGTCAATCGGCGCACACGTTTCTCACGTGTGTATCGCTACTCATGCCTGCATTCTCACTCGTGAACCGTCCACAACTCGCTTCCGCGGCTGCTTCACCCGGCACACGACGCTCCCCTACCCATCCCAGCCCCCGTTGGGGGTACATGCTGGAATGACACGACTTCGGCGGTACGCTTGAGCCCCGCTACATTGTCGGCGCGGAATCACTTGACCAGTGAGCTATTACGCACTCTTTCAAGGGTGGCTGCTTCTAAGCCAACCTCCTGGTTGTCTCTGCGACTCCACATCCTTTCCCACTTAGCGTACGCTTAGGGGCCTTAGTCGATGCTCTGGGCTGTTTCCCTCTCGACCATGGAGCTTATCCCCCACAGTCTCACTGCCGCGCTCTCACTTACCGGCATTCGGAGTTTGGCTAAGGTCAGTAACCCGGTAGGGCCCATCGCCTATCCAGTGCTCTACCTCCGGCAAGAAACACACGACGCTGCACCTAAATGCATTTCGGGGAGAACCAGCTATCACGGAGTTTGATTGGCCTTTCACCCCTAACCACAGGTCATCCCCCAGGTTTTCAACCCTGGTGGGTTCGGTCCTCCACGAAGTCTTACCTCCGCTTCAACCTGCCCATGGCTAGATCACTCCGCTTCGGGTCTTGAGCGCGCTACTAAACCGCCCTATTCGGACTCGCTTTCGCTACGGCTTCCCCACACGGGTTAACCTCGCAACACACCGCAAACTCGCAGGCTCATTCTTCAAAAGGCACGCAGTCACGACTGCATGTGCAAGCACATACAGCGACGCTCCCACGGCTTGTAGGCACACGGTTTCAGGTACTATTTCACTCCGCTCCCGCGGTACTTTTCACCATTCCCTCACGGTACTATCCGCTATCGGTCACCAGGGAATATTTAGGCTTAACGGGTGGTCCCGCCAGATTCACACGGGATTTCTCGGGCCCCGTGCTACTTGGGTGTCTCTCAAACAAGCCGCTGATGTTTCAGCTACGGGGGTCTTACCCTCTACGCCGGACCTTTCGCATGTCCTTCGCCTACATCAACGGTTTCTGACTCGTCTCACAGCCGGCAGACTGTGAAAGAGAGATCCCACAACCCCGCATACGCAACCCCTGCCGGGTATCACACGTATACGGTTTGGCCTGATCCAGTTTCGCTCGCCACTACTCCCGGAATCACGGTTGTTTTCTCTTCCTGAGGGTACTGAGATGTTTCACTTCCCCTCGTTCCCTCCACACTGCCTATGTGTTCAGCAGCGGGTGACAGCCCATGACGACTGCCGGGTTTCCCCATTCGGAAACCCCCGGATCAAAGTCTGGTTGACGACTCCCCGGGGACTATCGTGGCCTCCCACGTCCTTCATCGGTTCCTGGTGCCAAGGCATCCACCGTGCGCCCTTAAAAACTTGGCCACAGATGCTCGCGTCCACTGTGCAGTTCTCAAACAACGACCAGCCACCCATCACCCTGCTCCGAAGAACAAGTGCACTGGGGCCGGCAACCGAAGGACGACCATGACGGCCGTACCTTCAGATACCCAACAGCGTGCCCGACCCGACCAATTGTTCCTACACGTTCCACGCCGAAGCAGTACTAGTGACCAAACAACTCGCCGTGCCGAATAGTCAACGTTCCACCCATGAGCTGACCACCGTCGAACATTTGCCGACGTAGTGGCTCTGGACCCCTTTGACAGGGTCTAGATGCTCCTTAGAAAGGAGGTGATCCAGCCGCACCTTCCGGTACGGCTACCTTGTTACGACTTCGTCCCAATCGCCAGTCCCACCTTCGACAGCTCCCTCCCACAAGGGGTTGGGCCACCGGCTTCGGGTGTTACCGACTTTCGTGACGTGACGGGCGGTGTGTACAAGGCCCGGGAACGTATTCACCGCAGCAATGCTGATCTGCGATTACTAGCAACTCCGACTTCATGGGGTCGAGTTGCAGACCCCAATCCGAACTGAGACCGGCTTTTTGAGATTCGCTCCGCCTCACGGCATCGCAGCTCATTGTACCGGCCATTGTAGCACGTGTGCAGCCCAAGACATAAGGGGCATGATGACTTGACGTCGTCCCCACCTTCCTCCGAGTTGACCCCGGCAGTCTCCTGTGAGTCCCCATCACCCCGAAGGGCATGCTGGCAACACAGAACAAGGGTTGCGCTCGTTGCGGGACTTAACCCAACATCTCACGACACGAGCTGACGACAGCCATGCACCACCTGTACACCGACCACAAGGGGGGCACCATCTCTGATGCTTTCCGGTGTATGTCAAGCCTTGGTAAGGTTCTTCGCGTTGCGTCGAATTAAGCCACATGCTCCGCTGCTTGTGCGGGCCCCCGTCAATTCCTTTGAGTTTTAGCCTTGCGGCCGTACTCCCCAGGCGGGGAACTTAATGCGTTAGCTGCGGCACCGACGACGTGGAATGTCGCCAACACCTAGTTCCCAACGTTTACGGCGTGGACTACCAGGGTATCTAATCCTGTTCGCTCCCCACGCTTTCGCTCCTCAGCGTCAGTAATGGCCCAGAGATCCGCCTTCGCCACCGGTGTTCCTCCTGATATCTGCGCATTTCACCGCTACACCAGGAATTCCGATCTCCCCTACCACACTCTAGCCTGCCCGTATCGACTGCAGACCCGGGGTTAAGCCCCGGGCTTTCACAACCGACGTGACAAGCCGCCTACGAGCTCTTTACGCCCAATAATTCCGGACAACGCTTGCGCCCTACGTATTACCGCGGCTGCTGGCACGTAGTTAGCCGGCGCTTCTTCTGCAGGTACCGTCACTTTCGCTTCTTCCCTGCTGAAAGAGGTTTACAACCCGAAGGCCGTCATCCCTCACGCGGCGTCGCTGCATCAGGCTTTCGCCCATTGTGCAATATTCCCCACTGCTGCCTCCCGTAGGAGTCTGGGCCGTGTCTCAGTCCCAGTGTGGCCGGTCGCCCTCTCAGGCCGGCTACCCGTCGTCGCCTTGGTAGGCCATTACCCCACCAACTAGCTGATAGGCCGCGGGCTCATCCTTCACCGCCGGAGCTTTCAACCTTCCTCCAGGAGGAGGAAAGTATTATCCGGTATTAGACCCCGTTTCCAGGGCTTGTCCCAGAGTGAAGGGCAGATTGCCCACGTGTTACTCACCCGTTCGCCACTAATCCACCCCGAAGGGCTTCATCGTTCGACTTGCATGTGTTAAGCACGCCGCCAGCGTTCGTCCTGAGCCAGGATCAAACTCTCCGTGAATGTTTTCCCGTAATCGGGGAACACATCACGAGAGCGGAACAACAAAGGTCGGAATAAGACCCGTTGTCCACTGCGTCCTCGCTGTGTTTTTGCCTGCCCAGTCAATGACTCGACAGGACTTTCAAAGGAACCACCAACCTGCCGAAACAGGCCGGGGTATCAACATATCTGGCGTTGACTTTTGGCACGCTGTTGAGTTCTCAAGGAACGGACGCTTCCTTTGTACTCACCCGCAGAACATTCTCTGGGGCTTTCCTCCGGGCGCTTCCCTTCGGTCTTGCGTTTCCGACTCTATCAGACTCTTTCGTGTCCGATTCCCGGTCGAAGCGGGTCAAGCTTTTTTCTTTTCAGCGATTTCAACCTTACCAGATTCATTTCGTTCCGTTTCCGGTTCGAATCCGAATCCCAGTGGCCGTTGAAGTGGCCTTGCCTTTCGGCTGATTCGACTTTATCAGAAGCGTTTCGGCCGAACCTAATCGGCTTCAACTTCAGAAGTTGGGAATCGATGGCTCTGCGGAAATTCGATTTCCGGTGAGAGCGAGATAGATATTAGCGAGTCGCATCCGAACTTGTCCAGTTCGTGGCAACCGTTCAAATCTACCTCCCCCACTTCGCCGTGTCAACGGTTTTTTGGGGCGAGGAGGACACTAGCAGGTCAGCGACGTCGTATGCACATCAGGCGGCGGTCGGCAGCTCGGCACTTCGTTCGACGGTGTCCAGGTCCCCCGCTTCTCCGGCCCGGACCGCACGTCCGCCGAGGACATAGACGTAGGCGAGGAAGAGCAGCTCGGCTGCTGTGCCCAGCGAGATGCGGGCCCAGGTGGGCAGGCCGGACGGGGTCACGAAGGCTTCGATGACACCTGAGACGAACAGCACGAGCGCCAGGCCGATGGCCATGCCCAGGGCCGCCCGGCCCCGTTGCGCCAAGGCAGCCCGGCGGGTCTGCGGGCCCGGGTCGATGACCGTCCAGCCGAGGCGGAGACCTGTGCCGGCAGCGACGAACACCGCCGTCAGCTCCAGCAGGCCGTGGGGCAGGACCAGGCCGAGGAACACGTCGAGGCGGCCCGCCGACGACATCAGTCCGATGCCCACCGCCAGGTTGACCACGTTGAGGAGAAGGATCCAGATCACCGGGACGCAGAGGAAGGCGCCCAGCACCAGGCACATGGCGGCGGCCTGCGCGTTGTTCGTCCAGACCTGGGCGGCGAAGGAGGTCGCGGGGTGGCTGGAGTAGTACGTCTCGTACTCGCCGCCCGGCACCGTCATCCGGCGGAGGTCCTCCGGGGCCGCGATGGCCGAGCGTACCTCCGGATGCGTGCCGATCCACCAGCCCATCAGCGCGGCCAGAAGTACGGAGAGGACCGCGGTCGGTATCCACCAGTGCCGGGAGCGGTAGACCGCCGCGGGAAACCCGGCCGTGAGGAAGCGCGCGGCGTCGCGCCAGGACGCACGACGCGTACCGGTCACCGTGGAGCGGGCCCGTGCGACCAGCTGCGTGAGCCGCGCGACGAGCAGCGCGTCGGGGGCGCTGGACTGGATCAGGGAGAGATGGGTGGCCGTGCGCTGGTAGAGGTCGACCAGTTCGTCGGCTTCCGCACCGGTCAGCCGGCGGCCGCGGCGCAGCAGGTGGTCCAGCCGGTCCCACTCGATGCGGTGGGCGTGGACGAAGACATCGAGGTCCATGGTCGGCTGCTGCTCCAGGCATGGGTGCGTACAGGTCGTACGCCTGCGGCGTTGCGGGCCAGCTTGGCAGACTGTGGGCCCGTGGGGCAGGGGGCCCGGGAGCGAGGGGTGGGGCGATGAGTGAACTCGTGACCGGCGACGCGGTCGTGCTGGGGCTCCGGCCGGCGAGGCTGCCGAGCCGTGCGCTGGCCCTGGCCATCGATCTGGTCGTGGTCGGAACGTTCTTCGGTCTGGTCGCCCTGGGTCTGGCTGTGGCCGGCGGCTCGCTGGACGATGCCGCCTGGGCCGCGGTTTCCGTCGCCACCTTTCTCCTGGTGCCGGTGGGGGGCCCGATCGCGGTCGAGACGCTCAGCCACGGCCGTTCGCTGGGCAAGCTGGCGTGTGGGCTGCGGGTCGTACGGGACGACGGAGGGCCCATCCGGTTCCGGCACGCGCTGGTGCGCGGGGGTATGGGCGTCGTGGAGATCCTGATGACGCTCGGAGTCGTCGCCGCCGTCGCATCGCTGGTCTCGGCGCGGGGCAGGCGGCTCGGGGATGTGTTCGCGGGAACGCTCGTCGTACGGGAACGGGTGCCGGCGGGTCGGGCCGGGGCCGTTCCGCCGCCTCCGCCCTGGCTGATCGGGCGGTTCGCCGGTCTGGATCTGTCGGCGGTCCCGGACGACCTGTGGCTCGCGGTCCGGCAGTACCTGACGCGGATGCACCAGCTCGATCCCGCCGTGGGCCGGGCCATGTCGCAACAGCTGGGTGGGGAGGTCGCCGCACGTACCGGGGTGCCTGCCCCGGCCGGCGTGCCGGCCGCCGCGTACCTGGCCGCCGTGGTGCACGAACGGCAGGTACGGGACGCGCGCACGGCGTGGCTCGCCGCTCATCCGGAGGCGATCCGTGGCGCCGGCGCCGGGCCGGTGGACGTGGCCAGTGGCGCTCCCAGTCCGGTCGCGCGCGCGGTCGACGGTGTCGCACGTCCCCGTGCCGGTACGGGGAATGAGGGCTCGAAGCCCCCTGCCACCGGATTCGTGCCGCCTGTCTGAAGGCCGGCGGGCCCTAGTGGTCGGAGGGCGGGGAGTCCAGTTCTTCGAGCTCGATGCCGGGGGCGGACAGCACCACGTCTCCGGCGAGGTGGACGGTGTGCCGTTCACCGGTGTCCAAGGCGCTGACCTGGTATTCGTCCACCTTCAGGGGGCCGTTGTCAGTGGCGTGCGCTTCACTGTTCACCAAGGCCCAGGACTGGTCGAACGTGCGGGGGGCGAGGACCGGATCCGTGAAGGTGACGACCCGGACGCGGGTCTCGGGGGAAGCGGGGGTGAGGCGCAGCAGACGGGCGGTCGCGACGAGGAAGGCGGGGGATGTGCCGTTGAAGGCGTGGCCGCGGACGTTGCCTTCGGTGGCATGGGTGCCTGTCGGGTCGGTACGGACCCAGGTGAGGCCCTCCAGGGCGGCACCGCGGACCTGCCAGTCGGCGGCATGGAGTTCGAGACGGAGGGGGCGGCCGAGTTCGTCGAGGGTGAGGTCGAGGGATCCCAGGTGACTGCCGGACGGGGCAGTCGTTTGGGAGATGTAGCGCCAGCCGGAAGGGCCGGGCGCGCAGTGGAAGTGTTCTTCGCCGAGGGGGGTGTGGTCGTGGACGTCGTGGAGCGAATATCGGCCGCGGGGCATGGGGTCCTTCGGGTCCTCGGCTCGTGCGGGTGCGGTACGGCGCAGGCCCCCGACACGGGGGTGCGGGGGCCTGCGTTCGTCACTGCTACTGCTGCTGATCGGCTCGGGTCGTCGGGCGTCCCGCGCCGCTGAGCCGCTCCGCGCCGCAGGGCCGCCGGTGAACCGGCGGACCTCCGCGGCGCGTGGCGGGATCAGTAGCGGTAGTGGTCCGGCTTGTACGGGCCGTCGACCTCGACACCGATGTACGCGGCCTGCTCGGGGCGGAGCGTCGTCAGCTTCACGCCGAGCGCGTCGAGGTGGAGACGGGCGACCTTCTCGTCGAGGTGCTTGGGCAGCACGTAGACGTCGGTCGGGTACTCCTCGGGCTTCGTGAACAGCTCGATCTGGGCCAGGGTCTGGTCCGCGAACGAGTTGGACATGACGAACGAGGGGTGGCCGGTGGCGTTGCCCAGGTTCAGCAGGCGGCCCTCGGACAGCACGATGAGGACCTTGCCGTCGGGGAACGTCCAGGTGTGTACCTGCGGCTTGACCTCGTCCTTGACGATGCCGTCGATCCGGGCCAGGCCGGCCATGTCGATCTCGTTGTCGAAGTGGCCGATGTTCCCGACGATGGCCTGGTGCTTCATCTTGGCCATGTCGGAGGCCATGATGATGTCCTTGTTGCCCGTCGTGGTGACGAAGATGTCGGCCTGCGCGACGACGTCGTCGAGGGTGGCGACCTGGTAGCCGTCCATCGCCGCCTGGAGGGCGCAGATCGGGTCGATCTCGGTGATGATCACGCGAGCGCCCTGGCCGCGCAGGGACTCGGCGCAGCCCTTGCCCACGTCGCCGTAGCCGCAGACGACGGCGGTCTTGCCGCCGATCAGGACGTCGGTGGCGCGGTTGATGCCGTCGATCAGCGAGTGGCGGCAGCCGTACTTGTTGTCGAACTTCGACTTGGTGACCGCGTCGTTGACGTTGATCGCCGGGAACAGGAGGGTGCCGTCGCGGTGCATCTCGTACAGCCGGTGCACACCGGTCGTGGTCTCCTCCGTGACGCCACGGATCTCGGAGGCCAGCTGCGTCCACTTCTGGGGGGACTCGCCCAGCGTGCGGTTGAGCAGCGTGAGGATGTGCGCGTACTCCTCGCTGTCCGCCGTCGCCGGGTCCGGGGCCGCGCCGGCCTTCTCGAACTCGACGCCCTTGTGCACCAGGAGCGTGGCGTCGCCGCCGTCGTCCAGGATCATGTTCGGGCCGCCGGTGGGGGTGTTCGGCCAGGTCAGGGCCTGCTCCGTGCACCACCAGTACTCTTCGAGCGTCTCGCCCTTCCAGGCGAAGACCGGGACGCCGGCGGGGGCCTCGGGGGTGCCGTTCGGGCCGACCGCGATGGCGGCGGCGGCGTGGTCCTGGGTGGAGAAGATGTTGCAGGAGGCCCAGCGGACCTCGGCGCCGAGGGCGACCAGGGTCTCGATCAGCACGGCGGTCTGCACGGTCATGTGCAGCGAGCCGGTGATGCGGGCGCCGGCCAGCGGCTGGGCGGCGGCGTACTCCTTGCGGATCGACATCAGGCCGGGCATCTCGTGCTCGGCGAGGGTGATCTCCTTGCGCCCGAAGGCGGCGAGGGAGAGATCGGCGACCTTGAAGTCCTGTCGATTGGCGACCGTCGTCATAACGGGCTGCTCCTCGTGGTGGAGTCGAGGGTGGGTAGGGCGGCTCTGCGGCGGCGGGCACACGAATGCCCGGACGCTCGCAGCGCAGTCCGTCGGAGGCCCTCTCTCCCTCGGCCGGTCCGGCGTACGGACCGATCGACCGCCATCAGCAGCGACGTCTGACACTGCCGTCGAATCTACACCGAACGGCGCAGCCGCTCCCAGTCCACCGGGGCGGGTCCGGGGCGGGAGCGGCTGCGAGGGGTACGCGATGGCGGGTCCGATGCGGTCAGTGGCCGGATTCCGTCGGCTTGCCGGTGTCGCCCGACGCCGTGTCGCCCGGTTCGGCCGCGCCCGGTTCCGGGGCCTCCGGGCCGGGGGTGGTGGCGGCTTCCGGGTCCGGGGTGGCGGGGGCGCCGCCGGGGGCCTTGGCGGGGTTGATGCCGGCCGCGGCGGCCGCCGCGTTGTAGATGTCCGGCTCCAGGTAGATCACCCGGGCGATCGGGACGGCAGCGCGGATGCGGGACTCGGCGGCGTTGATGGCGTTGGCGACCTCGTCGGCGGTGTCGTCGTGCTGGACCGCGATCTTGGCGGCGACCAGCAGTTCCTCCGGGCCGAGGTGGAGGGTGCGCATGTGGATGATGCCGGTGACGGTGTCGCCGTCGACGACTGCGGCCTTGATCTTCTCGACCTGGTCGGTGCCGGCGGCCTCACCGAGCAGCAGGGACTTGGTCTCGGCGGCCAGCACGAGGGCGATGGCGATCAGCAGGATGCCGATGCACAGGGTGCCGATGCCGTCCCATACGCCGTTGCCGGTGCCGAGGGCCAGGCCGACGCCGCCGAGCGCGAGGACCAGACCGATCAGGGCGCCGAAGTCCTCCAGCAGGACGACGGGGAGTTCCGGGGCCTTCGCGCGGCGGATGAAGTCCGTCCAGCTGAGCGAGCCGCGGGACTCGTTGGACTCCTTGATCGCGGTACGGAAGGAGAAGCCCTCCGCGATGATCGCGAAGACCAGGACGCCCACCGGCCAGTACCAGGCCTCCAGCTCGTGGGGATGCCTGATCTTCTCGTAGCCCTCGTACACCGCGAACATGCCGCCGACGGAGAACAGGACGATGGAGACGAGGAAGGCGTAGATGTAGCGCTCGCGGCCGTAGCCGAACGGGTGCTGCGGGGTGGCCTCGCGCTGCGCCCGCTTGCCGCCGAGGAGCAGCAGGCCCTGGTTGCCGGAGTCGGCGAGCGAGTGGACGCTCTCCGCGAGCATCGACGAGGAGCCGCTGAACAGGAACGCCACGAATTTGGCCACCGCGATCGCGAGGTTGGCGCCGAGCGCCGCCACGATCGCCTTGGTTCCGCCTGACGCACTCATGGGTTCCTGGTGTCCCTTCTTCGGTCTGCGGCCCCGGCGGCCGCGGTGTGGCGGCACATTGTTGCAGCCGCCGTCGCGGACGGTGCGTCAGGCCACCACTGTCGCACGGAACAGCGTGCCCGCTCCGGACACATGTACCCGCTCGCCCGCCGGTACGAAGACCGAGGCGCCGGGGGTGAGACCGAGGTCGCCGGCCTTCGGGGCACCCGCCGTGCAGAGCAGGATCTGCGGGGTGGCCGCGGTCAGGTCGGCGGGGGCGGCGCCGGGCGACAGGTCGAAGCGGGAGAGGCGGAACTCGTCGACCGGGGTCTCGTACAGCTCCTCGCCCGACGGGGACGCCTCCGGGCGCAGGACACCCGGGTCCGTCGCCTCGAAGCGGACGACGCGCAGGAGTTCGGGGACGTCGATGTGCTTGGGCGTGAGGCCGCAGCGCAGCACGTTGTCGGAGTTGGCCATGATCTCGACGCCGAGTCCGTCGAGGTAGGCGTGCGGGACGCCGGCGCCGAGGTACAGCGCCTCGCCGGGCTGGAGCCGCACATGGTTGAGCAGCATGGCCGCGATGACGCCCGCGTCGCCGGGGAAGTGGTGGGCGATGCGGGCGTACGGGGCGTAGTCGCCGCCGAGCCGTTCCGCGGCGGCCGCCGCGGCGGTCACCGTCTCGGCCATCTCGTCCGGGTCCGCCGTGAGGATCGCCGTCAGCACCTCGCGCAGGGCGGCCTCTTCGGGCTGGGCGCGCAGCAGATCCGCGTACGGCTTGAGGGAGTCGACGCCCAGGCCCTCCATCGCCTCGGCCGCCTCCAGGGGCCGGCGGAATCCGCACAGGCCCTCGAAGGGGGTGAGTGCGCAGATGAGTTCGGGCTTGTGGTTGGCGTCCTTGTAGGTGCGGTGGGGGGCGTCGATCGGGACGGACCGGCTCTCCTCGTCCGCGTACCCCGCCTTGGCCTGGTCGAGGTTCGGGTGCACCTGGAGGGAGAGGGGGGCACCGGCGGCGAGCAGCTTGAGGAGGAAGGGCAGCCGGGGGCCGAACTTCTCGACGGCCGCCGCGCCGAGTTCGCGGGCCGGGTCGGCGGCGATGACATCGGTGAGGGACTGCTCGGCGCGGGCCTGTGCCGGGGTTCCACCGGCTGCCTCGCCGGTGCCGGGGGCTTCGGTGCCGGGAGCTTCGGTGCCGGGGGCTGCGGTGCGGGTTATCCGGGAGGGGGCTCCGGGGTGGGCGCCCATCCACATCTCCGCCTGCGGCTCGCCCGTGGGGGCGACGCCGAGCAGGGCGGGGATGGCGGTGGTCGAGCCCCAGGCGTACGGGCGCACGGTGTTGGAGAGCCGGTCCATGGGTCCTGTCCTTGTGTTGCCGTGTGTGGTGCTGAGCTGCTGCGTTACGGGGGGGGTGCGAGGTGTCTCAGGCGCCGGGCGCCGAGGCGAGGGCCAGGTAGACGGCGGCGAAGTCGGTGACGGCGAGCAGTTCGGCGAGGGATTCGAGCGTGCTGCCCTCCTCCGGTTCGAGCTCGCTGATCGCCGTGTCGTGGCCCAGGGCCAGTTCGCGGGCGGCGGGGGCGGCGCTCAGGCCGCCGGTGGGGCGGTCCCGGAGCAGGACCACGCGGGCGTGCAGGGGTTCCGACTCGTCGACGCGGTCGCGGAAGAAGTCGTCCGGGTCCGCTCCCGCGGCGAACGCGCCCGCCAGCAGGCCCCCGTGCGACGGGAGCGCCTCCGGGAGCGCGGCGGCGAGGGCCGGGCGGCCGGAGAGCTCCGCCAGGACCGCGGCGAACCGGCGTCCGACGGGGCCGGCCGCGTCGCCCTCCGTCCAGATCAGCGGCAGGCTGTCCGCGAGTTCGGCGGCGAGCGTCTTGGCCGGGTTGCTGTACGTGGCGACGGCCGGGCCGCAGCGCTCCGCCGTACGGTCCAGGCGGTCCGCGACGCTCTGCAGCGCTTCGGCGGGGGCGGTGACCAGGCCGACGCGGTCGAGCAGTGCGAGCAGCGGGGTGAGCAGGGCCCAGAGGGTGCCGGGGCCTGCGGCCGAGGTCTCGGCGTCGTACTCGCCGTGTGGGGCGGAGGCCATCGGGACGACGAGGCCGTGCACCCCGTGCACCGCCTCGCGCAGCGGGGAGCGCAGGGGGGCGACGGCCACGACCGTGCAGCCGCGGCGGTACGCCTGCTCCGCGAGGAGGGCGAGGCCCGGTTCGGAGCCGTCCGCCGTGGCGATGAGCAGCAGGTCGACGGAGCCGGCCCAGCCGGGCAGGGTCCAGCGCAGGGCGCCGGGGGCGGGGGCGACACCGGTCGGGTGGATGCGGGTGACCGGGGCGGAGGCGCCGGCGAGCGCGGCGATCAGGTCCGCGACGCCGGTCGCGGCGGTGCCGGGTCCTGCGACCAGGACGGCGCGCGGGCGGCCCTCCGGGTTCAGCTCGGTGATCCCGGCTTCCGTCGCGTGCCGGGCGGCGGTACGGACCCGGGCCCCGGCCTCGGCGGCGCCACGGAGCAGGTCGCGGCGGTCGGCTCGGGCCAGGGCGTCGGGGGCGTCGAGCAGCGACTCGTCGAGCATGGGGCGGTCCTCCGATCACGTGCCGGTCACCGGCCGGTGCGGTGTGGCGCGGTTACGCCGGGGCGGCGGGTGCGCCGGTTACGCGGGGCGGCGGGCCTCGTCGACGAGGAGTACGGGGATGCCGTCCCGGACCGGGTAGGCGAGGCCGCAGTCGGTGCCGGTGCAGACGAGTTCCGGAGTGTCGGCCGCGGTCCTGTCGTCGAGGGGCGCGTGGCAGGCCGGGCAGGCCAGGATCTCCAGGAGGCCGGCTTCGAGCGGCATGGGGTGTCCCTTCGGGCGGGTGGTGTTCGGAGGCCCTTGTGGGGGCGAGGTCAGCCTACCGCCGGGGTGGGGTGGGGCGCCTGTGGCGGGGCGGGGTGGGCGGGGCGCCTGCGGCTGGCGGGGCGGGGGCGGGCGGGCGCCTGCGGCGGGCCTTGTCCCCTACCCGCCCCTTCCCGAAACCGGGGCGCTGCCCCGGGCCCCGCTCCTCAAGCGCCGGAGGGGCTGGAGGCGGCGGGCCGGTTTCGGGGCTCTGCCCCGCACCCCGCGCCTCAAACGCCGGCGGGGCTGGAAGGCCCGGGGCTGGAAGGCGCGAGGGTGGCGGGGCGGGTACGGGGCGGGACGGCCCGGGGGTGGCGGGGCGGGAATGGGGCAGGACGGCCCAGGGGGGCGGGTGGGAATGGGGCAGGGCGGGCCGCAGCCTGCGGTTAGTCCCTGATCAGCCCCAGGACCTCGTCCCGTACCGTCCTCATCGTCTCCTCGTCCTTCGCCTCCACGTTCAGGCGGAGCAGGGGTTCCGTGTTCGACGGGCGGAGGTTGAACCACCAGGTGGGGGTGGTCACCGTGAGGCCGTCCAGGGTGTCCGTGGTGGCGTTCTCGCGGGAGGTGAAGGCGGCCCTGACCTCGGCCGTGCGGGCCGTCTGGTCGTCGACCTCGGAGTTGATCTCGCCGGAGGCGGCATAGCGGTCGTACTGGGCGACCAGGGCGGAGAGGGGGGCGTCCTGGCCACCGAGCGCGGCGAGGACGTGGAGGGCGGCGAGCATGCCCGTATCTGCGTTCCAGAAGTCGCGGAAGTAGTAGTGGGCCGAGTGCTCGCCGCCGAAGATCGCGCCGTGGGCGGCCATCTCGGCCTTGATGAAGGAGTGGCCGACCCTCGTGCGGACGGGGGTGCCGCCGTGTTCGCGTACGACTTCGGGGACCGACAGGGACGTGATCAGGTTGTGGATGACCGTGCCCCGGCCGCCGTTGCGGGCCAGTTCGCGGGCGGCGACCAGGGCGGTGATCGCCGACGGGGAGACGCCCTCGCCCCGTTCGTCCACCACGAAGCAGCGGTCCGCGTCGCCGTCGAAGGCCAGGCCCAGGTCGGCGCCCTCGGCTACGACGCGGGCCCGGAGGTCGACGATGTTGGCCGGGTCCAGCGGGTTGGCCTCGTGGTTCGGGAAGGTGCCGTCGAGCTCGAAGTACATCGGGACGAGGTCCACGGGCAGCCCGGCGAAGACCGTGGGGACCGTGTGGCCGCCCATGCCGTTGCCCGCGTCCACGACCACCTTCAGCGGGCGGATCTCCGTCAGGTCCACCAGGGAGAGCAGGTGGGCGGCGTAGTCCGTGAGGGTGTCGCGCCCGGTGACCGTGCCCGGCGTCGCGACCGGCTCGGGGGCGCCCTTCTCGGACCACTCCTCGACCAGCGTGCGGATCTCGGTCAGGCCCGTGTCCTGGCCCACCGGCGCCGCGCCCGCCCGGCACATCTTGATGCCGTTGTACCGCGCCGGGTTGTGCGACGCGGTGAACATCGCGCCGGGCAGGTCGAGCGCCCCGGACGCGTAGTAGAGCTGGTCCGTCGAGCAGAGGCCGATCATCGTGACGTCCGCGCCCCGCCCCGCCGCGCCCCGTGCGAACGCCCCGGACAGGGTGGGCGACGTGGGGCGCATGTCGTGGCCGATGACGATCGCTTCCGCGCCGGTCACCTCGGTGAACGCCGCCCCGAAGAGTTCGGCCAGCCCTTCGTCCCACTGGTCGGGCACGACTCCGCGCACGTCGTACGCCTTCACGAGCTGCGACAGGTCTGCGGTCACGGGCCGGTCCTCCAGGGGTTTCTTCGGACCGCCAAACTACCCGGCGGCCGGCGGCCCCTCAGGAGTCGGGTGAGCGCAGGACACGGAGGTGACCCCGGCGGGCGACCTCCATCGGGTCCGCGGCGCGCGGGCCGCCGCCCCGGGTGCCGTCGCCGCGTTCCTGCGGACGCGCGGCCTCCCGTACGGCGTTGGCCAGCGCCTCCAGGTCGTCGCCGCTGGGGCGGCTGGGCGCGGAGGGGTCGGAGAGGCGGACGACCTCCCAGCCCCGTGGCGCGGTCAGCCGCTCACTGTGCTCGGCACAGAGGTCGTAGCAATGGGGCTCGGCGTAGGTGGCGAGCGGGCCGAGGACCGCAGTCGAGTCGGCATAGACGTACGTCAGTGTCGCGACGGCAGGGCGGCCGCACGCGGTGCGCGAACAGCGACGTACAGGGCTCACGATGTTGGACGGTACCGCACTCTTGAGCGGGCTGCGACGACTCTCCCCCGGCTCACCCCTCCGTGTCGCCCTGTGACCTGTGGCACAGGGCCCCCCGGAGCAACTCCCCTGACCTGCGCGGGAGGAGAGGACGAGGGCCCTGACGGCAATGATTCCGGTCACCGCTGTGCAGCGAACCTTTCACAAGGGGCGCGTCCGGCGGTCGGGAGCGGGGCCGGAAACGGGCTCTCGTGTGGCCGGATTGTTCAAGAGCGGACAGGGTTCCCCGCGCCCGCTCGGCCTCCGGCCGGACGGGCCCCGGAGCGTTAGGCTGCCTCGGTGATGGACAGTTCCGTACCGCCCCGCCCGTCCGAGCCGCGTCCGCGGCGCCGCGACCGACACGGCCGCGGTATGCGCGGGCCCGTCGCCCCGCCGCAGGTGCCGTTGTCGACGAGCCGGGCGGACAGCTTCCGCGATCTCGTCCAGGACTCCGTCGAGCGGCTGGAGCGGCGCTGGCCCCAGCTGGCCGAGGTCGACTTCGTCGTCGTGGAGGTACCGGAGACAGCGGAGGAGACCGTTCCGCTGGGCAACGCGGTCTCGGCCGAGAAGGGCCGGCCCGCCCAGATCTCCGTCTACCGGCGGCCTGTCGAGCTCCGGACCAAGAGCCGTGACGAGCGGGCCCTGCTCATCCACGAGATCGTCGTCGAGCAGGTGGCGGAGCTGCTGGGCCTGGCCCCCGAGTCCGTCGATCCCCGCTACGGGCAGGAGTAGGCAGGCCGGGGGCGCGTCCCCCCGGTTGTCTCAGTCCCCTCGGCCGCCTCGCTCGTTTCAGTCGTCGAGCACCGACAGGTCCTGGCGGGCCGCCGGGACCTCGACCGTGCCCCGGTCGTCCGGCAGGGTCTGCACCGTGAACATCTGGATGCCGTCCACCGTCACCGTGAGCGTGCGGGCTGCGTGCACCGGGCCGCCCGACTGGGGCTCGACCGTCAGCGCGTAGGTGCCCTTGAGGCCCTTCGGCACGGGCGGGGTGACCGCTGTCGTCGTGCCCGCCGCGACCTTGTACGTCTTGCTGACCGCCGTGCCGCCCCCGCTGCCCGCGGACGCGGTGACCTTGACGGTGCCGGCGGCTCCGGGCGCGGTGAGCGAGAGGACCGATCCCTTGGACCGGTTGTCGGCGACCGTCGCGCGGGCGGCCACCGGGCCGGTCGCCGGGATGTAGGCGACCTCCTGCTTGTCGCCCTTGCCCCGGACCACCCGCAGGGCGGCGACCACGGGGGTCGCCCTGCTCTTGTCGGAGGGCACCAGCATCAGCGAGCCGGGCTCGCCGCGGGTGACGTCCTTCAGGTCGATTCCGGCCGTCATGTTCGACTTGACGTGCAGTTCCTCGTGGCCGACCGGGGTGATCGCGCCGGACTTGCCGAGCAACTTCAGCTGGAGGTCGGCGTCGTCGTCGCCGGGGGCGAAGGCCACCAGGCGCACCGAGGTCGCGTCCGCCGGGATGCCGGGCAGCACGAGGGTGCCCGCAGGTTCGGCGGAGGGGGCGATCCAGTCACTGCCGGTCGTGTCGTCCGCCGCTCGGACGGCCGCGCCGACCCGGCCCGTACGGGTGGTGACGTGGACGGTCACGTCGTCGACGGCCTTGCTCGTGAGCGTCGAGATCAGGACACGTACGCCGGAGCCCGCCGGGACCGTGATGCCCTCGCCCACGTCGGACTTGAGCGTGCCGTCCGGGCCGTACAGCTCGATGTCGGCGACGGCGGCGGTGTCGTCCGGGTTGGTGAGGTGGACGTAGTCCTCGCGGGACTTGGCGGTGCTGGCCGCCGGGAACCAGAAGTCGGTGTCGGGGGCGGTGCAGCTGATGCCGAGCAGGCCGCGTCCGTCACCCGCCTCGATGGTGGTGGTCTGCTGGGCGGTCCAGCCGGGTGCGAGACGGCCCGTGGCGGTGCCGACGAGCGCGGGCGAGTCCGCGCCCGACGCCTCGCCGGTGGCGGGCTTGCCGGGCTCCTTGAGGGAGACGACCGGCTTGTCCTTGTCGGCGTCCTTGCCCTTCTTGCTCTTCCCCTTGTCCTTCTTGTCCTTGTCGTCCTTGTCGTCGGACTTCGCCTCGTCCTTCGCGGACGACAGGAGTTCGGCCGTGCCGGCCGCGGCCGAACCGCCGCTCGTGTTCGGCGGTGTGTAGGCCGTGTACGCCGTCTCCGAGAGGTCGGAGAGGCCGGGCGCCGGGCAGAGCAGGCTGGTCCGTTCAACGGGCAGCCGTGCGGCCGTCCTCGCCTCGGCCGGGCCGCTGCCGTCCGGCACTTCGAGCGCGGCGAACCCGGTGACGGCGGCCAGGGCGACCGCTCCGGCGATGAGGGACAGGCTGCTGGTGGACTTCACTCGGACTCGCCTCGCGCGGTCGGCCACGGGTTCTGGCCCGGGGCGGGGTTCTCGGGGTTCTGCGGGTCGTACGGGCGCTGCTCGCCGTACTGCCCGGCCTCGGGGTCGTACCCGTTCGGGTCGTACGGGGGCGGGTCGTACGACGGCGGGCTGTACGGGCCCGCGTACTGGCCGTCCTGGTACTGCGGATAGCCCGGGTCCTGGTACTGGCCCTGGTCGTTCGCGCCGTACTCGCCCTGCTGCTGCGGATAGCCGTACGGGTCGTAGCCGCCGGCGTCCGGCTGCTGCTGCCCCTCCGCGTACTGGCCGTCCTGGTACTGCGGATAGCCGGGGTCCTGGTACTGGCCCTGCCCGCCGTCCCACTCGCCGTACTGCTGCTGCGGTACGAAGACGTCCTCGGTATCCGGGTTCGCCGGGTTCTCCGGGGCGCCTTCGGGGGCCGGGCCGGTTTCCGGGCCCTGCTGGGCGGGAACGTACGCCGGCTGCTCGCCGGTCTGTCCGTACGCCGGCAGCTCGCCCGTCTCCGGTGCCTCCTGGGCACCCTCCGCACCCTCCGCGCCCTGCTCGGCGGCCTCGCTCTCGGCCAGGGCGGCCGCGCGCAGCCTGCGGGCCCTGCGGCCCTCACCGGCGACGGGTTCGGCGGCGACGGCCTCGGCCTCCTCGGGCAGGTCGTCGTCGATCTCCCGGCGGCGGCCCGGGAGGGCCATGACCACCAGGACGACGGCGAGCGCGACCTGCGCCCAGATCCACACGGTGTGGGTGAAGGGGGCCTCGTAGGTGAGATCCAGGGTGCCGCCCTCGGCGGGGAGTTCGAAGCCCTGGGCCCAGCCGTCGACCGTCTTGGGGGTCAGCGCGCGGCCGTTGAGCGTGGCCTGCCAGCCGGGGTCGGCGGCGTCGGCGATCCGCAGCACCCGGCCGCTGCCGCCCGCCGGGACCTCGGTGTGCGCCTCGACCGCCCGGGAGCCCACGGGGAGCGGCTCGTCACCGGCGGCGGACGGGATGATCATGACCCGGGCGACCTGCCGGTCCACCCGCCACAGGGCACTGCCGTCCAGCTGGCTGAGCCGGCTCAGGCCCGGGGTCGCGTCGAGCACCCGGCTCATCTGCTTGGGGGCCCCGTCGCGCACGAGGACGTATCGGATCGCGAAGCCGCTGAGCTGGCTGCCCTGGTCGGCGCCGGAGCCGGCGACCAGGTTGGCGACGACCTTGTCGAGGTGACTGTTGCCGCCCTGGGCCTCGGCCAGTTCCGCGTCGCCGAGCCGGGCTCCCGAGCCGCGTACGAGGGTGTAGTCGACGGAGGTGGCCGAGGTGCCGCCCAGGACCAGGGTGCGCGGCTGGTCGCGGGTGCCGCTCTCCTCCGCGACGAACGCGGGCACCTGGACCGGGTCGCGGCGCTCCAGCGGGCCCGCCGCGCCGCCGAGCATCCAGCCGGCGGCGGCCACCACGGGCGCCAGCCCCGCCGCGATCGCGATGAGGGCCGCGACCGGCTGGCGCCAGCCGAAGCTGAGTTCGGCGACGCGGATGCGGGCGCCGTCCGCACCGACGAGCGCGGCGGCGATGAGCGCGGCGCCGTAGACCAGGGTGGCGGGGCCCGCCCAGCCCGAGCCGTTGGCGAGCCCGGCGAACGCCAGGGAGACCAGCGCGGCCACCCAGGCGGTGCGGACGGCGAACTGCCGCTCCCCGCGCAGCAGGGCGGCGAGCGCCGCGAGGACGATGCCGAGGAGCAGGACGCCGCCGGCCGCCTTCGGCCCGCCGGGGCTGATGCCGAGCAGGTCCAGCGCGGACGCGGAGCCCGTACCGGTCTCCATCCCCGCTTCCTTCAGGAACGCGGACGGGCTGCTCAGCAGCGAGAGCGACCAGGGCGCGAGGACGAGGAGCGGCGTGGCGACGGCGGCGAGGAAGCGGAGCCCGTAGGCCGTGATGTCGTCGCGGCGCAGCACCAGCACGCCGAGGCCGAGGACCACGGCGAGCGGCCACACGATCGGCGTGAACGCCATCGCGAGGGTGAGGAGCAGGGTGTACGCCCAGGTGGCGCGCCAGCTGCCGCGGGCGTTGCCGGCGGCCCGCATGCCGTGCGCGGAGACGGCCGTGCGGGCGATCAGCGGCAGCAGGACGGCCAGGACGGCGGTGCCCAGGCGGCCGGTCGCCAGGGCTCCGGTCGCGGCGGGCAGGAAGGCGTACGCGATGCTCGCCCAGGCGCGCAGCAGCCGTGAGGGCAGCAGCGGGCGGGAGACGAAGTACGCGGTGAGTCCGGCGAGCGGCACCGAGCAGACGAGCAGCACGGTGAGCGCGAAGCCGGTGGAGCCGAGGAACAGCGCGGACAGGGCCGAGATCACGGCGAGGTAGGGCGGGGCGGTCTGGGTGCCGCCGGTGCCGACGGCGTGCCAGCCGTCCGCGTACCTGCCCCAGAGGCCGGAGACGTCGCCGGGCGCGGGCAGCAGGGCGCCGCCGGCCAGCGCGCCGCCGCCGATGAGGCCGCGGCAGGCGACGAGGGAGACCAGCAGCAGCACGGCGAAGAGCACCGGGCCCGGTTTGCGGCCGACCTTCTTCAGCCGGGCGAACTGGTCGATCTCCAGGTAGTCGGCGTCGTCGCCGCCCGGTCCGGACTCGACGGCGCCGTGCCGGGAGCCGGAGTCGGCGTCGGAGCCGCCGCCGAAGTTCCCGGCGACCTGTTCGACGGTCGCGCGGACGGTGGCGCCGGGTGCGGGGAAGAGGCCGCGCAGTTCGGCGGCGTCGACGGCGCCCTTTCCGCGGGCGCGCCGTGCGGCCAGGATGCGGCCGGGGCGCAGCAGGGTGCTCAGGAGTCCGGTGACCTCGTCGAGCGCCTGGCCCGGGACCTTGCCGACGAGGTAGGCGAGCGTCCGCAGCAGGGTGCCGAGCACCAGTCGCAGCATCACCCAGGGCAGCCGCTTGCCCGCGGCGTTGACGAGCATGGTGTAGACGGCGCCCGCCTTGTCCACGCGGTGCGGGCTGGCGACGTTGCGGCCGGCGCAGTCGATGGGGCGGCGTTCCCGCGCGGAGGCCTCGGCATGCCGCAGGACGGCGTCGGGGGCGACGAGCACCCGGTGTCCCGCCATATGGGCGCGCCAGCACAGGTCGACGTCGTCGCGCATCAGCGGGAGCCTGCGGTCGAAGCCGCCGAGCTCCTCCCAGACGTCGCGGCGGATGAGCATGCCGGCGGTGGAGACGGACAGGACGGTGCGGACCTGGTCGTGCTGGCCCTGGTCCTGCTCGCGGCGGTCGAGGCCGGTCCAGCGGCGTCCGCTGTTGGCGATGGAGACGCCGACTTCGAGGAGCTGGCGGCGGTCGTACCAGCCGCGCAGCTTGGGGCCGACGATCGCGGCGTGCCGGTCGTTGTCGACGACGCGCAGCATCTCGGCGAGTGCGTCGGGCGCGGGCGCGCAGTCGTCGTGGAGCAGCCAGAGCCACTGCACCGGCTCGCCGTGCGGCAGCTCGGGCATCTCGTACGCCTCGTCGTGCCAGGTCCGGGTGACCGGGTCCCAGCCGCTGGGCCGCTTCAGGTAGGGCAGGTCGTCCGGGGTGAGGACGCCGGCCGTCCGGCTCGCCTCGTCGACGGCGGTGCCGAAGCTCGTACGGCGCGCGAGGTGCAGGACCCGGTCGGCGCCGAGCGCCTCGGTGACCAGCCGCGCGGAGTCGTCGGCGCTGCCGGTGTCGGCGGCGACGACGTTCTGCACGGGGCGTTCCTGGCCGAGCAGCCCGGCGAGCGCGTCGGGCAGCCAGCGTGCGCCGTCGTGGGAGACGAGCACGGCGGTGACGACATGCCGGGGGAACTCTGGGGCGGCGGCGGCCGCGTACGGCGCCGTTGATTGGCTGTGCACGGACATCGAGGTACGGGCCCTCCGGCCGGGTCCGGGGGAGGTCCCCCCGGGGGCTGCATCGGTGTACACGCGCGCCCTGTCGGGTCGTTGGCGCGTCTCGGACGGGGCCCCACACTAACGGTACGGATAACCCGGGGTGTGCGGAGCGGTTGACCGAGGGTGCGGAGGGGAAGGGCGCGGCGCGTATATCGGGCCGGGTCCGGCATGACGGCGCCGCCTGCCGGGTACGGCGATGGCCCGCCGCCTGCGGAGGCAGGCTGCGGGCCATGGGTGCGCGGCGGTGCGCGGTGGGTCGGGGGCGGTCGGCCGGGTCGGCCCGGTCAGATCGCCGCCTTCTTCAGGCGCCGGCGCTCACGCTCGGAGAGACCGCCCCAGATGCCGAACCGCTCGTCGTTGGAGAGGGCGTACTCCAGGCACTCGGACCGGACTTCGCAGGCGAGACAGACCTTCTTCGCCTCGCGGGTCGATCCGCCCTTCTCGGGGAAGAAGGACTCGGGATCGGTCTGGGCGCACAGTGCGCGCTCCTGCCAGCCGAGCTCCTCGTCCGCGTCCTCGACCAGCAGTTGCTGGAACAGCTCGGTCATCTGCGCCCCTCGTCCGTCTCTTGCGTCCCGTGATACGGCCGTTACCGAACCGGCCGAACGACACGGGTGAAATTACAAGCGTGTAGCTCTGGCTGGTCAAGCCCAGATCTGCTATTGGCCCCGGTATTCACCCTGCGGCACCAACCGTATGCGTTAAGTGTTCAAATCACCAAAAACCTGACATATGCCATGGGCTCTCCCGCGCCCCGGCCCGTCAGGGAGAGAAACCCCCACGAGCCCGGACACGTTGCGATTCGATCACTGAAGCGACCAAGATCACATTCGGGTCACGGCGCCGCACCCGTGTTTATCGGCACGACTGTTGCGCCACCTGTCCCTGTCGGCGACCGCTAAAACCTTTCTCCTCACGGAGTAACCGGATGAGGTGAAACATTGCCGCCAAACCGGTCATTGGGTTGACAGTGGGCGGTTCTCCGGTTCTCCTTGATGGCATGCCAGTGACCTCAGCGACGCACGCCACCCGCGCCCGTGGGTTCCGTAGCGCTGTCCAGGCTCGCTGTTGCTGTTCCAGCTGTCTCAGCTGTTGATACCGCCGACGCCGTCGTAGCCCCGCTCCGGCTCGGCCCCGCTCGTCCCGGACCTCCCCCACGCGGCCCCTCCGGCCTCGCGGCCACCGGCCCCCGGTCCCGTGACGAGTCCCTCGCACCCCACGCCGTACTCGCACCCGCCGAGGAACCACCGCCCCATGAACAGCAGCGACAGCGACCTCCAGATCGCCGGCGACCTCCTGGAGGTCCCGCACCTCCTTCGCCCCGCCCGCGAACACCCCGTCACCGTGGCCGAGTTCGTCGGTCTCGCCCGCACCATCGCCGCCGATCGCGACCTGTGGGCACCGCTCGTCCAGTACGACGCCACCAGCCGCTGGTACCACCGCCTGCGCACCGTTCCCCAAGGTCTCGGCTCCGCTCGACCAGGGGAGACCCCACTCGGTTACGAGGTCTGGCTGCTGAGCTGGGTGCCGGGCCAGGGCAGCGGGCTGCACGACCACGGCCCGTCCTCCGGTGTGCTGACCGTGCTCGACGGCGAGCTGACCGAGCGCACGGACCGGGGCAAGCGGACGCTGGGCGCCGGGGCGCAGCGCGTCTTCGCCCCCGGCTACATCCACGAGGTCGTCAACGACTCCCTCGAACCGGCGGTCAGCCTGCACATCTACTACCCGGGGCTCACCGACATGCCGATGCACGCCGCGCAGTGCGCCCCGGCGGTCGCCACGGCCTGAACAGCCCCCGTGCCCGAACCCAAGAGCTCCTGACAGTCCCACCCCTCGCCCACCACCACCCCGACAAGGACCAGGCTCCGCCTGACAGACTGTTTCGCATGCGCATTGTGGTTCTGGCCGGCGGTATCGGTGGTGCTCGTTTTCTGCGTGGCCTCAAGGAGGCCGCGCCCGACGCGGACATCACGGTCATCGGCAACACCGGTGACGACATCCATCTGTTCGGGCTCAAGGTCTGCCCCGACCTCGACACCGTGATGTACACCCTCGGCGGTGGCATCAACGAGGAGCAGGGCTGGGGCCGGGCCGACGAGACCTTCCACGTCAAGGACGAGCTCGCCGCGTACGGCGTGGGCCCCGCATGGTTCGGGCTCGGCGACCGCGACTTCGCCACGCACATCGTCCGTACGCAGATGCTCGGCGCGGGCTACCCGCTGAGCGCCGTCACCGAGGCGCTCTGCGCGCGCTGGAAGCCGGGTGTGCGGCTGCTGCCCATGTCCGACGACCGCGTCGAGACGCATGTGGCGATCGACGAGGGCGGCGAGAGCCGGGCCGTGCACTTCCAGGAGTACTGGGTGAAGCTGCGGGCCTCCGTACCGGCGCGGGCGATCGTGCCCGTCGGCGCGGAGCAGGCCAAGCCGGCGCCCGGCGTCCTGGAGGCGATCGGCGAGGCCGACGTCATCCTCTTCCCGCCGTCCAACCCGGTCGTCTCCGTCGGGACCATCCTCGCCGTGCCCGGCATCCGCGAGGCCATCGCCGAGGCCGGGGTGCCGGTCGTCGGCCTCTCCCCCATCGTCGGTGACGCGCCGGTGCGCGGGATGGCCGACAAGGTCCTCGCGGCGGTGGGCGTCGAGTCGACGGCCGCCGCGGTCGCCGAACACTACGGTTCCGGGCTGCTCGACGGCTGGCTCGTCGACACCGTGGACGCGGGCGCGGTCGAGCGGGTGGAGTCGGCGGGCATCCGCTGCCGGGCCGTGCCGCTGATGATGACCGACGTCGCCGCCACCGCCGAGATGGCCCGGCAGGCGCTGGCCCTCGCCGGGGAGGTCCGCGCGTGAGCGCCGGCGACGCCCCCTCCTACCGGGTGTGGGCCCTGCCCGGGATGCCCGAGGTGCGGGCCGGGGACGATCTCGCGAAGCTGATCGCGGCCACCGAGCCGGGGCTCGCCGACGGCGACGTCCTGCTCGTCACGTCGAAGATCGTTTCCAAGGCGGAGGGCCGGATCGTCGAGGCCACCGACCGGGAGGCGGCGATCGACGCCGAGACGGTACGGGTGGTGGCCCGGCGCGGTCCGCTGCGCATCGTCGAGAACCGGCAGGGCCTGGTCATGGCCGCCGCCGGCGTCGACGCGTCGAACACCCCCGCCGGCACGGTCCTGCTCCTCCCCGAGGACCCCGACGCCTCCGCCCGGACCATCCGGGAGGGGCTGCGGGCGGCCCTCGGCGTCGACGTCGGCGTCCTGGTCACGGACACCTTCGGCCGGCCCTGGCGCAACGGGCTGACCGATGTCGCGATCGGCGCGGCCGGGGTGCGGGTGCTGGACGACCTGCGGGGCGGGCAGGACGCGTACGGCAATCCGCTGAGCGCGACCGTGGTCGCCACCGCCGACGAGCTGGCCGCGGCGGGCGACCTGGTCAAGGGCAAGGCGGACGGGCTGCCCGTCGCTGTGGTGCGCGGGCTCGGGCACGTCGTGGACGCGGCCGACGAGCAGGGCGCCCGTGCGATGGTGCGGGTCGCGACCGACGACATGTTCCGGCTGGGGACCTCCGAGGCGGTACGGGAGGCGGTGACCCAGCGGCGTACGGTGCGCGAGTTCACCGACGAGCCGGTGGACCCGGGGGCGGTACGGCGTGCGGTCGCCGCCGCGGTGACCGCGCCGGCGCCGCACCACACGACGCCGTGGCGCTTCGTCCTGCTGGAGTCGCCCGAGTCACGGACCCGGCTGCTCGACGCGATGCGGGACGCGTGGATCGCGGATCTGCGGCGCGACGGCAGGAGCGAGGAGTCGATCGCCAAGCGAGTGCGGCGGGGCGATGTGCTGCGCCGGGCGCCGTATCTGGTGGTGCCGTGCATGGTGATGGACGGCTCGCACACGTACGGCGACGAGCGGCGGGACGGCGCGGAGCGCGAGATGTTCGTGGTCGCGGCGGGGGCGGGCATCCAGAACTTCCTGGTGGCGCTGGCCGGGGAGCGGCTGGGGTCGGCATGGGTGTCCTCGACGATGTTCTGCCGGGATGTGGTGCGGGAGGTTCTGGGGCTGCCGTCGTCCTGGGACCCGCTGGGGGCGGTGGCCGTGGGGCAGGCGGTGGCGGCCCCGGGGCCGCGGGTGGGGCGGTCCGCGGAGGACTTCGTCGTCGTGCGGTAGGCGCCTCCGGCGCCGTGTTCCGGGGTCCTGGCTCCGTGTGACCTGAGCGCCCGACGGGCCGTTCGGGGCTCTGCCCCGGGCCCCGTGCCTCAATCGCCGGACGGGCTTGTTTTTGGCCCGGCCCGGCGTGTGCCCTACGGGTCGGATGTGGTCCCGGGCTTTGTCCTCAATCGCCGGACGGGCTTGATGTCACAGCTGTGCGATGTCCCTCGGCTGGAAGCGCGGCGCCCGCCGTGGCGGTGTCGCGCCCGAGAGCAGGATGAGGCGGGTGGCCCGGTGGCGCTGGCCCTCGTACGGGGTCAGGAGGGCGAGCATTTCCTCGTCGTCCGCGTTGCGGTTGCCCGCCAGGGCGTGGCCGACGATGCCGGGGAGGTGGAAGTCGCCGACCGTCACCGCGTCCGGCGCGCCGTTGGAGCGTTGCAGGGTCTCCGCCGCCGTCCAGGGGCCGATGCCCGGGATCGCCCGGAGGCGGGTCAGCGCGTCGGGGAGGTCCATGGTGGCCGCCTCCTCCATGCGGCGGGCCACCCGCACCGCGCGCAGGATCGTCGCCGAGCGCTTGCTGTCGACGCCCGCGCGGTGCCAGTCCCAGGACGGGATCAGCGACCAGGTGCGGGCGTCCGGCATGACGTAGAGGCCGTACTCCTGCGGGCCCGGCGCGGGCTCCCCGTACTGACGGACCAGGAGGCGCCAGGCGCGGTACGCCTCGTCCGTCGTGACCTTCTGCTCCAGGACCGACGGGATCAGTGACTCCAGGACCAGGCCCGTGCGCAGCAGCCGCAGTCCGGGGCGGCGGTGCTGGGTCTGGGCGAGGAGGCGGTGGCGCGGGGTGAAGGCGGCCGGGTCGTCACCCTCGCCGAGCAGCGTGGGCAGCTGGTCCAGCAGCCAGGACGCGCCGGGCCCCCAGGCCGATGCCTCGATCCGGCCGTCGCGGGCGACGACGTGGAGCGTGCCGGGGCCCTCGGGGGTGCGGCTGGCCCGGCGCACGGAGCCGTCGGCGACCATCCGGAACGTGGGGTCGGCGGGCCCCCGGCGCAGGGGGCCGAGGACGAGCCGCAGGTCGAGCGGGCCCGGCGGGGTCCAGACGCGGGTCTGCGCCGCCGGCACGGGCGTGGCCGCCGCCTGGTGCGGGACGGGCGCGCGCCGGGCGTTGCGGGGAGCGAAGCGTCCTGCCACGGATGAGGTCCTCGGTCGTCGGGTCTGCCTGTCGAGGGTACGGCTGTTTTCGGCCATCCGGTCGGCGTACGGGCCGGGCGGCCGGTCCGCTCACTCGTCCGAGGAGAACCGCACCGAGGCGTCCGGCAGACGCGCCCCGCACCAGATCCGTACACCGTCGCGCAGCTCGTTGTCGGCGCCCACCTCGGCGCCGTCGCCGACGACCGCGCCGGCCAGGACCGTACGGCTGCCGATCCTGGCGCGCTCGCCGACCAGGGAGTCCGTGATCACCGCGCCGGGTTCGACGACCGCGCCCGCGAGCACGGCGGAGCCGTCGATCCGGGCGCCCGCGCCGATCACCGCGCCGTCGCCGACGACCGTGCCGCCGGAGAGCTTGGCGTCGGAGGCGACGGAGGCGGTCGGCAGGACGAGGCGGTCGCCGCAGCGGCCCGGCACCGCCGGGGACGGGGCGCGGCCGAGCACCAGGTCGGCGGAGCCCCGGACGAAGGCCTGCGGGGTGCCGAGATCCAGCCAGTACGTGGAGTCGACCATGCCCTGGAGGTGGGCGCCCTCGGCGAGGAGACCGGGGAAGGTCTCGCGCTCGACGGAGACGGGGCGGCCGGCCGGGATGGTGTCGATGACCGAGCGGCGGAAGATGTACGCGCCGGCGTTGATCTGGTCGGTGACGATCTCCTCGGGCGTCTGCGGCTTCTCCAGGAAGGCGGTGACGCGGCCGGCGTCGTCGGTGGGCACGAGGCCGAAGGCGCGCGGGTCCTCGACCCGGGTCAGATGGAGGGAGACATCGGCGCCGGAGTCGGCGTGCGAGGTGACGAGGGCCCGGATGTCGAGGCCGGTGAGGATGTCGCCGTTGAAGATGAGGACCGGTTCGTCCGGGCCGGAGGCGAGGCGGTGGGCGACGTTGCGGATGGCTCCGCCGGTGCCGAGCGGTTCGCGTTCGGTGACGTACTCGATGTGCAGGCCCAGCGAGGAGCCGTCACCGAAGTAGGGCTCGAAGACCTCGGCGAGATACGAGGTGGCGAGGACGATGTGCTCGACCCCGGCGGCCCTGGCACGCGCCAGCTGGTGCGTGAGGAAGGGGACACCCGCCGCCGGAACCATGGGTTTGGGCGTGTGCACCGTGAGCGGGCGCAGCCGGGTTCCCTTCCCGCCGACCAGGAGGATCGCTTCTTTTGCCTCTGTCACAGCACTGTCTTCGCTTCCTGCTGGGGCCGGGCGTCATTACGGCTGGCCAGTGTATGCAGAGCCCGGGGACGGCCCTCGGCCAGCGCTCCTCCGCAGGCGTCGGCGCCCCCGCGGACGAGCCGACGTGGTCCGCGCGGTCCCGGGCTTCTTGTAGAGACGCGCTCCCGGGCAATCGGTTGCGAATCCGTCGCGGTAACCGGAGAGGTGACACCGATGACGGACGCAAGGAAGGAACGCATGTATATGACCCTTGGCATACCGGGACAACTCCGGCCACCCGCATGGTTCCGGGCCGCTGACGGACCGTCTGCCCGACCGGCGTACGCGGCAACGGCCGGGACCGCTGCCGTCCGGCCCGGCCGCGTACGCTTCCGGGCATGAACGCCAGCGACCGCACCCCTGCCGACCTGCTGCGTTCCGCGCTCGCCGCGGACCCGGCCCGCCCCCTGGTCACCTTCTACGACGACGCCACCGGTGAGCGCGTCGAACTGTCGGTGGCCACCTTCGCCAATTGGGTGGCCAAGACCGCCAATCTGCTCCAGGGCGACCTGGCCGCCGAGCCCGGTGACCGGCTGGCGCTGCTGCTGCCCGCGCACTGGCAGTCCGCGGTCTGGCTGCTGGCCTGCGCCTCGGTGGGGGTGGTGGCCGAGGCCCAGGGCGACCCGGCCGCCGCCGATCTCGTCGTCTCCGGCCCGGACACGCTGGAAGCGGCGCGGGCCTGCCGGGGTGAGCGGATCGCCCTGGCGCTGCGCCCGTTGGGCGGGCGGTTCCCGCAGGCGCCCGAGGGCTTCGCGGACTACGCGGTCGAGGTGCCGGGTCAGGGCGACCGGTTCGCACCGTTCGCCCCGGTGGACCCGGACGGGCCGGCGCTGACGGTGGGCGGGGCCGCGTTCACGGCGGCCGAGCTGGTGGCGCGGGCCCGTGAGGACGGGGCGGCGCTGGGCCTGGGCGCCGGTTCGCGGCTGCTGTCGGGGCGTTCGTACGACACCTGGGACGGGCTCGCCGCCGGGCTCTACGCACCCCTGGCGACCGGGGGTTCCGTGGTCCTGTGCCGCCATCTCGACCGGCTGGGCGCGGACGCGCTGGCGCAGCGGGTGGAGAGCGAGCGGGTCACGCTGACGGTGTGACAGGGGGCGGTCCGCCTACCCCGGTACGACAAGCGGTCCGAGGCCCACCCGTCCGGCCCATCGTGGGCCGAGCCCTCCGCGTCGGCGCTCAACTCCGGTACATGATCTGCCGTACAGACCAGCCGAGGCACAACCAAGCGTGAGGTTCAGCCGTCTACTTCTGCGACCGGCGGCCCAGCGCGCCGCCGAACGTGAAGGATGGACGCAGACGTGACCGAAAGCGCCGGCACTCCGGGCGACCCCGACGACTCGGCAGCGGGCGAGGACCGGACGCCGGACGCACCGCCGGACGCGGGGGACGACGCGCCGCCGCCCGGCGAGGACGGCGCGCCCTCCGGGAAGAACGGCCCCGGCGGCGAGACCCGCAGCGGGTCCGGCAGAGGCCCCGGCCCGAAGGCAGAGGGCGGCGGCGCGGCCGTCGACATCACCGTCAGGCGGAAGCGGCACTGGCTGCGCTGGACCGCGCTCGGGCTCTCGTTCCTCGTGCTCGTCGCGGCGGGCGTCGGCTGGTGGCTGTACAAGAAGCTCGACGGCAACATCCGGACGGACACCTCGGCGGCGGCCGAGCTGAAGGCGTACGAGAAGGAGCGGCCGGTCTCCGTCGTCCACGACGCGGAGAACATCCTGCTCATCGGCTCGGACAGCCGGGCCGGCGACAACCGCAAGTACGGCCGCGACGACGGCGGCACCCAGCGCTCGGACACGACGATCCTGCTGCACCTGGCGGCGAACCGTAAGAGCGCCACCGCCATGTCGATCCCGCGCGACCTGATGGTGAACATCCCGGTCTGCCACAAGGCGGACAAGACGGCCACCAGGGCCCAGTTCGCACAGTTCAACTGGGCCTTCGAGATGGGCGGGACCGCCTGCACCATCCGGACCGTGGAGAAGATGACGGGCATCCGCATCGACCACCACATGGTCATCGACTTCAGCGGCTTCAAGGACATGGTCAACGCGGTGCACGGGGTCGAGATCTGTCTCAAGGAGCCGATCGACGACAGCGACGCCCACCTCAAGCTCGGGGCGGGCCGCCACAAGCTCAACGGCGAGCAGGCGCTCGGCTACGTACGGGCCCGCAAGTCGCTCGGCAACGGCAGCGACACCGACCGCATGGACCGCCAGCAGCAGTTCCTGGGCGCCCTGGTCAACAAGGTGCAGAGCAACGGCGTCCTGCTCAACCCGACCCGGCTCTACCCGGTGCTGGACGCGGCCACCAAGGCGCTCACCACCGACCCGGGCCTCGACAGCCTGAAGGACCTGTACGACCTGGTGCGGGGCATGCGGGACGTCCCCACCGACAAGGTCCAGTTCCTGACCGTCCCCCGGCAGCCGTACCACCTGAACCGGAACCGGGACGAACTGGTGCAGCCCGACGCGGACAAGCTGTTCAAGCAGTTGCGCGACGACAAGCCGGTCGCCGTGGTGCCCGCCGACGAGCTCGGGAACGACGACAAGAACAACGACAAGAAGGACGACAGCAACCCGGGCGCCGCCGACGCGTCGGGGCCGTCTCCCACACCTACGTATTCGGGGAACAATGCCGCGACCGACCTGTGCAAGCAGTAAAGCAATGGCCAAACAGACACCAACATTCGGCGTGCAATGGGAAGAATGCCCGGTTGTAAAGGCCGTGGAATGCATCACGCGCGTCGCTGGACGCCGAAGGGGACGGATAGTGTGACGCGATCCGGTGCTTCCGGCCGTCCGGCCGCGCACTTCTGGAGAGCAAGACTGAGCGCCTTTTCGGGGGAGGCGCCTCGCGTGGCACCGACGGAGGACTCGAGCAACCGTGGATGCGCAAAGCCGTGGGCGGGCGGAAGACATGAATGATCCCGCAGACCAGTGGGTCCTCAACCCGGACACCGGCGATTACGAACTGCGACTGAATCACTCCGGAGGGAATTCCCCCCGGTCCTCGGTCCCCCCGGCGCAGCGCGGCCCTTCGGACGCCCCCCGCCGCTCCCACTCGGACGCTTCCCCCCGGCGCGGCACCGAGGTGCCGCGCCAGGGCGGACGCCGGTCGGCGAACCCCCCGCGCGGCCAGGAGCGCCCCGCCCCGGGCGAGGCCGGCCCCGGCCGCCGCAAGCGCAAGGCGCCCAAGTCGCGCCGGAAGAAGGCGCTGCTGTGGACGGGCGGCACGATGGCGTTCGTGCTCGTCGGCCTCTCGGCCGGCGGCTACTGGCTGTACCAGCGCCTCAACGGCAACATCAACACGGTGGACACCGGCGACGTCGGCAACAAGAACGTCGTCACCGCCAACGCGCCCATCAACATATTGATCATCGGTACGGACAAGCGGACCGGTAAGGGCAACGAGGGCTACGGCGACAAGGGCAGCGTCGGCCACGCGGACACGAACATCCTGTTCCACGTCTCCGAGGACCGCACCAACGCCACGGCGATGAGCATCCCGCGCGACCTCATCACCGACATCCCGGAGTGCACCGCCAAGCAGGAGGACGGCTCCGAGAAGACCATCCCGGGCACGGAGCACGTCCGGTTCAACCGGAGCCTCGGCGAGAACGGCCGCAACCCGGGCTGCACGATGAAGACGGTCGAGGAGCTGACCGGCGTGAAGATCGACCACTTCATGATGGTCGACTTCAACGCGGTGAAGACCCTCTCCACGGCGGTCGGCGGGGTCAACATCTGCCTCGACCACGCCATCAACGACCCGAAGTCCCACCTCAACCTCCCGGCGGGGCCCAACAAGGTCAGCGGCGAGGACGCGCTGGCGTTCGTACGCACGCGGCACGCCTACTCCAACGAGAGCGACCTCGACCGGATCAAGGGCCAGCAGCAGTTCATGGGCTCGATGATCAAGCAGGCCAAGTCGGACGAAACGCTGACCAGCCCGACCAAGCTGTTCAAGGTGGCGGACGCGGCGACCAAGGCACTGACCGTCGACAAGCCGATCGGCGACGTGAAGAAGCTCAGCGCGCTCGCCAAGGAGATCACCAAGACGGACACGAAGAACATCACGTTCGTCACCATGCCGGTGATAGACAACCCCGAGGAGCCGAAGCCCATCACGGTCGTCCCGCACCCGACGCAGGCGGAGCAGCTGTTCTCGATGCTGCGCGACGACACCTCGCTGACCGAAGTGGCCGCGCAGAAGAAGAAGGCCAAGAGCAAGCAGGACGCGCTCCTCAAGGGAACCAAGGCGGCAGCGGCCGACGTCCGGGTCGATGTGTACAACGGTGGAGACATCTCCGGCGGTGCTCAGCAGACGGTCACCTGGCTGCAGAACACCAAGGGCGTCCTGAAGTCCACGAACAAGGCCAACGCACCGGAGAAGATCGCCAAGACGACTCTGGAGTACGCCCCGAACCAGGCGGACCAGGCCCGCGCCCTCGCCGAGATGATGGGGCTGCCCGGGTCCGCGATGAAGCCGGGCAAGACCGATGCCGAGGGGCTTCAGGCGATGGTGCTGACGCTGGGCAAGGACTTCCAGGCGGCCGGTACGCCGATCACCGCGCCGAAGAAGATCGACATTCCGAAGTCCAGCGCCGAGTCGGCGGGGTGCTCCAAGTGACGCCACGTCACCGCGCCATACGAGTCTGAGCAACAGGGGGGTCCTGGTGGGACGGAGCAGCACGTCTGGGGAGGGGACGCGGCGTCGGGCTCCGCACACCCGCGCCGAGGGGAACGGCGGCGGTACGGCCACCACCGCTCCGGACCGGGACGGGGAGCGCGACCCGGGCAGCGGGCACCGCGCCGGGCGACGCGGCGGGCGCCGAAAACCCAGGAAGAAGCACCGCGTACTGCGCTGGACAGCCATCACGCTGGCCCTCCTCATACTGGGAACCGGCGCGGCCGGTTATCTCTGGTACCAGCACCTGAACAGCAACCTCCGCAAGGGCGAGCGCAGCGCCGGCAACAGCGGGGCGAAGAAGACCGCCCCGAACGCAAAGGGCGAGACCCCGCTGAACCTGCTGCTGATCGGCTCCGACAGCCGCAACAGCAAGGAGAACCTGAAGCTCGGCGGCTCGCGGGAGAGCGTCGGTGCGGAACCGCTCGCCGATGTGCAGATGCTGCTGCATGTGTCGGCCGACCGGAAGAACGCCTCGGTCGTGAGCATCCCCCGGGACACCCGCGTGGACATTCCCGCGTGCAAGAACCCGGACACGGGCAAGACGTACCCGGCCGCCAACGACCTCATCAACGTCTCGCTGCGCGGCGGGGCCGGCTGCACCCTGGACACCTGGGAGAAGCTCACCGGGGTCTACATCGACCACTGGATGATGGTCGACTTCGCCGGGGTGGTGGCCATGGCGGATGCCGTCGGCGGCGCCGAGGTCTGTGTGAAGCAGGACCTCTACGACCTGCCCAAGCCCAAGGTTCCCGGGGGTTCGTTCCTGCGGATGAAGGCGGGCACGCACAAGATCCAGGGCGAGACGGCGCTCAAGTGGCTGCGTACCCGGCACGCCTTCGGCAGCGACATCGGCCGCTCCAAGGCGCAGCACATGTACCTGAACGCGGTGCTGCGCGAGCTGAAGAGCCAGAACGCCTTCACGGACACCGGCAGGCTGATGAACCTCGCCGAGACCGGGACCAAGTCGCTCCAGGTCTCGGAGGAGATCGGAACGGTCAAGAAGCTGTTCGACCTCGGCATGCAGCTGAAGAACGTGCCGCTGGACAAGATGAACATGCTGACGATGCCGCGCATCACCGACCCGGAGGACGACAACCACGTCCTGCCGAAGCCCGGCTCCGCCGACAAGCTGTGGGCGCTGCTCCGCGAGGACCAGTCGCTGGACGCGAAGGACCGGGCGAAGGAGAAGAAGAAGGCCGCCCAGGGTCCGAAGGCCGGCGCCCCCGCGTCGCTCGGGATCACCGTCGTCAACGGCACCGGCGCCGACGGCCAGGCACCCGCCGGGGGCCGCGCCGCCGCCGTCCGCGACCTGCTGAAGTCCAAGGGCTTCACCGAGGCGGACACCACCACCGAGCCCGGTTCGGCGCTGACGACCGAGGTGTCGTACCCGCGCAGCGCCGGGGCCCAGGGCAAGTCGGACGCGCTGTCCGTGGCCAAGGCGCTGGGGCTGCCGACGAGCGCCGTCAAGGACACCCCGGACGGGGCCGGGCTCACGCTCACGGTCGGCTCCGACTGGCGTATGGGCTCCGAGGCGCCGAAGACGGTCGACGACGACAGCGATCCGCTGGAGGGCACCGAGGCGGTCAACGGCGCCAAGACGGACGACTGCATGGACGTCTACTGGCCGTACCGCACGCCGTAGAGGCCCCGCACATACGCGAGAGGGGCGCCCGGTCCGGCCGGGCGCCCCTCTTCGTCGTCTGCCGGGATCAGGCCACCGGGGCGCCCGGCTCGGCGATCGCCGGGCGGCGGCTCGCGATGACCTTCTTCGCGAGGGAGCGCGGGCTCGTCAGGAAGCCGTAGCCCCAGGACATGTGCATGGTCGCCAGCGCGACCGGGATCTGCGCGCGGGCCTTCAGCGACAGGCCCTTGCCCGCCGGGAGGGAGCCCGCGACGATCGCCGCGAGGTAGCCGCCGGGGACGACCAGGGCCCACGGGCTGACGGCCGCGCCCACCACAAGGCCGGCCGCGATGGCGACGACGGCGGTCGGGGGTGCCAGGTAGCGCAGGTTGATGGAGCCGGAGTGGTAGCGGGCGACGACGTGGCGCCAGCGGCCGTAGTCCTTGTACTGCTTGGCGAGCGCCCGCACGGAGGGGCGCGGGCGGTACTGGACGCGCAGGTCGGGCGAGAACCAGATCAGCCCGCCGGCCTCGCGGATGCGGAAGTTCAGCTCCCAGTCCTGGGCGCGGATGAACTCCACGTTGTACCCGTCGGCCTTCTCCAGCGCCTCCCGGCGGAAGACGCCCAGGTAGACGGTCTCGGCCGGGCCCGCCCGGCCGCCGGTGTGGAAGGCCGCGTTGCCGACGCCGATCTTCGAGGTCATGGCCGCGGCGACGGCGTCCTCCCAGGCGTTCTCGCCCTCGGCGTGCATGATGCCGCCGACGTTCTGCGCGCCCGTCTCCTCCAGGAGCCGGACGGCGGTCGCGATGTAGTCGGGCGAGAGCATGCCGTGGCCGTCGACACGTACGACGATGGGGTGGCTCGACGCCTTGATCGCCGCGTTGAGGGCGGCGGGGGTGCGGCCGGTGGGGTTCGGCACGGTGTGCACCCGGGGGTCCTCCGCGACCAGCTCGGCGGCGATCTCGTCCGTACGGTCCGTGGACGGGCCGAGCGCGATCACGACCTCCATCTCGCCCGCGTACTCCTGCTCCAGGATGTGGCGGACGGAATTGCGGAGATGGCGCTCCTCGTCGAGCACCGGCATGATCACGGAGACGGCGGGAGGCTGCGCGGCAGACATGTGGTCCTCGGGGTCCTCGGGGGCGCCGGGGGCTCGTACCCCTCCCGGCAGCGGTATTCGGCCGCCACGTTACCGCGAATGGGGGACAGCGGTGCGCGCCGCCGGGTGACCTACCGGGATGCCGATCATATGGGCCTACCGTACGAACGGTCCCCCTCGCACCGCGGAGGTGTCCCCCGTGCCCACGCCGCAACGCTCCCCCCGTCCGACCGGGTCCCGCCCCGCGCCCTCACGGCGCGGCCGGCCGAGAAAGCAGGACGAGCGGCCGCGCTGGGGCATGCGGGTGGCGACCGGGCTCTCGGTCCTGGTGCTCGGGGCGGGCGGGATCGGCCACGCGGTCGTGACGAATCTGGAGAGCGGGATCGACCGCATCGACCCGTTCAAGGACATGAAGAACCGGCCCGCCGGCGGGCGCGGCATGAACCTGCTGCTGGTCGGCACGGACGGCCGCGACAAGATCACCCAGGACGAGAAGCGGAAGTACCGGCTGGGCGGTCAGCCCTGCCACTGCACGGACACGATCATGCTCGTGCATCTGTCGGCCGACGAACAGCGCGCCAGCGTCGTCAGCCTGCCGCGCGACAGCTACGCGGAGATCCCCGCGCACCGGGACCGCACGACCGGCCAGGAGCACGCGGCGCATCCGGTGAAGCTGAACGCGGCGTACGCGGAGGGCGGGCCGGGCCTCACGGTCCGGACGGTCGAGCACATGACGGGCGTCAAGATCGACCACTATCTGGAGGTCGACTTCACCAGCTTCATGACCACGGTCGACACCCTCGGCGGGGTGAAGATCTGCACCGCGCGCCCGCTGAAGGACTCCTACACCGGGCTCGACCTGGCCGCGGGCCCCCACACGCTGAACGGCGGGCAGGCGCTCCAGTACGTACGCTCCCGGCACATCGACGGGGCCGCCGACCTGGGCCGGATGCAGCGCCAGCAGAGGTTCATGGCCTCGCTGATCAAGCAGGCGACGAGCAGCGGGGTCCTCCTCAACCCGGTGAAGTTCCGCGAGGTCGCGTCGACGATGCTGAAGTCGGTACGGGCCGACCGGGGCTTCGACACGGAGCAGATGCTCTCCCTGGGCCAGGCGATGCGGGGCTTCTCCCCCTCCTCCTCGGAGTTCGCCTCGGTGCCGATGGGCGATGTCGCCTTCCAGGTCAAGGGCATCGGCTCCACGGTCAAGTGGGACCCGGTCAAGTCGAAGCAGTTGTTCACCGCCCTGCGCGAGGACAAACCCCTCACCACCGCCCGGCCCGCCGAGAAGGACCCCGCGAAGAAGGTCGACGTCCCGCCGAAGCAGATCCGCGTCCAGGTGTACAACGGCACCGCGCGGGACGGCCTCGGCTCCACCGTCGACGCCGCGCTGCACGCCACCGGCTTCGACACCACCCGCGCCCCGCTCACCGCACCGCAGCACGGCCTCACGCACACCCTGGTGACGTACGACCCGCGCTGGGACCGGTCCGCGAAGTCGCTGGCGGCGGCGCTGCCGGGGGCGGAGCTGCGGGCGGTGCCGGGACAGGGGGCGACGATGCGGGTGACCGCGGGCGAGGACTACCGCACGGTCGAGCGGGTCCACGCGGAGGAGCCGGAGCCGGGGAGGTTCGGCGCGGTGAAGGGGGATGAGGTGGTGTGCCCGTGAGGCTGCCGGGCAACCCCGGCCCGTCCGGCGCTTGAGGCGGCCGGGCAAACCCAGCCCGTCCGGCGCTTGAGGACGGAACCGGTCAGGGGCGGGCCTCGCGCCCCTCGGCCGGCCTCACGCCCTCAGTCCTCGATGCCGTCGGCCAGCCGCTTCTCGCGCAGTTCCCTGATCGCGCGGCGCCGGGCCAGCCGGTGGGTACGGCGGATCTGGGCCTCCTGGTAGCGCCGCTTGTCGCGCTCCGTCTCCGGGATCACCTGCGGTACGGGGCGGGGGCGGCCGTCCGCGTCGACCGCCGCGAACACCAGATAGGCGCTGCCGACCTGGGTCGCGGGCGTCGACTCGTTCCAGCGCTCGGCCATGACGCGGACGCCGACCTCCATGGAGGAGCGGCCGGTCCAGTTGACCTGGGCACGCACGTGCACGAGGTCTCCGACGCGGACCGGCTCCAGGAAGACCATCTCGTCCATCGAGGCGGTGACCGCGGGGCCGCCGGAGTGCCGGCCGGCCACGGCGCCCGCCGCGTCGTCGACCAGCTTCATGATCACGCCGCCGTGCACGGTCCCCAGCAGATTGGTGTCGCTGCCGGTCATGATGTGGCTGAGGGTGGTCCGGGAGGCCGCGGTGGGCTTGGCCGGAATGTCGCTCTCCGGGCGCGGAGCCTGATCTGTCATGCCCTCCACCTTATGCGGGGGCTCCGAACGCGTCGCAATGCATCAGCTTCGCAACAGCCCTGGTCCGATTTTCCACACACCCTGTAAGAGGGACGGCCCCGGCCTGCACACTGGTCCGTATGAACGATTGGCCCGACGGCTGGACCGACGACAACCGCAGCGGTAACCGCTACGGGCAGGGCAGCGCGAGCGAGCGGCCCGAGAGCGCCCGGTCGATGCCGCATGTCCAGCGCCGCCCGGCCCCGCCGCAGCAGCGCCCCGCGCCGCCCAGGCAGCGCCCGGTGCCGCAGCAGCCGGCGGGCTACGACGACGGTTACCCGCAGTACGACAGCGGTTACAACACGGGCCAGGTGTACGGCGGCGGAAGCGGCGGCCAGGGCGGGGGCCCCGGCGACGGGAACGACCGGGGCTACGTCCAGGGCCGCCCCGCCCCGAACTGGCGCCGCCGGATCAAGATCGGCGCGCTGGTCCTGGTCGTCGCGCTACTCGGCGTCTCCGTGGGCACGTACTTCTGGGCCGACTCCAAGCTGAACCGCGCCGTCGACCTGTCGAAGGTCATCGAGCGGCCGGAGGCGGGCAAGGGGACGAACTACCTGATCGTCGGGTCCGACAGCCGCGAGGGCATGACGTCCGAGGACAAGAAGCGGCTCCACACGGGTTCGGCCGACGGCAAGCGGACCGACTCGATGATGATCCTGCACACCGGCGACAACGGCCCGACGCTGGTCTCGCTGCCGCGTGACTCCAACGTCGAGATCCCGTCGTTCGTCGGCTCCGAGTCCGGCAAGAAGTACCCGGGCACGGGCAAGACCACGAAGCTGAACGCCACGTACGCCACGGACGGGCCGGAACTCCTCGTCCGTACCGTCGAGTTCAACACCGGCCTGCGCATCGACCACTACGTCGAGATCGGCTTCGGCGGCTTCGCCAAGATCGTGGACGCGATCGGCGGGGTGGAGCTGGACATCCCGAAGGCGTTCAAGGACAAGTACTCGGGCGCCGACTTCCCGGCCGGCAAGCAGACCCTGAACGGCCAGGAGGCCCTGGCCTTCGTCCGCACCCGCCACGCGTTCACCTCCGACCTGGACCGTACGAAGAACCAGCAGAAGTTCCTCGCGGCACTGGCGAGCCAGACGGCGACCTTCTCCACGATCATCAACCCGTTCAAGCTGTACCCGACGATGGGCGCCGGCCTGGACACGCTGATCGTCGACAAGGACATGTCGCTGTGGTCGCTCGGCAAGATGTTCTTCGCGATGAAGGGCGTCACCGGCGGCGACGGCACGTCGATGAACATCCCGATCGCCGGCAACGTGGGCTCCAACCTCGCCTGGGACAAGGCGAAGGTGAAGCAGCTGGTCGAGCAGCTGAAGAACGACGAGAAGGTTACGGTCACGGAGAACTGAGGCCCCGGCCCGTTCTCCCGCGTCGGCCCGGAGCCGCCATGCCCGTAAGGATCGTGTACGAGTCGCACGCCACGACCACCGACAACGAGGCGGGCATCGCCACCGGTTGGCTGCCGGGGCGGCTCTCGCCGACCGGACGCCGCCAGGCCGCCGAACTGGGCGGCAGGCGGCGCGGCACCGGGCTCGACGCCGTCTACACCTCGGACCTGGCGCGTGCCGTGGAGACGGCCCGCATCGCGTTCGCGGGTGCCGCGACCCCCGTCCTCCGCCAGGACGCGCGGCTGCGTGAATGCGACTACGGGGAGCTGAACGGTGCCCCGACCGCCGTCCTGCATCCGCTGCGCACGCGCCACATCGACCGCCCGTGGCCCGGCGGCGGCCAGAGCTACCGGGACGTGGTCGAGGCGACGGCCGCGTTCCTGCGGGACCTGGCGGCCGAATGGGACGGGGGCCAGGTCCTCCTGATCGCCCACTCGGCGAACCGCTGGTCCCTGGACTGCCTGCTCGCGGGGGCCCGCCTGGAGAACCTCGTGGCGCACCCGCCGCCGTGGCAGCCGGGCGTCCTCTACACCCTGCCCTGAGCCAGCACCGCCGCGTGCGGCAGCGCCAGCAGCCCGTCCTCCGCGAGGAGTTCGCGGCATAGCACGTCGTACTCCCGCTTGGCCGCCGCCACGCCCTCCGGCCCGGCACCCGTGATCATCCCGCCGACCGCCCCGATCCCGGCTGCGGGGCCCGCCCACCAGTGCTCCGGATCGGCATGGTGGTCCCAGGTGTGCGTGGTGCCCTGCACGTCTCCGAGGCCGGCGGCGGTGAGCAGCGCGGCGAGGCCGTCCGGGGTGCGCCCGAAATTGCGTTCCTCGTCCACCGTGGCCATCCAGTCGGGCCGGGTGAGCCCGGCGGCCTGGGCGGCCCGGCCGACCAGCGTCTGCCCCGGGGTGCCCGGCAGCTGCCAGACGGTGACGGCGATCCGGCCACCGGGGCGGGTGACCCGGCGCATCTCGACCAGCGCCTCCAAGGGGCGGCCGACGTGGTTGAGCACGAAGTTGGCGACGACCGCGTCGAACTCCCCGTCGGCGTACGGCAGCTGGGGAAGGGTCCCGGAGCGCACCTCGGCCCCGGGCGCCGCGCGCCGGGTCGCCTCGACCATGCCGGGCTCGGCATCCACGGCCCGGACGACCGCGCCGCGCCCGAGGGCGGCGGCGGTCACATTGCCGGTGCCGCAGCCCACGTCGAGCAGGCGCGTCCCGGCTCCGACGCCCGCGGCGTCCAGCAGGGCGGGCACGGTGCGGATACAGAGCTGGGCGGCGGTGCGGGCGTAGGAGTCGGCCTGCCCGTCCCATATCCGCCGCTCCATCACATCGAACGCGGTCATGTCTCGTCTCCTCCGGTACGGCTGGTGGGTGTCTGCGGTTCCGCTTCGTTCAGGTCCTCGTGCAGGGCGCCGAGTACGCGCCCGGTGGGGTCGCCGCGGGCGGACAGTTCTCCGAGGGACCATCCGGGCAGCCGTCCCGCCACCTCGTCCGGCTCGTCGCCCCGGTCCGGGTCGTCGAGCCCCTGGAGCAGGGCAAAGGCCGTCTCCCGGGCGACCTCGCGGGCGATCTCCCCCAGCTCCTCGGCGGTCAGCCCGAGCCGGACGGCACGCTCGACGGCCCCGCCGGCCACGCCCTGCCTGCGGTAGGCGTCCACCCACCGGGGCGCGGTGGTGCTCCAGGCGTCGATGTCCTGCCACACCGCGCGCAGCAAGCGGAACCGGGCGAGCTGCGGCAGCCCCTCCTCGGCCTCGGACTCGGCCCACCCCTCGGCGTCCTCGGCCCCCAGCGCGTCGAAGAGGTGGGCGAGCCGCCCGATGTCCTCAGGCACTGCGGAAGTTGCGGGACAGCCAGGGGCTGAGCAGGGCGCGCGGCACCAGCTCCTTGTACGTCTCGTCCCCGGGCAGCGGCACGACGAGCCACTGCCCCGGCGGGAAGAACCGGCCCTTCACGTAGGCCATGCCGCCGTACACGGACCGCAGGAACGCGGGCACGGAGTCCCGGGGCACGTCGTCGAACACCACCCCGTCGACGGCGATCCGTGCATCGTCCTCCGGAAAGAGCTGCACGGTGACGGCGGGCGCCCCGCCCAGCTCGACGAACGCCTCGTGCGGCAGGGACCCGTCCGCGTCGCTCACGGCGAACGCCCCGGCGGACTCCCTCCGGGAGGTCCGGTCGGCCCCGATGTCGTCGGTGACGGCGACCTCCAGGCCGTACGCCCGAGCCACTTCCCGTACGGCCGTGACGGCGGCCTCGGTGGTGGGCAGATGGGGGTGCGTCACGCGGCCTGGGCCGCGTGGGCGACGAAGGCCGCCCAGGCGCGCGGGGCGTGGATGAGGTGGGGGCGGCGGACATCCTTGGAGTCCCGGACGAGGACGGCGCTGAGAGAGGCCGCAACCTCGATGCAGTCGCCTTCGTTGCCGTTGCTGCTGTAGCTGCTCTTGATCCAGACCAACTCGAAATCGCCCGGCGCAGAGATCCCGCAGTTCATGTCGCTCCCAATACTCGCTGAATGAGGGCCTGAGTCTCCCGAGGAGTGAAAGCCTCGGCCCGAATGACGCCATGGCGCAGGTCGAGGATACGGAGGTGCCTCGCGTCGGTGACCCGGCGTCCGTTGAACGCTCCGTGTGAACGCCCAATCGCCGTGCCGTCCGCGAACTTCAGCAGGTTGATGTCGCCGTCCATCCCCGGATGGGCCTCGCGATGCGTCGGCATGACCTGGAGCGTCACATTGCGCAAGTCTCCGACCTCCAGCAATCGTTCGAGCTGCCGCCGCCACTCCATTCTGCCTCCGATGGGCCGCATGAGTGCTGACTCCTCCTGGACGAAGTTCAGGGAGGGCGCGGGCAAGCGCTCGAAGATCGACTGCCGGGCGATGCGTGCGGCAACCATCCGTTCCACCTCGTCCTGCGAGTAAGGCGGCTGCCGAGCCTCGAACAACGCCCGCGCATGGCCAGGGGTCTGCAACAGCCCATGCAAACCGTGCGCCACATAGGCCGTGAGCTCGACCGCCTTCGCTTCCAGACTCGCCAAATCCCGAACCTTCTTCGGGTACCGCACCACCGCCAGGTCCTGCTTCATCACGGCGATCTTGCCGTGCGCCCCCAGGACGTCGTCCGACCTGTCCAGGTACTCGGGCCGGGGGATGCGCTTGCCGCCCTCGACCTTGTAGATCAGGTCCTCCCCGTACCCGATCAGCACTCCGAACTCCGCCGCCCGCATCCCTGCCGCCTCGCGCCAGGTCTTGAGCTGGCGGCCCACGGCGGCGACCACCGCCGCGCCCGACTCGTCCTCGGGATCGACATCCCAACCGTGCTCGTCCGTCTCATTGTTGGCGCTCATCCGTACCCCACTTCCGACGCGCGTGCCTTCGTTCCTCAACCGATGACCGTCCCCCCCGTCACGCCGGACAGCCGGGACAACGCCGGACAAGCGCCGGACAGTCACCGTACGCAAGGGCTTGGTCACTGTGCACCGTACGCAGACTTGGCCACGCTGAGTGATGTGAACCAACAAATCGCCGTACCCCAACGGCCCCTCGCCGACAGCGCGTTCACCGTGCCGCTCTCCCCCACCGGATCACGGCCCTCCTGCCACCCCCGCTTCCGGCCCCGGTGTCAGACCCCTGTGCAAGGCTCCGCCCCATGGAACCGTCAAAGGTGATCGAGACGTTGTGGGCCCGGATCCAGGAGCGGGACTGGGCGGGTGTCGCGGAGTTGGTGGCGGAGGACGCGGTCGTCGAGTGGCCGGTCAGCCTCGAACGCATCAATGGCCGGGACAACTTCGTCGCGGTGAACCGCGAGTATCCGGAGGGCTGGTCGATCCGCGTGCTCAGGGTGGTGGCCCAGGGCGACGAGGTCGCCTCCGAGGTCGAGGTGCCGCACGAAGATCTGGGCCTCTTCCGCGCCGCGTCGTTCTGGACCGTCCGCGACGGGCAGGTCGTCCGTGGCACGGAGTACTGGACGAGCGTGGGAGCGGACCCGCTCCCGGAGTGGCGGACCGGCTTCGTCGAACCGATGTAGTACCACCGGCAGGAACGACCCCGTACGAAAGGCGGTCCCCGTGACCGAAGCAACCGTCGCCGACGTCATGGCCGAGCTCGCCGCGCTCGACGACCCCAAAGCGCGCGCCGTCAACGCGCGGCACGGGGACGATCACGGGGTCAACCTCACCAAGCTGCGTGCCGTCGCCAAACGGCTGGGGAAGCAGCAGGAGCTGGCCGTCGGGCTGTGGGCGACGGACGACACCGCCGCGCGGCTGGTGGCGCTGCTCGTGTGCCGGCCGAAGGAGTACACGCGGGACGAGCTGGACCGCATGCTGCGCGAGGCGCGGGCGCCCAAGGTGCACGACTGGCTCGTGAACTACGTGGTGAAGAAGAACCCGTACGCCGAGGAGCTGCGGGTGGCCTGGAGCGCGGACAGCGATCCCGTCGTCGCGAGCGCCGGGTGGGCGCTGACCGCCGACCGCGTGGTGAAGAAGCCCGGCGGGCTCGACCTCGGCGGGCTGCTCGATGTCATCGAGGCGGAGATGCGGGACGCTCCGGACCGCCTCCAGTGGGCGATGAACACCTGCCTCGCGCAGATCGGCATCGAGCACCCCGGGCACCGTGCCCGCGCGCTGGATATCGGCGAGCGGCTGGGCGTGCTGAAGGACTATCCGACGCCCCGGGGGTGCACGTCGCCGTACGCGCCGGTGTGGATCGGGGAGATGGTGCGGCGCAAGGGCGAGGCGTAGCCGCTAGACCGCGTCGCGCCAGACCGTCAGATCACCCATGAGGAAGGCGAGTTCGGGCATCGCGGTCGACTTCGTCGCGATCACGAACAGCGCGATGTCCCCCGAGGAGTTCATCATGCAGATCTCACTTCCGTTCGCCGAGGCCGCCAGCGGAAGGTTGTGGATCTTGCTGTGCGGGAGGAACAGCCGGCATTCGTCGAGCGTGGTGCCCGGCTTGTCGTACATGGGCATGAACACGCTCGTGTCGCTCTTCAGTTCACAACCGACCGACTCGCAGCTGAAGCGGATGTCGCCCGTGCGGCCATCCAGCTTCTTACGCGGATCCGCAAGATTCAGCGAGTGCTTCGCGTCCACCGTGACCAGGGGGTACGGCTCGGCCTGCGGCTCCCGGGGCGAGGGCGACGTGCTCGGCGCGGTCCGCTCTTCGGCGACCTTGCCCGCCGCTGAGAAGCCCCCCGACTCCGGCGTGGCCTTCTGAGCCCCGCCGGACGGGGCGGCCGACACCGACGCGTCGGCGGTGGCCCGGTGCTCTCCCCCGCCCATCGGCCCCATCGTCTGCCAGGCCAGGCCGAGGACCAGCAGCGCGCTCACCACGCCGACGCCCGACACCAGCGCGACGCGCCTCCTGCGCGTCCCGCGCATGACCGGTACGGGCGGAGGTCCGGCCCATGGGTTCGTCCGCACCGGAGTGGACTCGGGCACCGGGGCCGGGACCTCGGCCTCCGAGCCGCCGATCTCGCGCCACACGGCGGGCGCCCCGTCCGCCTCGGCCTCCGCGCCTAGCCGCTGCCGGCACCACTCCACGATCTCCGCCGGGGCGGGCCGCTGGGCAGGGTCGGCGGCCAGGCAGCGGGCGAAGAGCGGCCGCAAGGGCTCGGGCAGCAGGGTCAGGTCGGGCTCGGAGTGGATGATCCGGTACAGCACGTAGACGCCCGGCCCGTCCCCGTAGAGCGGCTTGCCCAGCGCCGCGAAGGCCGCCGTCTGGGCCAGGGCGAAGACATCGCTCGCCGCCGTGGCCCCTTCCCCGGACGCCTGCTCGGGGGCCATGTACGCGGGGGTGCCGATCGGGTGCCCCGTCGTGGTGTACGAGGTTGCGTCGGCGGCCAGCGCGATGCCGAAGTCGATCACGCGCGGCCCGTCGGAGGCCAGCAGCACGTTGGACGGCTTCAGGTCCCGGTGGACGATGCCCTCGGCGTGGATGGCCTGGAGCGCCTCGGCCATCCCCGCCATCAGCCACAACAGCGCGGAGACCGGCAGCGGGCCGCTCCGGGTCACGGCCTGGGTGAGCGAGGGCCCGGGTACGTACAGCGTGGCCAGCCAGGGCGTCGCGGCCTCGGCGTCGGCGTCGATCAGCTCGGCCGTGTAGGCGCCGCGCACCCGCCGGGCCGCCCGGACCTCCCGGCCGAACCGCCCCCTGAAGTCCGGGTCGTCCGCCAGCTCCGGCCGTACGACCTTGATCGCCACGGCCCGGCCGCCCTCGGTGTGCGAGAGGTAGACCCGGCCCATGCCCCCCGCGCCGAGCCGGGCGGCGAGCCGGTAGCCGGCCACCTCGGCCGGGTCGGTCGCCTGAAGCGGCTCGAAGACATCCTTCACGTCCATCGGCCCGCTCCCCCACTGTGATGCACTGGCCAACGCCCGCAGCCTAGCAACGGTCTGACGCGCAGTTGATCAGCGCACGTGTGCGACAGCCCCCGGCATCGCGGCCGGGGGCTGTGCCTGCGTACGGAAGACGTCCCGTTACGGCAGGTTCCGCGCCATCACGATGCGCTGGACCTGGTTCGTGCCCTCGTAGATCTGGGTGATCTTGGCGTCGCGCATCATGCGCTCCACCGGGTAGTCACGGGTGTAGCCGTAGCCGCCGAGGAGCTGGACGGCGTCCGTGGTGACCTCCATGGCGACGTCGGAGGCGAAGCACTTGGCGGCGGCGCCGAAGAACGTGAGGTCGGCGTCGACGCGCTCGGACTTGGCGGCGGCCGAGTACGTGAGCTGGCGGGCGGCCTCCAGCTTCATGGCCATGTCGGCGAGCATGAACTGGACGCCCTGGAAGTCCGCGATCGGCTTGCCGAACTGCTTGCGCTCCTGGACGTAGCCCTTGGCGTAGTCCAGCGCGCCCTGGGCGACGCCGAGGGCCTGGGCCGCGATGGTGATGCGGGTGTGGTCCAGGGTCTTCATCGCCGTGGCGAAGCCGGTGCCCTCCTCGCCGATCATGCGGTCGGCGGGGATGCGGACGTTGTCGAAGTAGACCTCGCGGGTCGGGGAGCCCTTGATGCCGAGCTTCTTCTCGGGGGCGCCGAAGGAGACACCCTCGTCGGACTTCTCGACGACGAAGGCCGAGATGCCCTTGGAGCGCTTCTCCGGGTCGGTGACGGCCATGACCGTGTAGTACTCGGAGACACCCGCGTTGGTGATCCAGCGCTTCACGCCGTTGAGGACCCAGAAGTCGCCGTCGCGCACGGCGCGGGTCTTCATGCCGGCGGCGTCGGAGCCCGCGTCCGGCTCGGAGAGGCAGTACGAGAACATGCCGTCGCCCTTGGCGAGCGGGCCCAGGTACTTCTTCTTCAGGGCCTCGGAGCCGGAGAGGACGACCGGGAGCGAACCGAGCTTGTTCACGGCCGGGATGAGGGAGGAGGAGACGCAGGCGCGGGCCACCTCCTCGATCACGATGACCGTGGCGAGAGCGTCGGCGCCGGCGCCGCCGTACTCCTCCGGTACGTGGACCGCGTGCAGATCGGCGGCGGTGAGGGCGTCCAGCGCCTCCTGCGGGAAGCGGGCCTCCTCGTCGACCGCGGCCGCGAACGGGGCGATCTTCGCCTCGGCGAGCGCACGCACCGTCTCACGGAGCATCTCGTGCTCCTCGGCCGGACGGTACAGGTCGAAATCGGTCGAACCCGCCAAGACGCTCACTCCCCAGGGTGCTAACTACCGTTAAGTAACCCAATTTTAGGCGTTCGACCCGCCCCCGGCATACGCGCTCGGGCCGTGAGCTGCGCGACAGCCGGAAATCGGAGGCTTCACGGCCGGGACTATGCTCATTCACCGCACGTCTGTCCGCATCTCACAGGAGCACTTCATGGCCCTCAGGATCACCGTGATCGGCACCGGCTATCTGGGCGCCACGCACGCCGCGGCCATGGCGGAGCTCGGCTTCGAGGTCCTGGGCCTCGATGTCGTGCCCGAGAAGATCGAGATGCTGTCGGCCGGCAAGGTCCCGATGTACGAGCCCGGCCTGGAGGAGTTGCTTCAGCGGCACGTCGCGGGCATCGAGGGGTCCACCGGGCGGCTGCGGTTCACCACCTCCTGGGAGGAGGTGGCGGAGTTCGGCGATGTGCACTTCGTGTGCACCAACACTCCGCAGAAGCACGGCGAGTACGCCTGTGACATGTCCTACGTCGAGAGCGCCTTCGACTCGCTGGCGCCGCTGCTCACCCGCCCCGCCCTGGTCGTCGGCAAGTCCACCGTGCCCGTCGGCTCGGCCGCCCGCCTCGCCGCCCGCCTCGCGGAGCTGGCCCCCGCGGGCGACGGCGCGGAACTGGCCTGGAACCCGGAGTTCCTGCGCGAGGGCTTCGCCGTCGACGACACGCTGCACCCGGACCGCATCGTCGTCGGCGTGGCCGGCGAGCGGGCCGAGAAGCTGCTGCGCGAGGTGTACGCCGTCCCGGTCGCGGAGGGCTCCCCGTTCGTCGTGACGGACTACCCGACCGCCGAGCTGGTGAAGACCGCCGCCAACTCCTTCCTGGCCACCAAGATCTCGTTCATCAACGCCATGGCCGAGATCTGCGAGGCCGCCGGCGGGGACGTCGCCAAGCTCGCCGAGGCGATCGGGCACGACGAGCGCATCGGAAGGAAGTTCCTGCGAGCCGGCATCGGCTTCGGCGGCGGCTGCCTGCCCAAGGACATCCGCGCGTTCATGGCCCGCGCCGGTGAGCTGGGCGTCGACCAGGCGCTGACGTTCCTGCGCGAGGTCGACTCGATCAACATGCGCCGCCGGGGCCACATGGTGGAGCTGGCCCGGGAGGCCGTGGGCGGCAGTTCCTTCCTCGGCAAGCGGGTCGCCGTGCTGGGCGCCACGTTCAAGCCGGACTCGGACGACGTACGCGACTCGCCGGCGCTCAACGTGGCCGGCCAGATCCACCTCCAGGGCGGCCAGGTCACCGTCTTCGACCCGAAGGGCATGGAGAACGCCCGCCGCCTCTTCCCGACTCTCGGATACGCGCAGAGCGCGCTCGACGCGGTGCGCGGCGCGGACGTCGTGCTGCACCTGACGGAGTGGCGCGAGTTCCGCGAGCTGGACCCGGAGGCGCTGGGCGCGGTCGCGGGCAGCCGGATCATCCTCGACGGGCGCAACGCGCTCGACCCCGCCGTGTGGCGGGAGGCCGGCTGGACCTACCGGGCGATGGGCCGCCCGGCCGCCTGACCCCCGGCCCCTCTCAGCCGCGCCTCGCGCGGTACGTACGCATCTTGGCGCGGGCGCCGCACACCGACATCGAGCACCAGCGGCGGCGCCCCGCCGGGCTGCGGTCGTAGTAGGCCCAGCGGCAGTCCGCCGCCTCGCACGCCTTGAGCCGGGCCCAGGTTCCCTCGGCCACCGCGGCGGCGATGGCGGCCGCGATCCGCGCCGTGAGCCCCGGCGGCTCCTCCACCGGGCACAGCACCGCCCCGCCCGCCGCGTCCACGGATACCCGCAGCGGCGCCTCGGCGAGCAGCCGGTCCAGTACGCACAACGGGTCGTCGTCCGAGCAGTGGCCCGCGTGGGCCAGGCAGGCCGCGCGCAGGGCCTCGCGCAGGGCGCGGGCCGTCGGCACGTCCGGTTCCGCGAGGGCGAACGCGGCGCGCCCCTCCGCCGTGTCGAGGCTGTCCGCGCCGGTCTCGACGTTCAGGCTGTTGACCAGCGCTTCGACGAGCGCGAGTCCGCCGGGCGCGGAATCCCTCTCATTCATGGTTGCGACGTTACCCCCTATGCGGCAGCATGCAGTCACGGTTACCGGTTGAGCGATTGAAGCGGTAACCACCTGTCCGTAGTCTGCCCGAGGAGGAAGCAACATGGCTCTGGCCGCAGTGGGTGCCGTCGTTCTGGACTGCCCCGACCCCGTCGCCCTCGCGAACTTCTACGCCGCGCTGATCGGCGGCGAGGTCGAGCAGCAGGAGGACTGGGTGAACCTCACGGGAAGCGCGGGCGCGCCGCTCGCCTTCCAGGCCGCCCCCGGCTTCGTACCGCCGAAATGGCCTAGGGCCGACGCCTCGCAGCAGTTCCATCTGGACCTGACGGTGGACGATCTGGACGCGGCGGAGCGGGAGGTGCTGGCGCTGGGCGCGACGGTGCTGGAGGCGGACGACCGCGAGCGGAGCTTCCGGGTGTACGCCGACCCGGCGGGGCACCCGTTCTGTCTCTGCGCCTGTGAGTAAGAAGAGGAGCGCGTGGGCGCCCCGGTGGCTCAGGCCGCCGGGGCGTCCAGCTGTTCGATCGTGGCGTGCGACGGGCCGCGCCGGGTGCGCAGGTCCCGTGCCACGGCCTCTGCGTCGCGCAGCACCCGTACGGCGTTGCGCCAGGTGAGCTTGGCCAGGTCGGCGGGGGACCAGCCCCGGCGCAGCAGTTCCGCGATCAGGTTCGGGTAGCCGGCGACGCTCTCCAGTCCCTGCGGGAGGAAGGCGGTGCCGTCGTAGTCGCCGCCGATGCCGATGTGGTCGACGCCCGCGACCTCGCGCATGTGGTCGAGGTGGTCGGCGATGGTGGCCACGGTCGCGGCCGGGCGGGGGTTGGCCGCCTCGAACGCGGCGTGCAGCTTCATCGCGCGCTCGGTGGTGTCCAGGTGGTGCAGCCCGTGGGCGCGCAGGTTCTCGTCGGCGGCCTGCGTCCAGGCGACGGCCTCCGGCAGGACGAACTTCGGTACGAAGGTGGCCATGGCGATGCCGCCGTTGGCCGGGAGCAGGGCCAGGACGTCGTCGGGGATGTTGCGCGGGTGGTCGCAGACGGCCCGCGAGGACGAGTGCGAGAACATCACCGGCGCCGTGGAGGTGGCGAGCGCGTCGCGCATGGTCGTCGCCGCCACGTGCGAGAGGTCGACCAGCATGCCGGTGCGGTTCATCTCGCGGACGACCTCGTGGCCGAACGGCGAGAGGCCGCCGACACCGGGCTCGTCGGTCGCGGAGTCCGCCCAGGCGATGTTGTCGTTGTGGGTGAGCGTCATGTAGCGGACGCCCAGCGCGTACAGGCCGCGCAGGGTGCCCAGCGAGTTGTCGATGGAGTGGCCGCCCTCGGCGCCCATCAGCGAGGCGATCCGGCCCTCGGCGCGGGCCGCCTCCATGTCGTCGGCGGTCAGGGCGCGCCGCAGGTCCGCCGGGTAGCGGTCGAGCAGTTCGGCGACGGCGTCGATCTGTTCCAGGGTGGCGCTGACGGCGGCGTCGCCCGCGAGGTCGGAGCGTACGTAGACCGACCAGAACTGGGCGCCGACGCCCCCGGCGCGCAGCCGGGGGATGTCGGTGTGCAGATGGGCCGACTGGTCGGTGGCGATGTCCCGCGCGGCCAGGTCGTAGTTGACCTGCTCGCGCAGCGCCCACGGCAGGTCGTTGTGGCCGTCGACGACGGGGTACTCCGCGAGGAGTTCCCGGGCCCGGTCCAGTCGGTCCGTCACGGTGCCTACTTCCCGAAGCCGAAGGACTCCGCGCCCGCGGCCTTCTGGCGCAGCCGCTTGCCCTTCTCGGTCGCCTGGTCGTTGAGGTCGCCCAGGAACTCCGTCATCCGGCGCTGGAGATCGGGGTCGGCCGCGGCCAGGACGCGGACGGCCAGCAGGCCCGCGTTGCGCGCACCGGCGATGGAGACGGTGGCGACCGGGATGCCGGCGGGCATCTGGACGATGGACATCAGGCTGTCCATGCCGTCCAAATACTTCAGCGGGACCGGGACGCCGATGACGGGCAGCGGGGTGACCGAGGCGAGCATGCCGGGCAGGTGGGCGGCGCCGCCCGCGCCCGCGATGATCGCCTTGAGGCCCCGGCCGGCCGCGTTCTCGCCGTACGCGATCATCTCGCGGGGCATGCGGTGGGCGGAGACGACGTCGACCTCGTACGGGATCTCGAACTCGTCGAGGGCCTTGGCCGCCGCTTCCATGACGGGCCAGTCGGAGTCCGAGCCCATGACGATGCCGACGACCGGTGCGGTGGAGGCGGGAGAGGTCATTCGGTGATCGTTCCTCGCAGGTAGTCGGCCGCGTGCCGGGCGCGCTCGCGCACGTCCGCCAGGTCGTCGCCGTAGGTGTTGACGTGTCCGACCTTGCGGCCGGGCTTCACGTCCTTGCCGTACATGTGGATCTTGAGCTGCGGGTCGCGCGCCATGCAGTGCAGGTAGCCCTGGTACATGTCCGGGTAGTCGCCGCCCAGGACGTTGCACATGACCGTCCACGGGGCGCGGGGGCGCGGGTCGCCGAGGGGGAGGTCGAGGACCGCCCGTACGTGGTTGGCGAACTGGGAGGTGATCGCGCCGTCCTGGGTCCAGTGCCCGGAGTTGTGCGGGCGCATGGCCAGCTCGTTGACCAGGATGCGGCCGTCGCGCGTCTCGAACAGCTCCACCGCGAGGTGGCCGACCACGCCCAGCTCGGACGCGATGCGCAGCGCGAGCTGCTGGGCCTCGCCGGCCAGCGCCTCGTCCAGCTCGGGGGCCGGGGCGATGACCGTGTCGCAGACGCCGTCGACCTGGATCGACTCGACGACGGGGTAGGCCACGGCCTGGCCGTGCGGCGAGCGGACGATGTTGGCCGCCAGCTCGCGTACGAAGTCGACCTTCTCCTCGGCGAGGACCGGGACACCGGCCCGGAACGGCTCGGCCGCGTCCGCCTCGGAGCGGACCACCCAGACGCCCTTGCCGTCGTAGCCGCCGCGCACGGTCTTGAGGATGACCGGGAAGCCTCCCGCCTCCTCGGCGAAGGCCGCGGCGTCGGCCGGGTCCTTCACGATGCGGTGGCGGGGGCAGGGCGCGCCGATCTCGGTGAGCTTCGCGCGCATCACCCCCTTGTCCTGGGCGTGCACCAGAGCGTCGGGGCCGGGGCGTACGGGGATGCCGTCCGCCTCCAGGGCCCGCAGATGCTCGGTGGGCACGTGCTCGTGATCGAAGGTGATCACGTCACAGCCGCGCGCGAAGGCCCGCAGCGTCTCCAGGTCGCGATAGTCGCCGACGACGACCTCGCCCACCACCTGGGCCGCGGAGTCCTGAGCGGTGTCGCTGAGGAGCTTGAACTTGATGCCGAGGGGGATGCCCGCCTCGTGGGTCATACGGGCGAGCTGACCGCCACCGACCATGCCGACTACCGGGAACGTCACGCTCCCAGGGTATCCGCACCGGCCGCGGGCGGCCCCGGTCGGGGGCGCGAGGGCACCGCGGGGCCCCGTTACAGACTCGCCACACGCGCATCCGTACCCACAGGCGTCCGGCGGGCGTCCTGGTTAGCATGGCCGGGTTGACGGAACACGAAGGCGAACTTACGGACGGGCTGAGCGATCACATGAGCGAACGAGGCGCACTGCGGGCCCGGCTGGAGCTGCTGGCCCGGGAGATCGCCAAGTTCGGCGTGGTCGGAGCGGTCGGCCTGGTCGTCAACATCGCGGTTTCCAACCTGCTGTGGCGCTACACGGACATCCCGACCGTGCGGGCGGGGCTCCTCGCCACGTTCGTCGCCATCCTCTGCAACTACGTGGGCTTCCGGTACTGGACGTACCGCGACCGCGACAAGACCGGCCGCACGCGTGAGCTGACGCTGTTCCTGCTGTTCAGCGCGGTGGGCGCGGTGATCGAGACCGGTGTGCTGTACGTGGCGACGTACGGGTTCGGCTGGGACACGCCGGTCCAGAGCAATGTGTTCAAGATCGTGGGGATCGGGATCGCGACGCTGTTCCGTTTCTGGTCGTACCGGTCGTGGGTGTTCAAGGCGCTGCCCGCGCCTTCGGAGGGCGTTGCCGACAAAGAGGCCCTGGTGACGGTGCCGGCGCCCGCGCCGGCGCCCGCCGTGCGGGTCGAGGCGGATCCGGCGCGTCGGTAGGCCCGGGGCGTCCGGGCGGGCGCTTTGTCCTCAATCGCCGGACGGGCTTGTTTTTGCCGGCGTCGATGTGACGTGCGGGTCCGGTTCACCGGGCGGGCTCGAACTACCTCACCGGGCGTTCCGGTTCTTCTCTCGGTTGGGACATGCGGCTCAGGAACAGGGCGAAGACCGGGGGCTGCTGCTGGAGGAGTTCCAGGCGGCCGCCGTCCGCTTCGGCGAGGTCGCGGGCGACCGCGAGGCCGATGCCCGTGGAGTTGCGGCCGCTGATGGTCCGCTCGAAGATCCGCGCGCCCAGGTCGGCGGGGACCCCGGGGCCCTCGTCCGTCACCTCGATCACCGCCTGGTTGCCGGTGACCCTCGTGCGCAGCGCGACCGTACCGCCGCCGTGCATGAGCGAGTTCTCGATCAGCGCGGCCAGGACCTGGGCGACCGCGCCCGGGGTGCCGACGGCGCTCAGGCCCTGCTTGCCGGAGCAGACGATGGCGCGGCCCTCGCCCCGGTAGGCCGGGCGCCACTCCTCGATCTGCTGCTTGACGACCTCGTCCAGGTCGAAGACGACCGCCGAGCCCGTCCGGGGGTCGCGGGCGTTGGTCAGCAGCCGCTCCACCACGTCCGTGAGCCGTTCGACCTGGGCGAGGGCGATGTGCGCCTCCTCCTTCACGGTCTCCGGGTCGTCGGTCAGCGAGATCTCCTCGATCCGCATGGACAGGGCGGTGAGCGGCGTACGCAGCTGGTGGGAGGCGTCGGCGGCGAGCCGGCGTTCCGCGGTGAGCATCCGGGCGATCCGCTCGGCGGAGGCGTCGAGGACGTCGGCGACGCGGTCCAGCTCGGGCACCCCGTACCGCTTGTGGCGCGGGCGGGGGTCGCCGGAGCCCAGGCGTTCGGCGGTCTCGGCGAGATCGGTGAGCGGCGAGGCGAGCTTGTTGGCCTGGCGTACGGCGAGCAGGACCGCGGAGACGATGGCCAGCAGCGCCACCGCTCCGATGATCATCAGCGTGCGGCCGACCTCGCGGGTGACGGCGGAGCGCGACTCCTCGACGGTGACCTTCTCGCCCTGCTCCCCCGTCTCGGTGGCGGTGATCACGCTGCCGCTGGGGCGCTCGCCGACCTCGATGGGGGCGCGGCCGGGCATCTTGACCAGGGCGTAGCGCTTGTCGTCGATCTGCTCGGCCAGCACCGCGGGGTTGATCCGCTCGGCGCCCAGGAGCCGGCTCTCGATGACGCTGATCAGCCGCAGCGCCTCGGAGTCGACGCTCTCCTGGGCGCTGCTGCTGATGGTGCGGGTCTCGACGATGACGAGGGAGACGCCGAAGACGGCGATCACCACGAGCACGACGGCGAGGGTGGAGTTGATCAGTCGTCGGCGCATGCCTGCTTCTGTACGTCAGTCGGCTCGGGCGAATAGCAGGGACGCTACAGGCCCTAGGGCCTTTCGTTTGGATCATGCCGGGCTCGCGGGCTCCGGCACCGCACCTCGCGGCGTTGTCGTCAATCAACAACGCTCCGCGTTGCCTCAATCCTCCGCCTTGCGATGCACGGCACCGGAGCCCGCTCCCTGATCCGGCCTGATCCATACGAAAGGCCCTAGCTCTTCTCGAAGCGGAAGCCGACGCCCCGCACCGTGGCGATGTAGCGCGGGTTCGCGGCGTCGTCGCCGAGCTTCTTGCGGAGCCAGGAGATGTGCATGTCGAGGGTCTTGGTCGACGACCACCACGTGGTGTCCCAGACCTCGCGCATCAGCTGGTCGCGGGTGACGACCCGGCCCGCGTCCCGGACGAGGACGCGCAGCAGGTCGAACTCCTTGGCGGTGAGCTGCAGTTCCTCGTCGCCCATCCAGGCGCGGTGCGATTCGACGTCGATGCGGACGCCGTGCGTGGCCGGCTGGGGGGCGGGCTCGGTGGCGCCGCGCCGCAGCAGGGCCCGGACCCGGGCGAGCAGCTCGGCGAGGCGGAAGGGCTTGGTGACGTAGTCGTCGGCGCCCGCGTCCAGCCCGACGACCGTGTCCACCTCGTCGGCGCGGGCGGTCAGCACCAGGACCGGCACGGTGTGACCCTCGGCACGGAGCCGGCGGGCGACTTCGAGGCCGTCCATCCCGGGCAGCCCCAGGTCGAGCACGACCAGGTCGATGCCGCCCTGGAGACCGGCGTCGAGCGCGGTCGGGCCGTCTTCCCGCACCTCGACCTCGTAACCCTCCCGCCGCAGGGCGCGGGCCAGCGGCTCCGAGATGGATGCGTCGTCCTCGGCGAGCAGTACACGGGTCATGCACTGATGGTAGTCCGCGTGACGGACCGGACGGGAGGTGATCCAGCGGCCCTGCGGGTTCGCACCCCGTTACCGCGAGGACCTTCGAATATGCGACTGTGGTTGCACCTGGACCTGTGATCCATCTCTCAAGTCCTTCCATATCCATCTCTGTCGTGTCGTATGGTGTCTCAACGCCTATTGCACTACTCAAGGACCTTTGGGCAGCTCTGAGCGCCAAGGGTCTCTTTTGTGTGCGGGGCCGGTACCCGCCGGCCCGGAATTTTCAGTGAATGACCTGTGGGCCGGGCCCGGACCGCCGATGACGGCGTCCCCGGGCGTGGATCCCGTCGCGGTGGGCGTACCCGTGACGGTGCCGGCCTCCCCCCACCGGGCGCGTACCCGCTTCTTGGAGGCGTCGCGTCCCGAGCACACAAGGATCGATCATGGCGTCCAGCCTGACGAAGGACCCGTCGAGCACCGCTGGTGGCGAGAAGACCTTCTTCGGCCACCCCCGGGGCCTGGCCACGCTCTTCATGACCGAGATGTGGGAGCGATACAGCTTCTACGGCATGAAGGCACTGCTCCCGCTGTACCTGATCGCGCCCGGCGGCATGCACATGAACGCCACCACCGCGACGACGATCTACTCCGCCTACATGGCGATGGTGTACCTGCTCGCCATGCCCGGCGGCTGGATGGCCGACCGCTTCTGGGGGCCGCGCAAGACCGTCGCCATCGGCGGCGCCGTCGTCATCCTCGGCCACATCACGCTCGCGGTGCCCAACTCGGCGACCTTCTTCGCCGGTCTCGCCCTCGTCGCGCTCGGCTCCGGCCTGCTGAAGGCCAACATCTCCACGATGGTCGGCCACCTCTACAAGGGCCCGGAGGATCCGCGCCGCGACGGTGGCTTCACGCTCTTCTACATCGGCATCAACGTGGGCGCCTTCCTCGCCCCGCTGACCATCGGCACCGTCGGTGAGAACGTCAACTGGCACTTCGGCTTCGCGCTGGCCGCGATCGGCATGGCGCTGGGCCTCGCCCAGTTCCTGCTCGGCACCCGCCACCTGAGCCCGAAGAGCGACGTCGTCGCCACCCCGGCGACCGAGCAGGAGAAGCAGTCGGCCCTGCGCAAGGGTCTGATCTGGCTGATCGTCGCGGTCGTCTTCTACGGCCTGCTCGGCGCCACCGGCAACTTCGTCGACTGGGGCATCCTGCCGATCACCCTGGCCGGACTGATCATCCCGGTCGCCGTCCTGGTCCGCATGAAGCGCGACAAGGAGCTGACGACCACCGAGCAGTCCAAGCTGTCGGGTTACATCTGGTTCTTCGTGGTCGCCGCCGTCTTCTGGATGATCTACGACCAGAACGGCTCGACCCTGTCGATCTTCGGTGAGAACTCGACGACGAACCACCTGTTCGGCTTCGACTTCCCGACCTCCTGGTACCAGTCGCTGAACCCGATCTTCGTCATGGCGCTGGCCCCCGTGCTCGCCTCGGGGTGGCTATGGCTGAACAAGCGCGGCAAGGAGCCGAGCACCGCGGTCAAGTTCGCCTCCAGCCTCGTGCTGATCGGCGTCTCCTTCGCGGTCTTCCTCATCCCGCTGATCGACACCGCCGCCAACGGCGGCAAGGTCAGCCCGATGTGGCTGGTGGCGATCTACTTCATCCAGACGGTCGCCGAGCTCTGCCTGTCGCCGGTCGGCCTGTCGGTCACGACGAAGATGGCCCCGGCGAAGTACAGCTCGCAGATGATGGGTGTCTGGTTCCTCGCCGTCACCGCCGGCGACTCCGTGACGGGTCTGCTCACCTCCAAGCAGCTGGGCGTGGACCTGGACAACACCGGGTCCGTCGCCTTCGAGGTGATCCTCGCCGTCATCGCCGGTGTCGGCATCTGGATGTACCGCAGGAAGGTCGCCCGGCACATGGGCGACGTGCACTGACGCGGCAGCCCGTAACCGGAAGGGGCCGCCGCACCGATTCCTCGGTGCGGCGGCCCCTTCCGTATGCCGTGGTACGCGCCGGTCACGCCGGGGCGGCCAGCTCCGCCCAGACGGTCTTGCCCGCCTCGCCCGGCACCCGTACGACTCCCCAGTCCAGGCAGAGCCGCTGCACGATGAACATGCCGTGCCCGCCGGGCCGCCCGGCCCGGTGCGGCGTACGCGGCTCGGGCTGGCCCGCACCGCCGTCGGTGACCTCCACGCGCAGCACCTTGGGGCTGTGCGCGATACGGAGCTCGTCCGGGCCTCCCGCGTGCAGGCACGCGTTGGTCACCAGCTCGGACACGACCAGCAGGACGTCCTCCGCGGCGGCCCGGCGGTCGGCTCCGGCCGCGGGGAGCCAGCCCCAGTCGTGGAGCGCCTGGCGGGCGAAATCACGGGCCGTCGGCACGATGCCGGTGGCCTCCCGCAACGACAGCGTGCGCCACTGCCGCTCGGCGGCCTCGGGCGGCCGGACGGGCTCGGCGGAGGAAACGCCCGCGCCCTCCGGCTCGCGGCCGAGGTCGCCCGGCGGATGCTGCCGGGTGGTGCTCATCAGCGCTTCACCTCACCGATTCACCATGTCGCCATTGGACAGATGCAAACTATTGAACAGATACGACTGCATACCTGTACGGACACTGATACAGGAACCGCACAGACACGGAGGGCCGGGCCGCCCCGGGCTCGCCGGAAGATCTCCTGCCCGGCCGAACCTCGACGACACCCCCTTCGCCTTCGCGGATCGCGTAACTCACGCGACCGGCGAGGCGCCCGGGGGGACCGGAACACGGTCCGGTCAGGTCTCCAGGGCCTCGTCGAGCGTGGCGTGGACGGTGAATACCGCCTCGGCCCCCGTGATCTCGAAGACCCGCGCCACCACCGGCTGCATTGCGGCCAGATGAACCCCTCCCCCGGCTGCCTCCGCCTTGAGGCGGGCACCGAGCAGCACGTTCAGCCCGGTGGAATCACAGAAGTCGAGTCGCGAGCAGTCGACCACCAGGCGCGAACGCCCCTGTTCGACCGCGCTCTCCAGCGGCTCGCGCAGCAGATCAGCCGTGTGGTGATCGAGCTCACCGACCGGCGTCACCACCTCGCTGCGCCCCTCGGTCCGGGCCTCGACCTGAAGCCGACCCCGGTTCGCACTGCCGACCGTCCCGCGGTCCATGCCCGTCCCTCTTCACCGCTCGTCACTGTCCGCATCACCGCACGTACGGATGCGTGGCAGTTGTCACTGATGTTCTTGGAACAGTACGCGTTCCCTGCGCCACGCGGTAGCGGAAGACCTCAACAAACCGGACATATGGCGTCAATTGGAGGTTGTACCGAGCCGTGACGAGCGGGTAAGGGTAGGGGGACACCTAAAACACGACCGGCCTCGGAGGCGCCGCTTCACCGCAGGAACACGTATGGGCATCGGCAGCCATATGCCGAGAACGATGGAGGAGACCATGTCACCCCGGCTCGACGTACCGCGTACCCACCACGCGCCGTCGGCATGTCCTCAGGGACTGACCGAATCACACACCGAAGGACTCGACGGACTCGAGGGCCTTCCCGAGATCCCGCCCTACACCGAAGTGGGGGCGCTGGACGCCAGGGCCCTGTCGAAGACGCTCTTCGCCCGGCTCGAATCCCTCGAAGAGGGCACGGCCGAGTACTCCTACGTACGCAACACGCTCGTCGAGCTGAACCTGGCCCTGGTCAAGTTCGCCGCGTCCCGCTTCCGCTCCCGCAGCGAGCCGATGGAGGACATCGTCCAGGTCGGCACGATCGGCCTGATCAAGGCGATCGACCGCTTCGAGCTCAGCCGGGGCGTCGAGTTCCCGACCTTCGCGATGCCGACCATCGTCGGCGAGATCAAGCGTTTCTTCCGCGACACCAGCTGGTCCGTGCGCGTACCGCGCCGGCTGCAGGAGCTGCGGCTCGACCTGGCCAAGGCGGGCGACGAGCTCGCCCAGCAGCTCGACCGGGCGCCCACCGTGGGCGAGCTCGCCGACCGCCTCGGCCTGACCCGCGACGAGGTTGTGGAGGGCATGGCCGCGAGCAACGCGTACACCGCGAGCTCGCTCGACGCCAAGCCCGAGGAGGACGAGCACGAGGGCGCGCTGGCCGACCGGATCGGCTATGAGGACCACGGGCTCGAGGGCATCGAGTACGTCGAGTCCCTGAAGCCGCTCATCGCCTCGCTGCCGGGCCGCGACCGGCAGATCCTCTCGCTCCGGTTCGTCGCCAACATGACGCAGTCGGAGATCGGCGAGGAGCTGGGCATCTCCCAGATGCATGTGTCGCGCCTGCTCTCGCGCACCCTGACCAAGCTGCGCAAGGGCCTGACGCTGGACGAGTGAGACACGTCTCGCGCCGCCGCGCGAGGACTTCCGGAAAGGACCTGCCCCGCCGGGCAGGTCCTTCCGCGTGTCGGGGGGTACGTGGCCGGGTCAGCCGCCGTACGGGGCACCGCGCGGCGCCACGACGCGTTCGCCGGCGCGCCACACCTCGTGGACCAGCGGCACGCCCGGCCGGTACGCGAGGTGGACGTGGCTGGGCGCGTCCAGAACCACCAGGTCGGCGCGGGCGCCCGGGGCGAGGCGGCCGATGTCGTCGCGGCGCAGGGCGGCGGCGCCGCCCGCCGTGGCGGACCAGACGGCCTCGTCCGGGGTCATGCCCATGTCCCGCACGGCCAGCGCGACGCAGAACGGCAGGGACGAGGTGAACGAGGAGCCCGGGTTGCAGTCCGTGGAGAGCGCGACGGTGGCGCCCGCGTCGAGCAGCCGGCGGGCGTCCGGCCAGGCGGCCCGGGTGGAGAACTCGGCGCCGGGCAGCAGGGTGGCCACGGTGGCCGACCCGGCCAGGGCGTCCACGTCCGCGTCGGTCAGGTGGGTGCAGTGGTCGGCGGAGGCGGCGTCGAGCTCCACGGCGAGCTGGACACCGGGGCCGTGGCCGAGCTGGTTGGCGTGCACCCGGGGGTGCAGGCCCCTGGCGCGGCCCGCGGTGAGGATCGTGCGGGCCTGGTCCCCGTCGAAGGCCCCGCGCTCGCAGAAGACGTCGATCCAGCGGGCGTACGGGGCGCAGGCGTCGAGCATCGGCCCGGTGACCAGGTCCACGTAGCCGGCCGGGTCGTCGGCGTAGTCCGGGGAGACGATGTGGGCGCCGAGGAAGGTGACCTCGTCGGTGTGGCGGGCGGCGATGCGCAGGGCGCGGGCCTCGTGCTCGACGGTGAGGCCGTAGCCGGACTTGGTCTCGAAGGTGGTGGTGCCCTGGCGCAGCGCCTCGGCCAGGTAGCGGGCGACGTTGGCTGAGAGCTGTTCGTCGGTGGCGGCGCGGGTGGCGGCGACGGTGGTGCGGATGCCGCCCGCGCTGTAGGCCCGGCCGGACATCCGGGCGTTGAACTCCTCGGTGCGGTCGCCCGCGAAGACCAGGTGGGAGTGGGAGTCGACGAAGCCGGGGATCACGGCCCGGCCGCCCGCGTCGACGGCGTTGTCGGTGGCGGGTGCTTTGCTGGACGCACCGGTCCAGACGACGCGGTCGCCCTCGATGACGACGGCCGCGTCCCGGATCAGTCCGAGGGGGGACGAGTCACCGAGGGAGGGGTCGTTGGTGACGAGTGCGGAGATGTGGGTGATGGCGGTCGTCGTCATCGGGGGGCTGCTCTCCTTGCGTGGAGCCGGGGGGCGTTCCCCGGACTGCTGCTGGGGGATTTGTCAGACACCCCCTAGGGGCGCAGGGCGCCGATGGCTCGGGCGAGCGCTTCGGGGACGTCGTCGACCAGCGTGTGCCGTCCGTCGCGTACGAGGTGGCGCCCCGCCACCACCGTGTGGCGGACGTCGGCCGCGGAGGCGGCGAATACGGCGGTCTCCGCTGCCAGCCGGGCCACCGGCCCCGCTGTCCTGACGGAGTCCAGGGCCACCGTCACCAGGTCGGCGGGGGCGCCCGGTTCGAGGACGCCCGCGTCGGGCCGGCCGAGCGCGGCGTGGCCGTCGGCGGAGGCGGCGCGCAGCAGGGCGGCGGCGGTCCAGTGGCCGCGCCTGCGGGTGCGCAGGCGTTCGTCGAGCTCCATCGCGCGGGCCTCCTCGAAGAGGTCGATCACCGCGTGGCTGTCGCTGCCCAGCGAGAGCGGGGAGCCGGCGTGCTGGAGGGCGGCCGCGGGGCCGATGCCGTCGGCGAGGTCGCGTTCGGTGGTCGGGCACATGCAGGTGCCGGTGGCAGTGGAGCCGATGAGCGCGATGTCCTCGTCGGTGAGGTGCGTGTTGTGGACGCCGGTGGTGCGGGGTCCGAGGACGCCGTGGTCGGCGAGGAGCTGAGTGGGGGTGCGCCCGTGCGCGGCGAGGCAGGCGTCGTTCTCGGCGGTCTGCTCGGAGAGGTGGACGTGCAGGGGTGCCCGCCGTTCCTCGGCCCACCGGGCGACGGTGGAGAGCTGGCCGGCCGGGACCGCCCGCACGGAGTGGACGGCGGCGCCGATGAGCGCGTGGTCGTCGCCCTTGAGGAGGGCGGCGCGCTCGGCCCAGGCGTCGGCGGTGCCGTCGCTGAAGCGGGCCTGGTGCCGGTCGGGCTCGTGGTAGTGGCCGGGCCCGGAGCCGAATCCGGCGGAGAGGTAGGCGGTGTCGAGCAGGGTGATCCGGATGCCGGCCTCGCGGGCTGCCGCGATCAGCGCCTCGCCCATGGCGTTCGGGTTGTCGTAGGGGGTGCCGCCGGGCCCGTGGTGCAGATAGTGGAATTCGCCGACCGCGGTGATGCCGGCGAGCGCCATCTCCGCGTACACCGCGCGGGCCAGCGCGTAGTAGGTGTCCGGGGTGAGCCGGGACGCGACCTGGTACATGGTCTCGCGCCAGGTCCAGAAGGTGCCGGAGCCCACCTGGACGGTGGAGCGCAGGGCGCGGTGGAAGGCGTGCGAGTGGGTGTTCGCCAGGCCCGGCAGGGTGAACCCGCGCAGCGCGGTCGCGCCGGGCGGCGGGGTGTCCACGCCGGTGCGGACGCGGGCGATCCGCCCGTCGGACACCTCCAGGACGACACCCGGCTCGACATGGGTGCCGAGCCAGGCGTGGGACAGCCAGTACGTCTCGGTGACGGGCTTGCCCGTCGCCTCCGTCGTCAGCGGCACGCGAGACCTTCCAGTACGTCGGCGAGTGCGGTCACCCCGGCCACGCAGTCGTCCTCGGCGGCGTGTTCGGCCGGCGAGTGCGAGACCCCGGTCGGGTTCCGTACGAACAGCATGGCGGTCGGGACCGAAGCGGACAAAATACCCGCGTCGTGCCCGGCGCCGGTGCCGAGCACGGGGACCGGGCGGCCGGTGCCGTGGGCGGAGCCCTTGAGCAGGGTGCCCAGCTCGTCGCGCAGGGCGTGCTGGAACTCGACGACGGGCGTGAACGACTCGCGGACGACGTCGAGGTCGATGCCGGCCCGCTCGGCGTGCTCCCGGGCGGCGCGCTCGACGGCGGCGACGACCGTGTCCAGGGTGTCCTGGTCGGCGGCGCGCGAGTCGAGCCAGCCGCGCACGAGGGAGGGGATGGCGTTGACCCCGTTGGGCTCGACGGCGATCTTGCCGAAGGTGGCGAGGGCACCGGCGAGTTCCGCCTCCCGGCGGGCGGCGAGGACGGTCTCGGCGTACGTGAGCATCGGGTCGCGGCGGTCGGCGAGCCGGGTGGTGCCCGCGTGGTTGGCCTCGCCCCGGAAGTCGAACCGCCAGCGCCCGTGCGGCCAGATCGCGGAGGCGATGCCGACGGGGTCGCCGCTCAGGTCGAGGGCGCGGCCCTGCTCGACGTGGAGTTCGACGAACGCGCCGATCCGGGCGAGCCGTTCGGGGTCGGGCCCGATGGCGTCGGGGTCGTATCCGGCGGCGGCCATGGCCTGCGGCAGGGTGACACCGTCGGCGTCGCGCAGCCGGTGCGCGGCCTCGACGGTCAGCTGCCCGGCGGCGAGCCGGGAGCCGACGCAGGCGAGGCCGAAGCGGGCGCCCTCCTCGTCCCCGAAGTTGGTGATGGCCAGCGGCCTGGTGAACTCCGCTCCCCTGCGGCGGAGTTCGTCGAGCGCGGCGAAGGACGACACGACGCCCAGCGGCCCGTCGAAGGCACCGCCGTCGGGCACGGAGTCGAGGTGCGACCCGGTGACGACGGCGTCCCCGGCGAGCGGGTCCCCGAGCCAGGCCCACTGGTTCCCGTTCCGGTCGGTCTCGACGGCCAGCCCCCGCGCCTCGGCCTGCGCCCGGAACCACTCCCGGCACTCGGCGTCGGCCCCGGTCCATGCGTACCGCCGGTATCCCCCGCTGCCGGGGTGCCGCCCGACGGGCGCGAGCTCGGCCCACATGGCCTGAAAGGAAGCAGGTTGTGGGCAACTGTTCCGCAGGGCGGAACGGGTGGGCACAACGGAACCCGCACCCGGCGAAGGCCCCGCACCGCCCCCCTGCGCAGCCGGAGGCAAAGTCACGCCCTGTCCTCCCCCATCGGCACCCGCACACCCTTGTCCGAGGCCACGGACTCCGCGATGTCGTACCCCGCGTCCACGTGCCGGATGACCCCCATGCCCGGGTCGTTCGTCAGCACCCGCCGGATCTTCTCGCCGGCCAGCGGCGTGCCGTCGGCGACGGTCACCTGCCCGGCGTGGATGGAGCGGCCCATGCCGACCCCGCCGCCGTGGTGGAGGGAGACCCAGGACGCACCCGACGCCACGTTGACCATGGCGTTCAGCAGCGGCCAGTCCGCGATCGCGTCGGAGCCGTCGAGCATGGCCTCGGTCTCCCGGTACGGGGAGGCCACGGACCCGCAGTCCAGGTGGTCGCGCCCGATCGCCAGCGGCGCCGCGAGTTCACCGCTCGCCACCATGTCGTTGAAGCGCTCGCCGGCCCGGTCGCGTTCGCCGTAGCCGAGCCAGCAGATGCGGGCGGGCAGGCCCTGGAAGTGGACGCGCTCGCCGGCCATCTTGATCCAGCGGTGCAGGGACTCGTTCTCCGGGAAGAGTTCGAGCATGGCCTTGTCCGTCTTGTGGATGTCGGACGCCTCGCCGGACAGGGCCGCCCAGCGGAAGGGGCCCTTGCCCTCGCAGAACAGCGGCCGGATGTAGGCGGGCACGAAGCCGGGGAAGTCGAAGGCCCGCTCGTAGCCGGCGAGCTGTGCCTCGCCGCGGATCGAGTTGCCGTAGTCGAAGACCTCCGCGCCCGCGTCCATGAACCCGACCATCGCCTCGACGTGCCGGGCCATCGACTCGCGGGCCCGCTGGGTAAAGTCGGCGGGCTTCTCGGCGGCGTAGGAGGCCATGTCGTCGAAGTCGACGCCGAGCGGGAGGTAGGCCAGCGGGTCGTGCGCGCTGGTCTGGTCGGTGACGATGTCGACCGGGGCGCCCTCGGCGAGCATCCGGGGCAGCAGCTCCGCCGCGTTGCCGAGAAGGCCGATGGAGAGCGGGCGGCGGGCGTCCCGGGCCTCGACGGCCAGCTGGAGCGCGTGCTCCAGGGAGTCGGCCTTCACGTCCAGGTACCGGTGCTCGATGCGGCGCTCGATGGCGCGCGGGTCGCAGTCGATACAGATTGCGACGCCGTCGTTCATGGTCACGGCGAGCGGCTGGGCGCCGCCCATGCCGCCGAGCCCGGCGGTCAGGGTGATCGTCCCGGCCAGCGAGCCCCCGAACTTCTTCGCGGCGACGGCGGCGAAGGTCTCGTAGGTGCCCTGGAGGATGCCCTGCGTGCCGATGTAGATCCAGGAACCGGCGGTCATCTGGCCGTACATGGTGAGCCCGAGCGCCTCCAGGCGGCGGAACTCCTCCCAGTTCGCCCAGTCGCCCACCAGGTTGGAGTTGGCGATCAGGACGCGCGGCGCCCACTCGTGCGTCTGCATGACACCGACCGGCCGCCCGGACTGGACGAGCATCGTCTCGTCCTGCTTGAGCGTGCGCAGCGTACGGACCATGGCGTCGAACGAGCGCCAGTCGCGGGCCGCCTTGCCCGTGCCGCCGTAGACGACGAGCTTGTCGGGGTGCTCGGCGACCTCGGGGTCGAGGTTGTTCTGCAGCATCCGCAGGGCGGCTTCCTGCTGCCATCCCAGGGCACTCAGTTCCGTACCGCGCGGCGCCCGTACGGGGCGGGGTCCTGACATGGCGGTGCCTCCTCGCGACTGTGATTTTTCTATTCACATCTTGAGCGGGTGAATAGCTCCAGTCAACAGGCCCGGCCGGACAGCCCCTGGAGCCGTCCGGTCCGCTTCACGGCGGGACATTCTCCAGCACCCACCTGCATGTACCGATGGAAAATGCCAGAACCCCCACCTGGATCAAGCACGTTGCGTAACCTCAAGGTCACAGCCGAACACCGTGTCGGAGGGGAAATCCGCGTGCCCGGAATCGACGAGTGCCTGCTCGACGTCATGAGACTGCCCGGCGCCAGGGGCGCCGCCGTCGTCGACTGGACGAGCGGTCTCGCCCTCGGCACCATCGGGGACTCGCCCAACGGCGACCACGAGGCCACGGCGGCGGAGACGGCGGAGGTGGCCCGGATGGCCGCCGAACAGCCCGCCTTCGCCCTCGGGTTACCGGACGCGCCCGCTCCGGGCGGCACGGGGAGCGCTCCCCCGGTCGAGGACGTCATCGTCACCGCCCGTGCCGGTTACCACATCCTGCGGTTCGTGGAGACGGACTTCGACAGCAGCGTCTTCCTCCACCTGTGGCTGGACCGCGCCGAGGGCAACCTCGCACTGGCCCGGATCCGTCTGGGCGAGATCGCCGAGCGGCTGGTCCTCGCGTGACAGCCGCCCTCGCGGACGAGACCGCCGCCCCCGTGCTCTCCCCCATGCTCCAGCGCCTCGCCGCCGAACGGGCCACCGGCGCCCTGATGCGCGACCGGGGCACGCTGTACCTCGCCGACGGCGAGGTCGTGCACGCGGAGAGCCCGGCGACGCCCGGGATCGACGTCCTGCTGACCCGGGGCGGCGCGCTGCGCCGCGAGGGCTGGTGGGACGCGGTCGCCGAGGCGGGGGCCGGTCAGCGGGTCGGGCGGCATCTCGTGGACAGCGGCCGGGTGCCGGGCGGCGCGCTGGAACTGTGCCACCTGGGCGCCCTGTACGACGCCGCGTTCTTCGCCCTCGCGCCGACGAGGACACCGGCGCGCTTCCGGTACGGGGTCGCGCACTGGATCGGCCCCGTGCGCCCGGTCCCGGTGGACGCCGTGCAGCGCGAGACCCTGCGGCGCCGGGAGCTGCTGGACCGGATCTGGCCGGACGCGGCGGTGGACACGGCCCCGCTGACGCGGACGGGCCACCCGGACGACTCGCCCGTGCCGCCGGGCCGGCGCCGCGTGCTGGAGCGCGTGGACGGCGTGCGTACGGCCACCGACATCGCGCAGGAACTGGGCAGGTCCGCGTTCCACGTCCTGGTCGACCTGCGGCGCCTCGCGGCGGCCGGGCTGGTCGGACCGGTCCCGCCGGCGGCCGCCCGGGACGCGGAGCGGATCGCGCTGCCCGAGGTCACGGCCGACCCCGACGTCGCCCTGCTGCGCCGGCTCCGAGCCGCATTGGAGGCCTTGTGATACGCGCGCTCAGACAGCGTGCCGGGAGGAGACAGCTGATGGTGCCGGAAGCCGAAGCGCAGGACGTCCTGGCCGAGCTCCAGCGGTTACGGGCACGGGTCCCGCTCCTCTCCGGCGCCCTGGCCGCCAGCACCGACGGACTGGTCCTCGCCCACGACACACCGGGGGTGGAGGCCGAGGGGGTCGCCGCGCTGACCGCCGCCGCGCTCGGCGTCGCGATCCGGATGACCGACGCGACCGGCCGGGGCGGCTTCCGCGAACTGCTCGTACGCGGCGAGACGGGCTACATCGCGACGTACGCGGCCGGATCGCAAGCCGTCCTGACCCTGCTGGCCGAGGACCGGATCAACGTCGGTCGGCTCCATCTGGAGGGCCGCCGGTCCGGCTCCCGCATCGGCGAGCTGATCGACCGGGCCCTGGCGCGCGCCCCGCAGCCCGCCCCCGTACCGCGCCCCCCGCAGCAGCCGGGCGCCCTCCCCCAGCGCCCGACCTGAGCCCACTGACATCACCCGCACCCACACGCACCAACGGAACCGGCCGCAGCGGCCGGACAGAGAAAGGGAGCACCACTCATGGCGAACACCGAAGCGTCACTGAAGGAAGCGATGTCGTCCATCGAGGGCACCACCGGTGTCGCCCTCGTCGACTACACGAGCGGCATGGCGCTGGGCACCCTCGGCGGCGGCAAGGACTTCAACCTGGAGGTCGCGGCCGCCGGCAACACCGATGTCGTACGCGCCAAGCTCCGCACCATGGAGCACCTCGGCATCAAGGACGAGATCGAGGACATCCTGATCACCCTGGGCACCCAGTACCACCTGATCCGGCTCCTCAAGACGCGGGGGAACAACGGCCTGTTCCTCTACCTGGTCCTCGACGGGAGCCGGGCGAACCTGGCGATGGCCCGCCACCAGCTGAAGAAGATCGAGGCGGACCTGGAGGTCTGAGCGCCGAGGGGCGTGCGGGCCGTCCGAGGCCCGCACGCCGCCCCGCCCCACCCCACTTCACTCCACGAACAGCCCCCGCGCCGCCGCCCCCGTGTCGAACTCCTCCAGGCGGGCCTGGGCGTCCGGGAGGCCGTCGCACATGGCCTCCAGCAGGACCCGGCCCAGCAGCATCGGGGCGCAGGCGGTGTCGAAGGCGAGGCCGGTGCCGACGGCGGCCGGGATGAGCAGGTCGCTGTGGCGGGCCACCGGGGCGAACGCGGAGTCGGCCACCGACACCACGGTCAGCCCCCGGCCCCGCGCGTACGCGAGCGCGTCCACGACCTCCCGGGGGTGACGGGGCAGCGCGAAGCAGATCAGCGCGCTCGCCCCGGCCCGCCGGGCCGCGTCGATCCGGTCGTGCAGCATGCTGCCGCCCTCGTCGAGCACCCGGATGTCCGGGTGCACCTTGGCGGCGAAGTAGCCGAACCCCCGCGCCTGCGAGGACGCCGCGCGCAGCCCGAGCACCGGCAGCGGCCGGGACGCGGCGAGCAGCCGGCCGGCCCGCTCCACGGGGCCCGGGTCGGCGAGGAGTTCGGCGAGATGGCGCAGGTTCTCGATCTCCCCGAGCACCGCCTGCTGGTACTCGTTGTACGTCTCCTCGCCCTCGCCCGCCTCCGCCCCGGCCGGGGCCACCTCGCGCAGGTGCTTGCGCAGCGCGGGATAGCCGTCGAAGCCGAGCGCCACGGCGAACCGGGTGACCGAGGGCTGGCTGACCCCGGCCAGTTCCGCCAGCTCGACGCTGGAGAGGAACGGGGCGTCACCGGCCCTGCGCACCATCGAGTGCGCGATGCGCCGCTGCGTGGGCGTGAGCCGGCGCCCCTCGAACAGCTCCTGCAACCGCGCGGCCGGGCTGCTCCCGCTCATCCTGTCCCCTCGGTAGGTCCGCCGCGCCGAGGCCCGGCGCCGACGAATCCATTCAGCCAGCAAGGGGTCTGCATGTCCATATGCAGCCGGGCCGGCCGGCCTGCCGTTGCCGGGGCCAGGACCTCGCCCCGTCCGCCCGTACGCCGCCGGATCGGCGTCGGGCACGGCGTTGCGGACGACTTTCCCGCACCGGAAACCGGGGGGCTAGCCCCACTGACCCGGCCGCCTCCGCTTCGTACCGTGGCAACCATGGACGCATCGGACACCGAGCTCGACAGAGAGCTCAAGGCGACTCTGCAGGCCCGCAGCGAACTGGGGGCCGACTACGACTCCGCGCTCGTCGAGTCGTTCCTGGAGAAGGTGGAACAGCGGCTCGACGCCACGCTCGACCGCAGGGTCCGGCGGCATCTCGCCGAGGAACGGACCTCGGTCGCCCGGGGCGCGCGGCCCGCGTCGCAGCCGCCCGGGAACTTCGGCGAGCGGTTCGGGTTCGGGATCATCTCACTGGTCCTGGCCGTCCCGCTGTCCGCGATCGGCGCCGCGAACGCCGGCATCGGCGGGCTCGTCGTGGCCTGGATCGGCATCGTCGGCGTCAACGTCGTCCAGGCCGGGCACGGCAAGCGGCTGTTCCGCGGTCGCGAGGAGCGGCGGACGGCCTCCGACTGGGAGGACTGAGCCCTCCCCCGGGGAGCCCGTCCGGCTCACGCCTGACGGGTCGGCAGGACGACCAGCTGGCGCAGGTTGATGTGGCGGGCGCGGCTCGTGGTGTACGCGATGAGGTCGGCGATCTCGTCGGAGGAGAGCCCGCCGAGCGCGTCGAACATGCCGTCCAGCTGGTCGCTCAGCTCCGTGTTGTCGACGTGCCCGGCCAGCTCCGAGTCGGTGAGGCCCGGCTCGATGTTGGTGACCCGGACGTCGCGCGGCCCGAGTTCGGTGCGCAGCGAGGCGGACAGGTAGGTGAGCGCGGCCTTCGTGGCGCCGTAGACCGCGTAGTTGGGGAACGTGATGTGCGCGCCGATCGAGGAGATGTTGACCAGGTCGGCCGTGCGGCCCTCGGCGGCTGCCGCCACCAGGTCGGCGGTGAAGGCCCGGATGACGCGCAGCGCGCCGGCCACATTGGTGTCGAGCATGCGCTGCCACTCGTCGGCGCGCCCCGCGTCCAGCGGGTTCGGCAGCATCACCCCGGCCGCGTTGACCACCAGGTCCACCGGGCCGAACGCGGCGTGCACCCGCTCCGCCGCCGCGTCCACGGACGCCTGGTCGGTGACGTCGGCGGCGACGGCGAGGGCCTGGCCGCCGTCCGCGGTGATCTTCCCGGCCAGCTCCTCCAGCCGCTCCGCGCGGCGGGCCAGCAGCGCCACCCGTACGCCCTGCGCGGCGAGCAGCCGGGCGGTCGCCGCGCCCATGCCGCTGGCGGCTCCGGTGACGACGGCGGTGCGGCCTGCGAGCGTCTCGTACGACATGGGTACTCCCCGGTTCGGTGTCCGGCCGGGGCGTCTCCCCGGCCGGACACCACTCTGGTCCGGGCGGCGCCGGCCACCCAGGGATGCGTTGTTCCTGGGTCTGCCAGTACCAGGCTGCGCGGGCGCCGTTCTCCTACGATCACACCCATGGACGGCGAACTCGGTGACTTCCTGCGCTCACGGCGCGCCCGCATCGGCCCCGAGGACGTGGGGCTCAACTCGTACGGCCGCAGGCGCGTTCCGGGCCTGCGGCGCGAGGAGGTGGCGCAGCTCGCCGGAGTGAGCGTCGACTACTACATCCGGCTGGAGCAGGGGCGCGGGCCCAGCGTCTCGGACGCGGTGCTCGACGCGATAGCCCGGGTGCTCCGGCTCGACGCGACGGAGCAGGCGTATCTGCGGACGGTGGCGCGGCCCAACGGGCGCAAGGCTCCGGCTCCCGCGGTCCGGCGGGTGCGGCCGGGGCTGCGGCTGCTGCTCGACCTGTTCGACCGGGCGCCCGCCTTCGTGCTGGGGCGGCGGATGGACGTGCTGGCGTGGAACGCGCTGGGCGACGCCCTCAACGGCTTCTCCCGGATGCCGGCCGGCGAGCGCAACATGCCGCGCCAGGCCTTCCTGGCGCCGGGGGCGCGGGAGTTGTACCCGGACTGGCCGGCCGTGGCGGCGGAGACGGTCGCCTATCTGCGCCTGGACGCGGGGCTGCACCCGGACGACAAGGAACTGGCCTCTCTGGTGGGCGAGTTGTCGGTCAAGAGTGAGGACTTCCGCCGGCTGTGGGCGGACCACCAGGTGAAGGCGAAGACATACGGCGTGAAGCGGATGGCCCATCCGGTGGTGGGTGCGCTGACGCTTCCGTACGAGACGCTCGCGGTGCCCGGTGAGCCGGAACTCTCGCTGGTCGTCTACACCCCGGAGCCGGGTTCGGAGACGGCCGAGCGCGTCGCCCTGCTGGCGAGCTGGTCGGCGGACGGGCCGCAGGAGCAGGAGGGCGCGCCGGAGCTGCGCGCGTAGACGGTATGTCGCGGGGACCGCCGCACCCCCGGTTTCCCAGGGGGCGGGACGACGGCGGTCCCCGCGAAGGACGCGGCTGCCCGGGTCAGGGCCGGGTGACGCGTCCGGGCGACGGTGGAGGTCCGGGAGCCGCTCCGTAGTCCGTGTCGCCGTTCCGGTGCCGGGGGGTTTCCCCTCCGACACCCACTAATCTGCCCGAGCCGTGTTAAGCGGGTGCTGCGGCCACGTGACGCACGCGTACCGTTTTCGCGAAGGGCGCGTCCACGTGGCCTTTTCCCCGCCGGGCGGTTCTACGGCTTCGCGGCCGGGGCGTCCTTGGCCAGGTAGGCCAGCAGGTCCTGACGGCTGACGACGCCCTTGGGCTTGCCCTCCACCAGCACGATCGCCGCGTCCGCCGCGCCGGTGCCGCCGAGCACCGCCATCAGGTCCTCGACCGGTTCGCCGGAGCCGACCTGCGGCAGCGGCGGCGACATGTGCTTCTCCAGCGGGTCGGTGAGCGAGGCGCGCTGGGCGAACAGCGCGTTCAGCAGCTCCCGCTCGACGACCGAGCCGATGACCTCGGCGGCCATCACGTCCGGGTGGCCCGCGCCCGGCTTCACGATCGGCATCTGCGAGACGCCGTACTCGCGCAGCACGTCGATCGCCTCGCCGACCGTCTCCTCCGGGTGCATGTGGACGAGGGTGGGGATCGGCCCCTCCTTGTGGTTCAGGACGTCCGCGACCCGGGCCGAGGGCCCGGTGTCCTCCAGGAAGCCGTAGTCGGCCATCCACTCGTCGTTGAAGATCTTCGAGAGGTAGCCGCGCCCGCTGTCCGGGAGCAGGACGACGACCACGTCCTCGGGACCGAGCCGCTTCGCGACCTCCAGGGCGCCCACGACCGCCATGCCGCAGGAGCCGCCGACGAGCAGACCCTCCTCCTTGGCGAGGCGGCGGGTCATCTGGAACGAGTCCTTGTCGGACACGGCGACGATCTCGTCGGTGACCGTCCGGTCGTACGCGGAGGGCCAGAAGTCCTCGCCGACGCCCTCGACGAGGTACGGCCGGCCGGAGCCGCCGGAGTAGACCGAGCCCTCCGGGTCCGCGCCGATGACCTGGACGGAGCCGCCGCTGGCCTCCTTCAGATAGCGGCCGGTACCACTGATCGTGCCGCCGGTGCCGACGCCCGCCACGAAGTGGGTGATCTTCCCCTCCGTCTGCTCCCACAGCTCGGGACCGGTGGTCTCGTAGTGGGAACGCGGGTTGTTGGGGTTGGAGTACTGGTCGGGCTTCCAGGCTCCGGGCGTCTCACGGACCAGCCGGTCGGAGACGTTGTAGTAGGAGTCGGGGTGCTCGGGGTCGACCGCCGTGGGGCAGACGACGACCTCGGCACCGTAGGCGCGCAGTACGTTGATCTTGTCCGTGGACACCTTGTCCGGGCAGACGAAGACGCACTTGTACCCCTTCTGCTGCGCGACGATCGCCAGGCCGACGCCCGTGTTGCCGCTCGTCGGCTCGACGATCGTGCCGCCGGGCTTCAGCTCGCCGCTCTGTTCGGCGGCCTCGATCATGCGCAGGGCGATGCGGTCCTTGACCGACCCGCCGGGGTTGAAGTACTCGACCTTGGCCAGGACCGTCGCCTGGATGCCGGCCGTGACACTGCGCAGCCTCACCAGCGGGGTATTGCCTACGAGGCTGATCATCGAATCGTGGAATTGCACCGTGTACTCCGGGGTCTCCGAGATGGTCCGGCAAGCGTATGCGTACGGGCACGGGATTGGGTGGCGCGATTGAACGACGGCCGGTAGCGGGCAGGTAGCTGTGTGTACGGCTCTACGGCGGTACGTGCGACGAGGAGGTGGACCGGACTGTGTCGACGGCAAGGGTGGCACGGCGGATCGCGGCGGGCGCGGCCTACGGCGGTGGCAGCATCGGGCTGCTGGGCGCCGCGGCCGTGGGTGTCCTGCTGGCGGAGGTCCAGCTGGCGAAGCGGCAGGTGGGCGGCGGTATCGCGCCGGTCCCGCCGAGCGCGGACGGGCGGTACGGGGTGGCGTTCACGGGCCCGGCGGAGCCGTTGCGCCTCGGGCTGCTCGGGGACTCCACGGCGGCCGGACAGGGGGTGCGGCGGGCCGGGCAGACCCCGGGGGCGCTGCTGGCGTCGGGGCTGGCGGCGGTGTCGGAGCGGCCGGTGGATCTGCGCAACGTGGCGCTGCCGGGTGCGCGGTCGGACGATCTGGAGCGGCAGGTCTCGCTGCTGCTCGCGGACCCGGCCCGGACGCCCGACGTATGCGTGATCATGATCGGCGCCAACGACGTGACGCACCGGATGCCCGCGACCCAGTCGGTGCGCTGTCTGACGACGGCGGTGCGCAGGCTCCGGACGGCCGGGGCGGAGGTCGTCGTCGGGACCTGTCCGGACCTGGGCACGATCGAGCCGGTCTACCAGCCGCTGCGCTGGCTGGCCCGGCGGGTGAGCCGTCAGCTGGCGGCGGCGCAGACGATCGGCGCGGTGGAGCAGGGCGGGCGCACGGTGTCGCTGGGCGATCTGCTGGGCCCGGAGTTCGAGGAGAACCCGCGCGAGCTGTTCGGCCCGGACAACTACCACCCGTCGGCCGAGGGCTACGCGACCGCGGCCATGGCGGTGCTGCCGACGCTGTGCGCGGTGCTGGGCCTGTGGCCGGAGTCCGACCGGCTGGACGGCGCCCGGCGCGAGGACATGCTGCCGGTGGCCGAGGCGGCCTCCCAGGCGGCCAAGGAGGCCGGTACGGAGGTCACCGGCGCCCGTGCGCCCTGGGCCCTGCTCAAGCACCGCAGGCGGCGGCGCCTGCCCGCGTCCACGGAGCCGCATCCCCACCCGCACCCGGAGCCCGGGGGCTCGACCCGCCTCGATCACCGGCTCGGCACGGACGCGGACGGCACACCGAGGCACGCGTGGGTCCGCCGGCCGGGCAGCCCCCCGCGGGAATGACGTCTTTCTCCGGGTGGCCGCCGGGGCCACCCCGCCCCGGCGGCCACCCCGGGAATGCGTCCGCTGACTGAGCGGTTGCTTAGAAAAGAGGCCCGCATCACATGCCGCCTCGGGTGACCCGGGCGCTACGTCCGGGTAATTTCCAGAGCAGTCGTGCCGTACCACCGGGTCTGCCCGCTCCTTCAGGCAGCCTGTCCGCCCTCAGCCCCCATGGAGCCGCGTGATGCCCGAAGCCGTGATCGTCTCTGCCGCCCGTTCGCCCATCGGCCGGGCCTTCAAGGGTTCGCTGAAGGATCTGCGCGCGGACGATCTGACCGCCACGATCATCCGGACCGCGCTGGCCAAGGTCCCCGAGCTGGACCCGAAGGACATCGACGACCTGATGCTCGGCTGCGGCCTGCCCGGCGGCGAGCAGGGCAACAACCTGGGCCGCATCATCGCCGTACAGATGGGGATGGACCACCTTCCCGGCTGTACGGTCACCCGCTACTGCTCGTCCTCGCTGCAGACCAGCCGCATGGCCCTGCACGCGATCAAGGCCGGCGAGGGCGACGTCTTCATCTCGGCCGGTGTCGAGATGGTGTCCCGCTTCGCCAAGGGCAACTCGGACAGCCTGCCGGACACGCACAACCCGCTCTTCGCCGAGGCCGAGGCCCGCACCGCCGCCCGCGCCGAGGAGTCCGGTGCGAGCTGGCACGACCCGCGCGAGGACGGCCTCGTCCCGGACGCCTACATCTCCATGGGCCAGACCGCGGAGAACCTGGCCCGGCTCAAGGGCGTGACCCGCCAGGACATGGACGAGTTCGGCGTACGGTCGCAGAACCTCGCCGAGGAGGCCCTGAAGAACGGCTTCTGGGAGCGCGAGATCACCCCGGTGACCACGCCGGACGGCACCGTCGTCGCCAAGGACGACGGCCCGCGCGCGGGCGTCACGCTGGAGGGCGTCCAGGGCCTGAAGCCGGTCTTCCGTCCGGACGGCCTGGTCACGGCCGGCAACTGCTGCCCGCTCAACGACGGCGCCGCCGCGCTCGTGATCATGTCCGACACCAAGGCGCGCGAGCTGGGCCTGACCCCGCTGGCCCGGATCGTCTCCACCGGCGTCTCGGGCCTGTCCCCCGAGATCATGGGCTACGGCCCCGTCGAGGCGAGCAAGCAGGCCCTGAAGCGGGCCGGGCTGACCGTCGGCGACATCGACCTGGCCGAGATCAACGAGGCGTTCGCCGCCCAGGTCATCCCCTCCTACCGCGACCTCGGCCTGCCGCTGGAGAAGGTCAACGTCAACGGCGGCGCCATCGCCGTCGGCCACCCCTTCGGCATGACCGGCGCGCGCATCACCGGCACGCTGATCAACAGCCTCCAGTTCCACGACAAGCAGTTCGGTCTGGAGACCATGTGCGTCGGCGGCGGCCAGGGCATGGCGATGGTCATCGAGCGTCTGAGCTGATCAGAGCGGGTTTCGGGGCCGCGGAGGCCACCGAGCCCCGACCGTGACCGAATCTCCCCCAGGATGTGATCTATGTCCTGGGGGAGAGTCGTTTCCGCAGGTCACACCAGCCACAGGGGGAGACCCCGGGCACAAAGACCTGTCCAATTCGTGACGTAATGCACTGACACAGGGTGCCGCTTGGGCCCAAGCTGATGTAGGAAGTCGGGGGATCGATTGAAACCGGGAGTATGTCAGTGAGCGCCATGCCTCTTGCCCTGTTGCTGACCACCGCCGCTGCCACGGCCGTGGGCGCCGCCGCTCTGCACGCTGCTCACGGGCTGCGCAGGCAGGTCTCGGCGCTCCGGAAGGAACTCGCCGACGGTCGCGCCCTTACAGCCGCCGTACCCCCTCAGACCCGCAACGACACCACCTCCGCCGAAGAAATACGCGCGGCGGTCGCCGAGGCACTGGCCGAGGAGCGTGAGCGGGAGCTCGCCGAGGCCCGTGCGTTCTGGGCCACGCAGGAGGCGCGGGACGCCGCCGACGCCCCGTCGCTGCTGGGCGGTCTGGCCGGCCTCGGCGAGGACGCCCCGTTCTTCATGCCGCGTCAGAGCGACTTCGCCGGTCTCGAAGCGATGGACCTCGACGCGACGGAGGCCCTGGACGAGCTGACCGAGCTGGCGGGCATGAGCGAGCTGACGGACATGGCGGAGCTTCCGGAGGCGGCGGAGTTCGCCGAGGACTCCCCCGAGCTGGCCGCGGCCCGCCGCCGGCACCCCTCGCACCCCGACTTCGTACCGGTCCAGACGCCCGTCGTCACCGACCACGAGCGCACGGTGAGCCGCCTGGAGGAGCTGGCGGACAGCCGTACGGAGCTCTCCGACGTGCGCCCCGGCCCGCTCGGCACGCTCGACGTGTACGTGTTCGCCGACGGCACGACGCTCTGTATGACCCCCGGCCACCGCGAGACGGCCGAGCGGCTGGCCGACTCCCTGCGGGCCGGTGAGCACCCGGTGCTGCTGGGCGGCTCCGGCGTCTCCGGCGCGTACGCGCTGACGTTCTCGTGCGGCAGGGAGAACGTCTACATACTCGCGGACCGCGTCATAGCGAGCTTCTGAGCACGCTCCGACGCCGGTCCCCCCGGCCCCCGGAAGCGGCTCTCGCCGGCCGCTTCCCCCACGCGGCCCGCGGCCTGCACGAAGGCCCGCCCGGCCGCTTCCCCCACGCGGCCCGCGGCCTATGCGAAGGCCCGCCCGGCAGCCGCCTCCACGTAGCGCACGGCCTCGTCCAGCTCCACGGACGGGGCCGTTTCCAGTGCCACGGCCAGGTCGCGCCCGGCGACGGCGAGCTGGTCGCCGACCGCGAACACCCCGGCGTCCGGCATGACCCGCGGCTCCCGGCCGGGCTCCTCGGCGCGCTGGGCCCGCGCCGACAGCTCCCGCGCCGCGGCAAGACCCTCGGCCGCCGCTCCCCGCTGCAGCCTGCTCTGCGGGGCGGCGCGCAGCCGGTCGGCGAATCGGTCCACGGCGATGATCAGGGCAGTCGTATCGAGCACCCCGTGACCCTACCCGTACACACAGAAGCGGCCCGCGGCCTCCGGAAGGAGACCGCGGGCCGCTTCGGGTCCGCAGGGGCCGATCAGTCGTCGCCGCTGAGGATGGAGAGCAGGCGCAGCATCTCCAGGTAGATCCATACCAGGGTCATGGTCAGACCGAAGGCGGCCAGCCAGGACTCCTCGCGCGGCGCGCCGTACGCGATGCCGTCCTCGACCTGCTTGAAGTCGAGGGCCAGGAAGCAGGCGCCGAGGATGATGCCGATGACACCGAACAGGATGCCCAGGCCACCGCTGCGGAAGCCGAGGCCGTCACCGCCACCGAAGGCGGCGAACAGCAGGTTGACCACCATCAGGAGCAGGAAGCCCATGGCGGCGGCCATCACGAAGCCGTAGAAGCGGCGGGTGACACGGATCCAGCGCATCTTGTACGCCAGCAGCACACCGGCGAAGACACACATGGTGCCCAGCACCGCCTGCATCACGACGCCCGGCCCGATGTACGTGCTGACCGCGCTGGAGATGACGCCGAGGAACACACCCTCGAAGGCGGCGTACGCCAGGATCAGCGCGGGTACGGGCTTGCGCTTGAAGGACTGGACGAGCGACAGCACGAACGCGATGATCGCCGCGCCGATGGCGATGCCGTACGACTTGTTGAGGTTCGCCTCGTCGACCGGCAGCAGCGCCCAGGCGAGCGCGGCGCCGAGCACGACCGTGCCCAGCGTCATCGCCGTGCGCGTGACGACGTCGTCGATGGTCATCGCACCGGTACGGGCCGGCGCGGGGGCGCCCGTGGGGGCGTAGGGGTTCGTCGCGTACGGGTTCGGGGCGGTGCCCTGTGCGTACGGGTTGGCACCCGCTGCGGGGGCCCCGGCCTGCGGCGCGTTGAAGCCCGCGTAACCGTTGTCGCGGCTGAAGCCCCGTCGCGAGAAGACCGGGTTGCTGCTCCTCATCTCACTCCTCCATGGCCACCCAGCGTGGCCTTCCCACAAGAGTAATGGGTAGGCAAAGCAATCAGCCTAGTGCCGAAGGAGGATCTTTCCCCCGGACCGGACCGCGCGCGGCCCCGACGGGCGGCGGCACGCCGTCACCGGGCGGTCACCCCGCGGCACGTGCGCCCGCTTCCCGGGCCGCGCCCTCCACACGTTCCCGGTGGCCGCGCCACCATGCCTCGTCACCGGGCGCCATGTCCCCGCTCCCCCGCCGCAGCCCCGCGGCCCCGTCGATCAGCTCCCGGACGACATCGGCGTGCCCGGCATGGCGCTGGGTCTCGGCGACGAGATGGACGAGGACGCGGTGGAGCGACAGCGCGGGCCCCTCACCCCCGTCCTCCCCGGGCAGCCGCCCCACCGCGTCCAGCCCGAACGCCTCGACGGTCGCGTCGGAGTGCGCCCACACCCGCCGGTACCGCCCGGTGATCTCCTCGCGCGTCTCGTCGGGCGTCGCCCACAGGTCGGCGTTGGGCTCGGCGTCCCCGGTGATCCACAGCCCCGGCGCGTCGACGGGCCGCCCGAAGGCGGTCCCGAGATAGAACGCCTCGGCCCCGGTCACATGCTTGACGAGCCCGAGCAGATTGGTCCCGGTGGGCGTGAGAGGACGCCGGACGTCGTACTCACCGAGCCCGTCGAGCTTCCAGAGAAAGGCGTCACGGGCGTCCTGGAGGTAGAGCCACAGGTCGTGCTTGTACGGATCCGTATCGGTCATGCGCCCAACCTGCCGGTACCAGGCCCCCGCCCGCACCGGATTTCCCGGTCCGTGGACACCTACCGCTCCCCGGCGGCCTCCGCCAGCCGGTCGAAGGTGCCCCTCAGCACGGCCCGCCGCTCGTCCTTGAACCCGTCGACAGGCTCCAGACCGTCGATGCTCCGCTCCCACACCGCCATGTACGCGTCCCGCCACTGCCGGACCACCTCCGGCGCGGGCAGTGTCACGCCCACCCAGCCGCGCTCGTGCAGGAGGAGGAGCAGCTCCAGATCGCAGGGGACGGCCACTCCGTCGTACTCATCGGGCTCGATCCCCACCGGATCACCGGCCATGGCCTCGGTCACCCGGCCGACGAGCCGGTCCACAAGACCGGAAAGATGATCCGCCGCCGTATCACTGTCGAAGTTCCCCGCACCCCAGGTCCCCATGGCCCCGCTCCTCGCCCCGCGTTGACGTCATCCGGAGGGACATGACACCAGGCGCCACTGACAGCGGGGGTCATCGGAGCGTGCCGGCGGGGCATCGCGTCGCGGGGCCGGCTCAGCCCGCCAGGGGCGGGGCGGACACGGCCGCACGCAGTTCCCGTACGCCGACTGCCCGGGGGTGGCGCTGCGCCAGCTCGGTCACGATGCCGCGGATCGCGGGGCGGTCCCGCACCTCGCCGGGGCTCGCGCGGTGGGCGTCGAGGAGGGCGCGGGCGGTCTGTTCGGGGCGGCCCCAGGCCCACCAGGCGCGGGCCCGGCCCCCAGACGCGCCTTCCTCTCGGCCGTCGGGAAGTCCTCCGCCCGGAGGTTCCGTCCGGCCTCCAGGGCCGCGCCCGCGTCACCGAGGGCCCAGTGGACGCCGACGGTGTAGAGGTCCACGGCGGCCGGGCTGACGGGGAAAAGCCGCCCGGCCGGGGCCAGGGACGGCAGCCTGCGGGCGGCGCGCCGGGCTTCCTCGGCCATGGCCAGAGCCTCGGTGCGCCGGCCTCCGCGCGCGGCGGCGTAGGACAGGGTGCACAGCATCTGCGCGTAGGCCGACGACGCGGCCTCGGTCCGCAGTCCGGTGGCCTCCACCCGGGCCGCGGCCGACTCCATCAGGGTCTGTGTTTCCTCGCCCCGGTCCTGGTGGCGGAGCACGATCGCGAGTTCGCGGGAGGCGGCGGCAGCGGCGAGCGGGGACCTGGACACCTCGGCCCAGGTGCGCGCGCGGTCGGCGGTGAGGCGGGCCTACTCGTACGAGCCGAGCTTGAGCAGCAGGGCGGCACCGAGGCTGTAGACGGAGGACAAACGCGCCTGGTCCAGCTCGCGGCGCGAGGAAACCTTGGCCGGCACGGCGGCGCTCGCCCAGGTGTCGTGGTTGAGCCGGACCGCGCGGTGAGGCAGTCGGCGAGCAGGGCCGCCACCTCGGCGCGGGCATCGGGTGGAAGCTGCCGCCGCTCCGCCCCGGGGATAAGGTCCGGGCCATGTACCCGATCAGCCGATCCAGCTCCCGCCTCGGCCTGCGTGAACTCGCCCACGAGGACGTCGACGCGGTACTGGCCATCTACGGCAGCCCGTCGGCCACCGAGCATCTCTCCTTCGAGCCGCGCACGCGCGAGCAAGTCGAGCAGATCGTGTCCCGGTCCATCGCCTCGGCGACAAGAACGCCTCGTACCGAGTACGCGCTGGCCGTCGTACGGCGGGACACGGACGAGCTGATCGGGTTCGGCCGCATCGCCGCCGACCCCCATCAACCGCGGGGCGCCCCGGTCGGCTTCGCTCTGCGGCCCGATACCTGGGGAGCCGGTCTCGGCCTCGAAACGGTGCGGCTGCTCCTCGGTTTCGGGTTCGAGACGCTGGACCTTCACCGCATCTGGGGCGCGCGGGGCCCGCTCAACGAGGCTTCGGCGAAGACCTTGGCCGCGGCGGGGATGACCGAGGAAGGGATGATCCGCGAGCACATCCTCAAGGCCGGCCGATGGCGCGACTCCATCGTCCACGCCATGCTCGACCGTGAATGGCAGGCGTAACGGAATCAGCCACTCCCACAGGTCACACATGATGAGCGCGATGGTGCCCGGAACCGGACTCGAACCGGTACGCCCCCGAGGGGCAGCGAGGTTTAAGCTCGCCGTGTCTGCATTCCACCATCCGGGCCTGGCGCGCGGCTCCGCGTTGGCACATGACCCTATCCGGGGGGCCCGGCGCGATCAGCCGAACAGTGGCTCGATGTTGTCTTATTTATCGATCGCTTGAGGCCCCGTCAGCGCACGTCGGAGGCATACCCACATGCCCGGGGGAGATGGCGGGAGCCCCGGAGTGCCGGGCGAATTGACGGAAAGTCGCCGCACCGACACAGGCGATTCGCCAGGGGTGCGCCACTGATCGCCAGGGCCGCGCCACCTCGTGGCTGATTCCAGGACCCGATCCGGTCGTTCACGCATCGCGGGACCGGGCGCGTCCCCGGCGTGTACGGGCCCTCCAGGACCGTACGGGCGCCGGGACCCCTAAGCCGCGCGGGGCCGGATGTCATACCCGAGGAGGACGCCGGGGGGCCGATCGTGCGACTCAAGAGGGCCCCGGGAACGGGCACCGGGAGTGACGACTCACGGCCGTCCGGCGGAGACGATGGAGCGGTACCCCTGACCCGGGGCCCACGCCGACGCGGCGGGCCGCCGGGCGGGTCCCGTCCCGTACGCACCCCACCCTGGAGTCTGCTGTGACCACCATGTCCACCGCTCACCGCGCCACCGCGGTGGCCGCCCGCGCCACGGAACTGTCCAAGGTCTACGGCGAGGGCGAGACCCGGGTGACCGCTCTCGACCGGGTCACCGTGGACTTCCCGCAGGGCGAGTTCACCGCGATCATGGGCCCGTCGGGCTCCGGCAAGTCCACGCTGATGCACTGTGTGGCCGGCCTCGACAGCTTCAGCAGCGGTTCGGTGCGCATCGGCGAGACGGAACTGGGCTCGCTCAAGGACAAGCAGCTCACGCAGCTGCGCCGGGACAAGATCGGCTTCATCTTCCAGGCGTTCAACCTGCTGCCGACGCTCACCGCCCTGGAGAACATCACGCTCCCGATGGACATCGCGGGCCGCAAGCCGAACCAGGAGTGGCTGCACCGGGTCATCGACATGGTGGGCCTCTCCGACCGGCTGAAGCACCGCCCCACCGAGCTCTCCGGCGGTCAGCAGCAGCGCGTGGCGGTGGCCCGCGCCCTGGCCTCGCAGCCCGAGATCATCTTCGGGGACGAGCCGACCGGAAACCTGGACTCCCGCTCCGGCGCCGAGGTCCTGGGCTTCCTGCGCAACTCCGTGCGCGAACTGGGCCAGACCGTGGTGATGGTGACCCACGACCCGGTCGCCGCCTCCTACGCGGACCGGGTCATCTTCCTGGCGGACGGGGCGATCGTCGACCAGATGATCGGCCCGACCGCCGACGGGGTGCTGGACCGGATGAAGGCGTTCGACGCCAAGGGCCGCACCAGCTGAGCCGGCCCCTACCGGCGCTTCGTCCCCCTTACTCCGGTTACTCCGGCCCCTTTCTCCCCGGGCCGGCAGACTCCCAGGACTGACAGACATGTTCCGTACCGCCCTGCGCAATGTGCTCGCGCACAAGGCCAGGCTGCTGATGACGATCCTCGCCGTGATGCTCGGCGTGGCCTTCGTCTCCGGCACGCTGGTCTTCACCGACACCCTCGGCAACGCCTTCCGCAACCAGTCGGCCAAGAGCTACGACGACATCGCCGTCGCCGTCACCACCTATGCCGACCAGCGCGACGAGAAGTCCCGTGCCATCGACGAGGCCACCCTGGAGAAGATCCGGGGCCTGGACGGCGTGGCCGCCGCCACCGGCCGGGTCGACGGCTTCGCCGGGGTCGCCGACCCCGACGGCAAGCTCATCGGCAACGGCTGGTCCAACAGCGGCTCCAACTTCGCCCCCGGCAAGGACGGCAAGGACACCGCGTACACCTTCACCGACGGCTCGGGCCCCACCGAGGCCGGCAGCATCGCGCTGGACCGGGACACCGCGGACAAGGGCGAGTACAAGGTCGGCGACACGGTGCGCGTCGCCACCAACGGGCCGGTGAAGGAGTACACCCTGTCCGGGGTCTTCACCACCGAGGACGGCGCGGTCAACGCCGGCGGCAGCCTGGTCCTCTTCGACACCCCCGTCGCGCAGAAGCTGTTCCTGCGGCCGGGCGAGTACAAGGACGTCTCCGTCACCGCGAAGCCCGGCGCCTCCGACCGGAAGCTGCTGGCCGCGGTGAAGCCGCTGCTGCCGAAGGACGCCGAGGCCAAGACCGGAAAGGCCCGCGCGGACGAGCAGGCCAAGCAGATCGAGAACGGCCTCGGCAACCTCAACAAGCTGCTCCTGGCCTTCGCCGGGGTCGCCCTCTTCGTCGGCATCTTCCTGATCGCCAACACCTTCACCATGCTGGTCGCCCAGCGCACCAAGGAGCTGGCCCTGATGCGGGCCGTCGGCGCCTCCCGCCGTCAGGTCAAGCGCTCGGTGCTCCTGGAGGCCGCCGTGGTCGGCCTCATCGCCTCCGTGGTCGGCTTCGCCCTGGGCCTCGGCCTCGCGACCGGGCTGCGCTCCGCGATGAGCCTGATCGGCGGCAAGATCCCGGCCGGGCCGCTGGTGGTCGCCCCGCTCACGGTCGTCGCCGCGTTCGCGGTCGGCGTCCTGATCACCGTCCTGGCCGCCTGGCTGCCCGCCCGCCGGGCCGCGAAGATCCCCCCGGTCGCCGCGATGAACAGCGCGCACGCGGTGGCCACGGTCAAGTCCCTGGTCCTGCGCAACACCATCGGCGGCATCATCACGCTGCTCGGTGCCGCGGCGATCGTCGGCGGCGCGGCACAGGCCGGGTCCAACGGTCAGCTGCTCATCGCGGGCGGCGCGTTCCTGGCGCTGATCGGCGTCATCGTCCTCATCCCGCTGCTGTCCCGCCCGGTGATCGCCCTGGTCCGCCCGCTCCTGCGCCGGCTGTTCGGGGTCTCCGGCAAGCTCGCCGCGCAGAACGCGGTCCGCAACCCCCGGCGCACCGGCGCCACCGCCTCCGCGCTGGCGATCGGCCTCACCCTCGTCACCGGCATCTCGGTCCTCGGCGTCACCCTCGGCCAGGCGGTCGACAAGGTCACGACGGACAACATCAAGGCCGACTACATGGTCTCGATGGCCAGCGGTGACGCGCTCGACGAGTCCGCGCTGACCGCCCTGGAGAAGGCCGAGGGCGTCACCGCCGTCTCGCCCCAGCAGGCCATCTGGCTGACGGTGGGCGGCCAGGGCGTCTCGGCGTCCGGTGTCACCCCGGGCGACGTGCAGCAGGTGCTCACCGTCGACACCGTCGCGGGCTCCCTGGACACCCTGGAGAAGGGCGGGATCGCGGTCGCCGAGAAGACCGCGAAGTCGCACGGCTGGAAGCCCGGGGACACCGTCTCCGTCACGTACGACGACAAGAAGAAGGGCACGCTGAAGATCGGCGCGCTCTACAAGGACAACGAGTTCCTCTCGCCGGTCCTCATCCCCCGCGCGACCGTCGCCCCGCACGAGGGCAAGGGCGACATCCGCGAGATCTGGGTGAAGACGGAGGGCGGCGCAAGCGCGGCCCACGAGCAGGCGCTGGTGGACGCGCTGGGCGACAACCCGGGCATGAGCATCATGGACCGTCAGGCCATCCGGGACATGTTCGGCGGCGGCGTCAACCTCGCGATGAACATCATGTACGGCCTGCTCGGCATGGCCCTGATCATCGCGGTGCTCGGGGTCGTCAACACCCTGGCCATGTCGGTGTTCGAGCGCCAGCAGGAGATCGGCATGCTGCGGGCGATCGGCCTGGACCGTCGCCGGGTGAAGCGGATGATCCGGCTCGAAGCGGTGGTGATCTCGCTCTTCGGCGCGGTGGTCGGCATCGGGCTCGGACTGTTCCTCGGCTGGGCGATCGGGCAGACCGTCGCCAAGGAGATCCCGCAGTACGTGCTGGTCGTGCCGTGGGGCCGGATCGCGGTCTTCCTGCTGCTCGCCGGTGCGGTGGGTGTGCTGGCCGCCCTGTGGCCGGCCCGCAGCGCCGCCAGGCTCAACATGCTGACGGCCATCAAGACCGAATAGCCGCACCCGTACGGCGAAGGGGCCGGTGTCCGCGACTGCGGACACCGGCCCCTTCGCCTTGATACGCGGCTCAGCCGGTCGCGTCGGCCTTCCAGGCGCGGGCGCGCAGCGGCATCCGGGAGGAGCCCTCCTCCTCGGGGCGGACCGCGAGGATCTGGTTGACGCCGATCCGGTTGCGCTCGAAGGAGAGCGCGGAGGCGGCCATGTACAGCCGCCAGACGCGGGCCCGGCCGGGCGAGACCAGCCTCACGGCGCGCGCCCAGTGGTGCTCCAGGTTGGCGACCCAGCGGCGCAGGGTCAGCGCGTAGTGCTCGCGCAGCGCCTCGACGTCCCGGGCCTCGAAGCCGGCCTCCTCCAGGATCGCGAGGGTCCGGCCGACCGGGGCCAGTTCCCCGTCCGGGAAGACATAGGCGTCGATGAACGCGTCGATCTCGTAGGCGGACTCGTCCTTCTCCGGCCGGCGGCCGATCTGGTGGTTGAGGAAGCGCCCGCCGGGCTTGAGGAGGGCGTAGAGGTCGTCGGCGTACTCGCGGTAGCGGACGGAGCCGACGTGCTCCGCCATGCCGATGGACGAGATGGCGTCGTACGGGCCGTCCCTGACATCCCGGTAGTCCTGCACCCGGATCTCGACGCGGTCGGTGAGGCCCTCGTCGGCGATGCGCTTGCGGGCGTAGGCGGCCTGTTCGGCCGAGAGGGTCACGCCGGTGACGCGGGCGCCGTACTCGCGGGCGGCGTGGATGGCCATGGAGCCCCAACCGCAGCCGACGTCCAGCAGCCGGTCGCCCTCCTTGAGCGCCAGCTTGCGGCAGACCAGGTCGAGCTTGTCGCGCTGGGCGCTCTCCAGGGTTCCGGCGTCCTCCCAGTAGGCGCAGGAGTAGACCATGGACGGTCCCAGAACCAGTTCGTAGAAGTCGTTGCCCACGTCGTAGTGGTGGCTGATGGCCTCCTTGTCGCGGCGTCTGGTGTGCAGGGTGCCGCCGCGGCGGCGTACCTCCTCGGGCGGCGGCGGGGGCGGGTACCACGGCCCGGACAGCTTCAGCAGGTCCTTCACCGCGGCCCGCACCCGGGGCTCGCGCAGAGCCCGGAGGCCGCCGCGCACATCGGCGCCGCGCTCCCAGACGAGCCCGGCCATCAGGTCCAGGGCCTCGTACAGGTCCCCCTCGATGTCGAGTTCGCCGGCCACCCAGGCGCGGGCCAGGCCGAGTTCGCCGGGCTTCCACAGCAGCCGGCGCAGGGCCCGGCGGTTCCTGATGACGAGGACGGGGGCGCCGGGCGGTCCGGATTCGCTGCCGTCCCAGGCCCGGACGCGGACCGGTAGGGGTTCTCCCAGCAACTCCTGGGCGAGAGCGGTCAGCCGCGATGCGGCGTCTGCCATGGCGCACACCTCCGTGACGGTGTTTCCCAACGTGCCCAGACATGCCCACACATGTCCCGGGCCACGCCCGGAGCGCCCGCGGCACCACCGGCGTGGCACATCCCCCTCAACAGTCTCCGGCGGCCGGGCCATCCCGCTACCGGGCAAGGGAACGGCAAAATGCATGCACGGCACACGCATCCGCCGGGTTTCCGGCCCACGCGCCCCGGCGCCCCGCACCTCCCCGCCGTACCCGGATACGCCGAAGGGGCCGCCCGCACCACGGATGGCGGACGGCCCCTTCGGGCGTCGTACTGCTGCTCCGGCGGGAGCGGGGCGCTAGGAGGCCTTGGCCTTCTCGCCCACCGGCTTGGCGGCGGCCGGCGCGGGGGCCGGCTTGGCGGCCTCGTAGAACTCCTCGCGCGGCGTCTCCATGGCGCCGAGCGAGACGACCTCGCGCTTGAGGAACATCGCCAGGGTCCAGTCCGCGAAGATCCGGATCTTGCGGTTCCAGGTCGGCATCGCCATGCCGTGGTAGCCACGGTGCATGTACCAGGCGAGGCGGCCCTTGAGCTTGATCTTCATCTTGCCCATGACGATCATGGCCACGCCCTTGTGCAGGCCGAGACCGGCGACCGCGCCCTTGTTGGCGTGGCTGTAGTCGCCCTGCGGGAAGCCGCGCATCCCGGAGATGACGTTGTCACCGAGGACCTTGGCCTGACGCAGCGCGTGCTGGGCGTTCGGCGGGCACCAGGCGTTGGGGTTGCCGGCCTTGCGGCCGACCATGTCCGGGACCTGGGCGTTGTCGCCGGCGGCCCAGATGTAGTCGGTGCCCTGCACCTGGAGCTTCTCGGTGGTGTCCACGTGACCGCGGGGGCCGAGCGGCAGGCCGAAGCGGGCCAGCGCCGGGTTCGGCTTCACACCGGCGGTCCACACGATGGTGTTGGAGTCGACCTCCAGGCCGTTCTTCAGCACCACGTGGCCGTCGACGCAGGAGTCCATGGAGGTCGAGAGGAAGACCTCGACGCCACGGGACTCCAGGTGCTCCCGGCCCCAGGTGCCCAGCTTCGGGCCGACCTCGGGAAGGATCTTGTCGGCGGCGTCGACCAGGATGAAGCGCATGTCCTCGCGCTTCACGTTGGTGTAGTACTTCGCCGCGTCGCGGGCCATGTCCTCGACCTCGCCGATGGTCTCCGCACCGGCGAACCCGCCGCCCACGAAGACGAAGGTGAGGGCCCGGCGGCGGACGTCCTCGTCCGTCGTCGAGTCGGCCTTGTCGAGCTGTTCGAGAACGTGGTTGCGCAGGCCGATGGCCTCCTCGATGCCCTTCATACCGATGCCCTGCTCGGCGAGGCCGGGGATCGGGAAGGTACGGGAGACCGCGCCGAGCGCGATCACCAGGTAGTCGAAGGGCAGCTCATAGGCCTCGCCGACGAGCGGCGCGACCGTGGCGACCTTGCGGTCCTGGTCGATGGTGGTGACACGGCCGGTGAGAACCTCGGCCTTCGGCAGGACGCGTCGCAGCGGGACGACGACATGCCGAGGCGAGATGCTGCCGGCAGCAGCTTCGGGGAGGAAGGGCTGGTAGGTCATGTACGACCGGGGGTCGACGACCGTGACGGTCGCCTCGCCGTAGCGCATCTTCTTGAGGATGCGCCGAGCTGCGTACAGGCCTACGTACCCACCGCCTACTACGAGGATCCTGGGACGCTCCGTGGTGCTCATGCCATCGAGTATCCACCCCCCTCGGGGGGCATGCTCGTGAGCCCCTTCACAAGGTTGTGGCCACCCTCTGCTATAGTTCGCCGCCCACGTGACCCAGGTCATGACCCGGGCCGGGAACCCCACCCCTGTGGTGAACGTTGTTCACCGCCTGTGAGCTGGCCCTTGGGTCCGGGTCCCGGATCAAGGGCCTCCCCGGTCCACATCGGCGCAACACCACCGGAACACTCCGGTCCGTTGCGCGAGTGACCCCGCTCACCCCCGCCATGACCCATCCGGAGCAGAAGTCCGGCCCGGGGTGGGCAATTCCTTGTGAAGAAGTTCACGAAGTTGGTGTCAGGTCGGCCCGCAAGGGGCCCCACCAGGCACATCCCGCCCACTCAAAGGTGCGGACGGGATGACGTATGAGCGTCCCGGCCGGGCCTGCGCTCAGGCCAGGGACCAGGCGATTCCGTCCAGAATGTCGTGTTCGCTCACCACGACCTCGCGTGTCCCGGTCCGCTCCATCACGGCCTGGAGGATCAGCGCCCCGGACGCGATCACATCGACCCGGCCCGGATGCATCGCACCGATCGCGGCGCGCTCCGCGTGGGTCGAGGCCAGAAGGCGCGCGGTGATCTCCCGGACCTGCTCCAGGGAGACCCGGGAGTGGTGGATCGCCTCGGAGTCGTACTCCTCCAGGCCCAGCGCGATCGCGGCCACCGTGGTGACCGTCCCCGCCAGACCGACGAGCGTGGCCGCCGAGGTGATCGGGACGGTCTCCTCGGCCAGGTCCAGGGCGGCGGCCACATCCGCGCGGATCGCCTCGGCCCCCTCGGCGGAGGGCGGGTCGCTCACCACACCGTCGCGCACGAGGTGGCGCTCCGTCATACGGACGCAGCCGATGTCCACGGACCGGGCGGCCCGCACCCGGTCGTCGCCCACCACGAACTCGGTGGAGCCGCCGCCGATGTCCACGACCAGGTACGGCTTCGCCAGGTCGTCGCGCCCGGTCAGCTCCTTGGTGGCCCCGTCGAACGAGAACGCGGCCTCCTGGTCACCGCTGATCACCTCGGGCCCGACGCCCAGGATGTCCCGCACCCCGCGCACGAAGTCGTCCCGGTTCTCCGCGTCCCGGGAGGCGGAGGTGGCCACGAAGCGGACCTTCTCGGCGCCGTGCTCCTCGATCAGCTCCGCGTACTGCCGGCAGGCGGCGAACGTACGCTCCAGCGCCTCCGGGGCGAGCCGGCCGGTCCGGTCGACGTCCTGCCCCAGCCGGACGATCTCCATCCGCCGGGCGAACTCGACGAGCTCCCCCGTGACCGGATCGGCCTCCGCGATCAGCAGACGGATCGAGTTGGTACCGCAGTCGATGGCGGCCACGCGCGTCATGTCGCCGCCCCTCAGCCCTCGTCCGTACCCTGCTCGCCGCACGGCGACACGCACGGCCCCTTGCGCCACCACTCCGGGAGCATCGCGATCGCCTCGTCCCCCAGCGGGTTCACACCGGGCCCCGCCGCGAGCGAGTGACCGACGAGCACATGCAGGCACTTGACCCGGTCCGGCATGCCGCCGGCGCTCGGGAAGCCCTCCAGCACCTCGATGGCGTCGCGCCGCGCGATGTAGTCCTCGTGCGCCGCCCGGTAGGCCGCCGCCAGTTCCGGGTCCGTGCCCAGGCGCTCGGTCATCTCCTTCATGACCCCGTTCGCCTCCAGCGTGCCGATCGCGGACGCCGCGCGCGGGCACGTCAGGTAGTACGTCGTCGGGAACGGCGTGCCGTCCTCCAGCCGGGGCTGTGTCTCGACCACGTCCGGGTTGCCGCACGGACAGCGGTGCGCGATGGCGCGCAGCCCGCGCGGCGGGCGCCCCAGCTGCTGCTGGAACGCGGCGATGTCCGCGTCGGTGGGGGCGGTGGACTCGGTCTGGGGAGGGGGCGTTTCCATGCCTGCCTAGGGTGCTGATCGGACTGCTCGAACCGCGGGTTCTGCAGAGGTACGGAGGTGGGGACGGCCGTCAGCCGCGGTCGGCGCTGTCCACGCCGTCCCACAGGTTGGAGTGCCACGGCCGGTCCGTCCCGGACGGCTTCCCGTTGCGCTCCTCGACCGCGTCGGGGTCGGCCACGGTGTAGCCGGTCTCCCCGGGAAGAAGGTAGTGCAGGTGCTCGCGGGCCAGCCGCTTGATGTACGCGTCGTCCTGGAGCCGGGCCTTCTCGTCCCGCAGCTCCTCGGTGCGCGCCTCGGCCTCCCGCGCCAGCCGCTGCTGGTCGGCGATCTCGTCGCGCTGCGACACGTACTGCCGCATCGGATACGCGAGGGCGACGACCAGCGAGCAGACGACCAGGGCCAGAAAGGCGGCCCGGCCGGTGAGCCGGGAGCGGCGGGCCTGCCGGCGGTTCTGGGACCGGTAGACGCGGGCGGCGGTCTGCTCACCGAGCAGCCGCAGCCGGGTCGCGGTGGAGAACCGGTCCCGGTCCTTCGCGGCCATGTTCCCGCCTCCCCATTACGCACGTCCGTCCCCGCACACGGTACGGGACCGAGCGCGGGGACGGACGGAGGCGGGGGTACTCGCCCCTGCCGGGCTGTCAGCCCTTGAAGCGCGGGAACGCCGAGCGGCCCGCGTACACCGCGGCGTCGTCGAGGATCTCCTCGATGCGCAGCAGCTGGTTGTACTTGGCGACGCGGTCCGAGCGGGCCGGGGCGCCGGTCTTGATCTGACCGCAGTTCACGGCGACCGCGAGGTCGGCGATGGTGACGTCCTCGGTCTCACCGGAGCGGTGGGACATCATGCACTTGAAGCCGTTGCGCTGGGCCAGCTCCACGGCGTCCAGGGTCTCGGTCAGCGAACCGATCTGGTTGACCTTGACGAGCAGGGCGTTGGCGGAGCCCTCCTCGATACCGCGGGCCAGGCGCTCCGGGTTGGTGACGAAGAGGTCGTCGCCGACGATCTGCACCTTGGCGCCGAGCTTGTCGGTGATGACCTTCCAGCCGGCCCAGTCGTCCTCGTACAGCGGGTCCTCGATGGAGACCAGCGGGTACGCGGAGACGAGCTCCTCGTAGTACTCGGTCATCTCGGCGGCCGAGCGGGACTTGCCCTCGAACTCGTACGAGCCGTCCTTGTAGAACTCGGACGCGGCGACGTCGAGCGCGAGCGCGATGTCCTTGCCCGGGGCGTAACCGGCCTCCTTGATGGCCTCGATGATGAGGTCGAGGGCGGCGCGGTTGGACTCCAGGTTCGGCGCGAAGCCGCCCTCGTCGCCGAGGCCGGTCGACAGGCCCTTGGTCTTCAGGACCTTCTTCAGCGTGTGGTAGACCTCGGCGCCCCAGCGCAGGGCCTCGGAGAACGACTCGGCGCCGATCGGCGCGATCATGAACTCCTGGATGTCCACGTTGGAGTCGGCGTGCGAACCGCCGTTGAGGATGTTCATCATCGGAACGGGCAGCAGGTGCGCGTTCGGGCCGCCGAGGTAGCGGAACAGCGGGAGGTCGCTGGCCTCGGAGGCGGCGTGGGCGACGGCGAGGGAGACGCCGAGGATGGCGTTGGCGCCGAGCGAGCCCTTGTTCTCCGTGGCGTCCAGGTCGAACATCGCCTGGTCGATGAGGCGCTGCTCGGTGGCGTCGTAGCCGACGAGCTCCGGGCCGATCTGCTCGATCACGGCGAGGACGGCCTTCTCGACGCCCTTGCCCTGGTAGCGGTTGGGGTCACCGTCGCGAAGCTCAATGGCCTCGAACGCACCGGTGGAGGCTCCGGACGGAACAGCAGCACGACCCGTGCTGCCGTCGTCGAGGCCAACCTCGACCTCGACCGTGGGGTTGCCCCGGGAGTCGAGGATTTCCCGGGCTACGACGACGTCGATGGACGGCACGAGGCATCTCCTTCTGGGATATGACGCTGGTTGTGCAGGGTCACTTTGGCCTTGCGACAAGAGCCTAACCGGCCCGGCCGTCGGCGTCGGCCGACCGCCCGTCCCCTGGGACGAAAAAGGACCCAAGGGCAGGCATACCCGGGCGAAGCGCCAGATATTTACTGGCCAGTAACTACAACAGTTGAACGATCAAAGGTGCCCGCGGCCCTGATGCGGCATGCCCCGGCCCGGCACGCACGGGGGGAAGGTGCGCGCCGGGCCGGGGCGGCCTGAGCGATCAGCGAGGAGGGACCGCGGTTACTTCGTCAGGTGGAGCTGCTGACCCGGGTAGATCAGGTCGGCGTCCTCGACGATGTCCTTGTTCAGCTTGAACAGCTGCTCCCAGCCGCCCTTGACCTTGTGGTCGGCCGCGATCTTGCTCAGGGTGTCGCCGGCGACGACCTTGTACTCGCCGTCACCCTTGGCGACCTTCTGGCCGGTGGGGGTGGTGACCGTCTTCTTCGCGGCCTTCTTCGGGGCGTCCGAACGGTCCGAGCGGTTGGTGGCGGGGGCCTCGGTGCGCTCGGCCTTCTTCGGAGCGGCCTCCTGCTTGGGGGCGGCCTCCTGCTTCGCGGCACCGGAGCCGGTGTCGACGCCCGGGTCGACACCGTCGTTGGTCAGGTTGCCGGCACCGGCGCAGGACCAGGCGCCCGGACCCTGCAGGTCGAGGAGCTTCTCGGCGGTGGCGATCTGCTGGGCCTTGGTGGCCAGGTCGGCGCGGGGCGCGTACTGCGTACCCCCGGCGGCGGCCCAGCTCGACTGGGAGAACTGCAGGCCGCCGTAGTAGCCGTTGCCGGTGTTGATCGACCAGTTGCCGCCGGACTCGCACTGGGCGACGGCGTCCCACGTGGCGACGGAGGCGGCGGAGGCGTTGGTCGCGCCCATCAGCGGCACGGCGACAGCGGCACCGGCGACACCGGCGAGCGTCGCGATACGGACGGCCTTGGACGGACGGCGGTGCTTGTTGCCCTTGCGGTTGAGCAGCATCGAGTCTTCTCCTCACCGACGCCTGCGAGGTGAGCTGTCGGGTTCGGGCCAAGTGAGTTGCCCGGCCGCGCTCCTGGCGCGACTTCACCCCTAGCCGGTCCTGATGCGTCTCCCGACGATCCGGCCCAGCGCCTACCTGGGTCCCCCGCTCCTGCCTACGGCGCTTTCGCGTCTGTTCCCTCCGACCGACGGCAGGATTCGGCGTGACGGTCGACGGGGCCCGCGGTGCGAGCGGTTCAGACCGTAATCACATCCGACCCTCATATTCAAAGACAGACATACCGGATAATCATCCCGTACGAGCATCCGATGAGCCCTCATTTGTGCAGGTCGGAAGGGATGCGGCGGGACCTCCCGGACAAGGGGCTCCAGTTCACGCAAAGAGACCCATGTCTCACTCGGTCAAAAGTGGGACATAGGCCTCTTAAACCACCCAGAACTCAGATGGCCCTCAGCTGCTCATCGGCGGCTCTCACCGGGCGTCGGCCAGGGCGTCCGCCTGGGCGTCGGCCTCGGTGTCCGCCTGCGTGCCGGTCAGGCCGAGGTCGAGGTTCTGGCCGGGCAGGATGAGGTCCGGGTCGGAGCCCACCTCGGCCTTGTTCGCCTCGTACAGCTCGGGCCAGCCGCCGGGCAGGTCCTGCGCGTCGGCGATCGCCCACAGGTTGTCGCCCGGCCGGACGGTGTACGTGCCGTCAGCCGGCAGCGCCGCGCCGTCGCGTGCCTCACCGTCACCCCGCGAGGCGTGCCGGCCCGTGTCGCGCCCGCTGTCCGCCTCGGCGGTGTCGTCGGCGGCCGGGGCGCCCCGGTGCTTGCCGCCCGTCTCCGCCGCACCGTCGGAAGCACCGGCTGACGGGTCCGCCGAGCCGGTGGGGTCGGCGGAGGGGGTGGTGGAGGGATCGGCGGACGGGGAGGCGTCCGCGTCCTTCTCGGCACTCCCGCCCGCGTGCTTGCCCTTGCTCTTCCCGGCGCCCGTGTCCGCGGCCGTCCCGCCGGCCGCGTCATCCGTGGCCTCGTCCGAGGGGGTCGCGGCCGAGCCGGACGAGGCATCGTCCGCCGGGTCGGTGCCCAGACCGGCGTCCAGGCCCGCGTCCGCGCCCCGGGAGGGCTCGTCGGAGTCGGTACTGCCCGGGTCCACGTCCGCCGCACCGGCGGCCTTGGTGAGCCCGGAGATCACCGCACAGCTGGGCCACGCGTTCGGGCCCTTGGCGGCCAGGACCTTCTCGGCCACCGCGATCTGCTGCGAGCGGCTGGCGAGGTCGGCGCGCTCAGCGTAGGCCTCACCGCCGTACGCCTTCCACAGCTCCGGCGTGAACTGGAGCCCGCCGTACGAGCCGTTGCCCAGGTCGGCGCTCCACATCCCGCCGCTCTCGCACTCGGCCACCCGGTCCCAGGTCGACGTGTCCGCCGCGTGCGCGCCCGACGCGCCGAGCAGCGGGATGGCGATGGCCGAGCCGGTCACGCCTGCGGCGACGACGATGGCGGGTGCCTGACGAGGGCGACGGTGTCTGCCGTTCGCGGAGCCCATGGGAGATGCCTTCCGTGTGACTGACAAGCGACTGGTGAGTCGAACGGTGAACCTAGCGGGGTTCGAACGTGAGTCACAAGTCGATGCAGCAGAGATCACGTGAAAGTCACAGAGTTGACAGAGTGTCACTTTCACCGGCGTGCGCGTACCTCGCTGCGCAGCCACGAAGAGGCTCCGAACCCGCCGCATCACCACGTTGTCCTGGCATCGAGGGCCTCGTTGCGTACCCGCAGCGGCAGGCCGGCACGCGGTTCAACGGTGACTGTGAGCTGCGGCAGTACGGAATGCCGGTACGCCTCCACACCCCGGCGGTCCGCTCACCACTCGTTCGTGTGGGGCGATCGTTGGCCTCGTCCCGCGGTCGCCTGCGGCAGAACCTGAGCCGCGGGGCCGGATACCGTCGTCGGGTGAACCGCACCCCGCCGCCCGAACTCTTCACCTGGGAGTTCGCCACCGACCCGTACCCCGCCTACGCCTGGCTGAGGGAGCACAGCCCCGTACACCGGACGACCTTGCCGAGCGGCGTGGAGGCATGGCTCGTCACCCGTTACGCGGACGCGCGGCAGGCCCTCGCGGACAGTCGTCTCTCGAAAAATCCGGCACACCACGCGAAGGACGCCCAGGGCAAGAGCAAGACCGGCATCCCGGGCGAGCGCAGCGCCAACCTCATGACGCATCTGCTGAACATCGACCCACCCGACCACACACGGCTGCGCCGGCTGGTGTCCAAGGCGTTCACCCCCCGGACGATCGCCGCTTTCGGGCCCCGCGTGCAGGAGTTGGCGGACCGGCTCATCGACGACTTCGCGGAGAAGGGGGAGGCGGATCTGATCCATGACTTCGCCTTTCCTCTTCCCATCTACGCCATTTGCGATCTGCTCGGCGTACCCGAGGAGGACCAGGACGACTTCAGGGACTGGGCGGGCATGATGATCCGGCACGGCGGCGGCCCGCGCGGTGGGGTCGCCCGGTCCGTGAAGAAGATCCGCGCCTACCTCGCGGAGCTGATCCACCGCAAGCGGGAGAACCCCGGCGACGACCTGATCTCAGGTCTGATCCGGGCGAGCGACCACGGCGAGCACCTCACGGAGAACGAGGCCGCCGCGATGTGCTTCGTGATCCTCTTCGCGGGTTTCGAGACGACCATCAACCTGATCGGCAACAGCGCGCACGCGTTCTTCCGGAACCCCTCGCAGCGTGCCGTGTTCCAGAGCGCGGTCCAGCGAGGAGACGACCGCCTTCTGGACACCGCCATCGAGGAGCTGCTGCGCTTCGACGGCCCGGTGGAGCTGGCCACCTGGCGCTACGCCACGGAGCCGCTCGAAATCGGAGGAACGCAGATTCGCGAGGGAGATCCCGTGCTCGTGGTTCTCGCGGCGGCCGACCGCGATCCGGCCCGTTTCCCCGAGCCGGACTCGCTCGATCTGTCCCGTCGGGACAACCAGCACCTCGGATACGGCCACGGCATCCACTACTGCTTGGGAGCCCCTCTCGCACGGCTTGAGGGGCGCACCGCGTTGGAAACCCTGTTCCGTCGCCTGCCCGACGTTCAGCTGGCCGTGGAACCCGACGACCTCCGCTGGCGGGGCGGTCTCATCATGCGCGGTCTCCGCACGCTCCCGGTGGAATTCACGGCAGTCGGTCGTAGCTAGAGACGGCCGGAAGACGGCGGGGCCGGCGTTCACTCCACGACGTTATCCGGTGCCCTCCGCCGTCCTGATCGCGTCCCGGTACGCGCGTCCCGCGGCGCGCAGGGCGGCCTCCGGGTCGATGCCCTCCTCCTGGGCGCGTACGGCGAGGGCGAGGAGGCGGTAGCCGATGTCGTCGCCCTCGGGGAGCGGCACGTCGAGGCCGGCCGTACGGGCCCGGCTCGCGAGCTTCGCGGCGAGTGCCAGGCCGGGCTGGCCGAGGGGTACCCCGTCGGTGACCGAGGCACGCTGCTTCTCGATGGCCTTGGTACGCAGCCAGTGCGCGTGGACGTCCTCCGGGGTCTCGGCGGTCTCGTCGCCGAAGACATGCGGGTGGCGGTGGATCAGCTTCTCGATCAGCGTGCCGGCGACGTCGTCCACGGAGAACGGCTCCTCGGTGTCTTCCTCCGCGATGCGCGCGTGGAAGACGACCTGGAGCAGCACGTCGCCCAGTTCCTCGCGCAGTTCCTCGCGGTCGCCGTCCTCGATCGCCTCGACCAGTTCGTACGCCTCCTCGATGGCGTACTTGGCGAGCCCCTCGTGGGTCTTCTGCGAGGTCCACGGGCACTCGACGCGGATGCGGTCCATGATCTGGACGAGGTCCAGGAGCCGGGCGCCCGGGAGGTCGTAGGAGCCGGGCAGCAGCTCCAGGTCGGGCATCCGCACCCTGCCCGAGCCGGCCAGCCGGGCCAGGCCGTCGGTGAGGGGCTGGTTGCCGTCGCCGCCGGTGAGGACGACCACGGTCCGGCCGCCCGCGCAGGCGTCGACGAGCTGCTGGGCGTCGGGCACGCCGGGGGTGACGATGACGCCGGCCTCGCGCAGATAGGGCAGCTGCGGCTGTTCCGGCTCGCCGCAGCGCACCTCGTCGGCGCTGTGCAGCGCCTGCCAGGCGGGCCAGGACAGCAGTCCGGGCGCGACCCGGTGGCTGGCGGTGAGCAGGACGATGCGGCCGGGGTCTTCAGCGTTCACAGCGCCGAATCTACCCGGCCGCGCGCGGCGGCTCTCAGGCCCCGGCCTCGGCGGCGGCCTGGGCGGGCTTGGTGACCTGGGTGATCCAGGGGGCCTTGTAGTCGGTCAGCTGGATCTGCTGGTTGTTCCAGGTGCCGTAGCGGGGGTTGACGTCGACGTTCAGCGCCTTGGACGCCTTGGTCAGGGCGTCGCCGATGGCCTTGGTGCCCTCGGGGGTGGACGGGTCGGCGCCGAGGGCCTGGCCGAGCTTGGTGATCTGGATCTGCTCGCGCAGGAAGGCGTCGATCTGGCCCGGGGCGAGCCAGCGCTCCTGGAGGACGGCGGCCTGGAGTCCCTTCTCGTCCTGGTACTGCGCGACGGCCGACTGGCGCATCTGCTGGATCTCGGCGCGGGTCACCGTGACGCCCGCGTCCGCCGCCGCCCGGTCGAGGACCCGGTCCAGGATCAGCCCGTGCAGCTTGGCGCGGGCGAGCTGGCCGGACTGGTCGGTGAGCTGGGCGGACTGCGCGGAGGAGCCCTGTGCCTCGCGTACGTCGGCCACCTGGGCCTGCACGGTGGACACCGTGATCCGGTCCCCGCCGACGACGGCCGCGGCGCCTGGGTGGGCCTGGCTGCCGCAGGCGGTGAGGAGCGGCGCTGCGGCGAGCAGCGCTGCGGAGACGGTGAGCGCGGTGCGACGGCGGCGGTGCAAAGGAGCCTCCCGAGGAGATTGTGCGGCGGTGCACAAGGCCTTGCGGTGATCGATGTTAGGCAGTGGAAGTGGTCCGGGCCACTGATTCGACCAACGATTCGGGAGGAGTTGGGGATGTGGCCTGTCGGCGGGCTGCTCAGCCGACGCGTTCGGCCGCCTTGGGCGGCGGGGTGTCCGGGCGCAGCATGATCGTGCGCGACACCACGAACGTGATCGGAATGGCGGCCGTGGCTGCCACCAGCGGGGCGTAGCGGTCGCTGAATCCGGCCAGGTCGACCAAGAGGTAGACGCCGCCGGTGGTGATGACGAAATTGGCCGCGTTGGTGAGGGGGAAGAGCAGGAACTTCCGCCAGGTGGGCCGGGTGCGGTACGTGAAGTATGAGTTCAGGAAGAACGAGCCGATCATGCTGAGCGCGAAGGCGAGCACATGGGCGGCGATGTACGGCAGCCAGTGCAGCAGGAGCAGGTAGAGGCCGTAGTACGTGCCGGTGTTCACCGCGCCGACGACCGCGAAACGTACGAGTTGTGCGGAGACCGTCATCGGCGTACGAACTCCCGGGGCTCCTGCGGTGCGGCCTCGTGGGCGCGAGTGTTGGTGGCTTGGACGAGGTAGTGCGGGCGGCGCTTGACCTCGTAGTAGATGCGGCCGACGTATTCGCCGACGACTCCGGCGAGGATCATCTGGACGCCGGCGAGCGCGGTGACGACGACGAGCAGGGTGACGTATCCGGGGGTGTCGACGCCGCGTACGAGGGCGACGCCGACGATCCAGGCGGCGTAGGCGAGGGCGACGGAGGTCAGCAGCAGGCCGAGGTAGAGGGCGGCGCGCAGGGGCTTGTTGTTGAAGGAGAGGAGCCCGTCCAGGCCGTAGTTGAGTAGCTTGCCGAAGGTCCAGGCGGAGCGGCCCTGTTCCCGTACGGCGTTCTCGTAGCTGAACGTGGTGGTGGGGAAGCCGACCCAGGCGAAGAGGCCCTTGGAGAAGCGGTTGTACTCGGTGAGGGCGAGTACGGCGTCGGCCGCGCGTCGGGACAGGAGCCGGAAGTCGCCTACGCCGTCGACGAGTTCGACGTCGACGAGGCGGTTGATCAGCCAGTAGTAGGCGCGTGCGGTGACGGTGCGGGTGACGCGGTCGCCGGCGCGGGTGCGGCGGGCGATGACCTGGTCGTGGCCCCGCGCGTGCTCCTGGAGCATGCGGCCGACGAGTTCCGGCGGGTGCTGGAGGTCGGCGTCCATGAGGACGACGGCGTCCCCCTCGGCGTGCTGGAGGCCGGCCAGCATGGCGGCCTCCTTGCCGAAGTTGCGGCTGAAGGAGACGTAGCGGACGCGGGGGTCGGCGGCGGCCAGTTCCTGGATGAGGGCGAGGGTCCGGTCGGCGCTTCCGTCGTCGATGTAGACGACCTCGAACGCGTGGCCGAGGCGGGACATTTCGTCCGTGACGCGTTCATGGAAGCGTTCGAGGATCTCTTCCTCGTTGAAACAAGGCACCACCAGCGAGATCAGCACCCATGTACATCAACCGGTCGAAGTGTCGCCCTCCGGAGCCCGGTGTGACGGGCGAGCGGCCATCGGGTGAACGGCCCCGGACGCCTTCACCGCGGCCCGCCCGCTCAACCGCCCCGGACCTCCATCTGCCGCTCCAGCTGCCGGCGCAGCTCTACGGGCAGCGGGTGGTGGGGGCCGTAGGCGCGCTCGGTGTCGTACAGCAGCGCCTGAAGCTGGGCGCGGGCACCGAGGTGGTCGCCGAGAGCGAGGAGGAGCTGTCCGATGCGGTGGCGGATCTCGTACGAGCGTGCCGGGTCGTTGCCCGTGGCGTACTGGTTCTCGTAGTACGGCAGGACCGCGCGGTACTCCGCGAGCGCGGCGGCGGGTTCCCCGAGCTGTTCGAGGCAGTGCGCCACGTCGCAGCGGTAGCCGAGGGTCTGCGGGTCCGCGGAGCCCGCCTCGGCCGCCCGGTCGTCGGCGAGCCGGCGCAGTTCGGGCAGGGCGCGGCGGTACTGCCCGTCGTCCATGAGGGTCGCCGCGTACTGCTTGCGCAGGATGCGGACGACCGGGGAGCCGGGTCCGTGCTGTTCGGCGGCGACGGGCAGGAGTCCGCCGAGCATGTCGACGGCCTGGGTGATGCGGCCCTCGCCGAGGAGCCTCTTGACCTCGTCGACGGCGGCGGCGACGTCCGGCCGGGCGGGCGCCGGGGCGGGCCTGGCGGGCGGCGGGACGGTGGCGCGGTCGGGCCAGGGGGCGTGCGGGCGCAGGAAGGGGCGGGTGGGGTCGAGCGGTCCCGAGGGCGGCCTGGAGTCGCGCGCGGGCAGCAGCGGGGCGAGTTGCGCGTACACCTCCTGGGCGTCGGCCGGGCGGTGCTGCGGGTCCTTGGCGAGCAGCCGCAGGACGAGCGCTTCGAGTGCTTCGGGGATGTCGGGCCGGATCTGCCGGACGGGCAGCGGCGGCTCGTAGAGGTGGCGGTGCAGCACGCCGAGGGCGGTGGAACCGGCGAACGGCACGTCTCCGCTGAGCAGTTCGTGCAGCAGGACGCCGAGGGCGTAGAGGTCGGTGTACGGGCCGACCGCGCCGCCCATCGCCTGTTCGGGGGCCATGTAGGCCGGGGAGCCGATGGGTGAACCGGTGTGGGTGAGGCGGGTGGTGTCGGTGTCGAGGACGGAGGCGACGCCCAGGTCGAGGACGAGGACGGTGCCGTCCGGGCGGACCATCACATTGCGGGGCTTGAGGTCGCGGTGGACGATCGGCACGGCGTGCACGGCGCTGAGGACGGCGCACAGCTGCGCGGCGACCGCGACGGCCCAGGGCCAGGGGTAGGGGTCGTGCTCGGCGAGGTGGTCGCCGAGGTCGGCGCCCTCCACGTACTGCATGACGAGGAACAGGTCGTCGCCGTCGCTGCCCGCGTCGTGGACCGTGACCAGGCCGGGGTGGTCCACCTGGGCGGTGACCCGGCACTCGCGGACGAAGCGCCGGCGCAGCTCGTCGGCGGCCTCGCCGCCGATGGGTCCGGTGACCCGGTCGGGGCGCAGCAGCTTGACGGCGACCCGGCGGTCCAGGCGCTGGTCGTAGGCGGTCCAGACCTGGCCCATGCCGCCCTGGCCGAGGATCGTCGCCAGCTCGTACCGCCCGCCGATGAGGCGACCGTTCACCGGCCCTCCTCCTTGCGGAGGTAGTCGCTCAGTTCGTCGAGCTCGGCGCGGACCTGGTCGATGCGCTGGGGCGGGGCGGGGCGGGCGTCCTCCGGCTGGGGGCAGCGTGTGAGGGGAAGCGGGTAGGGCTGCTGCTGCCCGGGGTGCGGCGGGTAGGGCTGCGGCTGTCCGTACGGTGGCGTGGGCATGGGCACGGTGGTCACGTACGCGGAGCCGGGCCCCTGGTGCGGGAGTCCGGCGCCCTTCCCGGTCAGGCGCGCGTGGAAACGTACGTCGGCGACGAGGTAGTACACACAGACGGCCGCGAGGACCAGGAGCTGCAGCGCTATGAACGCGTTGTCGAGGCTGTCCGCCTCCACGTTCGGCTCGTTCCTGCCGAGCACGGCGATCGCCACGCAGTTGAACACGAAGCCGGTGCCGGCCGTCCACCAGTCGAGGGCACGGCGGCGGACGAATGCGAGCCTGAGCAGCGGTGCCCACAGCAGGAAGCCCAAGGAGCAGACCGCGAGCAGCGTGAACAGCACGCGCATGGACACGACCCAGGCCCTGCCGGGGACTCGGCGCGGCGCCGTGGGCGGAAGACCCGGGGCGTACATGGCTGCTCCTGGATTGCCTGGTCGTGAAAGGTCCGCGCGCACACGGGCGTGCGTGCGGATCCGAGCGTAAGGGGCGACACCGGCAGAGGGCCCGGGGTTGTGCACAACCGTTGTGGTTCCGGTCACTCCGGTGTGACCGTGCCGTCCCCCGCCGCTGTCATTCCGGGGTGACCGTGCCGTCCGTCAGGCCGTCGTACAGGCCCTGGACGAGCTGTCCGCCGAGGCGTCCGGCGAGGCGCAGCGCGTCCTCGAACGCGGCGAGCGCGCGGAACCGTTCGCCGTAGCGCTGCTGCTCGGCCAGGGGCAGGCGCGGGAGTTGGAGGCGGCGGGCGTCGAGCCGGGTCGCGGTGGAGGCGTGGCTGCTGGCCTGCCGGTTGGCGGTGGTGCCGCGCAGGAAGCCGGCGAGGAACCAGGGGTCGAGCACGGCCGGGTCGGGCCGCAGCAGCTGGAGGTTGCGGCCGAGCGCGGCCCCGGCGGTGGTGTCGTCGACGACGCGGACGACGGTGACGCCGCCGAGCACGGGGACGACGACGTCGCCCGCCGCGACGTGCACGGGCTCCTCGGGTGCCCCGTCGGCGGGCAGGGTGCCCGAGGGCGCGGTGCCCGCCAGCACGTCGTGCTCGGTGAGGACGGGGCCGGTCCCGGTGCCGGTGCCGCCGTGCCGGAGCTGGAGGGCGCCGGCGCGGGCGAGTTCGCCGAGGGTGGTGAGCGGGCGGTGCGCGGGGGCGGTGAGCGCGGGGGGCGGCGGGGTGAGCCCGGTGGCGAGGCCCAGGGTGCGTGTCAGCCGCTCCCGTACGGCGGCCAGTTCGGCGGGTCCGCCGGTGGCGGCGGGGGACGGCAGGTGGCGGGCGGGGGCGAGGTCGACGTCGTCGTCGAGGAGTTCGATGACGGGGACGGTGCGCGAGGCGCCGGTGCGCGGTGCGTCGGGCTGCGGGCGCCGGTCCTCGTACGCCTGCCAGGCGTCGAGCACGGTGCGGCGCAGGGCGGTCAGGTCGAGGCGGTCGCGGCCGCCCCCGGTGGTCTGTTCGGCGGGCTCGGCGGTGTCGATCAGCAGCAGTTCGGGTGTGGGGTGCGGCTCGGCGCCCGGCTTGCGCAGCACCCACAGGTGCAGCGGGATGCCGTACGGGGGTGCGGCGCCGGCCGGGAGCGCGATGACGGCGCGCAGCGCGCCCCGGCGCAGCAGGTCGGCGCGGATGCGGCGGCCGGAGCGGCGGGACGCGGCGGCGGGCGGCATCAGCAGGACGGCGGTGCCGCCTTCGCGCAGCCGGGCCAGCGCGTGCTGCACCCAGGCGAGTTCGGACTCGGTGCGGGCGGGGAAGCCGTACTCCCAGCGGGGGTCGTAGGCGAGTTCGTCGTGGCCCCAGTTGCGCTCGTTGAACGGCGGGTGGCAGAGCACGGCGTCGACGGCCAGGTGCGGGAAGGCGTCGGTGCGCAGGGTGTCCCCGGTCCGCACGTCGAGCGCGCAGTCGGCGGGGGCGGTGCGCAGGGCGAGGCGGAGCGCGGTGACGGCGGCGAGGCCGGGGTCGCTCTCCTGCCCGTACAGGGCGGCCGGTTCCGGGGCGGCGGCCAGCAGGGCGCCGGTGCCCGCCGCCGGGTCGAGGACGGTGCGCACGCCTGGTTCGCCGGTGCCGGCCAGCTCCGCCATCAGCTCGGCGAGCGGGGGCGGGGTCAGCGTGTACTGGCGCGGGTTGGCGTCGAGCTGACGGCCGAGCAGGAACTCGTACGTCTCCCGGGCCCCGGTCTCGGCGGCCAGTTCGGCGGCGCCGCGCAGGAGGGGTACGGAGGGCAGGAGTTCGGCGCGGTCCGGGGTGTGCACGGCGCGCCCGTTGCCGGCGGGACCGAAGCGGGCGGCGAGGGTGTCGTTCACCGCGAGGGAGAGCACCCCGGCCATCCGTTCGTCGGACACGCCGGTGATCTCCCGCCAGGCGTCGGCGCTGCGGTCCGCCACGAGGAGGGCGCAGCCGACGTGGACGAGGGCGGTGACGGCGCCCGCCGGGTGGCCGGCCAGTTGCTGCCAGACGCGTTCGCGGAGCGGGACCTCGACGAGCTTGCCCTGGTCGCGCAGCCATCGCTCGACGTCGGCGAGGGCGAAGGAGGGGCTGGTCTCGGTGCCGCCCACGGGCTGGGGGAAGTCGGCGTGCCGGCGGCGCCAGTTGCTGACGGCGGCGCGCCCCACGCCCGCCAGGCGGGCGATCCCGGCGGCGGTCACCTCTGTCGCGTTCTCCGGCACTTGCTGTCTCCCTGGGCTGTACCGCTGGCGGGTTGTGCGGGCGAGCATACCGACCCGTTCACAGCGCACGACTCGACGTTCGATTCACAGAGGAAGCGGACCCGTTTCACGTGAACCGTGTTGACTCGGTTCACACATGATGGTGTCATTGACCTGTCGCTGCACGACAGCGGCATGTGGGTCCGCTCACCACTCCAACCCGTACTTGCCGAAGGGCACAGCCATGTCCCAGTTCACGCAGCCGCCGCAGTCCCCGCACTCCCAGCCGCAGCAGCCGTACGGCCCCGACCACGCCCCCGGCCTGCGCCCCGCGCGCAACGGACTGGGCATCGCCGCCCTGATCCTCGGGCTCATCGGCGCGGTGTCCGGCCTGATCCCGTTCCTGTTCTGGCTGGCGGGCATCCTCGGCACGATCGCGCTGGTCCTGGGGCTCGTCGGCCGGGGACGCGCCAAGAGGGGCGAGGCGACGAACAAGAACATGGCCACGTTCGGCACGGTCCTCGCGCTGATCGCGCTGATCATGTCGGTGGTCGGCGCGGTGATCACGTTCAAGGCGGTCGACGACGCGGTGGACGACCTGAACAAGGCGGTGTCGGACACGACCGCGTCCGCGAAGCCGAAGGCGGGCGCGGACAAGGCCGGCAAGGGCGAGGACAAGGGGAAGTCCGGCGACGACAAGGCCGGCAAGGAGAAGAAGCCGAGCACCGAGGCGCTGGAGGCCGGTGACTCGGCGGTGTACGACGACGACGTCACGGTCACGGTCGGCGACGCGACAAAGTACTCCGCCACCGAGTACGCGGCCGGTCACACCAAGGGCAACAAGGCCTACCAGGTCGCCGTCGTCATCGAGAACGCGGGCAAGGAGAAGTTCGACTCCACGCTCGTCACCGTCGAGGCGCGGGCCGGGCAGGACGGGGTCGACGCCGAGCAGATCTTCGACGACAAGGTCGGCGAGGGCTTCAGCGGCACGGTCCTGCCCGGCAAGAAGGTCACGGTCCTCTACGCGTTCGACGCACCGGCCGACGCGAAGAACCTGACCGTGGAGGTCAGCCCCGGCTTCACGTACGACGCGACGCAGTGGGACCTGAAGCTCTGACGCGTACAGCGCGGCCGGCACCCGTGGAACCCGCCCCCCGGGGCGGGTTCTTCGCGTCGGCTCAGTCCTCGCGCGCGCCCGGCCAGGCGCGAGCCCGATCCGGCGGAATCGGACCGGATCGCTCAGTCCTCGCGCCCGCCCGGCCAGGCGGCCAGCGCGAGTTCGGCGATCCCGCTCAGCTCCTCCGCCTTCGCCCCGTCGCAGGACCGCTGCGACATGCCCTGGATGATCGTGGCGAAGTACCCGGCGAGCGCCTGGGGGTCCGCCCACTCCGGCAGTTCGCCCGTGCGCCGCGCGTCCCGCAGCCGCGCCTCCCACGCCACCAGGTTGGCGTTGCGCAGCCCCCTCAGATAGTCGCCCACCTCGACGTCCTGCGGGGCGAGGTTGACGGCCGCCGTGATCGTCATGCAGCCCGACGGGTGCGAGGGGTCCGCGTAGATCCGGGCGGCCTCCCGCAGGATGCGCGCGAACACGCGATAGGCCGTGGGCTCCTGCTCCAGGGCCTCGCCCATGAAGGTGCCGACCGGCAGCGTCCCGTACGCGGCCACCGCCTCCCGGAAGAGCGACCGCTTGTCGCCGAACGCGGCGTAGAGGCTGGCGGGCCGGATGCCCATCGCCTCCGTCAGCTCACCGATCGAGGTCGCCCCGTAGCCCCGCTCCCAGAACAGCCGGACGGCGGCCGCGAGCGCGGCGTCCCGGTCGAAGGAGCGGGGCCGCCCGCGTGTCGCACCTGTCTCACCCATGACCCACATTCTAGAGCGCCCGCTCAACAAGTCGTGCTACGTTCTTTCTGGAACGATCACTCAACAAATTGGTGAGGGGTAACAGCCATGTCTGCACGCACACTTGAGGGCAAGGTCGCACTGGTCACCGGTGGCAGCCGGGGCATCGGCCGGGGCATCGCGGAACGGCTGGGGCGGGACGGGGCCGTCGTCGCCGTGGCCTACGCCAGGGACGCGGCGGCGGCCGACGAGGTCGTGGAGGTCATCCGCAAGAACGGCGGCACGGCGTTCCCCCTCCGCGCCGAGCTGGGGGCGCACGGCGACGCCGCCGCACTGTGGGAGGCGTTCGACGAGCGCATCACCGAGCACGTACCCGGCGGCGGGGTGGACATCATCGTGAACAACGCCGGCGCCGGGCTCTACGCCGAGCTGTCCTCGCTCACCGAGGAGGCGTTCGACGCGGTCTTCGCCGTCAACGTGCGGGCACCGTTCTTCATCGTCCGGCACGGTCTCGGCCGGCTGCGCGACGGCGGGCGGATCATCAACATATCCAGCGGCGCGGCCCGGATCGCGATGCCCGGGATCATCGCCTACAGCGCCACGAAGGGCGCCCTGGACAACTTCACCCTGACCCTCGCCAAGGAGCTGGGCCCGCGCGGCATCACGGTCAACTCGGTGGCCCCCGGCATCATCGACACCGACATCAACGCGGACTGGCTGCGCGGCGACGCCGAGGCCGAGGCACGGGCCGCGTCCCTGGCCACCCTGGGCCGGGTCGGACAGCCGCAGGACGTCGCGGACGTGGTGGCGTTCCTCCCCTCGGACGACTCCCGCTGGGTGACGGGCACGGTGATCGACGCGACGGGGGGCTCGGGGCTCTGAGGGGGCGGGTGCGGGGCACGGGGGCGGCGGACCGGGCCCGCCACCCCTCGTGACTACCGCTGCGTCAGCCGCCGCACTGCTTCAGCATCATGTCCTTGTCCGCGCTCGTCACCGGCAGGTCGTACTTCAGCGAGACCTGCGCGAAGCGCAGCACGTACGCGCAGCGCACCGGCTTGTACGGCGGCAGCCAGGTCGCGGGGCCCGCGTCGCGCTTGGCGTTGTTGGCGGGGCCGTCCACCGGGATGAGGTTGAGCGGGTCGTTGGCGATCTGCTGCCGCTTCGACTCGTTCCAGCGGGCGGCGCCCATCTGCCAGTCGTACGACAGCGGCATGACGTGGTCGATCTGCACCTTGGTCGCCTGCTGCTTGCGCCACTCGATGGTCTTGCCGGTGTACGGGTCCTTGAGCGTCATGGAGACGACCACACACTTCGAGCCGGAGCGGAGTTCGACGTCCTTGCCGTCGCGGGCGAGGAGGTCGTTGCGGGTGTCGCAGCCGTTGCGGGACAGCGGGATGCCGTCCACGGAGTCCTTCCACGCGTACCCGAACTTGTCCCGCTCGTAACCGGTCTTGGGGCCGCGCCCCTTGGTCGCGACCTTCTCGATGACCTTGCGGGCGGCGGCCCGGTCCGCGTCCGAGGTGAGGGGCGCGAGGCCGGGCTTCGTGCCGTCCTCGTTCTTCAGCGGGCTGGCACCGAAACCGGTGACGGACTGGCCGCCGCCGTCGGCGCCGCCGGAGGGGTCGGCGCCGGAGGAGATCTGATCGGGGTCGCAACCGCTCAGCGCCAGCACGGCCGTCGCGGCCAGGGCGGGAACCATCACTCGACACACGCGGGGAGATATCACTCGTAGCCGTCCTGACGGGGAGAAAGCCGAACCAACCCGGGAATCCTATGGACTTCTTCCCTGCCAGGAGAATTTCATGGCCGCGAGGTGTTCCCGCGCGCGGGGCGGCTCACGCGTCGAAGCCGGGGAGACCCCGCCCTTCCCCAGGGCGGGGAGGACGTCACACCTTCCCGATGCCCAGCGTGTTCTCCGACGGCAGCAGCCCCGACCCGAGCGCCGCCACCCACAGCGGGCCCAGCAGCCCGACCAGCCGTTCCCGCTCCGCGTCCGTGAGCACCCGCCACGGAGCGGCCGCCGCCTCGTCCGTACGCCGCTCGACCTCGGCCCGCAGCGCCCGGCCCGCCTCGGTCGCCGTACCGTCGGCGGCCACCAGGCCCCGCTTCTCCAGCCGGTCGAGCGCCGCCTGCCACTCCCCCTCGTCCCAGCCCCGGCTGCCGAAGACCTCGGGCCGGGCGGCCCCGATCGCCGCGAAGGAGACCAGCGACTCGACGGGGTCCAGCTCCGCGTGCGCCAGCGCCGCGAGGTGGCCGTCGCCCCGGTGTTCGCGCAGGACGGTCGCCGCGTGCCAGAGGACGAGGTGGGGTTCGTCGGGCCAGGGCAGCGCGGCGTTCGCGGCGGCCATCGGCCGGTCCGCCGTGTCGGCGGCCTCCGCGACGCGCCGCAGCAGCGCGGCGGCCTCGGCCGTCCCCGGTGCGGCGGTCTCGCCCCCCAGGAGCGCCCGGTACGTCCGGTCGACGGCCCGGCCCCGCGCGGCCAGCACGGCGTCCGGCGAGGCGACGGACCAGACGGCGGGGACGTACGCGCCGACCATGCGCGGGCTGAAGCTGTGGAACGTCTCCGTCACCCGGCCCGCCCCCGCGCCCCCGAGCGGCGCCGCCCGCCAGGCGAAGTAGCTCGGCCACCGCTCGTCGACGGCGTACCCGAGGGCGGCGGCCTCCTCGAAGGCCTCCGGCGCGTAGTACAGGACGGCGTGCAGCGGCTCCAGCAGGTGCCACAGCTGCCGTACGCGACCCAGTTCCTCGGACATGCCCCACACCTTCCGCCACGCACCGGCCATCTAGCCACTGCCTAGATATCCAGAGTGCGCGCGATCCGGGAACTTGTCAACGACTAGATCCCGCGTAATCTGCTGTCCATGACCAGCGACCGCGCCTACCACCACGGCGACCTGCGGCGGGCCGTCCTCACCGCCGCCCTCGACGTCATCCGCACCGAGGGCCCCGGCGCGCTCAGCCTGCGCGACCTGGCCCGCCGCGCCGGCGTCTCCCACGCCGCCCCCGCCCACCACTTCAAGGACCGCACGGGCCTGCTCACCGCCATCGCCGCCGAGGGCTACGGCCTGTTCGCGGACGCCCTGGCCGGGGCGCCGGACCTGCGCGAACGGGGCGTGGCGTACGTACGGTTCGCGACGACGCACCCGGCGCACTTCCAGGTGATGTTCCAGCCGGACCTGTACCGCACGGACGACCCGGACCTCCTCGCCGCGAAGGACCGCGCCACGGCGGAACTGCGCGCGGGCGTCGCCGCCTTGAGCCCCGACGGCGACCCCCGCCTCTCCGGCATCGCCGCCTGGTCCCTGGCCCACGGCTTCGCCACGCTGCTCCTGAGCGGCAACCTGGACGACGCGGTGGAAGGCCGCGACCCGGAGGACGTGTTCCGGGATCTGGGCCGGCTGCTGTTCGCACCGCGGGAGGACTCCGCGGAGACCGGGTGACACCATGGCAGGTCCCACGGCACGCGGAGGACGGATGCGCGACGCGCTCGGCACGGCCCGGCTGGCACTCAGGCGCTTCCGGCCGGACGACGCGCCCGCCCTGCACGAGCTCTTCGGGGATCCGGAGACCCACACCATCGGCACCGGCCCGGTCGCCTCGCTCGCCCGCACCGAGGAGTGGATCGAGCGCCGGACCGCGTTCCACGCCGAGACCGGGCTCGTCTGGTACGGGGCGTGGCTGCGGGACGGCGGCCCGCTGGTGGGGAACTGCGGGATCTTCGCGGGCCGCACCGGCCGCGTCGAACCGGAGATCGGCTACGAGATCCGCCGCTCCCACCAGGGCCACGGCCTCGCCGGTGAGGCCGCCCGCGCGGTGCTCGCGGAGTGCGACGCCGCCGGGATCGCGCGCGTCTGGGCCACCGTGCGCCCGCACAACGCCGCCTCGCTGAAGGTCCTGAGCCGCCTCGGCATGGCACACGCCCACACCCGCACCGACGAGCGCGGCGAGCTGCTGTACCTGTCCCGCCGGGCCGGGTGCTTCACTCCGGGCGGGAACTGACCTCGTACGCCCCCACGTCCGACTCTCCCAGCGACCGGATGCGCGGAATAGGGGACGGCAGGAGCCAGAGCAGGGAGAGGCAGCCGCCCGCTGCCGCGATCAGGAGCGTGGGGCGCAGGCCCAGCAGGGTGGCCAGGACACCTCCGGCCACCGCGCCCAGCGGGCGTACGCCGTAGTTGACCGTGCCGAACGCGCCCGCCACCCGGCTGCGCATCCCGTCCGGGATCACCGCCGTCTGGAGGGAGTTGAGGTTGACGTCGAACAGCATGACGCCGAAGCCCGAGAGGAACTCCGCCCCGGCCAGCGCGGTGGCGCGGAGCCAGAGCGGGCCGTTCGCGGCGGCGGCGAGGGCGATCGGGGCGGGGAAGAGGACGGCCCCCACGAGGATGCCCCGGCCCACGCCCAGGCGGCGGGAGATCGCCGGGGCGCACACCGCGCCGAGCAGCGCGCCGGACGCACCGAGGCCCAGGGCGAGGCCGATCGCGCCGGCCGACAGGCCGAGGTCGCGTGTCGCGAACAGGACGAGCAGGCCGCTGCCGCCGACGAAGGTGAAGAAGTTGACCGTCGTCGCACAGCCCAGGGATGCCCGCAGCACCGGGTGGCGCGCCACGAACGCCAGGCCCTCGCGGGCGCCGCGCAGCAACGGGGGCGCCGCCGGGCCGGTGGCGGGCGGCTCCTCGACCGGGATGCGGCCGATCAGCGCCGCCGACGCCAGGAACGACAGCGCGTCCACCACGATCGCGACGGGCGCGGTCAGCGCCTGGACCAGCGCGCCGCCGAGCGCGGGGCCGGCCACGTAGGAGGCCGAACGGCTGGTGCTGATCCTGCTGTTGGCGTCCACGTACGACGCCCTCGGCACGAGCCGGACGAAGAACGGCGGGTACGCCATGTTGAACAGCAGCCCGCCCGCGCCCGCCAGGAGCGCCACCACGTACAGCTGGGTCAGCGTCACCGACCCCAGGACGTACGCGGCAGGCAGGCTCAGCAGGACCGCCGCGCGCAGGATGTCGGCCAGGACCATCAGGCGGCGCTTGCGGGCGCGCCGGTCCACCCACGCGCCCACGAAGACCCCGAGCAGATTGGGTGCCCAGACGAGGGCGGTCAGCCAGGCGACCTGGTTGGCGGAGGCGCCCAGGGTGCTGACGGCGATCAGCGGCAGGGCCAGCTCCGTGATCCGGTCGCCGAACTGGGAGACCGTTTCCCCGGCCCAGAAGCGGGTGAACCGCCGGTTCCGCCATAACGACGGCGCGTTCGCGGGCGCGGATACGCCGGGGGCCGGGGGTATGCCGGAGGACGTCGACGCCTGCCCGGATTCGGTGCTCACGACTCCGGACCCCCTTCGGTCCCGCCCTCCGGCAGCGCGTACCGCAGCAGTGCCACGCCCCGGCTTCCCTCGGGGCGGTCCGCCGCGTCGCGGGTGACGTACGGGGCGAGCACCTGCTCGATCGCGTCCTCGATCGCGGCGAGTTCGCCGGCGCTCACCGTGATGCGGGTGTGGGCCAGACCGGCCGCCGCACGCCACTCCGGGTCGAGGCCGGGCTCGACCTCGGCGGCCCAGCGGGCCGGGAGGCCGGCGGTGCGCAGGAACATCTGGCGCGACAGCTCCCGCGCGGCCGAGTGGCCCTCGCCGTCCGCCGGGTCCTGCGGCGCCTCGAAGCGGAAGCCACGCGCCACCGCCTCCCAGCGGCGGCTGCGGCGGTCGGGGCCGGGCGCGCTGTCCCGGACCAGGCCGAACGTCGCGAGGTGGCGCAGGTGCCAGCTGGTCACCGAGGGGGTCGCCCCGACGTCCGGCGCCAGCTCGGTGGCGGTCGCCGGTCCGTCCCGGCCCAGCCGTTCGAGGATCGCCAGGCGCACGGGGTGCGCCAGGGCCCGCATCGCCTGCGGGTCGGTGATGTCGAGGTCGCCCATGCGGTTGCCGGAGTCCATGACGTGAGAGTGTCCTCTCACATATTGTGGGAGTCAACTCTCACAACTGGACTCCAGCGGCCTTCCGGGGTTCTACGACCCGAGGATCGTCGTCAGGAACTCCCCCGTCCACGCCAGCAGTTCGCGGCCCACCACCGGCTTTCCGCCGATTTTGCCCGTCGTCGGGCGCGGCACCAGGATCTGGTGGACGGCCGGCTTGATGACCGTCTTCGGGTACAGCCGCTTCAGCCGCAGCTCCTGCGACTCGCGCAGCTCCACCGGCGCGAAGCGGATGTTCGGGCCCTGGAGCACGATGTCGCCGACCCCGCAGGCGCGGGCCAGCATGCGCAGGCCGGCCACCAGGAGGAGGTTGTCGACCGGCTCGGGCAGCTTGCCGTAACGGTCGGTCAGCTCCTCGCGGACCGCCTTGATGTCGTCCTCCGAGGTCGCCGAGGCGATGGCGCGGTACGCCTGGAGGCGCAGCCGCTCGCCGGGGGCGTAGTCGTGCGGGACGTGCGCGTCGACCGGGAGCTCGATCTTGACCTCCAGCGGCGGTTCCTCCTCCACGCCGCCCTCCAGGGACGCCCGGTAGTCCGCGACCGCCTCGCCGACCATGCGGACGTACAGGTCGAAGCCGACGCCCGCGATGTGGCCGGACTGCTCGCCGCCGAGGAGGTTGCCCGCGCCGCGGATCTCCAGGTCCTTCATGGCCACGTACATGCCGGCGCCCATCTCGGTGTGCTGGGCGATCGTGGCGAGGCGTTCGTGGGCGGTCTCGGTGAGCGGCTTCTCCGGCGGGTACAGGAAGTACGCGTACCCCCGCTCGCGGCCCCGGCCGACGCGGCCCCGCAGCTGGTGCAGCTGGGAGAGGCCGAAGTTGTCGCCGCGCTCCACGATCAGCGTGTTGGCGTTGGAGATGTCGATGCCGGACTCGACGATCGTCGTGGAGACCAGCACGTCGAACTTCTTCTCCCAGAAGTCCACCACGACCTGTTCCAGGGCCTGTTCGGACATCTGGCCGTGCGCCGTGGCGATCCGCGCCTCGGGCACGATCTCGCGCAGCCGCGCCGCCGCCCGGTCGATCGACTCGACCCGGTTGTGGATGTAGAACGCCTGCCCCTCGCGCAGCAGTTCACGCCGGATCGCGGCGCCGATCTGCTTCTCCTCGTACGGGCCCACGAAGGTGAGGACCGGGTGGCGCTCCTCCGGCGGGGTGGTGATCGTCGACATCTCGCGGATGCCGGTCACGGCCATTTCGAGCGTACGGGGAATGGGCGTCGCGGACATGGTCAGCACGTCCACGTTGGCGCGGAGCTTCTTCAGCTGCTCCTTGTGCTCGACGCCGAAGCGCTGCTCCTCGTCGACGATGACCAGGCCCAGGTCCTTGAACTTCGTCTCGGAGGAGAAGAGGCGGTGGGTGCCGATGACCAGGTCGACCGCACCGTCCTTCAGCCCTTCGAGGGTCGCCTTCGACTCGGACTCCGACTGGAAGCGGCTGAGCGCGCGTACGTTGACGGGGAACTGGGAATAGCGCTCGGTGAACGTGCCGTAGTGCTGCTGCACCAGGAGCGTGGTGGGGACGAGGACGGCGACCTGCTTCCCGTCCTGGACCGCCTTGAACGCCGCGCGGACCGCGATCTCCGTCTTGCCGTACCCGACGTCGCCGCAGATCAGCCGGTCCATCGGGACCGACTTCTCCATGTCCTCCTTGACCTCGGCGATCGTCGTCAGCTGGTCGGGCGTCTCCGCGTACGGGAAGGCGTCCTCCAGCTCGCGCTGCCAGGGGGTGTCCGGGCCGAAGGTGTGGCCGGGGGCCGCCATCCGCGCCGAGTACAGCTTGATCAGGTCGGCGGCGATCTCCTTGACGGCCTTCTTGGCGCGCGCCTTCGTCTTCGTCCAGTCCGCGCCGCCGAGCCGGTGCAGGGTCGGGGCCTCGCCGCCGACGTACTTGGTGACCTGCTCCAGCTGGTCGGTCGGGATGTACAGCCGGTCTCCGGGCTGGCCGCGCTTGGCGGGGGCGTACTCGACGAGCAGGTACTCGCGCGTCGCGCCCTGCACCGTGCGCTGCACCATCTCGATGTAGCGGCCCACGCCGTGCTGCTCGTGGACGATGTAGTCGCCGGTCTCCAGCGTCAGCGGGTCGATCGTCTTGCGGCGCCGGACCGGCATCCGGCCCAGGTCCTTGGTGGCGGTGCGCTGACCGGTGAGGTCCGTCTCGGTGAGGACGGCGAGCTTCAGGCCGGGGTGGACGAAGCCGTGGTCGATGGCCCCGCACGAGACGTGGACCACGGACGGGGTGATCTCCTCCAGGTCCGGGTCGAGCCGGGCCGCGATCCCCTCGCCGCCCAGCATCTCGACGGTACGCGAGGCGAGCCCCTGGCCCTCCGTGACGTACACCGTGCGCCAGCCGTCGGCCAGCCGGCCCTTGGTGTCGGCGAACGCCCGCGCGGTGTCGCCCCGGTACGTCTCCGGGGCCTGCATCCCGAGCGACAGCGTGTCCGCGTCCAGCTCCGCGTCGGCGGCGAACGGGGAGATCGACCACCACATCATGTCCAGCTCACGGGCCCGCTCGCGCACGTCCGCGATGCCCCGCAGCGAGGCCGCGCCGACATCGATGGGGGCCACACCGCCGCCCGCCGACGCCGCCCAGGACGCCTGGAGGAACTCCTGGCTCGTCGCGACCAGGTCCGCGGCCCGGGTCCGCACCCGCTCGGGGTCGCACACGACGGCCATCGCGCCCTTGGGCAGCACGTCGAGCAGCAGCTCCATGTCGTCCACGAGGACCGGGGCCAGGGACTCCATGCCCTCCACCGCGATGCCCTGGGCGATCTTGTCGAGCAGTTCGCCCAGCTCGGGGTGGGCCTCGGCGAGCGCGGCGGCCCGCTCGCGGACCTCGTCGGTCAGCAGCAGCTCACGGCAGGGCGGCGCCCACAGTCCGTGCTCGGCCACCTCCAGGGACCGCTGGTCGGCGATCTTGAAGTAGCGGATCTCCTCGACGTCGTCGCCCCAGAACTCCACCCGGAGCGGGTGCTCCTCGGTCGGCGGGAACACGTCGAGAATGCCGCCGCGCACCGCGAACTCGCCGCGCTTCTCGACGAGTTCGACCCGGGCGTACGCGGCTGCCGCCAGCGCCTCCACGGTCTCGCCGAGGTCCGCGCTCTGCCCCGTGCGCAGCGCGACGGGCTCCAGGTCGGCGAGCCCCTTGACCTGCGGCTGGAGCACGGACCGGATCGGCGCGACGACGACCGAGACCGGCCCGGTCTCCGGGTCGTCCGCGCGCGGATGCGCGAGGCGCCGCAGCACGGCCAGCCGGCGGCCCACGGTGTCGGAGCGGGGCGACAGACGCTCGTGCGGCAGGGTCTCCCAGGACGGGAACTCCGCGATCGTGTCCGGCGGCAGCATGGTGCGCAGCGCGGCCGCCAGGTCCTCCGCCTCCCGGCCGGTCGCGGTGACCGCGAGCACCGTCCGCCCGGCGTCCCTGGCCAGCGCCGCCACGGCGAAGGGCCGCGCGGCGGGCGGGCCCACCAGGTCGATGTGCATCCGGTGGCCGTCACCGGCGGCCTTCACCGCTTCGTCGAGCGCCGGATCACGTACGACGACATCCAGCAGACCGTTCAGGCTCATGAAGGGGTTCCGTCCGGGTGAGGAGAGGGGCCTCTGACGGCCGGCTGCCGCCAGGGCGCGCTGCCCCGGGGGCAACGCGAAGGGCCCGACACGTGGGACGGGCCGGGGGTTACTAGCGTACGACTCCGGGAAGAGCGCCGCTGCGCGACAGGGGGCCTGCAGGCCACACGCGTACCGGCCCCGGCCCGCTCCGAGGAGCGTGCCGGGGCCGGTTCCGTCAGCCGGCGGCCGTCCGTCTCACCCGTCCGTGGCGATCGCGTTCAGGACGTTCATCCGTCCCGCCCGGAAGGCCGGGACCAGGGCGGCGAACAGTCCGACGAAGGCGGAGGCCACGAACACCGTGATGATGGTCGGCCACGGGATCTCCAGGACGCCCATGCCCTCCAGGGCCAGCAGCTTCTGGGCCGAGGTGCCCCAGCCCATGCCCAGGCCGAGGCCGAGCAGGGCGCCGAAGAGGGCGATGACCACGGACTCCAGCCGGATCATGCGGCGCAGCTGGCGGCGGGAGAGGCCGATGGCGCGCATCAGGCCGATCTCGCGGGTCCGCTCGACGACCGACAGGGCCAGGGTGTTCACCACACCGAGGACCGCGACGATGATCGCCAGGGCGAGCAGGCCGTAGACGACGTTCAGGAGCTGGCCGATCTGGTCCTTCAGGTCCTCCTTGAAGTCGGCCTGGTTCTGGACCTTGTACGTCGGGTACTTCGCGAGCGAGTCCTTGAGCGCCGCGTAGGCCGCGTCCTCCTCGCCGTCCTTGGCCTTGGCGAACATGAGCATGTTCTGGGGCAGCTTGCCGGCGGGGACGTACTGCTGGGCGGTCGCGGTGTTCATGTACATCGCGCCCTGGTCGAGCGAGGTCTCGTCCGAGGTGATCGCGGCGACCTTCAGCTTCGCCGTCTCGCCTTCCTTGAACGCGACGGTGATCGTGTCGCCGACCTTGACGCGGTGCGCCGTGGCGAAGTCCTCGCCCACCGACATGGCGTTCTTGCCGTACGCCTTCTCCAGGTCACCGGAGAGGACCTCGCGCCGTACGTCCTGCTGGTAGCTCGGGTCGGCCGCCGTGACCTCCTCGTTCTTCGCGGTGCCGTCCGGGGTGGTCAGCTTCGCGTCCAGGACCCGGTAGTGCGTGAGGTGCTCGATGCCGGGCGCGGCGGCCAGCGCCTCGGCGGCCTGCGGGACGATCGGCTGGCCGTTGCCCGCCTGCACGATGAAGTCCGCGCCCACCGACTTGTCCAGCTCGTCGGTGGCCGAGGCGACCATCGAGGAGCCGACCACGGACAGGCAGGCCACCAGGGCCAGGCCGATCATCAGGGCCGCGCCGGTCGCACCGGTGCGGCGCGGGTTGCGCAGCGCGTTGCGCTCGGCGAGCCGGCCGACCGGGCCGAAGAACCGCAGGAGCACGGCGCTCAGCGCCCGTACGACGACCCCGGCGAGCAGCGGGCCGATGACGATGAAGCCGATGAGGGTGAGGACCACGCCGAGCCCGAGGAAGGCGGAACCGTCGCTCGCCTTGTCGACCTCGGCCGTCCACCACAGGGCGGTCACGCCCGCGCCGGTGACGACGAGGCCGATGCCGGCCCTGATCCAGCCGGACTTGGCGTCCGCGGGGGTCCCGGCGTCGCGCAGGGCGGCCATGGGCGAGACCTTGCCGGCCCGGCGGGCCGGGATGTACGCGGCGAGGACGGTGACGATGATGCCGAGCGCGAGGCCGGTCACCGGGGTGGTCCATGCGATGGTGAGGTCGTCGGTGGACAGCTCCATGCCCACGGCGCCCATGACCTTCATGAGCCCGACGGCGAGCCCGACCCCGGCGCCGACGCCGAGGATCGATCCGACGATGCCCAGGAGCACCGCTTCCAGCAGCACCGAGCGGTTGACCTGCTTGCGGCTGGAGCCGATGGCGCGCATCAGGCCGATCTCGCGGGTGCGCTGGGCGACCAGCATCGAGAAGGTGTTGACGATCAGGAAGATGCCGACGAGGAAGGCGATCCCGGCGAAGCCGAGCATCGCGTACTTCATGACGTCGAGGAACGACCCCATGGAGTCCTTGTTCGCCGCCGCGGCCTCCTTCTGGGTCTGGATCTTGTACGTGGCCGGGTCGCCGAGCGCCTTGGCGACGTTCCGCTTCAGCTGGGTGTCGCTGACGCCGGGCGCGGCGGTGAGGGAGAGGTGTGTGAAGACGTCGGGGGCGCCGAGCAGCGCGCGCTGGGCGGTGGCGGTGTCGAGGTAGACGATCGCCGCGCCGGGGTTGGTCACCTTGAAGGTGGCGATGCCGCTGATCTTCCCGGTGATGTCACCGGTGGCCGCGATGGTGCGCAGCTCGTCACCGATCTTGAGGTGGTGCTTCTCGGCGGTGTCGGCGTCGACCATGACCTCGGTCGGGCCGCGCGGGGCGTGGCCGGAGGTGATCTCCATGGACCGCAGGTCGTTCTGCGTCCAGTTGCCGGCGATGGTCGGGGCGCCGGTGTCGGAGCCCATGTTCTTGTTGTGGCTGTCGACGACGGTGACGGCCGGGCTGGAGACCCCGCCCTCGGCCTTCTTCACCCCGTCGGCCTTCGCGACCCGCGCGAGGACGGAGGCCGGCAGCGATTCCGGCTTGCCGTTCTTGGGGATCTCGTCGACCTCGGCGTTCTTCGGGCTGACGGTGACGTCGGCGGAGGTCGCGGCGAAGAGCTTGTCGAACGTGGTGTTCATGGTGTCGGTGAAGACGAGCGTCCCGCAGACGAACGCCACCGACAGCAGGACGGCGACGGCGGAGAGCGCCATGCGTCCCTTGTGCGCGAAGAAGTTGCGCATCGAGGTCTTCCACACGGTCATGACGTCCGCCCGCGCGCGTCGAAGTCCTTCATGCGGTCCAGCACCTGGTCGGCGGTGGGGTTGTGCATCTCGTCGACGATGCGGCCGTCGGCGAGGTAGAGCACCCGGTCCGCGTAGGAGGCGGCGACCGGGTCGTGGGTGACCATGACGATGGTCTGGCCCAGCTCGTCCACGGACTTGCGCAGGAATGTCAGCACCTCGGCGCCGGCCCGCGAGTCCAGGTTCCCGGTCGGCTCGTCGCCGAAGATGATCTCCGGCTGGGCGGCGAGGGCCCGCGCCACGGCGACGCGCTGCTGCTGGCCGCCGGAGAGCTGGGTCGGGCGGTGCTTGAGGCGGCCGGCCAGGCCCACGGTCTCCACGACCTGGTTGAGCCAGGCGGCGTCGGGCTTGCGGCCCGCGATGTCCATCGGCAGCGTGATGTTCTCCAGCGCGTTCAGCGTCGGCAGCAGGTTGAACGCCTGGAAGATGAAGCCGATGCGGTCGCGGCGCAGCTGGGTGAGCTTCTTGTCCTTGAGTCCGGTGATCTCGGTCTCGGCGAGGTGGATCTGCCCCGACGTCACGGTGTCCAGACCGGCCAGGCAGTGCATCAGCGTCGACTTGCCGGAGCCGGACGGGCCCATGATCGCGGTGAACTGCCCGCGGGCGATGTCCACGTCGACATGGTCCAGCGCGACAACCCGGGTCTCGCCCGTCCCGTACGCCTTGACGACCTGCCGCGCCCGCGCAGCCACGGCCGTACGCCCTCCAGTGCCCCCGTGCCTGGGAATGGTTACAGCCGTTGTCACGGTTTTTCTCCTATGTCGGTCAGCGACAGGTCGTCGCCGTCTGCTGTGAAGTCTGCTGGCAGGAGGGGGTCCGGCGCGCTGGTGCCCGGCGCAGTCTTCGGGTGGGGTTTTCCCCACCCCTCCCCCTGCGGTCCGCCCGTCGGCGGCCGGTATGCGGTGCGTGTGCGATACGTCTGCGGTACTTCTGCGGTACGACGAACACGCTACGGAAGAGGGGTGCCCCGGCACGTCCTCCGGCGGGAGGAACGTCCCCTGGCCCGGAGTAAGGAGCTCCCCCTAGGGGGCTGGGCCCCTGGGTGGACACCCCTCTCAGGGACTGCACCCAGGGGTCCACACCGCTGGGCGGGGAGGGGCGTTACCGGAAGGGGCGCTACCGCCGGCGCGGGGCGAGGGCGGCGCGCAGGGCGGGGGTGAGGGCGGCGCGGGTCTCGGCCGGGGTGAGGGCGGCGGGGGTGGGGAGCGGGTTGAGGTAGCGGGTGTAGATGATCCCGCCGAGCACGGTCACCACGGCGGTGGCGCGGGCGGTCGCGTCCCGGCCGCCGAGAAATTCAACGAGCCGCCCCAGCAGCTCCTGTTCCAGGTATTCGCGGATCACCTCGGCGACCGTCGCGCCCCCGGCGGTGAGCCGGCGGAATTCGGGGTCCTCCCACAGGTCCGTCACCGCGTCGATCAGCCGGCCGGGCAGGGTCGCCGGATCACCGCCCAGCACCTCGTCCACCGAGAGCGCGCTGGCGCACTGGAACTGCATCACGTCCGCGAACAGGCCCTTCTTGGACCCGAAGTGATACGCGATCAGGGCCGGGTCCGCGCCGGCCGCACCCGCCACGGCGCGCAGCGTGGTGGCCCGGTAGCCGCGCTCCAGGAACAGCTCACGCGCCGCCACGACGAGCTGCTCACGGATCTGCGGGTTGCCCCGGGGACGGCCACGGGGGCGGGCGGGAGGAGCCACGGCGTTATTCATCAGCGTTGAGGGTGCGTCGCGTGATCCGCACAGTCAAGGGCGTTCCACCTCACCTCGAAGGAAGCAGCCCACACCATGCGCATCACCGTCTTCGGCGCCAACGGCCCCACCGGACGCCACCTCACCGGCCAGGCCCTCGCCGCCGGCCACGAGGTCACCGCCGTCACCCGCCGCCCCGGCTCGCTGCCGGCCCGCGCCGGTCTCACCGCGGCCGTCGCCGACGCCACCGACCCGGCGGCCGTGGACGCCGCGGTCGAGGGGGCGGACGCGGTCCTGTCCGCCCTCGGCGCCCGCTTCAGCAAGGAGCCCATCACCCTGTACTCGCAGAGCGCGGCGGCCATCACGCGGGCCATGGACCGGCACGGCGTCGGGCGGCTGCTGGTCATCAGCTCCAGCATCGCCGACCCGGACTGGCGGCCCACCGGGGCGCACTTCTTCAACCATGTGCTCGACCCGCTGGTGAACCGGCGCCTCGGCCGCACCCTGCACGCGGACATGCGCCGCATGGAGGACGTCATCCGCCGCACGGCTCTCGACTGGACCCTGGTGCGCCCCTCGGGCCTCTTCGAGCACCCGGTCGTCACCGACTACCTGACCGCCCCCTCCAGCGCCGACGGCGTCTTCACGGCCCGCACCGACCTCGCGGCGAGCATGCTGCGCGAACTGGAGGAGCGGCGCCATGTGCGTACGGCCATGGGCGTCGTCACGACCGCCGTCAAGCCGAACATCGCCAAGCTGATCTGGAACGAGGGCGTGAAGAAGAAGTGAGCCGGCCGGACAGCGCGACCACCGCCACCGCGCGGGCCTTCCTCACCCTTCCCCTCACGGCCACCCTCACCACGCTGCGCCCCGACGGCACCCCGCACGTCGCCCCCGTCCGCTTCACCTTCGACGCGTCGACCGGGCTCGCCCGGGTGACCACCAGGGCCGGCGCCCGCAAGGCGCGCAATGTGGCGGCGGGCGGCCCGGCGGCCCGGGTGGCGCTCTGCCAGGCGGACGGTTTCCGCTGGATCACCCTCGAGGGCCGGGCCGCGGTCGAGGACGATCCCGTACGCCTGGCGGAGGCGGTGCGCCGCTACACCGCCCGCTACCGCGCGGCCCCGCCCGCCCCGCCGGACCTGGCCGTCATCGAGATCGCGGTCGACCGCGTCCTGAGCCTCGGCGTCTGAGCCCGCACCGGTCCTTCGAAACCATGAATTTCCCTACTACGAAAGTGATGTGACTTTCCGTCATGCCCACCGTTTCCGTTCTCGGCACCAGCGTCCACTACCGTGAGTCCGGCGACCCCGACGGCCTGCCGTTCGTCTTCCTCCACGGCAACCCGACCTCCTCCCACCTGTGGCGCAACGTCCTGCCGGGGGTGGCCGCGCCCGGCCGCCGGCTGCTGGCCCCCGACCTCATCGGCATGGGCGAGTCGGGCAAACCCGATCTCGCCTACTCCTTCGACGACCACGCCCGCCACCTCGACGCCTGGTTCGACGCGCTCGGCCTGACCGAGGCCGTGCTCATCGGTCACGACTGGGGCGGCGCGCTCGCCTTCGACCGGGCCGCCCGGCTCCCGGGGTCCGTCCGCGCGCTCGCCTTCACGGAGACGATCGTCAAGCCGCTGCACGGCGATGAATTCCCGGCCGCGGGACGCGAGTTGTTCACCCTGCTGCGTACGCCCGGAGTGGGCGAGAGCATGATCCTGGAACAGAACGCGTTCATCGAGGGACTGCCGGCCACGCTCGCCACCCCGCTCGCCCCCGCCGACCTCGACGTCTACCGCCGCCCCTTCCCGACCCCGGACAGCCGCCGCCCGGTCCTGGCGTGGACGCGCATGATGCCGCTGGACGGCGAACCCGCCGACGTCGTGGCCCGGATCGGGCGCTACGACGCCTGGCTGGCCACGAGCCCCGAAGTCCCCAAGCTCCTGGCCGCGTTCGAGCCGGGGCCCGGGGCCATGACCGACGCGGGCGCCGTGGCCTGGTGCGAGGAGAACATCGCGGGCCTGGAGGTCTCCCGCCACGGCCCGGCCGGCCACCACTCCCCGGAGGACCGCCCCGAGGAGCTGGCCGCGGCCATCAGCGCCTGGGCGGACCGCCACGGGCTGGGTCGCCCGCCGGTGACGGGCTGAGCCGGTCCGCGTCCTCGTCCAGGAGCGCCGTCTCGGCCTCGTCCAGGCCGAGTCCGGCAGCCCGCGCCGAGTCCTGGACGGATGCCGGGCGGCTCGCTCCCGGCACCGGGACCATCACCGGGGACCGGGCCAGCAGCCAGGCCAGGGCGACCTGCTGGGGGCTGACCCCGCGCGCGTCCGCGATGCGGTGGAACGCGGTCCCCGCGGAGGCCGGCCCCGACGGGCCGTCGAGTGCGCTGCGGGAGATCCCGCCCAGCGGGCTCCAGGGCAGGAAGGCGAGACCCAGCCGTTCGCAGAGCCGGAGTTCCGGCTCGCTGTCGCGCACGGCCGGCGAGTACCGGTTCTGTACGGAGACCAGCGCGTCGCCGAGGATCGCGTGCGCCTCCCGGATCTGCCCGGTGCTCACGTTGGAGATCCCGGCGGCGCGGATCGTGCCGGCGTCGAGCAGGTCGCGCAGGGCCCCGACGGAATCGGCCCAGGGCACGGACGGGTCGGGCTTGTGCAGCTGGTAGAGCCCGATGGCCTCGACGCCCAGCCGCAGGGCGGACTCCTCGGCGGCCCGTCTGAGGTGCCCGGGGGTTCCGGTGACGGTCCAGCTGCCGTCGCCGGGCCGCCCGCGCCCGCCCTTGGTGGCGACCAGCACACCGGAGGTGTCGCCGCCGTGGCTCCGCAGGGCGCGGGCGACGAGGAGTTCGTTGTGGCCCCTCTCGCCGGCGTGCCAGTGGTAGCTGTCGGCGGTGTCGATGAGCGTGACGCCCGCGTCGAGCGCGGCGTGCACGGTGGCCTTGGCGCGCTGCTCGTCCGGGCGGCCCTCGATGGAGAGCGGCATGGCGCCCAGGCCGATGGCGCCGACCGTCAGGTTTCCGATGGTGCGGTGACGCATGGCGCACTCCTCATCAGGCGGCGGGGGCGGTGGCAGCCGCTTCGGTGACAACGTCCGGCAGCCAGTCGGCGGTCCGGGAGAAGACGAAACCCAGCTCCTTGGCGCGGCGGTTGCTCATGGCGTAGTACCGGTCGAAGGAGAACGGGCCCGTCGGCTCGCCCGGGGCGGCGGTCCGGTGCACACGATGCCCGCCGCTCGCCGCGGCGATGGCGGCGGTCAGGCCGGTCACGTCGAGCAGGCCGTCGGAGCAGGCGTTCAGCGGACCGGTGAAGGCGGTGGCCGTGGCGGCCCACCGGAGCAGATCGGCCAGCTCCGCGTAGTGGATGAAGACGCTGGGCTGCTCCTCGCGGTGTACGGCGATCTCCTCGCCCCGGCCGACGCGCTCCACGTAGTGCGCCAGGCGTCCGGTGAACTCCTGGGCGCCGCCGCCGAGTACGTGCGCGCTGCGTACGGAGACGAAGGCGAACCGGCCCTCCCGGGTGAACACCGCCTCCGCCTGCCGCTTGCCCTCGGCGTAGTGGGCCTCCAGGTACGCCGCGTCGTGCCAGGGCAGGTCCAGCCGCACCCGCCAGGCGGCGGGGTCCACGTGTTCCTCCGCCACGGGGACACCGGGGGTGAGGGGCGGCAGCCCGGCCGTCGCCGGATCGTAGACCTCGATGGTGGAGGTCATGACGTAGCGCGCGGTGCGGTCCCCGAAGACGCGGACGGCGCTCGCGGCCTGGACCGGGGTGTAGCAGACCTGGTCGACGACCACGTCGAAGGTGCGCCCGCCGAGCGCGGCGGTGAGCGCGGCCTCGTCGTCGCGGTCCACGACGAGGTGTTCGGCGCCCGGGGGCGGCGGGGCCGAGCCGCGGTTGACGACCGTGACCCGATGTCCGGCCTCCAGCGACCGCTGGACCAGGAGCTTTCCGAAGTAACGGCTTCCGCCGATGACGCAGATCCTTTGCATGCCTCCATCCTGGAGACGTACCGTCAGCAGCAGAAGTACCGGTCTGCTGAACGCGTATGAAGGAAAACTGTTGATCGATGTGCAGCGGCTCCGCGTCCTGCGCGCCGTGGCCGAGCACGGCAGCTTCAACCGGGCGGCCGCCGCCCTGCGGCTGACCCCCTCGGCCGTCTCCCAGCAGGTGGCCGCCCTGGAACGCGGTCTCGGCACCCGGGTCGTCGAGCGCAGCACCCGCGGGGTCACCCTCACCCCGGCCGGCCGGATCATGGTCGGCGCGGCGGAGTCGGTCGCCGCCGAACTCGCCCACGCCCAGCGGCAGGTCGGCGAACTGGCCACGGGCCGGACCCAGCTCACCGTCGCCACGTTCACCAGTGGCGGCAGGCTCCTGCTGCCCGGCGCCCTCGCCGAACTGACGGCGGCGCACCCCGGCACCGTCGTCCATGTCCGGGAGTACGAACCGGAGGACAGCCTCCCGCTGGTCCGCCAGGGCGCGGTGGACCTCGCGCTCGCCTACCACTTCGACGGCCCGCTGCCCGGCCGGCCGGGGCCGGAGTGGACCGCGCTCATGGACGACCCCCTGCACGTCGTACTGCCGCGCCACCACCGCCTCGCTTCGCGGGACACCCTCGACCTCGCCGAACTGGCCGGTGAGCCCTGGGTGCTCGGCTGCCTGAAGACGGAGGCGTACCTGCGCCGCCACGCCCGGCAGGCCGGGTTCGCACCGGACATCCGCGGCACGACGACCGATTACTTCTTCGCCCGCTCGCTCGTCGCCGCGGGCCTGGGCGTCTCGCTGATCCCGTCGGTCGCGCTGGCCCCGGAGATCCCCGGCCTGCACACCGTCCCGGTCGGCCCGCCGGCCCCGGCACGGCACATCGGCGCCGCGACCCTCGGCCATCCCCGCGCCCGCCTCCAGATCACCACCCTGATCCGGGCGCTGCGGAATCAGGCGGCGGCATGGCGGGAGCGGCCCGCCGGCTGACGGACCGCTCCCGGTTCGTCCCGCTCAGCCCTTGGCCGCGGCCACCTCCGGGGCGGCGGCAGTGCCGGACGTGTCGCCGCCCGTGGCGGCGGTACGTACCGCCGGGATGAAGGCGGAGATCGCGACCGCGACCAGGGCGACGCCGCAGCCGAGGACCAGGCCCGTGCGGAAGCCGGCCTCGGAGGTGAAGGTGAAGCCGCCCGCCTCGGTGGTCAGCTGGGCGAGGACCGCGCCGATCACGGCGGCGCCGATCGAGGTGCCGAGGGCGCGCATGAGGGTGTTGAAGCCGTTGGCGGCGGCCGTCTCGGAGGCCGGGACCGCGCTCATGATGAGGGCGGGCATCGCACCGTAGGCGAGGCCGACGCCGCTGCTGCTGACCATGAGGAACAGCATCAGGCCCCAGGCGGAGCCCATCAGCAAGATGCCGAGGCCGTAGGCGGCGGCGATGACCAGGACGCCGGAGATCAGGGTGAACTTGGGGCCGCGGGCGTCGGTGAGCTTCCCGCCGAACGGGGAGACGACCATCATCATGATGCCGCCGGGCGCCATCCACAGGCCGGCCTGGAGCATCGACTGCCCGAGCCCGTAGCCGGTCGCCTCGGGGAACTGGAGCAGCTGCGGCGCGATGAGCATGCCGGCGTACATGCCGAAGCCGACGAAGAGCGACGCGATGTTGGTGATGAGCACCCGGGGGCGGGCGGTGGTGCGCAGGTCGACCAGCGGGTCGGTGGTGCGCAGCTCCCAGACGCCCCAGGCGAGGAGCACCACGACGGCGGCGGCGAACAGGCCGATGGTCGTCGTGGAGGCCCAGCCCCAGTCGGCGCCCTTGGAGACGGCGAGCAGCAGGCAGACCAGGCCGACGGCCAGGCCGAGGGCGCCGGGCACGTCGAAGCGCTGGCCCTTGGCACCGGCCGGGACGTCCGGGATCAGGAACCAGATCAGGGCGCAGATGGCGGCGGCCAGCACGGCCGAGCCCCAGAACAGCACGCGCCAGCTGGCGTACTGGGCGACCGCCGACGCGATCGGCAGGCCGAGGGCGCCGCCGATGCCGAGCGAGGCGCTGACCAGGGCGATGGAGGAGCTCATCTTCTCCGGCGGCACCACGTCGCGCAGCAGGGCGATGCCGAGCGGCACCATGCCCATGCCCATGCCCTGGAGACCGCGTCCGACGATCATCGGGACGACGGAGGACGAGAGCGCGCAGACCACGGAGCCGGCGATCAGCGGCACCGAGCAGGCGAGCAGCATCCGGCGCTTGCCGAGCAGGTCGCCCAGCCGGCCGGAGACCGGCACACACACCGCGGAGACCAGCAGGGTGACGGTGATGACCCAGGCCGCGTTGGAGGACGAGGTGTCCAGGATCGTGGGCAGTTCCGCGATGAGGGGCGTGACCAGCGTCTGCATGATCGCCGCGACGGTGCCGGCGAAAGCCAGGGTGGCGACGACGCCGCCCGTCCTCGCCGGCGGCTGGGTGGCATCCATGAGGGGGACTCCTAGGAGATCGAGGTCCCGCCTGCCGGGACAGCAACGTGCATCGTACATGTCCAATGCGTCATACACATTATGTGCCCCGTACACACTCCATGCGAGAATGAGCCGCCGTCCGGACGCAGCAGAAGCAGGAGGCCGCCCATGCCCAGGCCCACGGAAGAGGTGGAGTACGAGCAGATGCTGCTCGGCCGCCACAGCCTCGCCGACCACCGCGGCGGACGCCACAAGTACGCCCTGCTGGACCGCAGCGCGTACATCCTGCTGAGCCGGCTGCGTGTCCAGGGCCCCATGTCCAACGGCGAACTCAGCGACGCCTTCGGCCTCGACGCCTCCACCCTCAACCGCCAGACCGCCGCCGTGACCCGGGCCGGGCTCGCCGAACGCATCCCCGATCCCGACGGCGGCATGGCCCGCAAGTTCCGCATCACCGACGCGGGCAGGAACCTCCTCGACGCCGAGCGCGAGCGCGTCGTCCGCTCCCTGGACCAGGTCATGCACGACTGGCCGGACGACGACATCGCCGCCTTCGCCGGCTACCTCAAACGCTTCAACAGCGGCATCGAACAGCTCTCCAAGCGCCCCTGGCCCCGGCCTTGAAGCCCCGCCCGCGCGGCCCCGGCGTCAGTCCCGCGAGGGCGAGACCCGCCCGGTGAGCGCCGCGAGCGAACTGCGGACGTGCGCCATGTGCGCCTGGACCTCCTCGCGGCCCTCCTCGTGCTCCCGCAGGATCCGCTCGGTCTCGCGCACCACCCGCTCCTCGCGCACCCGCGCCCGCGCGACCAGCTCGGCGGCACGCGCCTGCGCGTCCTCCTGCCCGTGCCGCGCGGCCTCCTCCGCCTCCGCCCGGCCCTTCCGCGCGGCGGCCAGACCCGCCTCCGCGCGTTCCAGGAGAGCGGCTTGCTCCGCCGCTTGCGCCGCCTCCGCGCCCGCGATCTCCCCCTCCGCCGCCTTCCACCGCTCGGCGTGCTCCTGCTCCTGGTGCGCCAGCACGCTCGCGGTGCGCTCCCGGGTCGCCGCCCTCGCGGCCTCCGCCTCCTCGCGCACCGCCGCGGCCTCGGTACGCGCCGCCTCCAGCACCTCGCCGGCCGCCGCCTGCGCGGCCCCCACCACCTCGTCGGCCCGGCTCACCGCCGCCGCCCGAACCGCCTCCGCGTCCGCGCGCGCCGCCTCCCGCAGGGCCAGGGCCGCCGCCTCCGCCTCGTCCCGCAGCGCCTGCGCGTCCTCCCCCGCCGCACCCCGGAGCGCCCCGGCCTCCTCGTCGGCCAGGGCCAGAATCCGCTGCGCCCGCTCCCCCAGCGACGCGTAGTCCTGCGGGGCCAGCCGCGCCACGGCCTCGTCCAGCCGGGCCGACTCCGCCGCCAGCTCCTCGGCCAGCTCCGCCAGCCGGGCCACCCGCGCCACGGCCTCGTCCCGCTCCGCGGAGAGCGCCGCCACCGCGCGGTCCACCTGCTCCGGGCGGTAACCACGGCCCCGTACACCGACGAACCCGTACGCGGACCCCGGTGCAGCACTCATCCCTGACGCCTCTTTCCGATCTTCCCGACTCCGACGCTCCGACCATCGAGCGATACGTCAAGGATGCGGCAATTGGTCAAGAAGTCTGAATAGATGCGTCGCTTTCCGGACGGAAGCGACCGGCATCACACACGGCAAAGGCGTGGTGCCCGGTCCCCCGCGGGGGACCGGGCACCACGCCCGCACACGGAACGGTCAGATCAGCCCGTCCCACATCTGCTCCAGCAGCACCGACCACCAGCTCTCCGGCGAGGCCAGCGCCGCCCCGTCCAGCGCCACCAGCTGCGCCTGGAAGTCCACCGTCCAGCGGCCCGCCTGCTCCGGGTTCAGCCCGTACCGCAGCCGCCACATCCGGCCCAGCAGCGCCATGCAGCGCACGAACTCCGGCAGCCCCGTGTTCACGAACTGCGGCGGCACCGGCGCACCGCCCGGACCCGCCTCCACCGGCACCGCCACGATGTGCGCCGTGCCGTACTGGACACAGATCGCCCGGCCGAAGTCCGAACCCATCACCAGGTACGACCCCGCGTCCGACGCCGGCTGCACCTGACGCTGAGCCGCCAGCTCCGCCAGCGTCGGGATCACCGGCTGACCCGGCTGCGCCCAGAAGAACGGCCCGAAGTCGGCGGGCAGACCCGCCCACACCAGCGTCCGCGCCACGATCTCCGGCACACCCTGACGGGACACCGCACGCTGATCGAAACGGAGCACACCCTGCGGACCGAAGGTCTGCGTCATCTCCTCGGCCAGCGCCTCCGGCGGCACCGGCGGCGCGGGCTGCATCTGCGGCAGCGGGGCCCGCACCGGCGCCGGCCGCGCGGGCCCGTCCGCCACCTGGTGCAACTCGCCCTGATGCGTCAGCAGATGCTGCATCCCCTGCTGCCGGCTCGCGTGGTCCGTGCCGTACGGGGCGACCGACGTGATCCGCACCTGCGGCCAGGTCTCCCGGATCATCCGGGCACAGTAACCACCGGGCAGCTCACAGGACTCCAGCTCCGTGTGCAGCTCGATCACCTGCTGCGGCGGTACGTTCATCGCCCGCAGCTCGTGCAGCATCTGCCACTCCGGGTGCGGCGTACCCGGCGCCGAGCGGCGGATCAGCTGCTGCTCGCTGCCGTCCGGCGCCCGGAAGCGCAGCACGGCCTGATAGCCGGGACCGACGGTCGGCTGACCGGTCGGCGGCGCCTGCGGATAGCCGTACGCCGGCGGCGGCGTGTGCCCGGCGGGCGGCGCGCCCATCGGCGGACCCGGCGGCTGCGGCGCACCCGGACCGACCTGCCCAGGACCCGCGAGCATCGTCGCCGCGTGATGCACCCCGCCCGGACCGGGCGGCGGCGTCGCACCCGGCGGCGGAGGCGGCTGCTGCCCCGCGGGCACACCGGGCACACCCGGAGCACCGGGCGGCTGCGGCGCACCCGGACCGACCGAGCCCGGGTCGGCGAACATCGTCGCCGCCTGGTGCACCCCGCCACCGGGCGGCGGCGTCGGCGCGCCGGGCGGCTGCGGGGCCCCGGGCGGGCCCAGCTGCGAGACCAGCTGCGTCGGCACATAGCCGCCCGCCGGGGCACCGGGCGCACCCGGGCCGGACGGCGGCGGCACCGGGGCACCCGGCCGCGCGCCCGGGGTGCCGGGGGCACCCGGAGGCGGCGGAGGCGTACTCCCGCCGCGCCCCGCACGCGGCGGGAGGGCGGCCTTGCTCGTCGCGGCGTCGGCGATGTCCCCGGCCCCAGGACCGCCGGGCACACCCGGCGGCGGGGTCTGCTGCCCCGGAAAATGCGGCGCGGGCCCACCGGGCGGGCCCGCGTTCGGACCCGGCACCGGAGGCGGACCCGGCACGCTCGTACCGGGCACCGGAGGACCGGGCACAGCGGTCCCGGGCACGGGCGGACCGGGCACGGGCGGGGCCGGCTCGGCCGGGCGGCCTCCCAGGCTCGGCGCGATCGCGGTCTTCGGCAGCGCGCTGCCGCCCGACATCAGCGCCGTCGGCGCGTCCGCCGGCACCACCGGGGGCAGTTCCTCCTCGTCGTCGGCGCCCGACAACGGCGGCGCGAACACCGTCGCCGGCAGCGCCACCTCCGCGTCGTCCGAGCCCGCGTTCGTATCGGTCCCCGCCCACGGCGTGGCCCCGACGGGCGGCTGGAGCGAGGACGCCGGAACGCCCTCCGACGCGGTCGGCTCGTACGCCACCGAACCGCCCTGCGACGGCGTCGGGGAGGACGGGATCGGGGCCGGCGGCGGGAAGGAGGCCGGGGCCGACGGGGCTGCCGGAGCGGGTGGCGGGGTGTCCCGGTCCGCACGCCGGTCCGGGATGCCCAGCTTGTCCGCCGCTTCCTGGAGCCATTCCGGCGGGCTCAACAGGAACGACGTCTGATTCAGGTCCACCCGCTCGGGCGGCGCCGGGGCCGCCGGCTCCACGTCCTGCGAGCCGTACTCCTCCTCGTACCGCCGTATCACCTCACCGACCGGCAGTCCGGGCCACAGCGTCGCCTCGCCGCTGTCGCGCGCGATCACCATCCGCTGACGGCCGCCGTCGGACACCGGACCGTCCGCACGGTCCTCGGCCCACACCACGAATCCGAGTTCGAATTCACGCACCCGGACCTCACGGTGCTGATACGCCGGAACGTCACCGTTCACCCACTCGTCCGCGCGCTCCTGCGCCTGTGCGAAGGTCACCATCGCGCTCATCCCTCCACCGGGACGGCCTGCGCGAAGCCACCGTCCACCATCAGGTTCGCCACCGTCTCCAGCTCCGGCGGATTGCCCGCCAGACGCTGCAGGAACGCGTCGAAGTCCGCACCGCACGGCAGCAGCAGCCGGTCCACCCGCTCCTGCACCGTCCAGCCGTCACGGTCCCGGGCGTCGTCGTACGCGCAGAACCACACCGAGCCCAGGCCCTCGCCCCGCACCTTCACCGCGAGCAGACCGCCCTGGACGAAAGCGACGCCGAGGTAATCCTTCGTCAGGTGATCACGCAGGCACTTGTTGACATAGACCAGATCGTTCACGGCGGCCTCCTCGCGCACCGTGAAGAACGGCTGGTCGATCAGGAGACCCAGCTCCGCGTCCAGCGCCGTACCCGCCGGAGCCGAACCACCGGCCGCCTTCAGGAACGAGCGGTAGGCACCCGGCAGCCGGTACCCCAGATCCTCCTCGACCCCCAGGATCTGCTGCTCGGTCACCGCCACGGCCCCCTTCGGAAGCCGGAAGTGCGCGGGCCGCGTCTCCTGCAACGGACGCGTGCCCCGCTTGTCCTGGTCGACCTGCGTCGACGCGAGACCTCCGTGGTGACGCAGCAGCGCCTTCACCTCGACCGGGATCAGCTCCATCCGGCGGCCACCCGGCACGTGGTGCCAGGTCCAGCCGTGCGGCGTCGCCACCGGCGGGATCGTGTCCCACAGCTCGTGCCCGGCCGCGGCCAGCGCCGCGTTCGCCGACACATAGTCCGTGAGCCGCAGCTCGTCCACACCGAAACCCTGCGGGGGCTCCGCGATCTCCGCCGCGGCACGCGCGTACGGCGAGAAGTCCGGACACCCGTTCTCGTCCATCCGCACCCCTCTGGGATGGCGGGACGCCCGGACCGGGTCCGGGAAGTGCACGAGCTGCCCGGCGTAGGCCGCGTTCGGTGGCGCGGCTTGCTGCCCGAGCCGACCTGTCGTCATGGCGGTTGCCCCCTGCTGCGTCTGGCTGATGAGGACCGACCCGCCCGAGGGAATCCGGCGGTCCGGGCAACAGCCTAAGCGGTGACACCCGTACGGGAACCGGCCCCGCCACCCCCGGGCCCCATCCGTCACCAACCGTCACAACCGTGTGACGGACGAGCGACGGGACGGCCACCGAACCGCGACACGCAGACACGTTTCACCGACCCAGCTTTCACAGGACCCGACACATTTGGCAGGCTGTCACCCGCATACACGGGGGCGTGCACACAAAGCAGCGGCCGCTGCGGGCACGGGAGGGACACAGCACCATGCACACCGCACACACTGCACAGACCGTCACGACCGGGGACCCACGACTCAGCTGGAGCAGCACCGAGAAGGGCCCCGCGCCCCGGCTCGGCCAGCGGCGCGACGGCATCCTGCCCGCCGTCGCGGCGGCCCTGTCCGTACGCGGCGAAACACTCACCTGCACCGCCGGCAAGGGCGACCAGCCGCCCGTCCTGCACCACCTCGTCCAGGACTTCCTCGACACCCTCCCCAGCGCGCAGCGCGAACGGTTCACCGGCCGCTGCCCCGAGGCCATACTGCTCTCCCGGCACCTCACCGCCGCCGAGGCCGGCCGCTCCAAGCGCGCCCAGCGCAAGCCCCTCACCAACGGCGAGGCCCGCCGCGCCCTCAAGCACGCCCGGCTCACCGCCCGCCGCATCCGCGAGGACGGCGACCCCCTGCACGGCAGCTACGCCGCACCCTGCCGCTCCTGCGCCGTCATGCTCGCCCACTTCGGCGTCCGCCCCGTCGACCTCACGGCGAATGGCGCGGCCACCACCGCAGAGAAGAGCTGACCGCGCCCATGCACGACCGCACCGACCTCCCCGCCCAAGCCGGGCCCGCGGGCCGCGACCGCCAGTCCGCCACGCGCTTCCCCGTCGCCGTCGACGCCGCCCTGCGCGCCGCCGGCTGGCTGCCCGGCCGCTGGGACATCCGCCAGGCCGAGGAGTGGGCCGACGCCCTGCGCTCGCACGCCTCGCCCGCCGGCCACCAGCACGCCGTCTTTCCGGCCGCCGTCGAGGCCTGGGCCGAATTCGGCGGCCTCCACATCACCGCCACCGCGCCCGGCCGCCAGATCGCACCGCCGGCCGTCCGCATCGACCCGCTGAGCGGCCTCCACCTGGCCCGCACCCTCGGCGACCTCGGCCGCGCGCTGGCGACCGAGGTCGCGCCACTCGGCGAGGAGGGGGAAGGCCAGGCCGTCCTGGCGATCGACGTGGCCGGGCGGGTCTACAGCATCGACCACACCGGGGACTGGTACCTGGGCCAGGACATCGACGCGGCGCTGGCGACGCTGGTGACGGGGTTGCAGCCGGAGCGGTTGGTTTCGGGCTGAGCGGTTGGTTCCGGGCTGAGCCGGGGTCTCAGGCGCGCCGGTTCACGCCGGGTGCGCGGTCACCACCGCGAGGGTTCCGTCCTCAAACGCCGGACGGGCTGGGTGTGGTCCCGTCGCCGCCGTCCGGCAGGACCGCCGAGACCCTGAAGCCGCCCGCGTCCGTGGGGCCGGAGACGAAGACGCCGCCGAGGCCGAGTACCCGTTCGCGCATGCCGAGCAGGCCGTTGCCGCCGCTGGGCAGGCCCGCGTCCGCCGTCGCCGCGTCCGACGGGCCGTTCTCCACCTGCATCGCGACCTCGGCGCCCCGGTGCGCCAGCCGCACCCACGTCTTCGCGCCCGCCGCGTGCTTGTGGACGTTGGTCAGGGCCTCCTGCACCACCCGGTACGCCGTCTGCTCGACCTCGGGCGCGTACGCGCGCGCGGAACCCTCGACCGAGAGCTCCACGGTCATGCCCGCGGCCCGCGACTGGCCGACCAGGGCCTCCACCTCGCCCAGCCGCGGCCCGTCCTCGGCCGAGGCCTGCGCCGCCCGGCCCACCGAGGCCAGCGGCACCTTGTCCACCCGGGTCACCATCGGCTCGCCGGTCCGCAGCACGCCCAGCATCTCGCGCAGTTCCGTCAGCGCCTGGCGGCCCATGTCCCCCACGAGCGCCGCGTTGCGCACCGCCTTCGCCGGGTCCTTGGGGGCCACCGCCTGGAGGGCTGCCGCGTGGACCACCATCAGGCTCACCCGGTGGGCGACCACGTCGTGCATCTCGCGGGCGATCCGGGTCCGTTCCTCCGTACGCGCCCACTCGGCCCGCTCCTCGGCCCGGTCCGCGAGCAGCGACAGCTCCCGCTCCAGCGAGTCCGCCCGCTCCCGCAGGCTCTCCATCAGCCGGCGCCGGGCCCCTATGTAGAGGCCGAAGAGCACCGGCGGCGCGGTCAGCCCGACGGCCATGAAGAGGGACAGCATGGGCACGTACCAGTCGCCGGGCCCGAAGTCGGCGTTCTCGTCGACGCCCTGCCGCAGCCGTACGTACGTCACGATGAACGTCCCCACCAGGGACATGCTCATCAGCACCGCGGTGATCCGCCGGGGCACCTCGGAGGCGGCCAGCGTGTACAGGCCGACCAGGCCCATCAGGAAACCCATCTCGGCGGGCGTCGTCGCGATCGAGACCAGCACCACGGCGATCGGCCACCGCCGCCGCACCAGCAGCACGGCCCCCGCGATCAGCCCGAACACCACCCCGAAGGGCACCGGCAGCCCGGTGTCCCCCGCGAAATCCACCCCTTCCAGCGCGCACTCCAGCGCCGAAACCAGCGCCAGCCCCACATCCAGCGCGACACTCCGTCGCCGGTCCCACCACCAGTAGCCACGGGTGGTCGGACCCGCCGCTTCCCGGTCTTCCCCCGTTGCGGTCATGGCATCCAGCGTACGGGCGCCCGCACCTCATTTTCGGGTGACCTGCACAGCACGTCGTACGTTCGACCGAGGGCATCGGCATCCTCGTCGCGTACAAGGGGCTTGGTACGGCATAGTGTTGGGTGCCGTTCCGGCGATCCGGGTAATTGTCCGTTTCGCACGGAGTTGTTCCCCCGTGGTGTAATTGGCAGCACTGTGGCTTTTGGTGCCATCTGTCCGGGTTCGAGTCCTGGCGGGGGAGCTCACTTGCGCGGGCCCCGACCAACCCGGTCGGGGCCCGCGCCCATGTCCGGCTTCGCACCCCCCGGTATCCTGCGGATGTCCACCACCCGAAGCCGAAGGGCCTATTCGTGAGCTCCGTACGCCCGGCAGCCGTCGTCGTCCTCGCAGCGGGTGAGGGCACCCGCATGAAGTCGAAGACCCCCAAGGTTCTGCACGAGATCTCCGGGCGCTCGCTCGTCGGTCATGTCGTCGCCGCCTCCCGCGAGCTGGACCCCCAGCACCTCGTCGTGGTCGTCGGCCACGCGCACGAGCAGGTCACCGCACACCTCACCGGCGCGGACGCGCAGGTGCGCACCGCCTACCAGGCCGAGCAGAAGGGCACCGGAAACGCGGTGCGGGTCGCGCTCGACGAGCTGGGCGGGATCGTCGAGGGCACCGTGATCGTCGTCTGCGGCGACACCCCGCTGCTGTCCGGCGGGACGCTGGCCGCGCTCGCCGCGACGCACACCGCCGACGGCAACGCGGTCACCGTGCTCAGCGCCGAGGTCCCCGACTCCACCGGCTACGGGCGGATCGTGCGTGACGCGGCGAGCGGTGCGGTGACCGAGATCGTGGAGCACAAGGACGCGAGCGACGAGCAGCGGGCGATCCGGGAGATCAACTCCGGGGTGTTCGCGTTCGACGGGAAGCTCCTCGCCGAGGCGCTCGGCCAGGTGCGGACGGACAACAGCCAGGGCGAGGAGTACCTCACCGACGTGCTGTCGATCCTGCGTGCGGCCGGGCACCGGGTCGGCGCCTCGGTGGCGGGCGACCACCGCGAGATCCTGGGCATCAACAACCGGGTGCAGCTCGCGGAGGCCCGGCGGCTGCTGAACCAGCGGCTGCTGGAGCGGGCGATGACGGCCGGGGTGACCGTGGTCGACCCGGCCTCCACGCTGATCGACGTGACCGTGACGTTCGAGCGGGACGCGATCGTGCACCCGGGGACGCAGCTGCTCGGCGCCACGCACCTCGGGGAGGACGCCGAGGTCGGCCCGAACTCGCGGCTCACGGACACCGTCGTGCACGCGGGCGCGCGGGTGGACAACACGGTGGCCGAGGGCGCCGAGGTGGGCCCGGGTGCGCTGGTGGGTCCGTACGCCTATCTGCGGCCGGGGACGAAGCTCGGCCCGAAGGCCAAGGCCGGTACGTACGTGGAGATGAAGAACGCGACGATCGGCGAGGGGACGAAGGTCCCGCACCTGTCGTACGTGGGGGACGCGACCATCGGCGACCACACCAACATCGGCGCCGCGAGCGTGTTCGTGAACTACGACGGCGTCGCCAAGCACCACACGACGATCGGCTCGCACTGCCGTACCGGGTCGGACAATATGTTTGTGGCGCCTGTCACGGTCGGGGACGGTGTCTACACCGCCGCCGGCTCGGTCATCACGAAGGACGTACCGTCCGGTTCGCTGGCCGTGGCCCGGGGCCAGCAAAGGAATATCGAGGGTTGGGTCGCGCGCAAGCGTCCCGGAAGCGCCGCCGCGCAGGCGGCTCAGGCGGCCGCGGAGGAGCCGGCCGGCGAAAGCTGACCGGAAACAGGTACGTCGCGCACCGCGTACCGTGATAGATGCTCACCCCATTTCGGCTGGCTCGTTGCACATCGGGACATCTGCGTGCGGCGCCAGGAACACGTCTGAGGAGACTGTGCTGTGACCGGGATCAAGACGACCGGCGAGAAGAAACTGATGCTCTTCTCCGGCCGCGCCCACCCCGAGCTGGCCGAGGAGGTCGCGCACCAGCTGGGTGTCGGCCTCGTGCCGACGAAGGCCTTCGATTTCGCCAACGGTGAGATCTACGTGCGCTTCCAGGAGTCGGCACGTGGCGCGGACTGCTTCCTGATCCAGAGCCACACGGCTCCGATCAACAAGTGGATCATGGAGCAGCTGATCATGCTGGACGCGCTGAAGCGCGCGTCGGCCCGTTCGATCACGGTGATCGTGCCGTTCTACGGCTACGCCCGCCAGGACAAGAAGCACCGCGGCCGTGAGCCGATCTCGGCCCGTCTGATCGCGGACCTGATGAAGACGGCGGGTGCGGACCGCATCCTCACCGTCGACCTGCACACGGACCAGATCCAGGGCTTCTTCGACGGCCCGGTCGACCACCTCTTCGCGCTGCCGATCCTGGCGGACTACGTGGGCGCCAAGGTGGACCGTTCCAAGCTGACGATCGTCTCGCCGGACGCCGGCCGGGTGCGTGTCGCCGACCGCTGGTGCGACCGCCTCGACGCCCCGCTGGCGATCGTGCACAAGCGCCGTGACAAGGACGTCGCCAACCAGGTGACCGTCCACGAGGTCGTCGGCAATGTGAAGGGCCGGGTCTGTGTCCTGGTCGACGACATGATCGACACCGGTGGCACGATCTGCGCCGCCGCGGACGCCCTGTTCGCGCACGGCGCCGAGGACGTCATAGTGACGGCGACGCACGGCGTCCTGTCGGGTCCCGCCGCGGACCGTCTGAAGAACTCGAAGGTCAGCGAGTTCGTGTTCACGGACACTCTGCCGACCCCGGGTGAGCTGGAGCTCGACAAGATCAAGGTGCTGTCGATCGCCCCGACGATCGCCCGCGCCGTGCGCGAGGTCTTCGAGGACGGCTCGGTCACGAGCCTGTTCGAGGAGCAGTAAAGGGGCGGCGACCGCGTCGCCGTTGATCCACTTTGGGGTGCGGCCTCCCCGCCGGGTAGACTCAGTGAGTTGCTCGGCGAGGGAGGCCGTACTCATGTACGGCGCTCCGTTATCGGCGCGCTCTTCGTAGCAGGCCTGTAGTGGGCCGGGTGACCATCCGTTGTTTCGTCACCTCACGAGGAGTGCCGCCATGGCCGAGATCAAGCTCGCCGCCCAGGTCCGTACCGAGTTCGGCAAGGGTGCCGCCCGTCGCGCGCGTCGCGCCAGCCAGGTCCCCGCGGTCGTCTACGGCCACGGCGCCGAGTCCGTCCACATCACGCTTCCGGCCCACGAGCTGCAGCTCGCGCTCCGCACCGCCAACGTCCTGATCGGCCTCGAGCTCGACGGCAAGGACGCCCTGGTCATCCCGAAGGCCGTGCAGCGCAACCCGCTCAAGGGCGACATCGAGCACGTCGACCTGCTGACCGTGAAGCGCGGCGAGAAGGTCAACGTCGAGATCGCGGTGCACGTCGAGGGCGACCTGGCCCCGGGCGGCAACCTGCTCGAGTACGTGCAGAACACCCTGCTCGTCGAGGCCGAGGCCACCCACATCCCCGAGTCCGTCACGGTCTCCGTGCAGGGTCTGGACGCCGGTGCGTCGATCCTCGCCAAGGACATCCCGCTGCCCAAGGGCTCCGTGCTCGCCGGTGACGAGGACGCCATCGTGCTCCAGGTCGTCGCCGCGCAGGCCGAGGAGCCGTCGGCCGAGGCCGCCGAGGGTGAGGGCGAGGAGGGCTGAGTCCCGTCCCGCCTGCTTGACTGACGGGGCGGTGGTCTCCCTTTCCGGGAGCCGCCGCCCCGTTTTCCTGTCCGCTTCCTGTCCACGCCCGCTGTACGTGTACGAACGAGGAGACTGCGCGCGATGTCCGACGCCACCGACCCCTGGCTGATCGTGGGGCTGGGCAATCCCGGCCCCGAGTACGCGGCGAACCGGCACAACGTCGGGTTCATGGTCGCCGATCTGCTCGCCGAGCGGATCGGCGGGAAGTTCAAGCGCGCCCCGAAGGCGCAGGCGCAGGTGCTGGAGGGGCGGATCGGTCCGCCCGGCCCGCTGAGCCGGCGGGTGGTGGTCGCGAAGCCGATGTCGTACATGAATCTGTCCGGGGGCCCGGTGGCGGCGCTGCGGGACTTCTACAAGGTGCCGCTGGACCATGTGGTGGCGGTCCACGACGAGTTGGACATCGACTACGGGACGCTGCGGCTGAAGCTGGGCGGCGGGGACAACGGGCACAACGGGCTGAAGTCGATGACGAAGGTGATGGGCCCGGACTATCACCGGGTGCGGTTCGGGATCGGCCGGCCGCCGGGGCGGATGCAGGTCGCGGACTTCGTGCTGAAGGACTTCTCGTCCACGGAGCGCAAGGAGCTGGCGTTCGAGGTGGACCGGGCGGCGGACGCGGTGGAGTGCCTGCTGGCGGAGGGCCTGGAGCGGGCTCAGTCGGCGTACAACACGTGAGGAACGCGGCCCCGGCTTGACCGGCCGCAGGGCTCTGGCCAAGGATCTGGGCCCATGAAGCGGAACCCCTCCCACCGTGCCCTGCTGTACGGCCGCAGCGCGGCGCTCGGCCTTGTCGTCCTGGTGCTGCTGGTGGCGGGTGTGCTGACGTCGTGGGACGCGGCGCACCACATCGTGCTGGCCAAGGGGCGGGAGCACGGGACGATGACGGTGACGGGGTGCGGCGACGAGGTCTGTACGGGGCCGTTCGCGCCGTCGGACGGGGCCGCGGCGCGGGCCCGGGTGTCGGTGGACAGCTCGGTGGCGGCCCGTAAGGGTGACCGTTTCCCCGTGGTGGTGAAGCCGGGGACGGACGAGGTGGTGCGGACCGGGGCGCCCGGATTCCTGCATGCCTGGGTGCCGTTGGGCGGGGCTCTGGTGCTGGCGGCGCTGGTGATCGGCGGGGGCCTGCGGCTGACCCGTACGGCCTGGGGCGCCGGGATCGCGGGCGGGGCGCTGCTGCTGGCGGCGTTCATCGCGCTCTGAGAGGGCGGCCGGACGTGCGACGGGGCGCGGGGATCTCTCCCCGCGCCCCGTCGGCGTGCGGTGCCGGGTCAGCCGGTGTTGCGCAGGCCCGCGGCGACACCGTTGACGGTGAGCAGCAGGGCGCGGGCGAGCAGCGGGTCGGGCTCCTCGCCGCGTTCGGCGGCCTGGCGCTGGCGGGCGAGCAGGGACACCTGGAGGTAGGAGATCGGGTCCAGGTAGGCGTCACGGATGGCGAAGGTCTGCTGGAGCACCGGGCTGGTGCCGAGCAGTTCGGTGGAGCCGGTGACCTTGAGGACTTCCTGGACGGTGAGCGCGTGCTCGGCCTCGATGGCGTCGAAGACGTGCTTCAGCTCGTCGGGGACGAGGGTGTCGACGTAGTGCCGGGCGATGCGCAGGTCCGTCTTGGCGAGGGTCATCTCGACGTTGGAGAGGAAGTTCCGGAAGAAGTGCCACTGCTCGTGCATCTCTTCCAGGACGGTGTCGAGGCCGGCCTCGCGCAGGGCCTTGAGGCCGGAGCCGACGCCGAACCAGCCGGGGACGATCTGCCGGGACTGGGTCCAGCCGAAGACCCACGGGATGGCGCGCAGGCCGTCGAGCGAGACGCCGGAGCCGGGGCGGCGGGAGGGCCGTGAGCCGAGGTGCAGGTCGGCGAGCTGGTCGACCGGGGTGGAGGCGAGGAAGTACGCCGGCAGGTCCGGGTCCTCGACGAGCTTGCGGTAGGCGGCGTGGGCGGCGTCGGAGACGGTGTCCATGGCCGCGTCCCAGCGGGCCAGGGCCTCGTCGGACTGGCGGGGCGCGGTGTGCAGGGCGGACGCCTGGAGGGTGGCCGCGACGGTCAGCTCCAGGTTCTCCCGGGCGAGGGCCGGGATGAGGTACTTGTCGGAGATGACCTCGCCCTGCTCGGTGACCTTGATCTCGCCCTCCAGGGTGCCCCAGGGCTGGGCGAGGATCGCGTCGTGCGAGGGGCCGCCGCCGCGGCCGACGGTGCCGCCGCGGCCGTGGAAGAGGCGCAGGCGTACGCCGTAGCGATGGGCGACGTCGCGCAGGCGGCGCTGGGCGCGGTGGATCTCCCACTGGGAGGTGGTGATGCCGCCGAACTTGGAGGAGTCGGAGTAGCCGAGCATGACCTCCTGGACGTCGCCGCGCAGGGAGACGAGGCGGCGGTAGGAGGGGTCGGCGAGCATCTCGTCGAGGATGACGTCGGCGGCGCGCAGCTCGTCGGTGGTCTCCAGGAGCGGGACGATGCCGATCTCGGCCCAGCCGGCGTGGAGGTCGAGGAGTCCGGCCTCGCGGGCGAGGACGGCGGCGGCGAAGACGTCGTCGGCGCCCTGGCACATCGAGATGATGTAGGACTCGATGACCTCGGGGCCGAAGCGCTGGAAGGCTTCCTTGATGGTGTGGAAGACGCCGAGGGTCTTCTCGCCGGCGGCGTCGAGCGGGGCCGGGGTGGGTGCGAGGGGGCGGCGGGAGCGCAGTTCCTTGGCGAGGAGCTTCTGCCGGTAGTCGCGGGGCATGTCGGCGTAGCGCCAGGATTCCTCGCCGAGCCGGTCGAAGAGCTGGCCGAGGGCGTGGTGGTGGGCGTCGGCGTGTTCGCGGACGTCCATGGTGGCGAGCTGGAGGCCGAACGCGGAGAGCGTGCGGATGGTGCGGTCCATGCGGCCGTCGGCGACGATGCCGCCCTTGTGGCGGCGCAGGGAGTCCTGGATGAGGGCGAGGTCGCTGATGAGTTCGGCGGTGCCCAGGTAGTCGCAGCCGGGGCGGTGGGGGCGGCCGGTGGCGAGGCGCTCGCGGGTGTTGACGAGCTTCTGGCGGATGCAGGTGGCCTTGAGGCGGTAGGGCTCCTCGGCGTTCAGCCGCTTGTAGCGGGGGCTGATCTCGGGGAGGAGTTCCAGGTCGGCCTGGAGGGAGGCGAGGAGTTCGTCGGTGGCGCCGGTGTAGCGGATGGAGTTGGAGAGCAGTCCGCGCAGCTGGTCGACGAGTTCGAGGGCGTCGGTGATGCCGTGCTCGTGCTGGAGGATCAGGACGTCCCAGGTGACCTTGGGGGTCACGTTGGGGTTGCCGTCGCGGTCGCCGCCGATCCAGGTGCCGAAGGTGAGGGGGCGGGTGCCGGCGGGGATCTCGACGCCGACGCGCTGCAGTTCGGCGGCGAGGTCCTCCAGGACGTCGCCGACGGCGTTGGCGTGGAGCTCGTCGAGGTAGTAGATCGCGTTCCGGGCCTCGTCGGTGGGCTCGGGGCGTACGACGCGGAGCTCGTCGGTCTGCCAGATGAGGTCGATATTCTCGGCGAGGCGGAGGTCCTGGCGGCGGCGGTCGGCCTCGATGACCGGGGTCTCCAGGAGGGCGGCGATGCGGCGGAGCTTGTTGAGGACGGAGCGCCGGGCGGCCTCGGTGGGGTGCGCGGTGAAGACGGGGCGCACGTTGAGGTTGTTGACAGTGGCGCGCAGGTGCTCGGGGTCGGCGTCCTTGAGCCGGTCGGCGGTGCGGGCGAGGAGGCCGCCCTCGGCCGCGCGGCGGTCGCGCATCTCGTGGGCGCGGTGGACCTGCTCGGTGACGTTGGCGAGGTGGAAGTAGGTGGAGAAGGCGCGGACGAGCTTGGCCGCGGTCTCCAGGCCGGTGTCGCCGAGGAGCTCGGCCGCGGCCTCGCCGTCGGTGCGGGTCAGGGCGCGGACGCGCTCGACGAGGTCGAGGAGTTCCTGGCCCTCCTGGCGGACGAGGGTCTCGCCGAGGAGGTCGCCGAGGCGGCGGATGTCGGCGCGGAGCTCGGGGCTCGCGGCGGGGGTCTGGTCGGCACTGCTCACAGTGTGCGGCTCCTTGCAGTGGTGGTGCACGGGACCCGGGGACCGCGGTCGGCGGATGCCGACGCCACCCCGGAAAGCAGGGTGCGGACCGCGCTGTCCGACCTCTCCAGGATAGGTGTCCGTGCTTTCGGTGCTGTTCGCGCCCCGGAAGGTGTCCTCTGTTCGTGACGTGGGCCGCCGGGGTACGCGGTGTGTGTCTACCCGGTATTCGTGCGTCTGTGCGTGGTGTTTCGTCCTCTCGTGGGCGGGCCTTCGCGCTGCCATACTTACGAAGCCGTAGGTTACGGATGCGTAACCCGGCTTTCCGACACGTTCTCACCCTCAGGGGACTCCCCATGAAGACCAGCCCCGATGTGATCGAGGCCGCCGTTCCGGCGGACGGCGATCAGGATCTTCCCTCCGCCACGCTCGGCGGGGACAACAAGCGGTCGATCGAGCAGATCGCGCTCCTGCTGTTCATCGTCGTGCCGTTCGTGGCGCTGGTCGCGGCGGTGCCGCTGGCCTGGGGCCGCGGTGTGAGCTGGCTCGATCTGGGTCTGATGGTGGCGATGTACTTCATCGGCTGCCACGGCATCACGATCGGCTTCCACCGGTACTTCACGCATGGCTCGTTCAAGGCGAAGCGTCCGCTCCGCATCGCCCTGGCCGTGGCCGGCTCGCTCGCGGTCGAGGGCCCGATCGTGCGCTGGGTCGCCGATCACCGCAAGCACCACCGCTTCTCGGACGCGGAGGGCGACCCGCACTCGCCGTGGCGGTTCGGCGAGACGCTGCCGGCGCTGATGAAGGGCCTGTGGTGGGCCCATATCGCATGGATGTTCGACGAGGAGCGGACGCCGCAGCAGAAGTACGCCCCCGACCTGGTCAAGGACCCGGCGATCCGCGGCATCTCGCGCCACTTCCTGACCTTCACGATCGTCTCGCTGGCGATCCCCCCGCTGGTCGGCGGCCTGGTGACGATGTCGTGGTGGGGTGCGGCGACGGCGTTCTTCTGGGGCTCCCTGGTACGGGTGGCCCTGCTGCACCACGTGACGTGGTCGATCAACTCGATCTGCCACGCGGTCGGCAAGCGCCCCTTCAAGTCCCGCGACAAGTCCGGCAACGTGTGGTGGCTGGCGGTCCTGTCGTGCGGCGAGTCCTGGCACAACCTGCACCACGCGGACCCGACGAGCGCGCGGCACGGCGTGATGCGGGGTCAGATCGATTCGAGTGCCCGTCTCATCCGCTGGTTCGAGCAGGCCGGCTGGGCGTACGACGTGCGCTGGCCCGACGATGCCCGTATCGAGTCCCGGCGCAACCGCGCGGCGGCCGACGCGGCATGATGGACGATGTGGCGACCGACTCCAGCGCAAGCAGCGAGAACACCCGTGCACCCTCCACCCGGCGGGCCCGCCGGGTGCGGATGACCGGGAAGGAACGCCGCGAGCAGTTGCTGGACATCGGTCGCACCCTGTTCGCCGACAAGGGCTTCGAGGGCACCTCGGTCGAGGAGATCGCCGCCCGCGCGGGGGTCTCGAAGCCGGTGGTCTACGAGCACTTCGGCGGCAAGGAGGGGCTGTACGCGGTCGTGGTGGACCGGGAGATGCGCCAGCTCCTGGACATGGTGACCGGCGCCCTGACCGCGGGCCATCCGCGGGAGCTGCTGGAGCAGGCGGCGTTCGCGCTGCTGGACTACATCGAGACGTACACCGACGGGTTCCGCATCCTGGTCCGGGACTCGCCGGTCGCCCAGTCGACGGGCACCTTCGCCTCCCTGATCAGCGACATCGCCACCCAGGTGGAGGACATCCTGGGACTGGAGTTCAAGGCCCGGGGCTTCGACCCGAAGCTGGCCCCGCTGTACGCGCAGGCGCTGGTGGGCATGGTGGCGCTGACGGGCCAGTGGTGGGTGAACGCGCGCAAGCCGAAGAAGGCGGAGGTCGCGGCCCATCTGGTGAACCTGGCCTGGCACGGTCTGGAGAACCTGGAGTCCAAGCCGCGGCTGATAGGGCACCGCAAGAGCTGACGTCCCCCCGGGGGCCGGTGTGGTCAAGCCGTAATCATGATCCATCGCCAAACCACTTCAGTCCCGGTGGTCGCAGTTGTAGAGTCTGTGACCATCCCGGGAATGCTTCACCATGCACGTAATGCATCTGTGGACGCGTTTCTCCCGGTTCCACCACTTACCCCTGGGGGGGCTTTGTCTTCTGTGGAACCCGGCCGTTCTGTTCCGCGCCCGAAGCGCGCGCGGCGGATCGCGGCCTGCACCGCACTCGTTCTCTCCGCCGGCATGCTGCTGGCGGCCCCGGCCTCGGCCGATGACTCGGCGCCCGCCCCTGCCGGCGCCACCCCGCAGTTCACGCCCGAGCGCGGCGGTCAGCCGACGCTCACGCTGCCGAAGCGTACGGCGAAGAAGAAGTCCGGCGCCTCGCGCGCGCCGGGCGCGCAGTCCCCGTCCTCGGTCGTGCCCGCGAACCCGCGCCTCGACCTGGACGGCGACGGCTACAGCGACATGATGTACCGCGGCCTGGACGGCAACGTGTACGCCTCGACCGACGCGTCGGGCACACACCCGTACCAGATCAACAGCAACGACCAGTACGAGATGCCCAAGGACATCATCACGCCGGGCGACCTGGACGGCGGCGGTATGGCCGAGGTGCTGACGCTGTCGGCATCGGGCACGCTCTCGCTCTACCAGAGCTGGGGCGCGGACAGCACCGGTTACGTCACCTGGTCGGGCAACGGCTGGCAGAAGTACAACAAGGTCGTCGCCCCCGGCGACCTGGACGGCGACGGCCGCGGCGACCTGCTCGCGCGTACGCCCTCCGGCGACCTCTACACCTACGTGTCCACCGGCAAGGTCGACAGCGCGCCCTTCAAGGCCGGTGTCAAGGCGGGCTACGGCTGGAACATCTACGACCAGGTCGTCGGCGCCAACGATGTCAACGGTGACGGGCTGGGCGACGTCATCGCCCGTACGCCCTCCGGCGACGTGTACTTCTACGCCGGCACCGGCGACGCCTCGAAGCCCTTCAAGGCGCGCGTCAAGGTGGGCTACGGCTGGGACATCTACAACCAGCTCGTCGGCATGGACGACATCGACGGCGACGGGCTGGGCGACCTCATCGCCCGCAAGCCGGGCGGCGACGTCTACACGTACTTCTCCACCGGCTACGGCACCTTCGAGGCCCGCGTCGCCGGCGGCAAGGGCTGGAACGCGGCGGCGCTGTTCGTCGGCGCGGGCGGCAACCCGGACTTCGGCAAGCACGAGCTGGAGGCCCGTACCAAGGGCGGCAGCCTGTACTGGTACCAGGCCCGCAACAACGGCCAGTTCTTCCCGCGCCAGCTGGACAGCTCGGACACCGGCTGGAACCAGGTGAGCCTGTCGCTGGCCTCGTCGCTCGACAACGACGGCTGGGGCGAGCTGACCCAGATCTACAAGGGCACCCTCTGGGTCGGCGCCCAGGAGATCGGGTCCGGCTGGCAGGTCTACAACAGCCTGACCGGTCCGGGCGACCTGAGCGGCGACGGCAAGGGCGACCTGCTGGCCCGCGACACCAAGGGCGACCTGTACCTGTACAAGGGCAACGGGCTCGGCACGAAGTTCGCGGCCAAGGTCAAGGTCGGCTACGGCTTCAGCACGTACAACAAGATCGTCGGCGCCGGTGACCTCAGCGGCGACGGCATCGCGGACGTCGTGGCCCGCGCCAAGGACGGCACGCTGTACCTGTACAAGGGCACCGGCAACGCCGCCAAGCCGCTCTCGGCCCGCTCCAAGATCGGCACCGGGTACAACATCTACAAGCAGTTCGCCGCGCCGGGCGACACCGACGGCGACGGCAAGGCCGACCTGATCGGCGTCGACGGCAAGGGCGACGTGTACCGCTACTCGTCCACCGGCACCGGCCAGATCAGCAAGCGCGTCAAGATCGGCTACGGCTGGGACATCTACAACGGCCTGTACTAGGCCGTGTCACCCCGCACCCCGTAACCACGGCGCCCCGTCCCCGCACGCGCGGGGGCGGGGCGCCGCCGTGTGCGGGGGGGGGTCAGCCCGCGACCGGCTCCAGGAACTCCAGCCGGTTGCCCACCGGGTCGTGGCTGTAGAAGCGGCGGTGGCCCGGCAGGTTGTCGTCCCACACCACCTCGGCGCCGCGCTCGGCCAGCAGGGCCGCGTACGCCTCGATGCCCGTGACGCGCAGGCCCGGGTGCGCCTTGCGGGCCGGGCGGAAGTCCGCCTCGATGCCCAGATGCAGCTGGACCGGCCCGGCGGCGAACCAGCAGCCGCCCCGGGCCGCGAGCACGGGCGGCTTGGGGATCTCCGTCATGCCGAGGACGCCGGTGTAGTACGCGCGCAGCGCGTCCTCGCTGCCTTCGGGCGCGGCGAGCTGGACGTGGTCGAGCGAGGTGATCATCACTTCTCCCGGTGGGCGACGGCGAAGATGCGGCGGAAGGGGAAGACCGTGCCGTGCGGGCCCCTGGGGTAGGCCGTGCGCAGCAGGTCGCGGTACTCGGCGAGGAAGGCGCCCCGGGCCTCCTCGTCGTCGGCGAGGGCGGTGAGGACGGGACGCAGTCCGGTGCCCTTCACCCAGTCCAGGACGGGGTCCTCGCCGGGCAGGAGGTGGAGGTAGGTGGTCTCCCAGACGTCGGCGGTGGTACCGGGGCCCGTCAGCGCGTCCAGGTATCCGGCGGGGCTCAGCACGGCGTCCGCGTGGCGCAGCAGGCCGCCGAGGCGGGAGCGCCAGCGCGGGGACCCGGCGAGTTCGCGCATCAGGACGTGCGAGGGCTGGTCGAAGTTGCCGGGGACCTGGAGGGCGAGGGTGCCGCCGGGGAGCAGGGCGTCCAGCCAGTCCGGGAAGCGGCGGGCGTGGCCGGGGACCCACTGGAGCAGGGCGTTGGAGACGATCAGGCCGTACGGCTGCGAGGGCGTCCAGGTGGCGGCGTCGGCCTCGGCGAAGTCGAGCAGTTCCGTGGCGTGGGCGCGGGCCCGCTCCAGCATCTGCGGGGAGTTGTCGTAGCCGGTGACGCGGGCGTGCGGCCAGCGCCCGGCGAGCAGGGCGGTGACGTTGCCGACGCCGCAGCCGAGGTCGGCGATGCGGGGAGCGCCCGGCGGGTCGGGGATGCGGGCCAGGAGGTCGTGGAAGGGGCGGGTGCGGTGGTCCGCGTGGCGCAGGTACTGCTGCGGATCCCAGACGGGTGCGGTCATGGGTCCCAGGATCGATCGAAAGTATCTTGATGTCAAGACACTCGAATTCAAGAGACTTCATGTCGACAGACCCTCTACACTGATCGACATGGAGGACGAGGTCGACCGTCTGGTCGCTGCATGGCGCCGCGAGCGCCCCGACCTCGACGTGGAACCGCTCGAGGTCCTCAGCCGCGTCTCCCGCCTGGCCCGCCACCTCGACCGGGCCCGCCGCATCGCCTTCACCGAGCACCAGCTGGAGCCGTGGGAATTCGACGTCCTCACGTCGCTGCGCCGGGCCGGCGCCCCCTACCAGCTCTCCCCCGGCCAGCTGCTCACCCAGACCCTGGTCACCTCGGGCACGATGACCAATCGCATCGACCGCCTGACCAAGAAGAACCTCGTCGAACGCCTCCCCGACCCCAGCGACCGGCGCGGCGTCCTGGTCCGGCTCACCGCCGAGGGCCGCGACAAGGCCGACCAGTCGCTGGCCGGCCTGCTGGCCCAGGAGCGCGCCATCCTCGGCGAGCTCTCCCACCAGCAACGCGGCGAACTGGCCGGTCTGCTACGCCAGTTGACTGCCCCGTTCGACAACATCCCCGGGTAGCTCCGGGCCGTCCAGGTCCACCGGGCCGACCCCGGCCCGCCGCGCCAGCGCCACGGCCGCCAGCGTCGAGTGCACGTCCAGCTTCCCCAGCACGTTCTGCATGTGCGTCCGCACCGTGTGCGGGGACAGGAACAGCCGCTCCGCCACCGCCTTGCGGCCCAGGCCCGCCACCATGCACCGCAGCACCTCGCGCTCGCGCGGGGTCAGCGACTCGACGAGCTTCTCGCTCTCGGTGCGGTGCTTGCGGTCGGCCAGCAGCTCCCGCAGCACCCCGGTCAGCAGCACGGCGGGCAGATGGGTCTCGTCGCGCAGCACACCCCTGATCACCGCCAGCAGCCGTTGCAGCGAGCTGTCCTTGGCGACCCAGCCGCAGGCACCGGCCTGGAGGGCGCGCGCGGCCCGCGCCGGGTCGTCCTTCTCGGCGAGCACCACCGTACGGACCGAGGGCCGGGCCGTGCGGACGGCGCCGACCAGGGAGATCCCGTCGACCGGGCCGGTCCGCCCGGTGCGCGGGACGGGCACCGGGACCGGGACCCCGCCGGTGCGGGCCTGCGGGACGAGGTTGCCCAGCTCCGCGTCGACGAGCAGGACGTCGTACCCCCGGCCCTCCGCCACCGCGCGCTCCAGACAGCGCAGCGCGGCCGGGCCGCTGCCCGCCGCCGCCACCTCGACGTCCGGTTCGGCCGCGAGCGCGGCGGCGAGCGATTCGGCGAAGATCCGGTGGTCGTCGACCACTAGAACCCGGATACGGGTCACAGGCACCCCCATGCTGTGTGTGAGAGGGCGCCCCGAAGCGTGCGTCCCCCGGCGGGGCAGGACCCGCACGGGTTGTGCGCCCGGCTGTTCTCGTACCCCTGAATACGGCGCAGGCCCCCCGCCGGCGCTGTGCATCAGGGTACGGGCGGGGGGCCTGGGGGGAAGGTAATTGGCGGAACTTGTCGGGGGTTGCCCCCTAGGCTGTGGCGCATGTTTCATCTTGAGACAGAAGTGGACAAGGAGCGGCGGGCTCTGTTGTTCCGGCAGTTGCGGGACGACAACACCGCACGCTCACCGCATATGAGCGCCCTGCGCGGCGCCCCCGAGGCGGACGAAGTACCCCTGCACGTCTGGGCGTTGGACACCGAGGGCCGCCTCGCGGCCGGGCTGGCCGCCCGGACGTGGGCGCGCTGGCTCCATCTGGAACTGCTCTGGGTGGACCCCGCGCACCGGGGTTCCGGCCTCGGCGCGCGGGTGCTCGCCGAGGCGGAGCGGGTGGCGCGCAAGGACCGGTCGTGCGCCCGTTCCCGGGTGGAGACCTGGGACTTCCAGGCTCCCGGCTTCTACCGGAAGCAGGGGTACGAGGTACGCGGGCAGGTGGACGACTACCCGCCGGGCGTCACGGAGTTCACCCTGGTCAAGGAATTGCGCTGACCTTCGCGGGTGCCCGTACGGACGGGCACCCGCGCCCGGTCAGACGAGCCTGCGCGCGCCCGCCGACGGCACGGCCGGGAAGACGCCCGGGGTGCCGTACCCGGCCGAAGTGAACGCCTCCAGCACGGACTTGGTGACGGCCTCCGCCCGGTCCTCCTCGACCAGCACGATCGCCGAGCCGCCGAAGCCGCCCCCGGTCATGCGCGCGCCGAGCGCCCCGGCCGCGTTCGCCGTCCCGACCACGAGGTCCAGCTCCACGCAGGAGACCCGCAGATCGTCGCGGAGCGAGAGGTGCCCCGCCGTGAGGACCGGGCCCGCCGCGCGGACGTCGCCCGCGTCGAGCAGCGCGATGACCTGCTCGACGCGCTGGTTGTCGCCGACCACATGACGCACGTACCGCACGACGGACTCGTCCGCGCCGGACTCCGCGAGCCGGTCCAGCGCGGCGTCCAGCTCCTCGTAAGGCAGGTCGCGCAGGGTGCCTATGCCGAGCAGGCGGGCGCCCTCCTCGCAGCCGGCCCGGCGCTCCGCGTACGCCCCGTCGCCCAGCGCGTGCTTGACGCGGGTGTCGACGACCAGGAGCCGCAGCCCGTGCGCGGCCAGGTCGAAGGGGACCTGGCGGCGGCCGAGGTCGCGGGTGTCCAGGTGCAGGGCGTGGCCCTCGGTGCAGCAGGCGGACGCCATCTGGTCCATGACACCGCAGGGGACGCCGACGAACGCGTTCTCCGCGCGCTGGGCGAGGACCGCGAGCTCGGCGGCGTCCAGGCCGAGGCCGAAGAGGTCGTTCAGCGCGAGGCCGGTGACCACTTCGAGGGCGGCGGACGAGGAGAGCCCGGCGCCGGTGGGGACGGTGGAGGTCAGCTGGATGTCCGCACCGGTGACCTTGTGGCCGGCCTCGCGCAGCGCCCAGACGACACCGGCCGGGTAGGCGGCCCAGCCGTGGCCCTCGTGCGGAGTCAGCTCGTCCACGCGGAGCCGGACGACGCCGCCGGGCACATCGGTGGAGTGCAGCCGCAGCTCGCCGTCGGTGCGGCGGGAGACGGCGGCGCGCGCGGTGTGCGAGAGGGCGAGCGGCATGACGAAGCCGTCATTGAAGTCGGTGTACTCACCGATCAGGTTGACCCGGCCGGGTGCGGCCCAGATCCCCTCGGGTGCGCTTCCGTACAGCTCGGTGAAGGAAGCGGTCAGCTCGGCGTGGTCCTCGGTCATGGTGCGGTGGGCTCCTCTCGGCGGGCGAACGTCCAGGCGTCGGAGACGATTCCGGCCAGGTCGGCGCGGGACGGCTGCCAGCCGAGGCGCTCCCTGGCGGTGGCGGCGGAGGCGACGAGGACGGCCGGGTCGCCGGCGCGGCGCGGGGCGGCGGTCTCGGGGACGGGGTGGCCGGTGACCTCGCGGACCGTCTCGATGACCTCGCGGACCGAGAAGCCGTTGCCGTTGCCGAGGTTGCAGATCAGGTGCTCGCCCGGGGCCGCGGCGTCGAGGGCGAGGAGGTGCGCCTCGGCGAGGTCCGCGACGTGGATGTAGTCGCGGACGCAGGTGCCGTCCGGGGTCGGGTAGTCGTCGCCGTAGACGGAGATCGACTCGCGCCGGCCGAGGGCGACCTGGAGGACCAGCGGGATGAGGTGCGACTCGGGGCTGTGCCGCTCGCCGCAGTCTCCGTACGCCCCCGCCACGTTGAAGTAGCGCAGCGAGACGGCGGCCAGGCCGTGGGCGGCGGCCTCGCCGGTGATCATGTGGTCGACGGCGAGCTTGGTGGCGCCGTACGGGCTGGTCGGGGCGGTGGGGTCGGTCTCCGTGAGGGGGCTGGAGACCGGCTCGCCGTAGGTCGCGGCGGTGGAGGAGAAGACCAGGGTGCGGACCCCGGCGTCACGCATCGCGGCGAGCAGGGCGGTGGTACCGCCGACGTTGTTGACCCAGTACTTCTCGGGGTCGGTGACGGACTCGCCGACCTGGGAGTACGCGGCGAAGTGCAGCACCCCGTCGTAGGAGGCGTCGAGCCACTTCGCGGCGTCCTGGATGCGGCCCTCGATGAAGTCGGCGCCGGCCGGGACGCCCTCGCGGAAGCCGGTGGAGAGGTCGTCGAGGACGGTGACGGCGTGGCCGGCCTCCAGCAGGTGCTGGGCGACGACACTGCCCACGTAACCGGCGCCGCCGGTCACCAGGTACTTCTTCGGGGACTTGCTCACTGGCTCGCTACCTCTCGCAGTCGCTGGGCCGCGGTCTCCGGCGGCACGTCGTTGATGAACACGCTCATGCCGGATTCGGAACCCGCGAGGAACTTCAGCTTGCCGGAGGTCCGTCGGATGGTGAAAAGCTCGAGGTGGAGCCCGAAGTCCTCACGCCCGGGGACCCCGAACGGCGCCTGGTGCCAGGCGGAGATGTACGGGGTCGGCGGCTCTCCGGGTCCGAAGATCCGGTCGAATCGCCTCAACAGTTCCAGATAGACCTGTGGGAACTCCGTGCGCGCCTCCTTGTCCAGCTCCCGCAGGTCGGCGACGCGGCGGCGCGGGTGGAGGTGGACCTCGTACGGCCAGTGGGCCGCGTACGGGACGAAGGCGATCCAGTGCTCGGCGGCGAGCACGATGCGGGAGCCGTCGGCCTCCTCGCGGGCGACCACGTCGTCGAAGAGGTTGCGGCCGGTCTTCGCGTGGTGGGCGGCCATCGAGCGCAGCATCAGCTCGGTGCGCGGGGTGACGAAGGGGTAGCCGTAGATCTGGCCGTGCGGGTGGCCGAGCGTGACGCCGATCTCGGCGCCCCGGTTCTCGAAGCAGAACACCTGCTTGACCTGCGGGAGCCGGGCCAGGGACGCGGTGCGGTCGGTCCAGGCCTCCAGGACGAGCCCGGCCTGCTCCTCGGTGAGGTCGGCGAACGAGGCGTCGTGGTCGGAGGTGAAGCAGACGACCTCGCAGCGGCCGGAGTCACCGGCGAGCGAGGGGAAGCGGTTCTCGAAGACGGCGACGTCGTAGCCGGGCTCCGGGATCTCGCTCCGCCGCCCCTCGCGCGAGGGGCACAGCGGGCACTCGTCGGCGGGCGGGTGGTAGATCCGGCCCTGGCGGTGCGAGGCGATGGCGACGCTGTCACCGAGCAGGGGGTCGCGCCGGACCTCGGACGAGGTGGAGACCGCGTCGAGGGGGCGTGTGTCGACGGCCTCGCGCACGACGTCCTCGCGGCTGTCGTAATAGATCAGCTCCCGGCCGTCGGCGAGCGTCGTAACCGTCTTCTTCACCAGTCTCCTCCCACCCAACATAAGCAAACACAATGAACCACAAGTCAACAGATGCGTCAATGACTCGACGCGTGGGGCATACGGCGGGACGAGACGTGGATCTCAGGCCTGCGAAGGCCCGGGATTCCGGCAATACGATCACAAACAAACAAAGAACCTCAGAGGAACTGTTCACTTTCCGAACACAAGAGCGTAGTTTCCTTCGGGTTCAGTTCGCGCAACGAAGCGAGACCCCCACATGCAATATCTGGCCGCAGGGCTCCGGCTCCCCACGAACGGGCTCGACTACACGATCCTGGCGATCTACTTCGTCGTCGTGCTCGGCATCGGCTTCGCCGCCCGGGCAAGCGTGAAGACCAGCCTCGACTTCTTCCTCTCCGGACGGTCACTGCCCGCATGGGTGACCGGTCTGGCCTTCGTCGCCGCCAACCTCGGCGCCACCGAGATCCTCGGCATGGCGGCGACGGGCGCGCAGTACGGCGTCGCGGTGGTGCACTGGTACTGGATCGGTGCCATCCCCGCGATGGTCTTCCTCGGCCTCGTGATGATGCCGTTCTACTACCGCTCGAAGGTGCGCTCCGTCCCGGAGTTCCTGCTCCACCGCTTCGACAAGTCGGCGCATCTGCTGAGCTCCATACTCTTCGCCTTCTCGGCGATCCTGATCGCGGGCGTCAACCTGTACGCCCTGTCGATCGTCGTGGAGGCGCTCCTCGGCTGGCCGCAGTGGATCGCGATCGTGGTCGCGGGCCTCTTCGTGCTGGTCTACATCACGATCGGCGGGCTCTCCTCCGCGATCTACAACGAGGTACTGCAGTTCTTCGTCATCCTCGCCGCGCTGATCCCGCTGACCCTGCTGGGTCTCAAGCGCGTCGGCGGCTGGGACGGGCTGAGCGACTCGCTGGAGAAGAGCCACGGCCATGACTTCCTGACGGCCTGGGGCGGAACCTCCATCGGTGACGCCAACCCGCTCGGCGCCAACTGGCTGACGATCATCCTCGGCCTGGGCTTCGTGCTCTCCTTCGGCTACTGGACGACGAACTTCGCCGAGGTGCAGCGCGCCCTGTCCGCGAAGAACCTGTCGGCCGCCCAGCGCACCCCGCTGATCGCCGCGTTCCCGAAGATGTTCATCGTCTTCCTCGTGATGATCCCGGGCCTGGTCGCCGCCGTGGTCGTGCCGAACATCGGCGCCGCCGGCTCGGACACCACGTACAACGACGCCATCCCGCTGCTGATGCGCGAGCTGCTGCCGAACGGCGTGCTCGGCATCGCGGTGACCGGTCTGCTGGCCGCGTTCATGGCGGGCATGGCCGCCAACGTCTCCTCGTTCAACACCGTGTTCACCACGGACATCTGGGCGCGGTACGTGAAGAAGGACCAGCCGGACGCGTACTACCTGCGCTTCGGCCGGCTGATCACGGCGCTCGGCGTGCTGGCCTCCATCGGCACCGCGTTCATCGCCGCCAGCTTCTCGAACATCATGAGCTACCTGCAGACGCTCTTCTCGTTCTTCAACGTGCCGCTCTTCGTGGTGTTCATCATCGGCATGTTCTGGAAGCGCGCCTCGATGAAGTCCGGTGTCTGGGGCCTGCTGGCCGGCACCACGGCCGCGATGGTCAACTACTTCGTCATCTACAAGCAGGGCGTCATCGACATCCCGAGCGACCAGGGCGCCAACTTCGTCTCCGCGATCGTCGGTTTCGTCGCCGGCGCGGTCGTCATGATCGCGGTCACGCTCTTCACCGCTCCCAAGCCCGAGGCCGAACTCGCCGGCCTCGTCTACGGAACCGAGTCCCCGGACGCCGCCGAGGTGCCCGACGAGGGCGACAGCGCCTGGTACCGCAGGCCCGCGCTGCTGGGCTGGGGAGCCATCGTGCTCGCCGCCCTGTGCTACGTCCCCTACTCGTTCTGATCGGAGCGACCCACCATGTCCGACCTGCACAAGGAAGTCTCCGACCTGGAGCAGAAGTCCGCCACGGCGGCCCGCCTCTTCGACATCCGGCGGATCATCGGCGGCCTCTTCGTGGTCTACGGGATCATCGTGACGATCGCCGGGATCAGCCCGTCCGACGAGGACCTGAAGAAGGCCCAGGGCGTCCACATCAACCTCTGGACCGGCCTGGCCATGCTGGCGCTCGGCCTGTTCTTCCTGGTCTGGATGAAGCTGCGCCCGGCCCAGGCCCCGGCGCACGCCCCGGAGGACACCCCGGAGAAGTAGGACGCCGTCGCGTCACCACGCGGCAGGGGCCGGACACCGTCAGCCGACGGGGTCCGGCCCCTGCCGCGTCACCGCCGCCCGGTCCAGCAGTCCGGTCCGGGCGGCCAGCGCGGCGGCCTCCAGGCGGGAGCCGACGCCGAGCTTCATCAGGACGCGCTGGACGTGCGTACGGGCGGTGCTCGGCGCGATCCGCATCCCGGCCGCGATCAGCCGGGTGTCCTCGCCCTCCGCGACCCGGACCAGCACCTCGACCTCGCGCGGGGTGAGCAGCCGCAGCAGCCGGCGGCCCTCGTCGTCGGGCTGCTCCACCGGGTCCAGCAGTTCGGCGAACGCGCCCTGGAGGAGCTGGGGCGCGATGGCCGCCTCGCCGGAGCGGGCCTTGATCATGGCGCGCTCCACGCCCTCGATGCGCTCGTCGTGCCGGACGTACCCCGCGGCCCCGGCCGCGAACGCGGCGGCGATGCCCCGGGGGCTGGGCACCGGGCCGAGGACCACCACCGCGGTCTGCGGGCGCTCGCGCCTGATCCGGACGACGGGGTCGAAGGTGCCGGGCACGGCGGGCGATGAGGTGCCGAACAGGCAGACCTCCGGGGCCCGTCCGACCACCAGGTCCGCCGCCCCGGTGGTGGGCGCGGCGGCGGCCAGCACCCGGTGGCCGCGCAGCTTCAGCGCCGAGGCGAGCGCCTCGGCGAGCAGTCGGTGGTCGTCGACCACCATGAGCCGGACACTCATCCCGCCATCCCCCTGTACACCGACCGACACAGGCCCCCCGGCCCTCCAGGGCCTGCAAGTTACACGTCCGGGTACGCGTGTGGGGGTGGAACCGGCCGGTTCCACCCCCACATCCGTGATTCGCGCTCAGCTGGTGTGGAAGGACACCACCAGGTATTCCTTGTCGTCGAACGAGCTCTTGCGGGGAGCGCTGATCATCGTCTCGGAGATGAAGAAGTGCCCCTTCTCGTAAAGGAATTCGGCGTAGTCCGACGAGAAGCTGGTCTCCGCGTCCCGGACGGCCTCGTCGGCCGGGTTGCGCATCAGGACCGTCTGCTTGAAGGTGCTGCCGTCGATGGAGACGACCTCACCGCCCTTGTCGTACGGGGGTTCGCGGTACGCGATGATGTTGCCGCCGTCCATGCGCAGCGGGAACATCGTGAACTTCTCGCCCGCGTCGGCCCGGTCGCCGGTCTGCTTGCCGGTGGTGAGGTCGAAGGAGACGATCTCGTTGGTCCGGCTGAAGCTTTCGCCGGTGCCTTCGTGCTCCTCGGTCGGCAGGTAGATGCGGTTGTTGCCGACGGCCAGGTGCTGGCAGCTCTCGACCTTGGTGGAACGGCAGCTGGCCGCGTACTTCTCCGCGTCGGCGGAGATACGGATCTTCAGCTTGCCGGTGGCCTCGTCGATCGAGAAGAAGTCCGAGATGCCGCTGCCGTCACCGGCGGTGTCGCCGACGTCGGCGGCGACGACGAGCGGCTTGGTGGAGACGATGCTCGCGTAGTCGACGCCGGCGGGCATCTTGTACGAGGAGATCGGGGCGCCCGTCGTCGGGTTCAGGGCCTGGATGACGAGCTGCGGCTCGTCGTACGAACCGCACGTGCGGACCACGGCGAGGGCCTCGCCGCCGCCGTATCCCCTGTCGTAGCAGCCGTCGGTGCTGGTCTTCGGCTTCCAGAGCTCGGCGCCGGTGTCGATCTTGAAGGCGGCGCCGCCGTCGTTGCCGCCGGCGGCGACCGTGGTGCCGCTGAGGGTGACCTCGTCGAACCGGACCGGCTGGTCACCGGCGCTGGCCGCGTGGACCTGCTTGCTCCACATGAGCTTGCCGGTGGCCAGGTCGAGGCCCCCGATCCGGTTGCAGCTGGCGTACTTGGCGGTCTTGGTGCGCTTGGTCTCCTCGAAGGCGATGGCCGTCTTGAAGTCCTTGGTCATGTGCCGGGAGGCGGCGCAGACCTGGCCCTCCAGCGGGATCGACCAGAGCTTGGTGCCCGTGTCCAGGTCGTAGCCGACGATCTCGTTGACGCCCGACTTCACGTACGCCTTGTCGGTGACCCAGGAACCGACGACGGTGGTGACCTCGGTGACCTTGGGCTGCGGGTGCTGGAAGCCGACGGTCGACTCGACGTTCGCCGGGGCCTTCTCCTTGCCCTCGCCCCCGGTGGAGCCGTCGCCCTTGTCGCCGCCGTTGCCGCCCTTGTTCTCGCCGCCCGTGGTGCCGGCGGAGGAGCCCGCCTCGTCCTTCTTGCCGTCATCGCCGCTGGAGGCGTACCAGATGCCACCGCCGACGATCAGGGCGACGGCGACCACGGCGGCGACGATGATCTGCGCCTGGGTGGAGAACTTCTTCTGCCCGTTCCCGCCCGGCTGGGGCGGGAACGGGGCCGGCTGCATCGGGGCGGTCGGGTAGCCGTACGGCTGCTGCTGGCCCGGCTGTCCCTGCTGGGGGAAGCCGTACGCCGCCTGCGTCGGGAAGTCGTGGGGCTGCTGCTGGCCCGGCTGTCCCTGCTGCGGGAAGCCGTAGCCGGGCTGGGTGGGCGGCGGCGTCTGCGGGTAGCCGTAACCCGGCTGCTGCGGGGGCGGCGGGGTGCCGTAGCCGCCGGGGGGCGGTGTCGCCGGGGCGCCGGGCGGCGGGGTCGGTGCGCCGAAACCGCCGGGCGGCGGGTTCTGGGGGGCGCCGAAACCGCCCGGGGGCGGGTCCTGCGGTGCGCCGAAACCGCCCGGGGGCGGGCCCTGGGGCGGTTCGTTGGGCGGCTGCTGGGGCGGCTGGGTCATGGCGTTGCGTACCTCGGGAAAAGGGAGGGGGGTCGGTCGGTGGGCCGGTGCGGGCCGCGGGCGGGGCTGCTGCCGCCCGCGGCCCGCCGTGTTCGTCGGGTGCGGCGGTGAACCGTCAGCTGCCGAAGGCCATCATGGTCTTCGTCTCCAGCTCTTCCTTGTCGTTGGTCGCGCTGACCCGCCCGCTCGCGAGGAACGAACGGCCGTCCGCGTACAGGACCTTCAGGTTGTAGAAGGAGCGCTCGATCTCCGAGGTCGAGTCCGGGTGCTGGAGCACCATCTTGGGGCTGCCGCCGGACGGGGAGAGGGTGGCGATGCCGCCGCCCTTGGAGTAGCCGCCGTCCACGTAGAGCAGGACGTCGCCGCCCTCCATGCGCAGCGGCTTCATGGTCTGCTCGGCCGGGGAGTCCGCCTTCCACTTCGGCTTGCCGGTGTTCAGGTTGAACGCGACCACCTTGTTGGTGCGGGCGGAGCCGCTGGTGTCGTCCTGCGTCGCCATGTAGAAGGTGTTGGCGTCGGCTGCGACCCCGGTGCAGCCGTCGAGGCGCTGGCCGAAGATGGTGAAACGTCCGCCGCAGTCCGGGGCGAACTTGTCGTTCTTGTCACCGATCAGCTGGGAGCGGAGCGTGCCGTTCTCGCGGAGCGCGAGGATGCTCCACTTCTTGTCGTCGCTGCTGCTGCCCTTGGTGAGGGAGACGATGAGCGGGGACACCGAGTAGACCTTGTCGACCTCCCAGCCGCGTGCGGGCTTGTAGGTCCACTTGGGCTTGCCGGTGCTGGGGTCGACCTCCTCGATCTCGTGCTGCGGGTTTTCGACGTCACCGGTGCGGCAGTTGACCGCGGCGATCAGCTTCGCGCCGCCCGCGAAGGCGAACGGCTGGCAGTTGCCGGTCCGCTTGCCGAACAGATCCTTGCCGTCACTGACCCGGTAGGCGTTGGCGCCGCTGGTGCGGCCGGCCGTCACGGTGTCACCGCTGATGGCCATGGAGAGGTCCGTCGTCATGTCGAAGAGGCCGGTCTTCTTGACCTCCTTCTTCCACCCCGCCTTGCCCGTGGTGAGGTCGATCTGCTGGAGCGCCGAGCAGTCGGCCTTGTCGGTGGTGCCGTTCTTGATCGCGATGACGATCTTGCCGTCCGCGGTGGTCTGCTCGGGCGCGGAGCAGATGTCCGCCGGCAGCTTCAGCGTCCACTTCTGCGTGCCGTCGGCGACCGCGTAGCCGGAGACCGTGCGGTACATGCCCTTGACGATCGTGTCGCCGACGATCCACGGGCCGTACACGTCCGCGCCGTTGCGCGGCAGGTCGACGTCGTTCTTCTGCAGCCAGAGGATCTTCGCCTCGCCGTCCTTGCGGCCGCTGTTGAGGTCGTCGTCCTCCCGCCCGGTGCCGTTGCCGTCGCCCTCGTCGACGGAGGGCGAGCCGGTCGGCTTCTTGACCTGTTCGGTCTTCTTGGCGACCGGCTTGTCGTCGTCGCCGCCGTCGCCGCTGGTCGCGAACCAGACACCGCCGCCGATGACCAGGAGCGCGGCGACCGCGGCACCGATGATCATCACGGGCTTGCGCTTGAACGGGCTGCCGCCGCCCGGACCGCCGGGGCCGGGGGGAACGGGCGCGCCGGGGTACTGCTGCGGCGGGAAGCCGTAACCGGCCTGCGGCTGCTGGCCGTACGGGCCCGGCTGCTGCGGCTGCCCGTAGGGGGCGGTCGGCGGCTGCTGCCCGTAGGGGCCGGGCTGCTGGGCCTGCTGACCGTAGGGCCCCGGCTGCTGCGGCTGCTGACCGTAGGGGCCGGGCTGCTGGGGCTGCTGACCGTACGGACCCGGCTGCTGCGGCTTGTCGTACGGCCCCGGCTGCTGCGGGTAGCCGTAGCCCGGCTGCGTGGGCGGCGGGGTCGGCGGCGCGGCGGGGGCCTGGGGCGGGGTGGCCGGCGGCGGCGGAGTCTGCGGCGGGCCCTGGGGCGGCTGCGGTACCCCGTGCGGCGGCTCCTGCGGAGCGCCGAAGCCTCCCTGCGGCGGTTGCTGTCCGGGCGGCTGGGTCATCAGCGCGTCCCCCTTCGTGCGGTCCGGTGCCCGTTCCGGACTCCCCCGCGATCCCGCCGGTGGTCCGCGGGTCGGTCAAGACCCCCTGGACCACGACGGAATGGAGCGAATCGGGCATGGATCCCGCAGTGTCACGTCAGTCGAGCGGGACTTCTTTGTACCACCCGCCGGAGAGGGCCTTCCGGTTCGGTCCGCCCCTGTTCCCAAGGGAGGACCGGGCCGTGATGGAGCCGTGATGCTCCGGTCCGTCAGTTCCCGAAGACCACCATGGACCGCATGTCCACCTCGTCGTCACCGGTGATGCCGCTGAGCCGCGTCTGCGTGAGCAGGCTGCGCCCGCCGGTGTACGCGATCCGGGGCTCGATGAAGCCGCGTTCCATTTCGATGCCGGACGCCGGATGGCGCAGCACGAACCGCGGGGTGCCGCCGGTGGCGGGCAGGGTGGCGATCCCGCCGCCCTTCCCCTTCATCGCCTCCACGTACATCACCAGCGTGCCGCCCTCGGTACGCAGCGGGACGGCGGTCTGCCCGTCCGGCCCGTCGACCGACCAGCTGAACTTGCCGTCGGCGAGACCGAACGCGACGATCTTGTTGCCGTGGCCCGCGGCCACGTCGGTCCTGGTGCTCATGTAGAACGTGTCCGCGTCGGCGGCCACACCCACGCAGCCGTCCAGGTTCCGGCCGAGCGACGTCAGGTCCACATCGCACTTGACCTGGTAGTCGCCGGGTCCGCCGGAGAGCTGCGAGCGGTAGGTGCCGTCGGCGTTGAGCACGAGGATGGCCCACTTGTCCGGCTTCTCCAGCTGCTTCAGCGAGACGACCAGGGGGCTGACCGAGTAGATCTGCCCGACCTGCCACTCCTTCTTGAGCTTGTACGTCCACAGGGCCTTGCCGGTGGCGGGGTCGATCCGCTGCACCTGCTGGTCCTTGTAGTCGTCGTCGGCGGTGTGGCAGCTGACGGCGGCGATGGCGACCGGGCCGCTGGCGACGCCGAACGGCTGGCACTTCCCGGGCCGTGCGCCGAAGAGCTTCTTGCCGTCACTGATCCGGTAGCCCTCGGTGCGGCTGGTGCGGCCCACGGTGACGGTGCCGCCGTTGGTGGACATCACGAGGTCGGAGAGCCCGTCCCAGAGGCCCGTGCGGGCGTACGTCTTGCGCCAGCCGGCCTTGCCCGTCCTCAGATCGACCATCTGGAGGGTGTCGCACTCGGCGCCGTCCGCGGTGTCGTGCCGGATTCCGAGGACGATCTTGCCGTCGGCGGTGGGCTGCGAGGGGGCCGCGCACACCTGGGTGGGGAGCCGGAGGCTCCACTGGAGGGTGCCGTCGGAGAGCGAGTAGCCCGAGACCGTGTAGAACATGGCCTTGGCGACGGTGTCCCCGGCGAACCAGGGGCCGAACACGTCCGCGCCGTTGGGCGGCAGGTCGACGCCGCCCTTCTGGAGCCAGCGCACCTTCGCCTCACCGGACTTGACGCCGGCGTTGATGGTCCGCGTCTCCTCCTCCGGGCTGACCGCCGGCTCCCCCGTGGCCTTGCCCCCGCCCTTGGTCGGCGACGGCGAGACGGTCGGCTTCGCGGAGTGGGTCGGGCCCGACAGCGGCTTGCCGTCGTCGCCGTTCCCGCTGGTGGCGAACCAGATCCCGCCGCCGGCGAGGAGCGCCACGGCCACCACGGCCCCGACGATCTTCGCGGTCCTGCCGCGGAACCGGCCGCCCCCGCCCGGCGCCGGGGCGGCGTACTGCTGCTGGGTGGGCATCTGGTGCAGACCGGGCTGCGTGTACGGGCCGGGCTGCCCGTAACCCTGCTGCGGGTAGCCGTAGCCGGGCTGCGTCGGGGGCTGGGCGTACGGGCCGGGCCGGGGCGGGCCGTACGGGCCGGGCGGCTGCGCGGGGGCTCCGTACGGGCCGGCCGGCCGGGGGTGCGGCCCGTCTCCCGGACCGGTCTCCGGGCCCGGCTGCGGGTCGTACGGTGCTCCGAACCCGCCCTGCGGCGGCTGCTGTCCGGGCGGCTGGCTCATCGACCCGTCCCCCTGTTCCGTTGACACCTGTGAAGCGGCGCGGTCGTACCCCGCACCGGGCGAGGCTTCTTTCTACCACCCGCCCCACAGGCCCCAGCAGTCACACCCGTTGCCGCATCGTTGCGACGGCGAACGGTCAGCGGTCAGGCGTCCTCGGCCAGTTCCAGCCAGCGCATCTCCAACGTGTCGCGCTCCGCGACCAGTTCGCGCAGTTCGGCGTCCAGCTTCGCCACCTTCTCGAAGTCCGTGGCGTTCTCGGCGATCTGCGCGTGCAGGGTCGTCTCGCGGTCCGACATCTTCTCCAGCTGCCGTTCGACCTTCTGCAGCTCCTTCTTGGCGGCGCGGGCGGCCTGGGCGGAGACCGCGGGCGCCGGGGCGGCGGCGGCCGGAGCGGCGGACGGCGCCGAGGCGGGCGCGGCCGTCCCGGCCTGCCGCTGCCTGCGCTCCAGGTACTCGTCGATGCCGCGCGGCAGCATCCGCAGCGACTGGTCGCCGAGGAGGGCCATGACCCGGTCCGTGGTGCGCTCGACGAAGAACCGGTCGTGGGAGATCACGATCATGGAGCCGGGCCAGCCGTCGAGGAGGTCCTCCAGCTGGGTCAGGGTCTCGATGTCGAGGTCGTTGGTGGGCTCGTCGAGGAAGAGGACGTTGGGCTCGTCCATCAGCAGCCGCAGGATCTGGAGCCGGCGGCGCTCACCGCCGGAGAGGTCGCCGACGGGCGTCCACTGCTTCTCCTTGGTGAACCCGAACTGCTCGCAGAGCTGCCCGGCGGTCATCTCGCGGCCCTTGCCGAGGTCGACCCGGTCGCGTACCTGCTGGACGGCCTCCAGGACCCGCAGGTTCGGGTTCAGCTCGTGGACCTCCTGGGAGAGGTAGGCGAGCCGGACGGTCTTGCCGACGACGATCCGGCCGGCGGCCGGCTGGGCCTCGCCCTCGGTACGGGCCGCCTCGGCGAGCGCCCGCAGCAGCGAGGTCTTTCCGGCGCCGTTGACCCCGACCAGGCCGATGCGGTCGCCGGGGCCGAGCTGCCAGGTGAGGTGGGTGAGCAGGGTCTTGGGGCCCGCCTGGACGGTGACGTCCTCCAGGTCGAAGACGGTCTTGCCGAGCCGGGCGTTGGCGAACTTCATCAGCTCGCTGGTGTCGCGCGGCGGCGGCACGTCCGCGATCAGCTCGTTGGCGGCCTCGATGCGGTAGCGCGGCTTGGCGGTACGGGCGGGGGCGCCGCGCCGCAGCCAGGCCAGCTCCTTGCGCATCAGGTTCTGCCGCTTGGCCTCCTCGGTCGCGGCGATCCGCTCCCGTTCGGCGCGCGCGAACACGTAGTCGCTGTAGCCGCCCTCGTACTCGTGGACGGTGCCGCGCTGGACGTCCCACATGCGGGTGCACACCTGGTCCAGGAACCAGCGGTCGTGGGTGACGCAGACCAGGGCGGAGCGGCGGGCGCGCAGATGGCCGGCGAGCCAGGAGATGCCCTCGACGTCGAGGTGGTTGGTGGGCTCGTCCAGGACGATCAGGTCCTGTTCGGCGATGAGCAGCTTGGCCAGCGCGATCCGGCGGCGCTCGCCACCGGAGAGGGGGGCGATGACGGTGTCCAGGCCGTTCTCGAAGCCGGGCAGGTCCAGCCCGCCGAAGAGGCCGGTGAGCACGTCGCGGATCTTGGCGCTGCCCGCCCATTCGTGGTCGGCGAGGTCGCCGATGACCTCGTGGCGGATGGTGGCCGCGGGGTCCAGGGAGTCGTGCTGGGTCAGCACGCCCAGGCGCAGCCCGCCGTTGTGGGTGACGCGTCCGGTGTCCGCCTCCTCCAGCCGGGCGAGCATCCGGATGAGGGTCGTCTTGCCGTCGCCGTTGCGGCCGACGACACCGATCCGGTCGCCCTCGGAGACGCCGAGGGACACACCGTCGAGCAGGGCACGGGTGCCGTACACCTTGCTGACCTGCTCGACATTGACGAGGTTGACGGCCACGAACGCTCCAGCTTCGAGAAAAGACTCCGGCCTTCAGCGTAGTCGCCACCGCACGGACCTCCGTACGAGCGCCCGTCCCGCCCCGGTGTACCTTGCGCGCAACGATCAAGGGGTGGGGATGTTCATGACTCGTCGTACCGTTCGCGGGCTGGTGCCCGTACTGCTGGCCGCGACCGCGCTGACCGGGTGCTCGTCGGAACCGGAGTCCGACGGCGGCGCGAAGGCGGAGAAGCCGGCCGGGGCCCCGGCCGTGAAGGCCGCGGCCAAGGGCGGCACGGTCGGCGCCGCCGGCTCGGGCTGCGAGCTGCCGGTGACCTTCGACGTGGCGAAGGACTGGAAGCCGAAGGCCGTCACGATCGACCCGGACTCGGAGCTGGCCGAACTCGGGACGCAGGGCCCGGTCTCCATGGTCTGCGAGATCGACGCCAAGCCGGCCGGGTACATCGGGTTCCTGCGGGTGTGGCAGGGCAAGGCGAAGGACGCCTCGCCGCGCGCGACGCTGGAGGGCTTCGTCAAGGCCGACGAGAACTCCTCGAAGGCCGCGTACAAGCAGGTCACCGCCGGAGAGCTGACGCTGACCGAGGTGACCTACACGCTCCACAGCAAGCTCATGGACGAGGACCGCCCGGCCCGCGCCTTCGCCCTCGCCACCCCCGAGGGCCCGGTCGTGGTCCACCTGGGCGGCCTTGACTCGGACGAGCACGGGGGCATGGTCCCGGCGTTCGAGCTGGCGAAGAAGTCGGTACGGCTGGGCTGAGGTCTCCCTAGAGGACCGTCGCCCCCGGGGCCGGGGAGGCCGCCGTGCGGGCCGTGCGGCAGGTGCCGGACGCGGTGAGCGCGGCGGCCACCTCCCGGGCCGTCGCCTCGTCCTCCGTGAGGAACGCGGTCGTCGGGCCCGAGCCGGAGACCAGGGCGGCCAGCGCACCGGCCCCGGTGCCCGCCGCCAGGGTGGCGGCCAGGGAGGGGCGCAGCGAGAGCGCGGGGGCCTGGAGGTCGTTGCTCAGGGCCCCGGCCAGGGCCTTCGCGTCGCCCGCCCGCAGTGCGTCCAGGAGGGCGTCCGACGCCACGGGCTCGGGGACGCGGGCGCCCTCGGTCAGCCGGTCGAACTCGCGGTACACCGCCGGGGTGGACAGCCCGCCGTCGGCCACCGCGAACACCCAGTGGAAGGCGCCGCCCACCTCGATGGGGGCCAGCCGCTCGCCCCGGCCGGTGCCGAGCGCGGCGCCGCCGACGAGGCTGAACGGCACATCGCTGCCCAGCTCGGCGCAGAGGGCGAGCAGCTCCTCGCGGGGGGTGCGGGTCCCCCAGAGCGCGTCGCAGGCCAGCAGGGCCCCGGCCCCGTCCGCGCTGCCGCCCGCCATGCCGCCGGCGACCGGGATGTCCTTGTCGATGTGGAGGTGCACGTCCGGCGCGATGCCGTGGCGCGCGGCGAGCGCGACCGCCGCCCGTGCCGCCAGGTTGGACGCGTCCAGCGGGACCTGTGCGGCGTCCGGCCCGGAGCAGGTGATCCGCAGGCTGTCGGCGGGGGTCGCGGTGACCTCGTCGTACAGGCCGACGGCGAGGAAGACGTTCGCCAGGTCGTGGAAGCCGTCGCGGCGCGCTGCCCCGACCGCGAGCTGGACGTTGACCTTGGCGGGGACCCGTACGGTGACGCTCACCGGTCGCTCCCGTTCTCGTCGGCGGCGGGCTTGTTCTCGGCGATGGCCGCGAACTCCTCGATCGTCAGGGACTCCCCGCGCGCCTGCGGCGAGATGCCCGCCGCGAGCAGGGCGGCCTCGGCGGCCGGTGCGGAACCGGCCCACCCCGCGAGTGCCGCGCGCAGCGTCTTGCGGCGCTGGGCGAACGCGGCGTCCACGACCGCGAAGACCTCTGCCTTGCTCGCCGTCGTCGCCACGGGTTCGGTGCGGCGCACCAGCGAGACGAGCCCGGAGTCGACGTTCGGCGCGGGCCAGAAGACCTTGCGGCCGATGGACCCGGCGCGCTTGACGTCCGTGTACCAGTTCGCCTTCACCGACGGCACGCCGTAGACCTTGTTGCCGGGCCGGGCGGCCAGCCGGTCCGCGACCTCCGCCTGCACCATGACGAGCGTGCGCTCGATGCTGGGGAAGCGGTCGAGGACGGTGAGCAGCACCGGTACGGCGACGTTGTACGGGAGGTTGGCGACCAGCGCCGTGGGCGGCGGGCCCGGCAGTTCTCGTACGAGCATGGCGTCCGAGTGCACCAGCGCGAAGCGGTCGGCGCGGGAGGGCATCCGGGCGGCGACGGTGGACGGCAGGGCCGCCGCGAGGACGTCGTCGATCTCGACGGCGACGACGCGGTCGGCGGCCTCGAGGAGCGCGAGGGTCAGCGAGCCGAGACCCGGGCCGATCTCGACCACCACATCGTCCGGCCGGACCTCCGCCGTGCGCACGATCCGGCGGACCGTGTTGGCGTCGATGACGAAGTTCTGGCCGCGCTGCTTGGTGGGGCGTACGCCCAGGGTGTCGGCCAGTTCGCGGATGTCTGCGGGGCCCAGGAGGGCGTCGGGCTCAGTGGTGCTCACCTGTAAAGCGTACGGGGCCCTGTGACGCGCCCCGCTCAGTAGTCGAACGCCCGCGCCGTGTTGTCCGCGATCGCCTCGGCCAGGGTGTCCTCGTCCAGGCCCTTCACCGCCGCCATCGCCCGCAGCGTCACCGGGATCAGGTACGGGGCGTTGGGGCGGCCCCGGTACGGCGCCGGGGTCAGGAACGGGGCGTCCGTCTCGACCAGGACCAGTTCCAGCGGGGCGACCGCCAGCGCGTCGCGCAGCGGCTGGGCGTTCTTGAAGGTCATGTTGCCGGCGAACGACATGAAGTAGCCGGCCTCCGCGCAGATCCGGGCCATGTCCGCGTCGCCCGAGTAGCAGTGGAAGACGGTCCGCTCGGGCGCCCCCGCGTCCGCGAGGATGCGCAGGACGTCCGCGTGGGCCTCGCGGTCGTGGATGACGAGGGCCTTGCCGTGGCGCTTGGCGATCTCGATGTGGGCCCGGAAGGACTCCTCCTGGGCGGCCATGCCCTCGGGGCCGGTACGGAAGTAGTCGAGGCCCGTCTCGCCGACCCCGCGTACGTGCGGCAGGGCGGCCAGCGCGTCGATCTCCGCGAGGGCTTCGTGCAGCGCGGCGCTGCCGCCCGCCTCGCGCTCCCCCTGCCGCGACCACCCGTCGGGATCGCCCAGAACGATGCGCGGCGCCTCGTTGGGGTGCAGGGCCACCGCCGCGTGCACGTTCGCGTGGGCCGCGGCGGTCTCCGCGGCCCAGCGGGACCCCTTCACGTCGCAGCCCACCTGGACCACGGTCGTCACGTTCACCGCGGCGGCCCTGGCCAGGCCCTCCTCGACGGTGCCGTCCTGCATGTCCAGGTGGGTGTGCGAATCGGCGACCGGCACCCGGAGGGGTTCCGGCAGGGGCGGGGCTTCGGAGCGGCTCATGGCCACGATCGTACGAGGATCGTGGCGCTCCGCCCCACGAGGTCACTTGCGGAACGGATGCAGGAGGTCGGAGAGGTGCCAGTGGTGGCCGGCGGACGGGACGGCGGTGGCGGCCACGGGCTCCTCGGCGGGCGGCGGTCCGGCCGGGGCCTGGGCGCGGGCCGGGTTGCGCAGGAGCTGCTGGACGGCCGAGACCCGGCCGGCCCGCATGATCCGTACGACGTGCCCGCCGCAGTTGGCGCAGGTGGGGGTGGACAGGGGCGAGGGCACCCGTTCGCCGTCCGCCTTGTAGACCACGTACGCGTGCTGCGACGCGTCGACGTGGTGTTCTATCTCGTAGGCCTGCTCCCACCCGTGTCCGCACCTCATGCAGGCGAAGGCGTACGCCTCGTGCGCGGTGGTGGCTGTGATGTCGCTCATGCCTGCTCCTCTTGTCCGTCGGACAAGCACTCCGGAGAATGCGCCCTGCCATCCAGTGGACGCCTTCACCGGCGGGAGCGCACCGGCCCTGTCGAGTGTTGGAGCGGTTTTGGCCTTCTCGTGGTCAAAGGGGCCGGTACGCGGCTCTCGCTTTGCTTTTCACGATAGTCCTTTGCCGTCCGCGTGGCCGGTCCGAGCAGCATTCTTTGCCGCGACGACGGCGTCGAACACCTCGCGTTTGGGCAGCCCCGCCTCGGCGGCGACGGCGGCGATCGCCTCCTTGCGCCGCTCCCCCGCCTCCTCGCGCACGCGCACCCTGCGCACCAGCTCCTCGGCGTCCAGCTCCTCGGCCCCGGCGGCGGCGCCCTCGACGACGACGGTGATCTCGCCGCGTACCTGCTCGGCGGCCGACCAGGCGGCCAGCTCGCCCAGCGGGCCGCGCTTGACCTCCTCGTACGTCTTGGTCAGCTCGCGGCAGACGGCGCCCCGCCGCTCCGTACCGAAGACCTCGGCCATCGCGGCGAGGGTGTCGTCGAGGCGGTGCGGGGCTTCGAAGAAGACCATCGTGCGGGGCTCGCGGGCGACCTCGCGGAGCTTGGAGAGGCGTTCGCCGCCCTTGCGCGGCAGGAAGCCCTCGAAGCAGAACCGGTCCACCGGCAGCGCGGACAGGGCGAGCGCGGTGAGCACGGCGGAGGGGCCGGGCACGGCGGTGACCTTGATGTCCTGCTCCACGGCGGCGGCGACGAGCCGGTAGCCGGGGTCGGACACGGACGGCATCCCGGCGTCCGTGACCAGCAGGACCCGGGCGCCGCCGGACAGCGCCTCGACGAGTTCGGGCGTACGCGCGGTCTCGTTGCCCTCGAAGTAGGAGACGACCCGGCCCGTGGTGTGGACGCCGAGCCCCTGGGTCAGCCGGCGCAGCCGGCGGGTGTCCTCGGCGGCGATGATGTCGGCCGCCTCCAGCTCGGCGGCGAGGCGGGGCGGGGCGTCCGCCAGGTCGCCGATGGGGGTCCCTGCGAGCACGAGCGTTCCAGTCGTTCCAGTCACAAGCCCCATCCTCCCGCACGGGGAGCACCGCTCCCACAGACGTGTTCCCTACGATGGCGCGGTGACGAGTACTGCGCCCGAAGCCCGGCAGGGCGAAGACGCCGGGGAACAGCACGGCCCGGAGCCGACCTCCTGGCAGCGGCGGCTGCGCCGCTTCGGCCATGCCCCGCGCCCCGGAATCGGGCTGCGGGAGCGCCTGGTCCCGCCCTACACGCGGCCCGGCGGCCAGCTGTGGGCGGTGCTCGGCGTGCCGCCGCTGCTCGCGGACCGGCTGGTGCGCTGGTCGGCGTGGGGCGGTCCGCTGCTGGTCGCGGCGGTCGCGGGGGTGCTGCGCTTCTGGAGGCTGGGCAGCCCGCACGCGGTGATATTCGACGAGACGTACTACGCGAAGGACTCCTGGGCGCTGATCAAGCAGGGGTACGAGGGCGCGTGGCCCAAGGACGTCGACAAGCTGATCCTGAACGACCCCTCGCAGGTGCCGGTGCCGACGGACCCGGGCTATGTGGTGCACCCGCCGGTCGGCAAGTGGATCATCGGCATCGGTGAACAGATGTTCGGGTTCACGCCGTTCGGCTGGCGGTTCATGGTCGCCGTGCTCGGCACGCTGTCGGTGCTGATGCTGTGCCGGATCGGGCGCAGGCTGTTCCGCTCGACGTTCCTGGGCTGCCTGGCGGGCGCGCTGCTCGCGGTGGACGGGCTGCACTTCGTGATGAGCCGCACCGCGCTGCTCGACCTGGTGCTGATGTTCTTCGTGCTGGCCGCGTTCGGCTGTCTGCTGATCGACCGCGACTGGGCCCGGCGCCGGCTGGCCGCGGCGCTGCCGGTCGACGAGGAGGGCGTGCTGCGCCCCGACGTCCGGGTCGCGGAGAACCTGCGCCTGGGGTGGCGCCCCTGGCGGATCGCCGCCGGTGTCTCGCTGGGCCTGGCCGCCGCCACGAAGTGGAACGGCCTCTACATCATGGTCGCGTTCGGCCTGATGACGGTCTTGTGGGACGCGGGCGCCCGCCGCACCGCGGGGGCCGTGCGCCCGTACGGGGCGGTGCTGCGGCGGGACGTGCTCCCGGCGTTCGTCTCGGTGGTGCCGGTCGCGGTCGTCACGTATGTCGCGTCCTGGACGGGCTGGATCGTCCGCAACTCGCCGGGCCATCGCGGCTACTACCGGGACTGGGCGGCGACGGACGGCAAGGGCGGCAGCTGGACCTGGCTGCCGGACTGGCTGCGCAGCCTGTGGCACTACGAGAACCAGGTCTACGACTTCCATGTGCACCTGACGTCCGGGCACACCTACCAGTCCAACCCGTGGAGCTGGATCGTGCTCGGCCGCCCGGTCTCGTACTTCTACGAGGAGCAGAACGGCTGCACGACGTCCTCGACCGGCAAGTGCGCCCGCGAGGTGCTGGCCATCGGGACACCGCTGCTGTGGTGGGCCGCCTGCTTCGCGCTGGTCTACGTGCTGTGGCGGTGGATCTTCCGCCGCGACTGGCGGGCGGGCGCGATCGCGTGCGGGGTGGCCGCGGGCTGGGTGCCGTGGTTCCTGTACCAGGAGCGCACGATCTTCCTCTTCTACGCGGTCGTGTTCGTCCCGTTCCTGTGTCTCGCGGTGACGATGATGATCGGCGCGATGCTGGGCCCGGCGGCGGACACCGGGCCCCGGTACGAACTCGGCCTGGCGAAGCCCGATCCCTCGGGCGAGCGGCGCCGGACGCTGGGGGCGGTGGCGGCCGGTGTGCTGGTGCTGCTGATCATCTGGAACTTCATCTACTTCTGGCCGCTGTACACCGGGACACCCATCCCGGAGGACTCCTGGCGCGACCGGATGTGGCTGGACACCTGGATCTGAGCGGCCCCATCCCGCCATTCATGCCAAGTCCCCCTCCATTCATGCCATGTCGCATCGCATTCCGATAACAACCCGTACTCCTGTCACTACTGTCCCGTAGGGTGCGTCGAACAGCCCCCTTGAACACGTTCAAGAGGGAGGCTCCGGGGGATGGGGACGGCAGGGAATGCGTAGTGGGGCGAAGGTAGGCATAGTCGGCGGGGTGTTCGCACTCGTGCTGGGCGGGGTGGGTTACGGGGCGTACAACATCCTGGACGGGCTGGGGGACAGCGGGGTCGGCGGCGGTACGAGCACGGCCGCCGACTCCTCCGAGGTGAAGACCGGCCCGGTCACCAAGGAGGAGATCGCCGAGACGTCGAAGAAGTTCCTCGCCGCGTGGGCGGAGGGCGACGTGGCGGTCGCGGCGGCGCTCACCAACAACAAGGGCGACGCGGAACCGGCCCTGGCCGGCTACAGCGAGACGGCCCACGTCACCAAGGCGGTGATCACCCCGGGCGCGGCGACCGGCTCGACGGTCCCGTACACCGTGAAGGCGACCGTCTCGTACAAGGGCACGTCCAAGCCCTGGTCGTACGCCTCGAAGCTGACCGTGGTCCGCGGACTGACGACCGGGCACCCGCTCGTCGACTGGGAGCCCTCGGTCATCCACCCGGACCTCGCGAAGGGCGAGTCGCTGGAGACGGGCGAGTCGTCGACCGCGTCGATCGAGGCCGTCGACCGCAACGGGCAGGTGCTCACCAAGGAGAAGTATCCGTCGCTGGGCGGCATCCTGGACGAGCTCCGCAAGAAGTACGGCGCGAAGGCCGGCGGCACCGCGGGCATCGAGACCTGGATCAACAGCGCGAACGCCGACGGCGCGGACAAGACGCTGCTCACCCTGGTGAAGGGCAAGCCGGGCAAGCTGCGGACGACGCTCGACGCGAAGATCCAGGCGGCGGCCGAGCGGGGTGTGAAGAAGTTCGCGCAGGCGTCGGTCGCGGCCGTCGAGCCGTCCACCGGGGCGATCCGGGCCATCGCGAACAACCGGGACGACGCATTCGACGCCGCCCGGCTGGGCAAGGTCGCCCCCGGCTCGACGATGAAGATCATCACCGCCGCGATGATCATCCAGAACGGCCTGGGCAGCGCCGAGGGGCCCGTCGAGTGCCCGCCCCAGGTGACCTGGAAGGGAGTGCCCTTCCACAACCTGAAGAACTTCTCGATGACGGACAACCCCACGCTGAAGCGGGCCTTCGCCAAGTCCTGCAACACCGCGTTCATCAAGCCCATCACGGCCTTGGACACCAAGCGGGACACGGCGCTCGGCGCGGAGGCCCAGCGGTACTTCGGGCTCGGCCGCGACAACTGGCAGGCCGGTATCCCGACATGGGACGGCGCCGTCCCCGAGTCCCAGGACGCCGAGACCGCCGCCTCGTACATCGGCCAGGGCAAGATCCAGATGAACCCGCTCAACATGGCCTCGGTCACCGCCACCGCGGTCAACGGCCGCTTCCGGCAGCCGTTCATCGTGGCGCAGTCCCTGGACAACCGGACCTTCGCCACCGCGAGCCCGCTGCCGCCCGGCGTCTCCACCCAGCTCAAGCAGATGCTGCACTACACCGCGACCGCCCCCGAGGGCACCGCCACCCAGGCCATGGCGGGCGTGCGCGGCGACAAGGGCGCCAAGACCGGCTCGGCGGAGGTCGACGGCCACGCCACCTCCGACAGCTGGTTCACCGGCTTCAGCAACGACCTCGCCGCCGCCGCGCTGGTCCAGTCCGGCGGCCACGGCGGCGACGCGGCGGGCCCGGTCGTCGCGGAGGTCCTGCGGGCGGGGCCGTGACGGGCGCGGCGGGTCAGGGCCCCGGGGCGGCGGGCCCGCACATCCTGGTCGACCCCGGCGTCGACGTACCGGTCCCCGCCGACGGCCAGACGTGGGCCGTCGGCGCGGTGATCCTCGACCACCGGGGCCGCGCCTTCGCCCAGAAGCGTGCACCCAGCCGGCGGCTGTTCCCCGGCTGCTGGGACCTCGTCGGCGGCCATGTCGAGCCCGGCGAGACCCTGTTGGCCGCCCTCGCCCGGGAAGTGGGCGAGGAGACCGGGTGGCGCCTTCGCCGGGTCCGGCGGTTCCTTGGCCGCGCCCGCTGGACCGGCGACGACGGACGCGGGCTGCGGCGCGAAGTGGACTACCTCGTGGACGTCGACGGCGATCTGGACCACCCCGCGCTGGAGTGGTCCAAGAACAGCACGTACGACTGGTTCGGCCCGGAGGACCTGCCCCGGCTCAAGGAGAACTGCACACCGGGCGACTTCCTGGTCCACGACATGATCGCCGCCGCGCTGCGGGCCTCCGGCGCTCAGTAGCCCACCGTGAAGTGCCGCTCCCCGCGCGGCACTTCCAGCTCGTCCAGCACCGCCACCGCCAGGTCCTCCGCCGAAATGTGGGAGGTGCCGTCCCCGGCGGTGAGGAGGGTGGTCGTACCCAGGCGATACGCGCCCGTGCGGGGCCCCGGCTCCAGAACGGCGGGCGGGCTGAGGTAGGTCCAGTCCGCCGCGTGGGCCCGGCACGCGGCGAGCTGGGCCGAGCTGGCGGCGGCGACCGTGCGCCACTGCGGCGGTACGTACGCGGGGTCGTCCACCACCCGCCGCCCCGGGTGTCCGGGGACCTCCAGCGGGCCCGCGCCGCCGATCACGAGGATGCGCGTCCCGGTCGTCGCCGCCGCGTCGAGCAGGGCGGTCGTGGTCGCCGCGATCGTGTGCTCGCGCCCCACGGGCGGACGGGTCGCGGCCACCACCGCGTCCACGCCGTCGAACAGGGCGCTCATCGCGCCGGTGTCGTCCGCGTCGCCGCCGGTCGCGGTGACGCCGGGCGGCAGGGCGTCCGGGCGGCTGCTGCGGTACACCGCGAGGACCGCGTGGCCTCGGTTCGCGGCTTCGGTGACGACGCGGGAGCCGGCCATGCCTGCGGCTCCGATAACGGCGATCCTCATCGAGGGGTCCTTTCCAGTACGGGAGTTGTGGGGACGATCGACGTTCGGGCGCGCCCCGGGAGCTGGCCCCCGACGATCGACGCCAGGGCGAGAGCGAAGCCCACGAGCTGGACCGGGCCCAGCGTCTGGCCGAGCACCAGCGCGCCCAGGCCGGCCGCGACCAGCGGGGAGAGCAGCCCGAGGACCGCCACCGAGGTCACCCGCAGGGCCGCGATGCCCTGGAACCACAGCGCGTACGTGAGCAGCCCGCCGACCAGGCCCAGCCAGAGGAAGCCGAGCGCGGCCCGGCCGTCGATCGCGGGCGGCGCGCCCTCGGCCAGGAAGGTCACCGGTGCCAGGAAGAGGCCCCCGGCGGTGAGCTGCCAGCCGGTGAAGGCGAGCGGGCCGACGCCCTCGGGCCGCCCCCACCGCTTGGTGAGCGTGACGCCGAGCCCCATCGTGGCCGCCCCGGCGAGACCGGCCGCCACCCCGGCCGCGTCCAGCTCGGCCCCGGGCCCGATCACCACCAGGCCGACGCCGAGCACCCCCGTAACTCCCCACAACAGCGGGCGGGCGCCCAGGGGTTGGCGCAGGACCGCCACCGCGAGGACGGCGACGATGAGCGGCTGGGCGGCGCCCAGGGTGGCGGCGACGCCGCCCGGCAGCCGTTCCGCCGCGATGAACAGCAGCGGGAGGAAGAGGCCGATGTTGAGCACCCCGAGCACCGCCGCCTTCCCCCACCACGCGCCGCGCGGCAGTGTGCGGGTGAGGGCGAGGGCGATGAGCCCGGCGGGCAGGGCGCGCAGCAGGCCGGCGAACAGCGGGTGCCCGGCCGGCAGGAACTCCGTGGTGACGATGTAGGTCGTGCCCCACACCGCCGGGGCGAGCGCGGTCAGGGCGGTACGGGGCAACGCCCCGGCAGCCCCCCGCGTGGGTCGGCTTGTCATGTCTCGAAGTCTCGGGCCGGGCCCATTGATGAGTCCAACACATGTCCGTCACGTCATTGATCTCGATCCACGATGAATGCACCATGCAGTCATGGAGCTCCAGCAGATGCGTTACGTGATCGCCGTGGCCGAAACCGGCAGCTTCACCCGGGCCGCCGGGCGGTGCCTCGTCGTGCAGTCGGCCCTCAGTCACCAGATCGCCCGTCTGGAACGGGAGTTGGGTGCGCGCCTCTTCGAGCGCACCACCCGCCGGGTGCGGCTCACCCCGGCCGGCGAGGCCTTCCTCCCGGCCGCCCGCCAGTGCCTGGAGGCCGCCGAACGTGCCGCCGCCGAGGTCGCGGCGGCGGTCGGCGAGGTGCGCGGGCGGCTCGCCCTGGGCCTGATCCCGACGGTCACCGCCGTCGACATCCCGGCCGCCCTGCGCGACTTCCGCCGGCGCCACCCGCACGTGCGCGTCAGCCTGCGGGTGGGGGCGAGCGACGAGTTGGTCGAGCAGGTCCGCGAAGGCGCCCTCGACCTGGCCTTCCTGGGGCTGCCCACCACCGCCCGGCCCCGGGGCGTCGGCCGTCACGAACTGGCCCGCGACCGCCTCGTCGCGGTGGTCGCCCCGGGGCATCCGCTGGCCGGTGCGCCCTCCGTGGACCTGCGCCGCCTCGCCTCCGAGGTGTTCGTGGACTTCGCGGCGGGCACGGCCGGCCGCGCCCAGACCGACCAGGCGTTCGCGGCGGCCGGGCTGGTCCGGGACGTCGCCTTCGAGGTCACCACCGCCGACTACGTCGCCGGCCTCGTCGGCCCCGGCCTCGCGGTGGCGATGCTGCCGCCCGCGTACGCCGCACGGCTCCCCGGCGTCGTCGCGATCGAGGTCTCCGACGCACCGGTCCGCGTGCAGCACGTCACCTGGAGCCGGACCGGCCGCACCCCGGCCGCGACGGCGTTCCTGGAGGCGCTCGGCATCCCCGTAACGGACGGGGAGGACTCATGAAGCGATGACACGAAGTATTGACACGCTCTTGTCAGGAGCGGAACACTCCACAGCGGGAGAGCGCTCTCCAAGAATGGCCGCACCGCTTCCGTCCTCCCCGACCGGGCGCGCTCCCCACTCCACGCTCCCCCACAACGCAGCAGGAGGTCTCTCCATGCCACGGAGGTCCAGAACCCTCACCGGACTGCTCTTGTTCACCTCGCTCAGCCTGACCACGGCGGGCATCGCCGGAATCGCGGCGACGGCGAACGCGTCCTCCGGGACGGCCGCCACCGCGCACACCGAGCACGCGGCGTACTCCATGCCGGGGATGCCCGGCATGCCCGCGTCCACGAAGGCGTCCGGCGACGACCCGGACGGGGACGGCTACATCATGGCCGACCCGCCGGTCACCGGCGTCACCCCGTCGACGGAGGTCCCGCCGACGGCGTACTTCCACGAGTTCCAGGCCAAGTGCGCCCCCACGCACACCGCTCCGGACGACCCGATCGTCTACCCGGGGCAGCCGGGCAAGTCCCACGACCACACGTTCATGGGCAACACCACGACGGACGCGTACACCACGGCCGGCTCGCTGGAGTCCGGGAACACCACGTGTCTGGCGCCCGGTGACAAGTCCGGCTACTGGATGCCGAGCCTGTTCAAGGGGGACACGAAGGTCCTCCCCGACGGCGTCCAGACCATCTACTACAAGTCCGGCGTGACCGACTACCGCAGCGTCCGCCCGTTCCCCAAGGGCCTGCGGTACGTGGTCGGCAGCCCGATGCAGAGCGAGGAGGAGTTCAAGAACCTGAAGGGCACCGTCGAGGGCTGGGAGTGCGGTGACTCCTTCAAGAACTACAACTTCCCGCCCACCTGCCCCGACCGCCGGGACGTGCAGCTCAACCTGCGGCTCCAGGCCCCGAGTTGCTGGGACGGCATCCACCTGGACACGCCGGACCACAAGAGCCACATGGCCTACCCGGTCGCCGGGGGCGCCAACTACAACTCGTGCCCGGCGGACCACCCGGTGGCCCTGCCGATGATCGAGTTCAAGATGGCCTGGCCGGTCAACGGCGACATGTCGCAGGTGAAGCTGGCGAGCGGCGCGGGCTACTCGTTCCACTACGACTTCATGAACGGCTGGGACGCCGCGACGCTCGACGCGATGGTCACCCACTGCGTCAAGGGCGGCCTCCAGTGCGACCCGCACGGCTACGACGAGAACCACCCCGAGAAGGGCGCGGTGCTCGACGCGAACTACGAGCTGCCGTAACCGGCACCGCGCGCACCCCCACAGGTCCGGGGTCTTTTTTCGGCCCACACCGGAGAGCGCTCTCCAAGATCGCGGAGGCCCCGGACCACGCGCGTAGGCACCACTCCTCATCCCCCCGACTCCCCCCACCCGCAAGGAGAGAGACACATGCACCATCCCCCCACCCGTACGACCCGCCGCCTGATCGCGCCTGTCGCGGCGGCCGCCCTCCTCGGCGGCGGTCTGCTCGCCCTCCAGGCACCTGCGGCGCAGGCGGCCGGGAACGTCGTGAAGGTGACCGGCTCCCAGGGCAACTGGCAGCTCACCGTGGACGGTTCGCCGTACACGGTCAAGGGTCTCACCTGGGGCCCCTCGGTCGCGGACGCCGGGAAGTACCTGCCCGACCTGGCGTCGATGGGCGTCAACACGATCCGCACCTGGGGCACGGACGCCACCAGCAAGCCGCTGTTCGACACGGCGGCGGCCAACGGCGTCAAGGTGATCGCCGGCTTCTGGCTCCAGCCGGGCGGCGGCCCCGGCAGCGGCGGCTGCGTCAACTACCTGACGGACACGCAGTACAAGAACGACATGCTCGCCGAGTTTCCCAAGTGGGTCGACACCTACAAGGACAACCCGGGCGTGCTGATGTGGAATGTCGGCAACGAGTCCACGCTCGGACTTCAGAACTGCTACGGCGGCGACGAGCTGGAGGCCCAGCGCAACGCGTACACCTCCTTCGTCAACGACATCGCGAAGAAGATCCACGAGGTCGACCCGAACCACCCGGTCACCTCCACGGACGCGTGGACCGGTGCCTGGCCGTACTACAAGAAGAACGCTCCGGACCTGGACCTCTACGCGGTCAACGCCTACGACGCGGTGTGCAACGTCAAGTCGGACTGGGAGCAGGGCGGTTACGACAAGCCCTACATCGTTACGGAGACGGGCCCGGCCGGTGAGTGGGAGGTGGACGACGACGCCAACGGCGTACCCGAGGAGCCCACCGACACCGCGAAGGCCGAGGGCTACACCAAGGCGTGGGGCTGCGTCACGGGGCACACGGGGGTGGCCCTGGGCGCCACAATGTTCCACTACGGCACCGAGGACGACTTCGGCGGTGTCTGGTTCAACCTGCTGCCGGGCGGCGAGAAGCGGCTCTCGTACTACGCGGTGAAGAAGGCGTACGGCGCGGACACCTCCGGTGACAACACCCCGCCGGTGATCTCGGACATGACCGTCGACAACGCCACCGGGGGCGTCCCCACGGGCTCCGACGTGCGCGTCAGCACGCACACCACGGACCCGGACGGCGACGCGATCACGTACCAGGTCCTCTTCAGCAGCAACTACATCGACCAGAACAAGGCCCTGATCCCCGCCGAGACCAAGGACAACGGCGACGGCACGCTGACCGCGAAGGCGCCGAGCAAGACGGGCGTCTACAAGGTGTACGTGAAGGCCAGGGACGGCCACGGCAACGTGGGCGTCGAGACCAAGTCCCTCAAGGTGATCCCGCCGAAGGTGGACGGCACCAACGTCTCCCAGGGCAAGCCGGCCACGGCCTCCTCCTTCCAGACGGACCCGACCGGCGGCTGCCCGTGCGGCGCGGACAATGCGGTGGACGGCAAGTTCGACACCCGCTGGGCCAGCGACTGGAGCGACCCGCAGTGGCTCCAGGTCGACCTGGGCGCCTCCACGGCCATCAAGCACGTGCAGCTGGCCTGGGACCCGGCGTACGCGAAGGGCTACGAGATCCAGACGTCCGAGGACGGCCAGAACTGGACGACGATCAAGACCGTGACCGACGGCAACGGTGACATAGACGACCTCGACGTCACCGGCACGGGCCGCTACGTCCGCATCAACGGCACGGAGCGCGGCTCGGGTTACGGCTACTCGCTCTACGAGTTCGGCGTATACAGCTGACGGGAGTCCGGCGCTCATGATGACCACTCACCACCTGGACCGCGCCCGGCCCTACACGCTCGGCCTGTTCCGCATCGTCATCGGGTCGCTGTTCACCTGCCACGGCATCGCCTCGCTCTTCGGCGTCCTGGGCCGCGACACCCTCCCGGCGGGCACCTGGCCCGGCTGGTACGCGGCCGTCATCCAACTCGTCGCCGGACTCCTGGTGACCCTGGGCCTCGGCACACGCACGGCCGCCTTCCTGGGCTCCGGCTCGATGGCCTTCGCGTACTTCGACGTCCACCAGCCGGCGGCCCTGCTCCCCATCCAGAACGGCGGCGAACCCGCGGCCCTGTTCTGCTGGACGCTCCTACTGCTGACCTTCACGGGCCCCGGCGCCTTCGCGGCCGGTCACCCCGCGGACCAGCAGCAGGAACCCCACCTCGGCGTCCCCGTTTGAGGGAACGGCAACGCCGCGACCGGCCCCCCAGGACTGCCCCTGGGGGGCCGGTCGGCGGTCCCGGGTCAGGCGCCCGGCCGCATGCGAAGCTCCTGGCAGGCGCGGGTGATCTTGGTCGAGAACCCGTCCACCAGGAGCTTCGGCGTTGCACAGGAGCGTCCAACGTCGCGGTCAATGAGCCCTGTGTCCACAGATTCAGCCAAACACCATCCGCGACCTCAATTTATGCTCAGATTTAATCTGCAACCCTATATTTACAGCCATGCCCGTGAGTAACTATGTTCACGTTCCCCCGGCGGGGGCCGCAGGGGGAAAAGGTGCATGATGGGCATCATCAGAAACGGATCCATTGGATCCGCTATTGCGTTCGCCATAGTCGCCGGAATTGCAACTGCTCCGGCCTACGCGGATTCATCAACATCCGTCTCGACCGACGAGCCTGACGTCATCAATACCGCACCTCCGGCCCAGCCGGAGGAAACCGACCTGGTGGACGACCCGGAGCCTAGGCCTTCCTTTCCCTCTGGAACGCGTGGAGCGGGAAGCGAACAGCACGTATAACGAAATGCGACCCAAAAGAGCCGCAATCAGGGAAGCGCGCGAATAACGGCTCCCTCGACCGTCCACTGCTCCCTGAGTGCTGAACAGTAGAAGTCCGAGCCGATCTTGGAGGTAGGGGTGGCCACCTATGAAGAGCACGAGCAAGCCGCGGTCGATCTATTGGCGCCGCTAAGGGGGCGAACCATGCAGCCGGGGCACCGCCTGCAGATGGCGCAAGTGGAGGCAATCCTGGCGCTCGCCGCATCCATAGCCAATCGCCCTACGGAAGAGCCGCCCTGGTATCCGCCTGCGCAGTGATTCTGTGTAATAACTGTTACTACAGCAAACTCGATGAGGCGTGCCACACGACCATGGGCTCCCTGGTCCCGGCAGCGGCCGTCAGTTCACAACGCGTCGGCGGCCATCTCCGCAGGTTCTCCGAGCAGTTGGAACCCTTTCGCCGGGAACCGGCCGCAGTCGCATTCGAGTCCCGGCTCCGGGAAACGCTGCCCCGTCAGGTCAGCGGATCGCCTCGTCCATGAGTACGTAGAGCAGTCCGACCAGGGAGCCGCTGCTGACGATCTCGCGGCGGTCAATCATGCGTCGCACGTCCGCCAGCGGGATCCACTCGATCCGGTCCGACTCGTTCTTCTCGGTCGGCGGGCCTTCGTACGTTGCTCCGTCGGCGCGGAAGATGTGGTGCTGGGAGTCGGTGATGCCGTTGGCCGGTTCGGCGTAGATGAGGGGCTTCAGTGGGCCGGGGCGCCAGCCGGTCTCTTCCAGCACCTCACGGGCCGCCGCCTCGGCCGGGGTCTCGCCCTCCTCGACCAGGCCCATGGGCAGTTCCCACGCCCAGGCATCCGTGATGAAGCGGTGCCGCCACATCATCAGGATCTCGCGCCGGTCGTTGACGACGGCTGCTACCGCCAAGTGCCGGAGTTTGACGACGTGGTGCTCCCAGCGGTTGCCGTCCGGTGTCTCGACGTCGGTGAGCCACAGGTTCACCCAGCTGTTCTCGTAGATCGGACGTTCCCCGTGGATCTTCCACTGCATCGCTGCGGCCTCTCTCGATCGGCCTCCAGCATCGCAGGGCAGCGGCTGACCGGCGTGCGACCGCCTAGGAGCCACACCCACCGCTACGAGCCGAGGGGCTAGCCGCGCTCGGGCCAGACCGGGCCCTGGTCGGTCCAGATGACGCCCTTGTTGCGGCACAGGCAGAAGGGGTGGCCGAACGGGTCGGTGTAGACCCGCCAGCCGTAGCCGTTGGGGCCGATGAAGTCCTGCCGCAGCGTCGCGCCGAGACCGAGGACGCGGCGCTGCTCCGACTCGATGTCGTCCACTTCGAAGTCGAGGTGGAACTGCTTGGGGTGCTCGCTGTCGGGCCATTGCGGAGCGCGGTAGTCGTCCACACGGATGAATGCCAGCTCGATCTCGCCGAACTTGATGCCGGCCCAGTCCTCAGAGCTGTCTTTTTTCACCGGACGGCCAGTGACCTCGGAGTAGAAGGCCGCCAGCTTCATCGTGTCCGGGCAGTCGATAATGAAATCGGTGAGTCGCAGCATCCCGCGATCTTGGCACACGCTCACAGCCGGCTTCGAGAGCAGGAGGCCCCAGGGAGCGTTCGGCGTTCGAGGTACGGGCGCCGTCACAGCCCGGTGGCCGCGCGGACCAGGTCCGCGACCGCTGTCGAGCGGCTGTGCGGGGGCCAGGCGATGACCGTGGTGACGTGGGGGCTGTCGGGGACGGGGACGGCGACGAGGCCCTCGTGGAGGCTGGTGCGGATCGTTTCCGGGACGATCGCGCAGGCGCGGCCCAGGGCGATGAGCTGGGTGAGTTGGGTGTGGTCGCGGACCTTGGGGCCGGGGCCGTCCGGGAAGGTGCCGTCGGGGCGGGGCCAGCGCGGGAGGGGCAGGTCGGGGAGGTCGGTGACCTCGGCGAGACGGAGGTGGGGGCGGGTGCTGAGGGGGTGGCCCGCCGGGAGGACCGCGACCTGGCCCTCGGTGTGCAGGTCCTCGGTGTCGAAGCCGGCCAGGTCGTCGAACGGCCGGTGCAGCAGGGCCACGTCGGCCCGGCCGTCGCGCAGCACCCCCGCCTGCTCGCCCGGCCCGCACAGCAGGACGTCCACGGCGACGGCGCCGGGCTCGGCGGCGTAGGCGTCGAGGAGCTTGGCCAGCAGTTCGCCGGAGGCGCCCGCCTTCGCGGCGAGGACCACGGTGGGCTGACCGGCCGCGGTGAGAGCGGCCCGGCGGGTACGGCGCTCGGCGGCCTCGACGGCGTCCAGCGCCGCCCGCGCCTCCCGCAGCAGCACCGCCCCGGCCGCGGTCAGGGTGACGCCCCTGCTGCCACGCTCCAGGAGGAGCGCGCCCAGTCGCCGTTCGAGCCCGCCGATCGCCCGCGACAGCGGGGGCTGGGCGATCCCGAGCCGTTGTGCGGCCCGGCCGAAGTGCAGCTCCTCGGCGACCGCGACGAAGTACCGCAGTTCACGTGTCTCCACACCCCCAGCGTAACGGCCCTCACCAGGAGCGATACCCGAGCGGTATCGCTGCCCACCCGGTCGGTCTTGGACGTCCCGCCCGGTGAGGAGAAACATCGAAGACATGACTGAGACGACGAAGACTGTGAACCAACCCAAGGTCGCGCTGGTGACCGGCGCCAACAAGGGCATCGGCTACGAGATCGCCGCCGGGCTCGGCGCGCTCGGCTGGACCGTCGGCGTCGGCGCCCGGGACGAGGAGCGGCGCGAGGCCGCCGTGGCCAAGCTGCGCGCGGCCGGGGCCGACGCCTTCGGCGTACCGCTGGACGTGACCGACGACGCGAGCGTGACCGCGGCCGCCCGGCTGGTGGAGGAGCGGACCGGGCGGCTCGACGCGCTCGTCAACAACGCGGGGATCACCGGCGGCCACCCCCAGGAGCCCACCCTTGTCGACGTGGACCAGGTACGGGCAGCCGTGGAGACCAACGTGATCGGCGTCATCCGCGTCACCAACGCCCTGCTCCCGCTGCTGCGCCGCTCACCGTCGCCGCGCATCGTGAACGTGTCCAGCAGCGTCGGCTCCCTCACGCTCCAGACCACCCCGGGCGCCGAGACCGGCCCGATCTCCATCGCCTACGCGCCGTCCAAGACCTTCCTCAACGCCGTCACCGTGCAGTACGCCAAGGAACTGGCCGACACGAACATCCTGATCAACGCCGTCTGCCCCGGATTCACCGCGACCGACCTCAACGGCTTCCGCGGGACGCGCACCCCGCAACAGGGCGCGACCTCCGCGATCCAGTTGGCCACCGTGGAGGACGACGGACCCACCGGCCGCTTCTTCAGCGACGAGGGCGAGATCCCCTGGTAGCGCGGCCTCCGGTGTCGCGGAGCAGCGAGTGACCGGCGAGGGTTCTGAGGCCGCTCAGCCCGTCGTCTTCGACGGGCCCGCGTACAGGTACGTCTCGCGCTGGACCATGTGGCCGGGCTTGTCGTCGGGGTCGTTGGCGACCTCCAGGAGGCGGCCGTCGGAGGGGGAGACGATCCAGTTCGGGCGGAGGGTCGCGCCGGCGTCGAGCTTCCAGCCGCCCTTGTCCTTCCCGTTCGTGGCCGGTACCCAGCCCCAGTCCTCCTTGTTGGTCTCGCTCGGACGCTCGGCCCACTTCCAGGAGATCCGGGTGCCGGAGCGGCCGACGCCGTCCTTCACTCCCTCGGTGACGGTGGCGCCGGGGGTCTTCGCCAGGACGCGGAAGAGCGTGGACCGGAGCTTCGGCGACAGGGGGGCGTCCGTCAGCAGCTGCCCGGCCTGCCGCACCGTCTGCTCGGCGGCGTCCTCGGTCCCCTTCGCTCCGGCGGACAGGGCGTCGCGCAGCTTGTCCGGATCGCTGGGCAGGCTGTTGAGGCTGTCCCAGGTCACCGATCCCCTGCCGACGGGCCAGGAGGTGCCCTTGGGGTTCTCCTTGGTGATGGTCCGGCCGTCCTGGGTCTTCACGGTGATCGAGTCCCGGCCCAGGTAGCGGGTGTCGGTGCGGGCCTTGTCGCCCTCGATCCAGGTCCTGATGGTGGTCTTCCAGTACGCCTCCGTCAGCGTCTGCGCGTTCACCGCCTCGGAGAGGGTGATGTGGTCGGCCATGCTCGTGAACACCTCCGACGCCGACGCGCTGGCCGCCGGGCCGTCGCCGCCGAGGTCGGTGACCGGGACGATCGCCGCGCCCACCGCGATGGCCGCGACCGCCGCCGCGAGGGCGAACACCCGGCGGCGGCCGAATCGGGGCCGGGCGACGGGGGCCGGCGCGGCGTCCGCCGCGATCGCGTCCAGGATCAGCGAGTGGGCGCGGGCCTGGACCGCCGGGTCGAGCGGTTCGGTGCGGCCGGCGCGCTCCAGGGCGGCGGCGCCGGGGAAGTCGAGTACGTCGGTGTGCTGGTCGTCGTGCGTCATGCGAAGTCTCCCGTCAGGGTCGTACGGGCGGGGCCGGTCAGTCCGTCGCGCAGCCGGGCGCGGGCCCGGTGCAGGCGGGAACGGGCGGTTCCGGCGGGTATGCCGACGGCGGCGGCCGCCTCGGCGGGGGTCAGCTGCTCCCAGGCCACGAGTAGTAGCAACTCGCGCTCGGCGGAAGGGAGTTCGGCGAGTCTGCGGCGCAGCTCGGGTGCGACGGACGCGGCGTCCAGCCGCTGGTCGACCGCCTGCCAGGGGTCGGCCGTCACGGCGTCGGGCTCCGGCTCGGTGCGGGCCGCGGCGCGCGCCGTGGTCTGCCGGTGGCGGGAGAGCACGTTGCGGGCGACGCCGAACAGCCAGCCCCGGGCGGAGCCGCGCGCGGCGTCGAACGTGCCCCGGTGGGCGTACGCCTGGAGCCACACTTCGGAGAGCAGGTCGTCGGCGGCGGCCGGGGCGCGGCGTACGAGGTAGCCGTGCAGGGCCTCCGAGTGCCGGGCCACCAGCGGCTCGAAGGCGGTGGGTTCACGTGCGGAACGGGCGAGCAGGTCCTCGTCCGGGTCCATGAAGTCTCCTGTCCGAGGCCGCCGGGCGGCGGTCTCACCCCGTACTTGCACACGGGAGGGGAGAGCGTTCGCGGAGGAGGGAAGCCGGGGCGTGGGCCGTCCGGCCGGCCCGCCGCCCTACTCCGAAACCGCCGCCCGGAACCCCGTGTTCACCGCCGTGAGCCCCCCGTCCACGCACAGCGACGTGCCCGTGATCCACTCCGCGTCCGACGACGCGAGGAAGGCGACGGCCTTCGCGATGTCCTCCGGTTCACCGACCCGGCCCAGCGGGTAGAGCGCGCTGACCCGGTCCAGCTCCGCCTCGCGGCCCGCCCAGGCGTCGGTGCGGATCGTGCCGGGGACGACGAGGTTGGCCCGGACGCCGCGCGGGCCCGCATGCCCGGCGAGAGTCCGGGTGAGGCTCGCCAGGCCCGCCTTCGCGGCGCTGTAGGCGTGGTTGCCGAAGTCCTGCATGCCGTTGACGGAACCGATGGAGACGATCGCGCCCCGGCCCGACGCGGCAAGGTGCGGCATCGCGGCGCGCGCGCAGCGGTAGGCACCGCCCAGGCTGATGTCCAGGTCGCGGTGCCAGGTGTCGTCCGGCTCGTCCTCGAAGAGCGTGCTGTCCAGGCTGCACGCGTACGCGTTGTTGACGAGGACGTCGAGCCCGCCGAAGGTCTCCACGGCGTACGCCACGGCCGCCTCGACGGCGCCCCGGTCCGCCACATCGCAGACCAGCGCCTCGGCCGTGAAGCCGGCCCCGCGGATCTCCGCCGCGACGGTCTCCGCCCGGTCGCCGTCCAGGTCGGTGACGAGGACACGGGCACCCTCGGCGGCGAGCAGGCGGGCGGTGGCGGCACCGATGCCCCGGCCCGCACCGGTGATGAGGACGCCGTATCCGTCGAAGCGAGTCATAGCGCCGACCGTACCGCGCGGATCAGGACCTGGGCCCGGGGGCGGCCGGTAGCAACTCCCCCCAAGCACAATCCAGTCACAGCGCCGACCGTACCGCCCGCACCAGGGCCTGGGCCCTGGGGTCGGCGGTGACTCCCTTCTGGAGGCCGTTGGTGACGTATCCGAAGGCGATCCCCGACTCCGGGTCCGCGAAGCCCAGCGAACCGCCCCGGCCCGGGTGCCCGAAGGAGCCGGGTGCGAGCAGCGGGCTGGCCGGGCCGTGGAGCATGTAGCCCAGGCCGAAACGGGTGTTGACGACGAGGACCCGGTCCGGGCCCGCCGACTCCTCGGTGCGGGCGAGCGTCAGGGTGGCCGGGGCGAACAGCCGGTGGCCGTCGACCGGGCCGATCATCGCGGCATAGCAGCGGGCCAGGCCGCGCGCGGTCGCGGTGCCGTTGGAGGCGGGGAGTTCGGCGGCCCGGTACGCCGCGTCGTTCTCGTCGGGCAGCGGGTCGATCGCACCGAACGCCCGCCGGGTCAGCGACTCCGGGTCGCGGTAGGCGTCGACGACCGACCGCTTGGGCCGCACCCGCAGCGCACCGGTGTTCTCGGCGGCCGGTGCCTCCACGGGCCCGATCCGGCCGACCCGGTGGGCCTCGTCGTCCGGGATGCCGAACCAGAAGTCGAGGCCGAGCGGGCGGGCGATCTCCTCGGCGACCCAGCGGCCGACGGTGCGCCCGGTGACGCGGCGCACGAGTTCGCCGATGAGCCAGCTGTAGGTCTGCGCGTGGTAGCCGTGCGCGGTGCCGGGCTCCCAGGCCGGGCGCTGGGCGGCGACGGCCCGCGGCCCGCTCACCCCGTCCGCGGCCTCCTCCGGGGTCAGCGGCCGGTCGAGGGCCGGGACGCCGGCCCGGTGGGCGAGGAGGTGGCGGACGAGGACGCGTTCCTTGCCGTTCGCCTTGAACTCCGGCCAGTACGTGCCGACCGGGGCGTGCAGATCGATCTGCCCGCGCTGGTGGAGCAGCAGGGGGACGGCGGCGGCGATGCCCTTGCCGGCGGAGCGGACGACCTGGACGGTGTCGACGGCCCAGGGTTCCCTGCCGTCCACGTCCCTGGTGCCGGCCCACAGGTCGACGACCTTGCGCCCGTGCCGGTAGACGGTGACCGCCGCTCCCCGGTCCCCGCGCTGTTCGAAGTTACGGACGAAGGCGTCCCGGACCGCTTCGAATCCGGGCGCCGCCGTGCCGCGTACGTCCACCCCTGCTGCCGCACTCCCGCTCATCCCCCCATGGTGCACGGCGTCGCAGGTCGCGGGTGGGCCGGGTCACCTCACGTTCACGATGCCGGAACGCGGGGCGCCGTTTCACGGGGCCTGGACGGTCACCGAGCGCGGGTCGAAGCCGAAGGGGAGTTCCAGGCGGTGGGCGCGCATCAGGGCCTCGTCGCACAGGAGTTCCTGGGTGCGGTCGTCGGCGGCGATGACCCCGTCGCTGAGGATCACCGCACGGCCGCAGAGCTCCAGCGCGTACGGCAGGTCGTGCGTGACCATCAGGACGGTGACGTCCAGGGAGCGCAGGATGTCGGCGAGTTCGCGCCGGGACGCCGGGTCCAGGTTGGAGGAGGGCTCGTCCAGGACCAGGATCTCGGGTCGCATGGCGAGGACCGTGGCGACGGCGACGCGGCGGCGCTGCCCGAAGGAGAGGTGGTGCGGCGGCCGGGCCGCGTACTCCTCCATGCCGACCTGCCCCAGCGCCTCCATGACCCGCTCCTCCAGCTCCGCGCCGCGCAGTCCCCCGGCGGCGGGTCCGAAGGCGACGTCCTCGCGGACGGTGGGCATGAAGAGCTGGTCGTCGGGGTCCTGGAAGACGATGCCGACGCGGCGGCGGATCTCGGCCATGTTGCGCTTGTCGACCGGCATCCCGGCGACGCGCACCGACCCGGCGCCCGCCTCCAGGATGCCGTTGAGGTGGAGGACGAGGGTCGTCTTGCCGGCGCCGTTCGGGCCGAGCAGCGCGACGCGCTCGCCGCGTCCGACGGTCAGATCGACGCCGAAGAGCGCCTGGTGGCCGTCGGGGTACGCGTACGCGAGACCGCTGACCTCCAGGGAGGGCGGTACGGGGGCGGGGTCGGTGCTCATACGGTCCATCCCACCAGACACACGGCGAGGGCGAGCAGCGGGAGGGCCGAGGCGTACGCCCACTGGGTGCGTGAGGCGGTCACCTCGTCGATGACGGGCATGGAGCCCCGGTAGCCCCGGCTGACCATCGCGAGGTGGACGCGTTCGCCGCGTTCGTAGGAGCGGATGAACAGGGCCCCGGCCGACTTGGCGAGGACGCCCCAGTGCCGTACGCCGCTCGCCTCGAAGCCGCGCGAGCGGCGGGCGATGGACATGCGGCGCATCTCGTCGGTGATCACATCGCCGTACCGGATCATGAAGGACGCGATCTGGACGAGCAGCGGCGGGAGCTTGAGGCGCTGGAGGCCGAGCAGCAGTTCGCGCAGTTCGGTGGTGGAGGCGAGGAGCACGGAGGCGGCGACGCCGAGGGTGCCCTTGGCCAGCACGTTCCAGGCGCCCCAGAGGCCGGGGACGCTGACGGAGAGGCCGAGGACGTGGGTCTGTTCGCCGGGCACGACGAACGGCATGAGCAGGGCGAACGCGACGAACGGCACCTCGATCAGCAGGCGCTTGAGCAGGAAGCCGGCCGGGATGCGGGCGAGCGCGGTGACACCCGCGATGAGCAGCGCGTAGAGCCCGAAGGCCCAGACGGCCTCGCGCGGGGTGGAGACGACGACCACGACGAAGCAGAAGACGGCGGCGAGCTTGCAGTGCGGCGGCAGGCCGTGGACCGGTGAGTGCCCGTGCCGGTAGAGCTTGTGCGCGTGGCCGGCGCCCATGTCAGACCTTCTCGTCGGTGCGGGTGTCGGCCTCGTCCTTCGTACGGCGGCGGCGCGAGACCACGTAGAAGGCGCCGCTGCCCGCGACGAGGGTGGCGCCGACGCCGATCACTCCGGCGAGGCCGCCGGAGAGCCGGGCGTTGGAGACGTCCTTGACGCCGTAGTCGGCGAGCGGGGAGTCCTTGGCGGCGTGCTCCTTGGCCTCCTTGTCGATGCCCTGGTCGGTGGCGACCTTCTCCAGGCCGTCCGGGTTGGCGGAGGCGTAGAAGGAGACGAACCCGGCGAGCACGAGGGCGGTGACCAGGCCGGTGACCCAGAGGCCTCGGGTGGGGCGGTGCGCGTCGGGGACGGGCTCGCGCTCGGGCGCCGGGGCGTCGACCAGTTCGCCGTCGACGCGGAGCTTGAGCGGGGCGGCGAGGCCCTTGGCGCCGTGCACCAGGTCGGGGCGGACGGCGACGACGGCGCCGACGGTGAGCGCGGTGATCACGGCCTCGCCGATGCCGATGAGGACGTGCACGCCGACCATGGCGGTGAAGACCTTGCCGATCGGGATGTCGGTGGTCCCGCCGACCCAGTACATCAGCGTGAAGGCGCAGGCGGCGGCCGGTACGGAGACCAGCGCGGCGACGAAGGAGGCGGCGGTCACGGAGCGCCGGGTGCGGGGCAGCACGCCGAGCAGGCCGCGGAAGAGGGCGTACGCGACGACGGTGGTGACGACGCCCATGTCGAGGACGTTGACGCCGAGCGCGGTGAGGCCGCCGTCGGCGAAGAGGATGCCCTGCATCAGCAGGACGACGGATATGCAGAGCACCCCCGTGCAGGGTCCGACGAGTATCGCGGCCAGCGCCCCGCCGAGGAGATGGCCGCTGGTGCCGGCCGCGACGGGGAAGTTCAGCATCTGCACGGCGAAGATGAAGGCGGCGACCAGCCCGGCCAGCGGCGCGGTGCGTTCGTTCAGTTCGCGGCGGGCCCCCTTGAGGCTGACGGCCACGGCACCGGCGGCGACAACGCCCGCGACGGCGGAGACAGGTGCGTTGATGAATCCGTCGGGTACATGCATGGGGGAGGCTCCGCTTCCTGCGTTCTCGCGTTGCTGCGCCGGGTGCGCGGGGTCATGAACCTCTCAATGATAGGACCGTACTGCGAAGCGTTCGCAAGAGCGTCGCATCCACAACTGCACAAGGATCTCCGCAGTGCCCTTTACGCGAAATATGGGACATTAGATAACAAAGTTGAAGAAACAGGAGGAGAGTCGGCCCATGTCCCCCGTGATCCATGAACACGCCCGAGCCCGGCTCGTCACCGACGCCCGTGACCTCCCCGTCGTCCCGGTCGAGCTGCGGTTCGACGGCGCGGACACACCCGCCACCGTCCGCGTCGCCTATCCCGGGGGAACCGAGTGGGCCGTCGACCGCGAACTGCTGGAACGGGGTCTGCGCTACCCGGTCGAGCAGGACGGCTGGCGGATATGGCCGTGCGGCAGAGTCCAGGTGGTCGTGGAGCGGCACGACGCGGCCGGCGTCGACGTGGTGCAGTTCGACTGCGCCCCGCTGGTCCGCTTCCTGCGGCGTACGCACAAGGAGGCCGACGCTCCCCGCGCCGCCGCCCACACCTGAGCCGGCCATGGCGAGAGCCCCCGTGCACCCACGCACGGGGGCTCTCGTCGCCCCGGCCCCCCGTCCCCACAGGTAACCCGGGCTCCCGGGGCCGCGCTCCGCTCAGACGCGGCCCCGGAGTTCAGTCCGCGTGGGTCACACGCGGATCAGTTCGCGCTCGTCGCCGGACTCCGGGCCGCCGTCACCGGCGGCGGGCTCGGCCAGCTCCTTGCGCAGCCCCTCGCCCTCGACGTCCACGTTGGGCAGCGCGCGGTCCAGCCAGCGCGGCAGCCACCAGGCGCGCTTGCCGAGCAGCGCCAGGACGGCGGGCACGATCGCCATGCGGACGACGAACGCGTCGAAGAAGACGGCGATCGCGAGCGAGAAGCCGATCATCTTGATCATCTGCTCGCTGGAGCCGATGAACCCGGAGAACACCGCGATCATGATCACGGCCGCGGCCGTGACGACCCGCGCCCCGTGCTTGAAGCCGGTGACGATGGCCTGGCCGGGCTTCTCGCCGTGGACGTACGCCTCACGCATCCGCGTGACGAGGAAGACCTCGTAGTCCATCGCGAGACCGAAGACCACGCCCACCATGAAGATCGGCATCATCGACATGATCGGACCGGTCTGCTCCACCCCGAAGAGCGAGCCGAGCCAGCCCCACTGGAAGACCGCGACGACCGCGCCCAGGGCCGCGACGACCGAGAGCAGGAAGCCGAGCGCCGCCTTGAGCGGCACCAGCACCGACCGGAAGACCACCATCAGCAGCAGGAAGGCGAGACCGACCACGAGCGCCAGGTAGGGCAGCAGCGCGTCGTTCATCTTCTGCGAGAAGTCGATGTTCATCGCGGTGGCGCCGGTGACCAGCACCTCGGCGCCGGTGTCGGACTTGATGTCCTGGCCCGCGTCGCGGATCGCGTGGACCACGTTCTCCGTCTCGACGGAGCTGGGGCGGTCCTCCGGGACGACGGTGATCATCGCCGCGTCGCCGGCCTTGTTGAAGGTGGCCGGGGTGACGGCGACGACGCCCTTCATGCCGGAGATCTGGTCGCCGACCTGCTTGGCCGCGGCCTTGCCGTCGGAGCTGTCCTCGGTGTCGACGACGACCAGCAGCGGCCCGTTGAAGCCGGGGCCGAAGCCGTCCGAGAGCAGGTCGTAGGCGCGGCGCTGGGTGGTGCTGGTGGGCTGGGAGCCGTCGTCCGGCAGACCCATCTCCAGCGAGGCGGCGGGTACGGCGATGGCACCGAGGCCCAGGACGCCGACGAGCAGCACCCAGACCGGCTTGCGCAGCACGAACCGGGCCCAGCGGGTGCCCATGTTCGGCTTCGCCTCGGGCTTGTTCTCCGCCTCGGCGGCCTTGCGCGCCTTGCGTCCCACGATCCGCTTGCCGACGAAGCCCAGCATGGCCGGGACGAGGGTGAGCGCGATGAGGACGGCGATGGCGACCGTGCCGGCCGCGGCGAAGCCCATCTTGGAGAGCATCGGGATGTTGACGACGGCCAGGCCGACCAGGGCGATGACCACGGTGAGCCCGGCGAAGACGACCGCGGACCCGGCGGTGCCGACCGCGCGGCCCGCCGCCTCCTCGCGCTCCCGGCCCTCGGCCAGTTCGGCGCGGTAGCGGGAGACGATGAACAGCGCGTAGTCGATGCCGACGGCGAGGCCGATCATCATCGCGAGCGTGGAGGTGGTGGAGCCCAGGTCGAGCACGTTGGCCAGCGCGGTGATCGTGGAGACGCCGATGCCGACGCCGATCAGGGCGGTGAGCAGCGGCAGCCCGGCCGCGATGAGCGAGCCGAAGGTGATGACGAGCACCACGGCGGCCAGCGCGATGCCGATGACCTCGGTGGCGCCGGTCTCCGGCATCACCTGGAGCGCGTCACCGCCGATCTCGACGGTCATCCCGCTCTTCTGGGCATGGGTGCCCGCGTCCTCCAGCGCGTCCCGGGTCGCGTCGGTCAGCTCCATCGAGTTGACCTTGTACGACACCGAGATGTACGCGGTGGAGCCGTTCTTGGAGACGGCGTTGCCGGTGTACGGGTCGGTGACCGAGGCGATCTGGTCGGAGCCGTCCTTCAGCTCCCGGGTGATCTTCTTGACCTCGGCCTTGTTGGCCGGGTCCGTCATCTTCTCGTGCGCGGGGGCCTTGAAGACGACGCGCGCGGTGGCGCCGTCCGCACTGGCGGCCGGGAAGCGCTGTTCCAGCAGGTCGAAGGCCTTCTGGGCCTCCGTACCGGGGATGGAGAAGGAGCTGGAGGTCGCGGTGGCTGCGGAGGACGCGCCGAACCCGGCGAGCGCCAGCAGTGCCACCCAGATCAGGGCGACATAGCGGCGGCGCCGGAAGGCGAGCCGTCCGAGCTTGTAGAGGAATGTGGCCACGGGGGCGTACTCCCGGTCAGGTCGTTGAGTGGAAATGGGCGTGAGGAACCAGCCCGACGACGAGAGCGGCGTGTCAGGTGGGGCTTGGGGAGGGGGCCGTACGGGAAACGCGCGGGGACCGGTGTGGTCAGACTCCGAGAGCGGGGAGGATCACGGAGTCGACGTAGTCGAGAAGGAATGCCTGGTCGACGGGGCGGTCCTCGACCAGCTGCCGAGTGGCGAAGGCGCCGATCAGCATGTGCGGTACGTATCTGAGCGCCGGGTTGTCCGGGCTCACCTCTCCCCGGTCCACGGCCCGGCGCAGCAGCGTGTCGAGACCGGTCATCTCCGGTTCGACGAGCAGTTCGCGCAGGGCCTGGAGGAGGTCGGGGTTGTTGTGGACGGCATGGCTCAGACCCCGCATCAGCGCGGCGTCCTTCTCCATCTGACAGTCGTCGCTGCGGCTCAGGACGGCATGGAAGTCACCGCGCAGCGAGCCGGTGTCGACGTCGCCGAGGGTGCCGGGTTTGTTGTGCCGCAGGGCCGTGACGACCAGCGCCGGCTTACTCCCCCACTGGCGGTAGAGGGTGGCCTTGCTGGAATGCGTACGCGCGGCGACGGCGTCCATCGTCAGGGCGTCGTAGCCGACCTCGCGGAGCAGGTCGAGCACGGCGGCGTACAGCTCGCTCTCACGCTCGGGCGTGAGCCGTGTGCGTGCCATGGGTCGACCTCCTGTTCCCGTGGGCCCGGCCTGCCGCGCATAAGCTGCGCATAAGCAAATCGAACGAAACTGTTTCGTACAGCAGAACGGTACCCCGCCCACCTAGCGAAACGAAACAGTTTCGCTTGTGTCCCGCACCACAAAAGCCGTCCCTCTGAGTTGCCGCGCCCCCTTCGCGCGGAAAGCATTGGGGGGTGAGTGACGACGTCTCGTATCTCCGGTTCCCGCACCTCCACGAGGATCTGCTCTGCTTCGTGGCCGAGGACGATCTCTGGGTCGCCCCGCTCGCCGCCGAGGGGGAGCGCCCCGGACGGGCCTGGCGGGTGACCGTCGACCGCACCAGAGCCGGCCATCCGCGCTTCTCCCCCGACGGGACCCGGATCGCGTACACGTCCTGGCGCAGCCTCGACCCCGAGATCCACCTCGCCCCGGTCTCCGGCGGACCGTCCCGCCGGCTCACCCACTGGGGCTCCACCGACACCCGGGTCTGCGGCTGGACGCCCGATGCCGGCGACGCGGCGCAGATCCTCGCCGTCTCCTCGCACAACCAGCCGTTCTCGTACTTCTCCTGGGCCTACAGCGTCCCCACCGACGGCGGCCCCGGCGGCAAGCTCCCCTGGGGCCCGGTCTCCGACATCGCCGTCGCCGACATCGACGGCGAGCGCCGCACCCTGCTGCTCACCGGCACCCCGCCGCACGAACCGGCCGCCTGGAAGCGCTACCGGGGCGGGGCCATGGGCCGGCTGTGGCTGCACGGCGAGCGGCTGCTCCCGGACATCGACGGGCACCTGGACTGCCCGATGTTCGTCGGCGGCCGGATCGCGTTCCTCTCCGACCACGAGGGCGTCGGCAACCTCTACTCCTGCCGGCCCGACGGCACGGACCTGCGGCGGCACACCGACCACGACGCGTTCTACGCCCGGCATGCGGCGAGCGACGGGCGCCGGGTGGTCTACCAGTGCGCGGGCGAGCTGTGGCTCGTGGACGACCTGGAGACACCGGACGCCGTGCCCCGCAGGCTGGAGGTCCGGCTCGGCGGCCCGCGCGCCGGCCGGCGGTCGTACCAGGTGCCCGCGTCGAGCAACGTGGACGCGCTGTCCGTGGACGAGACCGGCCGGGCGAGCGCCGTGTCGGTGCGCGGCAGCCTGTACTGGCTCACGCACCGCGACGGGCCCGCCCGCACCATCTCCGACACCCCGGGGGTACGGGTGCGGCTGCCGGAGATGCTGGGCAGCGGGGGCCAGGTCGCGTACGTCACCGACGCGGAGGGCGAGGACGCGGTCGAGATCGCCCAGCTGCCGCGCGCCAGCGGTGACCGCCCGGTCCGCCGGCTCGCCTCGGGCCTGATCGGCCGGGTCCAGGAGATGGTCGCCGACCCGGACGGCGAACGCCTCGCCCTCGCCTCGCACGACGGCCGCCTGCTGCTCCTGGAAACCGACGAGGAGACGGCCACCGGCGAGCCGGTCGAGCTGATCCGCTCCGTCAACGGCCCGGTCCGCGATCTGGCGTTCTCCCCCGACGGCGCCTGGCTGACCTGGTCGCACCCGGGCATCGGCCGCTCGCTGCGCAAGATCAAGCTGGCCCGGATCGGCGGTCCCGGCGAGCCCGCGATCGTGGACGTCACCAACGGCCGCTTCGAGGACGAGAACCCGGTCTTCACGGGCGACGGCCGCTATCTGGCGTTCCTGTCCTGGCGCGGCTTCGACCCGGTGTACGACGTGCACACCGGCGACCTGTCCTTCCCGCTCGGCTGCCGCCCGTACCTGGTGCCGCTCTCCTCGGCGACCCCGTCCCCCTTCGCCCTGCTCCCCGACGGCCGCCCGGCGGCGGGCGGCCTGGACCCGGTCGACACCGCCGAGGCGGGGATGACGGAGGGGTCGACGGTCACCGTCGAGTTCGAGGGCCTGGAGAGCCGGGTCACGCCGTTCCCGGTCTCCGCCTCCAAGTACTCCGCGCTGGCGCCGGTCAGCGGCGGCGGTCTGGTGTGGCTGCGCTGGCCGATCTCCGGGGCGCTCGGCGAGACCTTCGCCAACCCGGCGGACATGTCGGGCCGGCCGACCCTGGAGCACTTCAGCATCGCCAAGGCGAAGAAGACCGAACTCGTCGGCCACCTCGACTGGTTCGCGGTCAGCGGCGACGCCTCGCGCCTGGTCGTGATGGACGACGGCGAACTGCGCGCGGTCCCCGCCATCGAACCCGGCGACAACGACTCCACGGTCTACCTCGATCTGCGCCGCATCCTGCACGAGGTGGACCCGGCGGCGGAGTGGCGGGGCGCGTACGACGAGGCGGGCCGCATCATCCGCTCCTACTTCTGGGAACCGGACATGTGCGGCATCGACTGGCCCGGGGTCCTGGACCAGTACCGCCCCCTGGTCGAACACGTCGCCACCCCCGACGAGTTCGCCGACCTGCTGCGCGAGGTGCTGGGCGAACTGGGCACCTCGCACGCGTACGTGTCACCCGCGCGCCGCAACGAGGGCCCGCCGCACTACCAGCGCGCGATCGGCCTGCTCGGCGCCAACTTCGCGTGCCGGGACGGCGACTGGACCCTGCTGCGCATCCTCCCCGGCGACTCCTCGGACTCCAAGGCCCGCTCCCCGCTGGCCGGTACGGGCATCCGCGAGGGCGCGGTGCTGACCCATGTCGACGGCCGCCCGGTCGACCCGGTCACCGGCCCCTACCCGCTGCTCGCGGCGGCGGGCGGCACCACGGTGGAGCTGACGTTCCGCCCGGCGGAGGGCGAGGGCCGCCCGCGCCGCATCGCGATCGTCCCCCTCGTCGACGAACGCCCCCTGCGCTACCAGGACTGGGTCGCCAAGCGCCGCGAGGTGGTCCGCGAACTGAGCGGCGGGCGGTGCGGCTACCTCCACATCCCCGACATGGGCGGCTCCGGCTGGGCCCAGTTCAACCGCGACCTGCGCATGGAGGTCTCCCGCCCCGCGCTGATCGTGGACGTACGCGGCAACGCGGGCGGCCACATCAGCGAGCTGGTCGTGGAAAAGCTCACCCGCACGATCCTGGGCTGGGACCTGACCCGCAACGCCCAGCCCGTCTCGTACGCCTCCAACGCCCCCCGGGGCCCGGTCGTCGCCCTGGCCGACGAGGCGACCTCCTCCGACGGCGACATGATCACCGCCGCGTTCCGCCTGCTGAAGCTGGGCCCGGTCGTCGGCCAGCGCACCTGGGGCGGCGTCGTCGGCATGACCGGCCGCCACCGCCTGGGCGACGGCACGGTGATCACGGTGCCGATGAACGCGGCCTGGTTCGACACGTACGGCTGGTCCGTCGAGAACCACGGCGTCGAACCGGACCTGGAGGCGCTGCGCACCCCGCTGGACTGGGCGGAGGGCCGCTACGCGGTCCTGGACGACGCGGTCCGCGTGGCGCTGGACCTGCTGGCCGCGCATCCCCCGGCCACCCCGCCGACGTACGACTCGGCCCCGGACCGCAGGAGGCCACCGCTGCCGCCGAGGTAGCCGGGGCCCCGGCCTCACACCTCCGCGGCCAACGACTCCTCCGCCTCGGCCAGTTCGTCCTCCGGGGTGATCATCCGGACCTGGAGGTCCAGGTCGCCCGGGTCGTAGCGGGGAAGCACGTCCTCGTCCCAGCTCTCGGTGGCGATCGTCAGGAGCTCCACGGCCTCGTCGAGGCGGCCCAGATGACGCAGGGCTGTGCCGTAGTAGCCGGCGGTCTCCGTGCGGAAGGCGTCGTTGTCGTCGCCTTCCTCCCAGGCGGTACGGAGGAACGGTTCGGCCTCCTCGTACGCCTCGCGCTGGACCATCAGCTTGCCCGCGAGCATGGCGTCCAGGCGGGAGCCGAGACCGGCCGCGCGGGCGTACCAGCGCTCGGACTCCTGGTAGTCGTGGTGGAAGTCGGAGAGCCAGCCCATGTGGTGGCAGGAGTGGTGGTCCCCGGCCTCGGCGGACAGGCGGTGCCACTTGTCGCGGTCGGCGAAGCGGCGCAGCTCCTTGGAGAGCTGCGCCAGGTCGTAGACGGCGTACGCGTCACCGGCGCGGGCGGCGGGCTCCATCCAGGGGACCAGGTGGCGGGCGTTCTTGCCGCCCCAGTCGTTGAGCATGTCGGCGTACTCGTACCCGGCCCGAGCGTCCCCCGCCTCGGCCCGCTCGCGCAGTCCGGGCAGCCGCCGGTAGTCGGGCTCGTCGGCGGCGCGGGGGCCGCCCTCGCGGAGTGCGGCGACCCGGGCGAGCTGCTGGGCGGCGTCCTTGTCGTCCTCGCCGAACTCACCGAACCAGCGCGCGGCCTCGTCGTAGCGGCCCAGGCGCAGGCACAGCATGCCGAGGTTCCACTTGGGCGCCTCCTCGCCCGCCTCGACGGCGAGCAGGTGGGCGCGCTCGGCCTCTTCCAGCTCGCCGCGCTGCTCGCTCTTGTTGCCGAGGAGGGCCGCGGCCTGCTCGACCCCCGCCTCGTGCGCCCGCAGCAGCAGGTCACGGGCCCGGGGCCAGACCTCGTCGCCGCCGGTCTCGGTGAGGAACATCGCGTGGTACATGCCCGCCTCGGCGCTGAGCGCGGAACCCCGGCCGTACAGCTCGTCGGCGCGGGTGGTGAGCCCCGGGTAGTCCGCGAAGTGCTGGTCGAGGTCGAAGAGCCCGCGCACCGCGCTCACGGCGGCCTCGCCGTCCTCGTCGGCCTCGGCGGTGTCCAGGTCGGCGGCGACCCGGTCGAAGACCTCCACGAACGAGTCGAAGAGCTTGGACCAGCGGAAGACCGCGATGTCCCCCAGCTCGATATCGCTCATCAGGAACGCAGAGGCCTCGGCGGGCTGCCCCTCGGCGGCCATGAGCTTCCCCAGCTCGATCTTGCAGTCGAGGTGCCGCCCGTTCTCCCACCCCTGCCGGAACCACTCGGCGGCCTCGGCGGTGTTCCCGTCCTCCTGCAACAGAATCCCGAGCCCGTACGCGGACCCGGCGTGGACGTCCGCCACGGCCCGGTACAGCGCGTCCGCCGCGTCCCGGTCGCCCCGGATCTTCCGGTACCGGGCCAGCGTGTAGTGCGACCAGATGTCCCCGGCCCCGACGGCCCGCTCCCAGTAGGGGATGCCCTCGTCGATGTGTCTGCCGAACACGAAGAAGTCCGTGTGGCGGTGGGCGGCTTCGGCATCCTTGGCCAGAGCGGCGGCGACGAGCGCCTCGCCCCGGGCCTGTATGTCCTGGGTGGTCATGGGCGCATGGTGCCAGGCGGGGTCATGTCCGTGCGTGCGGGGGCCTGTTGTCCGGGCGCCCCCGCGCCGAGCGGACGGTCCCGGCCGGGCCGGCTTGAGTCTCCCGTGACGGGAGACCCCAAGCTGGACCCATGGACGGCAGCGCGCACTACTCGATCGGGGAGCTGGCCCGGCTGACCGGGCTCAGTGTGAAGACGATCCGGTACTACTCCGATCGCGGGATCGTGACGCCGGCCGGCCGTACCTCCGCCGGTTACCGCCGTTACGGCGCCGACTCCGTCGCACGCCTCGGCCTCGTACGGACCCTGCGGGAGCTGGGGCTCGGTCTCGGGACCGTTCGCGCGGTCGTCGACCGGGAGGTCCCGCTGCCCGAGGTCGCCGCCGCGCACGCGGAGGCACTGGAGGTGCAGATCCGCGTACTGCGTTTGCGCCAGGCGCTGTTGGCCGCGGTGGCCGAGCGCCGGCTCACCCCCGAGGAGACCGATCTCATGCATCAGCTCGCCCGGCTCACCGACGACGAACGCCGCCGCCTCGTCGACGACTTCCTCCACGCGGTCTTCGGCGGCCTCGCGCTCGACGGTGTCGCCCGGACGATGACACCGGAGCTGCCCGGCGAGCCCGACGCCGCGCAGACCCGCGCCTGGGCGGAGTGGGCCGCGCTGGCCCAGGACCCCGGATTCCGGGCCTCGCTGCGGCGGACGCTCCGGGAGCTCGCGGCCGAGCAACCCCAAGGCGGCCTCCCCCGGCGCAACTTCACCGCCGCCGTCCGCGACCTCGTCGCCCCCGCCCTGGCCGCCGGCCTCGACCCCGCCTCGCGCGAGGCCGACCCGATCGTCGCGGCCATCGCGGCCGTCGCGGCCGTCGCGGCGGAGCACACCGGCACCGAAGAGCTCCTCCCCCGGCTCCGGCGCCTCAACGACCCGCGCCGGGAACGGTACGTACAGCTGCTGGCCGTGATCAACGGCTGGCCCGCACCCGAAAGCCCGGCACCCGCGCTCGACTGGGCCGCGGAGGCCGTACGCGTACGAGCGGCGTAGCGCGAGACGTACGTCACACACCGCATCCAATGTCACAGCCGCGCCCCCTGTCTCGTCCCGGGAATGAACGCACCCGACGACCAGCCCGAGGAGCACCCCATGAACGCTCGCCTCAACTACTTCGCCCACCCGGCCGCCGGCAGGGCGCTGAAGCACTTCATGGCGTTCGGCCGGGAGATGAAGGCGCTGCCGCTACCCGCCGCGACACAGGAACTCGTCGCGTTGCGGGTCAGCCAGATCAACGGCTGCGCGGCCTGCCTCGACATGCACACCAAGGAGGCCGCCGCGGCCGGTGAGAGCGCGGTACGGCTGCATCTGGTCGCGGCCTGGCGGGAGGCCACCGTCTTCACCGACGCCGAGCGCGCCGCCCTCGCGCTCGCCGAGCAGGGCACCCGTACCGCCGACGCGGCGACCGGGGTCGACGACGACGTGTGGGCGGACGCCGCCAAGTTCTACGACGAGGAGCAGCTGACCGCGCTCGTCATGCTGGTCTCGTTCATGAACGCGGTGAACCGGCTGAACATCATCACGCGGCAGCCGGCGGGCGACTACAAGCCCGGCCAGTTCCACTGAGTCCAAGCACCACGGGAGGAGAACCGGCATGGGCAAGGCCGAGGAGTTCGAGGAGCTGCGGGCGCTGCTGTTCTCGATCGCGTACCGCGTCCTGGGCAGCGTCACCGAGGCGGAGGACGCCGTCCAGGAGACCTGGCTGCGTTACGACGCCTCGGCCACCCGGCCGGATTCGGTGAAGGCGTTCCTGTCCACCACGGTGACCCGGATCGCGATCGACGTCCTGCGGTCGGCCCGGGTGCGGCGGGAGGAGTACGTCGGCCCGTGGCTGCCGGAGCCGCTGCTCGACGACCCGTACGCGGATCCGGCGCGGGCCGCCGAGCTGGCGGACTCGGTGTCGATGGCCTCGCTGCTCCTCCTGGAACGGCTCAGCCCGCTGGAGCGCTCGGTGTTCGTGCTGCGGGAGGTCTTCGCCTTCGGCTTCGACGACATCGCGGCGGCGGTGGGCCGCTCCGAGGCGGCGTGCCGGCAGCTGCTCGTACGGGCGCGCCGCCATATGCACGAGGGGCGGCCCCGGTTCGAGGCGGATCGCGCCGAACAGCGGGAGCTGGCGGGCCGGTTCTTCGACGCGCTGTCCCGGGGCGACGTGGACGGGCTGCGGAGCCTGCTGTCCGCCGACGTCCAGCTCGTCGGGGACGGCGGCGGCCGGGCACCGCAACTGGCCAGGACGGTCGTCGGCGCGGACAACGCGGCCCGGCTGCTCGCCACGGTCTACCCCCTCATGGCCGAGGCGGGCATCACCTGCGAACCGCGCGAGGTCAACGGCCGCCCGGGGGCGCTGTTCCGCGTGCGCGACGGGGGCGTGCTCCACATTCTGTCCCTGGACGTCCGGGACGGGCAGATCCAGACGGTCCGCTCGGTCATCAACCCGGACAAGCTCGGCCACCTGGGCCCGGTCGCGGACGCGTGGGCGGTGGACCGGGAGGTGAGGGCGCTGCGCAAGCGGGACCGCTGAGGGTTACGCGCCTTCGGCGGCCTTCGCCGCGCGTTCGACCTTCGCGCGGTGGGCGTCCCAGAACGCCGCGTCCTGCTGCGGTTCGGAGAGCGCGGCCACCCGGCCCGTCGTGTGGTCGAGCTGTTCGCGGAGGATGTCGGCGTGGCCCGCGTGCCGGGCGGTCTCGCCGTGCATGTGGATCATGATGTCGAACAGCCGCACCTCGGGCCGCCCCCACCAGTCGACCCGGCCGGGCGCGTCCAGGGCGAGCGCGGCGATCGTCGCGTCCGAGTGCGCCCACACCCGGCGGTAGCGGCCGGTGATCTCCTCCCGTGTCTCGTCCTCGGCCGCCCACATCTCGGGCCCGCCGGGTTCGTTGTCCTGCCACCGGGGAAGCGGCTCGGGGAACGGCCGCCCGAAGACCTCCCCGAAGTACCGGGCCTCCCAGAACGACAGGTGCTTGACGAGGCCCAGCAGATTGGTGCCGGTATGGGTCAGGGGCCTCCGGATGTCGTACTCGCCGAGCCCGTCGAGCTTCCACAGCACGGCCTCACGGGCGGTCCGCAGGTTGTTGTGGAGGCGTTCTTTCGCGGCGTCTTCGTCGATCATGCGCACGACTCTGCCAGCACGGGCGGCGGATGGGGAGGCCCCTGCTTTGTCGCCGGTCTTCCGCAGATGTGTCCGCGATCGGTAACAGAGGCAGCCTCCGAGCGCACCCGCCTGTCCTCGTGGGAGCAGGACGGACACGGCATCGGCAGCGGCGGCGGGCAAAGGGGCGGGGCGGACATGGCGAAGCACAGGGAACGGACGTGGCACAGCCGGCTCATCGCGGCGGCTCTCGGGGTCACCGCGCTGGCCGCGGCCACCTCGGTGTGGACCGCGCAGGCCGGCACCACCGACGGGCGGGGGGCGGCTGCCGTCTCGGCGAAGTCCGCCCCGCAGCACGACCGGTCCGTGCCCGAAGCGGTCGCGCAGGACATCGCCCACGCGTCGGACAAGGGCCCCAAGGGCGTCAACATCACCATCGACGACGGCCCGGACCCCACCTGGACGCCCCAGGTGCTGCGGCTCCTGAAGGAGAACGGGGTCAAGGCCACGTTCTGCATGGTCGGCACGCAGGCCCAGGCCTACCCCGACCTGGTCAAGGCCGTCGTGGCCGCCGGTCACCGCCTCTGCAATCACACCGTCTCGCACGACGTGACCATGGACAAGAAGTCCGAGGCGTACCAGGCCAAGGAGATCCTCGACGCCGAGCGGATGATCACCAAGGCGTCGGGCGGCGTCCACCCGCAGTACTACCGCGCCCCGGGCGGCGCGTTCACCCCGTACAGCCGCAAGCTCGCCGCCTCGCACGGGATGCGGCCGCTGGGCTGGAACGTCGACACCAAGGACTTCGAGCACCCCGGCGTGGACGCCATCGTCGCCACCGTCAAGGGCGAGATCGCCAACGGTCCGACGGTCCTCTTCCACGACGCGGGCGGCGACCGCTCCCAGACCCTGGCCGCGCTGGGCCAGGTCCTGCCCTGGCTGCGGGAGCAGGGGTACGCGTACGGCTTCCCGGTGCGGTGATTCCGGCGGGGAACACCTGCGCCGGTGAGTTTCCGGCGCTCCCGACGTCTACCTCTTGACGAAAGGAGCGCACCCCATGCGCAAGATCATCGTTTCCACGTTCCTGACCCTCGACGGCGTCATGCAGGCCCCCGGCGGCCCCGACGAGGACACCGAGAGCGGCTTCGCACACGGCGGCTGGCAGAAGCCCACGTCCGACGACGAGGTGGGTGAGGCGATCGGCGGCTGGTACGAGGACACCGACGCCATGCTCCTCGGCCGCAAGACGTACGACATCTTCGCCTCGTACTGGCCGACCGCCGACCCGGACAACCCGTTCACGGAGCGCATGAACTCCATGCACAAGTACGTGGCCTCGCGCACCCTGACCTCCGTGGACTGGCAGAACTCCACCCTCCTGGAGGGCGACACCGCCGACGCCGTACGCCGCCTCAAGCAGACCGAGGGCCGCAACATCAACGTCGTCGGCAGCGGCGACCTCGCCCAGACCCTGATGCGAAACGACCTGGTCGACGAATACCGCCTCACCATCCACCCGGTCATCCTCGGCACCGGCAAACGCCTCTTCGCCGACGGCGCGATCCCCACCGCCCTGGAGCCGGTCAGCGTCACGGCGACCAAGGGCGGCACGGTCCTGGCGGTCTACCGCACGACGGGCAGGCCCACGTACGACAGTTTCCAGTAAGCCGTCCGGGCGCCTTTCGTCGAGGTCGTCAAGGCCGCCCGGCGCCGGAGTAGTACGGCTCGACCACCGCGCGTACCTCCTCCAGCAGGGCCGGGCCCTCCTGCGGTACGGGCGGGCGGTTGCTGCCCGGCCGGATGGTCAGCAGCTGCTCGCCGGAGAGGGCGAAGACCACGCGGCCCAGCCCCGCCTGCTGGATGACCGCCGCGCACATGGTGCAGGGTTCGCAGCTGGTGTACATCGTCGTCGCGGCGGCCGTCGCCGCGTCCAGCCGCGCCGCCGCCCAGCGGGCGAGCTTCAGTTCGGGGTGGGCGGTGATGTCGTGGTCGGTGAGGGTCGTGTTGCGGTCCTCCGCGAGGATCGTGCCGTCCGGGGCCGCGAGGAGCGAGCCGTACGGCGGGTTGCCGGTCTCGCGGGCCTCGGCGGCGAGGGCGATGGCGCGCCGGAGGAGGGTGTGGTCGGCGGTCGTGGTCATGGCTGCTCCGTCGGGGTGCGGGGTGCGGTGAGGTGGGCGGCCACCGTGGCGAGTGCCTGGCGGGCGGGCTGCGGGCGGGAGGTCCCGCGAGGGTCGCCGTGGTACGGGTCGAGGACGACGGTGTCGGCACCCAGCAGCCGCAACCGGTCCAGGTCCTCCATGATCTGGTCGATCGTGCCCTCGCCCGCGAGGCGTTCGGGCCCGTCGACGGGGGACGGGGTGAGCCGGAGGGCGATCCGGGGCGCGAACGCGGGTACGGCGAGGCCCTGTTCGGACGCGGAGGCCCGCAGCCGGTCCGCGCCCTCCCGGAGCCACGGCATCGTGCAGCGCAGGGGGTGCCAGGCGTCCCCGAACCGTACGGCCCGCCGCACCCCCGCATCGCTGTTGCCGCCGATCCAGACGGGAATGCGCCGGTCGCCGTAGGAGGCGGTGTCCGTCCAGGCCGCCCGGAGGTCGCGCAGGACGCCGTCGGTGAGGCGTCCGCGCCGGTCGAAGGGGATGCCGAGGGCGGCGAATTCCTGCCGGGCCCAGCCCACTCCGACGCCGAGGACGAGCCGTCCGCCGCTGAGGGCGTCCAGGTTGGCCGCCATCCGCGCGGTCAGCAGGGCGTGCCGGTACGGGGCGATGAGCACCGTCGTGCCGAGGCGGACGCGGGTGGTGAGCCCGGCGAGCCAGGACAGGGTGGTGAAGGGCTCGTAGAAGGGGGCCGGGTAGCGCTCGGCGACGTCGGGTGTGATGGCCACGTGGTCGGAGAGCATCAGCAGGTCGAAGCCCAGACCCTCCACGGTCTGCGCCCAGTCGCGCAGGACGCCGGGGTCGGTGCCGGGGCCGAAATTGGGGACGTTCACGCCGATCTTCACGCCGCCGAGCCTAGCCAGGCAGACCCGCCTCCCTGAAGGGATTCCCCCCTGTTCAGAGGCCGTTGACCCGTGAATATCCCGGTAATCTGACCGGATGACCGGGAATCTCGACTCGACGGACTGGGCGATCCTGGACGAACTCCAGCGGGACGGCCGGATCGCCTTCACGGAGCTGGCGCGGCGGGTGAATCTGAGCGCGTCGGCGGCGACCGAGCGGGTGCGGCGGCTGGAGACGGCCGGGATCATCACGGGATACCGCGCGGAGGTGGACCTGGAGCGGACCGGATACGTGGCGCTGGCAGTGGTCCGGCTGAAATATCCCGGCAGCCGGCACGAGCCGCTGCGCCGGATGCTCGGGGAGCGTCCGGAGATCCTGGAGTGCCTGCGTACCACCGGGGACGACTGCTACGTCCTGAAGGTGGCGGCCACCTCGATGGCGCACCTGGAGGAAATCGTCGACGAGCTGGCCGAGTTCGGGAGCACGACGACCAACCTCGTGTTCAGCCGGACGCTGCCGTTCCGGGGTCCGGGCGAGGCCCGGGAGCGCCCGCGTCCCTGACCTCCGGCCGCGCACCGCGCACGCGAAGGGGCGCACCCGGAAGAATCCGGGTGCGCCCCTCGGCGTCACCGCGCGACCGTTACCGGTCGAAGCGCTCGCGCGCCTCGTCCGTCGCGCCCTGGGCGCGCTCGCGGCCCTGCTGCGAGGCCTGCTTGGCGCGGTCGCGGCCCTGCTGGGACGCGTCCTTCGCGCGGTCGCGGCCCTGGCCCTGGCGCTGGCGGTCCTGCGCCTGGTCCTGCGCCTGCCCGGCGAGGTCCTTGGCCTTGTCCTTGAACTGGTCGGCGATGCCCATGCTGTTCACTCCTATGTGGTGCGTGGGGGTCGGCCCCGGTGGGGCCTCGACCAGATTCACACGGCCGGCCACGCTCCGCATGTCGATCACTCACGCTCCGTGCGCGCGGCGCGTTCGCCCTGGTCAGCGGCGCCTCCGGCGCCGACGAGGCCCTTGCTCATGCCCTCCAGGCGGGGGGCGAACCGGCGCATCTCACGCTGGCCGACGACGCCGATGAGGCTCGGCAGGTAGCCGCGTACGGACTGCATGCCGCGCAGCCACCACTGGGCGTAGACGTGGGGCGAGCGGCGCTCGATGCCGGCGACGATGCGGTCGACGGCGGGGCCGAGCGGGTACGTACGGTTCGCGGGCCAGGGCAGCCGCTTGCGGAGGTCGCGCATGACGTCGTCCTCGTCGGCGCCGCGCACCATGTCGGTGTCGGTCCAGGAGAGGTAGCCGACGCCCACCTTCACGCCCCGGTAGCCGACTTCGGCGCGCAGGCTGTGCGCGAAGGCCTCGACGCCGGACTTGGAGGCGCAGTAGGCGCTCATCATCGGGGCCGGCGTTATGGCGGCGAGGGACGCGATCTGGAGGAAGTAGCCGCGGCTCTCCATGAGGACGGGCAGGAACGCGCGGGCGGTCACCGCGCCGCCGATGAGGTTGACCTCGATGACCCGGCGCCAGGCGACGGGGTCGGAGTCGACGAGGGGGCCGCCGGTGGCGACGCCGGCGTTGGCGACGACGATGTCGACCTTGCCGAAGCGGGCCTTGACCTCCTGGGCGACGCGGGCCATGGCCTCGTGGTCGGTGACGTCGGCGTGCCAGTGGTCGCTCTCGCCGTGGAGGCGGGCGGAGACCTTCTTCAGCTCGTCGGGTTCGAGACCGACGAGGGCGAGGACCGCGCCGCGGGCGGAGAGCTTGCGGGCGAGCAGTTCACCGACGCCGCGGGCGGCGCCGGTGACGACGACGACCTGTCCTTCGAGACTTCCCCTGCCGCTCATGCGACCTCCTCCTTGCCCTCGATGCCGCTCTCGATGTCTGTCGTACCCCGCGCGTCCCGCTCCGTCAGAACCGGCAGGTAGACGGTCACCAATTCGCGTATCTTCGCCGTGACCACCTCCGGCGCCTCCACCGGGGTCATGTGCCCCATGCCCGTCAGCTCGGTGAGCCCCAGGCAGTCGGGCAGCGCCGCCGCTATGGCGCGGGCGTGGACGGGCGGCGTGAGCCGGTCCTCCGTACCCGCGATGACGGCGGTGGGCACCTGCAACTCCCGTACGCCCGCGTCGAGATCGAGCTCCGCGAGGACGTGGCCCCAGGCGACGCGCGGCAGCCGGGGGCAGTCGTGCACGATGCGGGCGCAGGTGTCGACCTTGTCCGGGGCCGAACCGGGGCCCATGGTCCCGTACTTCAGTATCCGCCGGGAGACCGGCGTGACGGGTCCGAGCGGGGCGCGGGCGCCGAGTATGGCGCGGGTGAGCCGGGTGCGTACGGCTCCGGCGCGCATCGGCACGACCAGCGACTCGGCCAGGAGCCGGGAGCTGCCGGTGCTGCAGAGCAGGACGGCGGCGGTGTGCTCGCGCAGCTTGGGGCGGCGGGAGGCGGACATGATGGTCATGCCGCCCATGGAGTGCCCGGCGAGCACGGCCTGCTCGCCGGGGGCGAGGGTCGCGGCGAGGACCGCTTCGAGGTCGTCGGCCAGCGCGTCGGTGCTGTAGCCGTCGCGGGCGGCGGCGGGCGAGGTGCCGTGGCCGCGCTGGTCGTAGGCGATGACGCGGTGGTCGACGGCGAGGTCCCGTATCTGGGCGTCCCAGAAGCTGGTGTTGCAGGTCCAGCCGTGGGAGAGGACGACGGCCGGCGCGCCGTCCTGGCCGTGGATCTCGACGTGGATGCGGGAGCCGTCGGCGGAGACGGCGAGGAGTTCGCGGGCGGCGACGGGGCGGCGTCCCGCGACGGGCAGCGGGCGGCTCATCGGACGGCCTCCTCGGAGACGGTCTCGCCGGGGGTGCGCTGGGCCGGGAGGGCCGGGCGCAGGACCTGGTACTCGGAGACGTCGACGGTGCGGGTGGCCTTGCGGAACTCGGCGGTGGTGCCGGGCCAGACGGTGGTGTTGCGGCCGTTGGCGTCGAGGTACCAGCTGTTGCAGCCGCCGGTGTTCCAGACGGTGCGCTTCATGCGCTCCTGGACGCGGCGGTTCCAGGCGCCGACGGCGGAGGGGCGGGCGTCGAGGGCGACCTTGCCGCCGAGGACGTTCAGCTGCCGCAGGTAGTCGGCCATGTAGTTCAGCTGGGACTCGATCATGAGGATCATCGAGGAGTTCCCGAGCCCGGTGTTGGGGCCGATGATGGTCATCCAGTTCGGGAAGCCGGCCGCGCTGGCGCCGCGCAGCGCCTGCATGCCGTCCTTCCAGGACTCCGTGAGCGTGATCCCGTCGGCGCCGACGACGCGTTCGGCGATCGGCATGTCGGTGACGTGGAAGCCGGTGCCGAAGATGATCGCGTCGACCTCGGCCTCGGTGCCGTCCGATGCGACGACGGTGGAGCCGCGGACCTCGGCGAGGCCGGAGGCGACGACGTCGACGTTGGGCTGGGCGAGGGCGGGGTAGTACGTACTCGACAGCAGGATGCGCTTGCAGCCGATGCGGTACGAGGGGGTCAGCTTGGCGCGCAGGGCGGGGTCCTTGATGTACCGGGCCATGTTGGACTTGGCTATCCGCTCGACCAGGCCGAGCTGGTCGGGGTGCTTGGTGAAGGCGCTGACCTGCAACTCCCGGATGCCCCACAGGAGTCCGCGACGGGCGGTGCCGGTGGCGGGCAGGGCACGGTGCAGCCAGCGTTCGGCGCCGCTGATCTTCCGGTCCATACGGGGCATGACCCAGGGCGGGGTGCGCTGGAAGAGCGTCAGCTTCCCGGCCTTCGGCTGGATCGCGGGCACGATCTGGATGGCGGAGGCGCCGGTGCCGATCATCGCGACACGCTTGCCGGTGAGGTCGGCGTCGTGGTCCCAGCGGGCGGAGTGGAAGACCTTGCCGGGGAAGTCGGCGAGCCCCGGGATGTCGGGCATCTTCGGGTCGGAGAGTGGCCCGGTCGCGGAGACGACGACGTCGGCGACGATCGTGGTGCCGTCGGCGCTGTCGATGACCCAATGCAGTTCGTCGTTGTCCCAGCGCATCTGCGACACCTCGTGGTTGAGGCGCAGGTGCGGACGGAGCCCGAAGGTGTCGGCGACGTGCTCCAGATAGGCGCGGATGTGCTCCTGCCCGGAGAAGGTGCGCGGCCACTCGGGGTTGGGGGCGAACGAGAAGGAGTACAGGTGGGACGGTACGTCGCAGGCGCAGCCGGGGTAGCTGTTGTCGCGCCAGGTGCCGCCGACGGAACCGGCGCGCTCCAGGATCACGAAATCGGTGATGCCTTCGCGTCGCAGCCGGACCGCGGCCCCGAGGCCCCCGAATCCGGATCCGATCACCGCCACGCGTACATGCTCGTGCTGGGCCATGCTGCCGCCTCCCGCGGTACGTCACACGACTCTGCCAGCAATCACTGGCATTGTTGGGAGGGTAGAGCAGCTTCGTACCGATGGGTAGGGGGCGGACGGAGGAAAGTTACCGGCGGTACAACCCGGGGCCCCGGCGCCGGGGAGGCGGATAGGGTGCGAGGGTGGCAGAGGGACGGGAACACCGCGAGTACCGCATGGAGGAGCTGGCCAAGGAGGCCGGCATCCCCGTCCGGACCGTGCGCTTCTACCGGGAGCGCGGCCTGATCTCGCCGCCCCGCCGTGAGGGCCGCATCGCCTGGTACGACGACCACCACCTGGCCCGCCTGCGCACGATCACCGGCCTCCTGGAACGCGGCCACACCCTCACCGGCATCGCCGATCTCGCCCGCACCTTCGAGAGCGGGCGCGACGTCGCGGAGGTGCTGGGCCTGGGCGAACCGTCCGAGGAGACCCCGGTCCGCCTCACGCCGGAGCAGCTGGCGGACTACTTCGGGGGCGAGTCCACGCCGGAGAACCTGGCGCTCGCGATGGAGCTGGGCTACCTGGGGACGGACGGTGCGGAGATCGTCCACATCAGCCGCCGCCTGCTGGACGTATCGGCGGAGCTGGTCCGCGAGGGCGTCCCCCTCTCCTCGGTCCTCGCCACGGGCCGCCGGGTCCGCGAGCACGCGGAGGCGCTGGCGGACCTGTTCGTCTCGGTGCTCGTGGAGTACGGGGCGGAGACGGACCCGGAACCGCCCCAACTCCGGCCGCTGGCACGCGCGGTGATGGACGCGGAACTGTCGATGGCCCTGGACCGGCGGCTGCGGCGGGAGAAACCGGAGCCGGACCCCGAGGATTAGATCCGTGGCGGATCCACGGTGTTCCGCCCCCGCGCGGGCCGCCTCCGGCTAGGTTGCCGCCATGAAGCCGCTGACCGCCGAGGACCCCACGCGCATCGGCCCGTACCGCCTCATCGCCCGGCTCGGCGCCGGCGGGATGGGACTGGTCTACCTGGGCCGCTCCGACGTCGGCCGCACGGTCGCCGTGAAGGTCGTGCAGCGCGAGTACGCGGCGCGGACGGAGTTCCGCAGACGCTTCGCCCGCGAGGTGGGGGCGGCCCGTCGCGTGGGCGGGAGCTGGACGGCGGGCGTCCTGGACGCGGACATCGAGGCCGAAGTCCCGTGGGTGGCCACGCAGTACGTGCCCGGCCCGGACCTGACGACGGTGGTCGGGGCGGACTACGGACCGCTGCCCGAGCACTCGGTCCGTGTCCTCGCCAACCGCCTCGCCCTCGCCCTGGCGGCCGTGCACGGGGCGGGGCTGATCCACCGGGACCTCAAGCCGTCCAACGTCCTGGTGACGGTGGACGGCCCGATGGTCATCGACTTCGGCATCGCCCGCGCGATGGACAACCTGACGGACGGCAGCCTGCTCACCCGTACGGGGATGCTGATCGGCTCGCCGGGTTTCATGTCCCCGGAACAGGTGAGGGGCCTCGAACTCACCCCGGCCAGCGATGTGTTCTGCCTGGGCGCCGTCCTGGTGTACGCGGCGACGGGCCGCCTGCTCTTCGGGGCGACCGACACGGGTCTGAACGCGCATCTGTTCCGGATCGCGGAGGACGAGCCCGACCTGACGGGCGTCCCGGCCTCCCTGCTCGACCTCGTACGCGCCTGCCTGGCGAAGTCCCCGGTGGACCGGCCCACCCCGGCGGAGATCGCCGACCGCACGGCCGGGGGCGAGCACGGGGTGTGGCTGCCGGGCGAGGTGCTGGCCGAACTGGGGCGGAGGTCGGCGCGGTTGCTGGACTATGTGCCGGCGGCGCGGGGGTCCGCGCCCGGGGAGCCACCCGGGGAGCCGGACGAAAAGGCGGGGCCGTCGGCGCCGGCTTCCCTCTCGGCCGTGACGGAGGCGGTGGCCGGCCCCGCGTACCCGCCGACGACTCCCGCCCAGCCGCCCGGCCCCTCCCGTGTGCGGGGCCTCGCGATGATCGCCGTGGCGCAGCTGGCGGTACTGACCGGAGCAACGCTCGGCAACCCGGGCACCCTCCACGGCGAGGCGGCCTCCTACCCCACGGCCTCGCCCGTCTCCTACGCCTTCGCGGTCGCCTTCGCCGCCGTGCTGGTCCCCGGCGGCCATGTCGCGGACCGGGTGGGCCGCAGGCGGTCCCTGATCACTGGCGTGACGGGCTTCGCGGTGACCGGTCTGCTGTCGGGCGTCGCCCTCCTGGCCGGCGGCCCGCTGCTCATCGCGAGCCGGGCGCTGCAGGGCGGGTTCGGCGCGCTGGCGACGGCGGCGGCCCTGTCGATGGTGGCGGCGGGTTCGCGGGGCGCAGGGGGCCGGGGCTTCGGCGTCTACGCGGCGGTGAGCGCGTGCGGCCCGCTGCTCGGGGTGCTCGGGAGCGGTGCCCTGGCGTTCCTGGCCAGGGGCCCGGTCACGGCCGTGGCGCCGGTGCTCGCGCTGCTGGCCCTGACGGGTGCCCGGACGCTGCCGCCCGACTCCCCGGAGCGGACGGCTGGTGTGCCCGCCGACCCGCTGGGCGCGCTGCTCGGCTTCCTGGGCCCGGGGGCGGTCATGTACGGGCTGGTGAGGGTCCCGTCGACGGACCGGGTGGGCGACGACGGGGGCATCGCGCTCGGCGTGGGCATCGTGCTGCTGATCGCGTTCGCGTCGCGCCGGAGGGCGGCATCGGACGCGCTGCTTCCCCCGTACGTCCTGCGGGACCGCACCCGTCGGGGCGGCTTCCTGACGATGGGCCTGGCCGGCTTCAGCATCCTGAGTCTGCTGCCGCCGCTGGCCGACATGATGGGCGACGAGTTCTCCCACTCGGCGCCGTGGACGGGGCCGATGCTGCCGTTGCTCGTGGCGGTGGCGGTCAGCGGCGGCTGGATCGCGCCGCGCCTGCTGCGCGACGGTATGACACCGGCCCGTATGGCGGTGACGGGCCTGCCGACGACGGCGGTCGGGGTGGCGCTGGGCATCGTCGCGATCGAGAGCGACAGCGGGTACCCGGCCCTGTCGGCCTGCCTGATCGTGGCGGGCATCGGCATCGGCCTCACCCTCACCCCTGTCTTCACCGCCGCGCTGACCGACGTCGTCCCCCGGCACTCCGGCGCGACGGCGGGTGCTCTGATCACGACCCAGTACCTGTCCGCAGCCCTGGGCGCGGCCCTGTACGCCCTCCTGGACGGCCCACCCTGGTGGGCCGCCCTCTGCATGCTCCTGGCAGCGCTGACGGCGGGGCGGATGCTGAGGGAGAGGGCGTAGGCAGGACTACCCGCGCGTAACCCGCTCCCCCCGAGGGTACGGACCAGGTAGGGGCGCGACGCTCTCGCCCTTCCCCGCCCCTACTGCTCGTACACCACCGTCACCGGCGCATGATCGCTCCATCGCTCGCCGTGCGTGGCGGCCCGTTCCACCCACGCCTTCACCGCGCGCCCGGCGAGCCCGGGGGTGGCCACCTGGTAGTCGATGCGCCAGCCCGTGTCGTTGTCGAACGCGCGCCCCCGGTACGACCACCACGAGTACGGGCCCTCGACGTCCGGGTGCAGGGACCGTACGACGTCGACGTACGCCGCCTCGGCGAAGACCCGGGTCAGCCACTCCCGTTCCTCGGGCAGGAAGCCGGAGTTCTTGCGGTTGGCGCGCCAGTTCTTGAGGTCGGCCTCCTGGTGGGCGATGTTCCAGTCACCGCAGACGACGACCTCGCGGCCCTCGGCGGCGGCGCGCGCCTTCAGCCCGACGAGGTAGGGCAGGAACGCGGCCATGAAGCGCTCCTTCTCGTCCTGCCGCTCGGTGCCGACCTCGCCGGAGGGCAGGTAGAGGCTCGCGACCGTGACGCCGGGCAGGTCGATCTCGACGTACCGCCCGCTCGTGTCGAACTCCTCGGCCCCGTCCTGCCCGTGACCGCCGAACCCGATCTGCACGCGCTCGGGGGCCCGCCGCGAGTAGAGGGAGACCCCGGCCCGGCCCTTGGCGGCGGCCGGTGCGTGGACGGTGTGCCAGCCCTCGGGCTCACGCACTTCCGCGGGCAGCTGCTCGGGCTCGGCGCGCACTTCCTGGAGGCAGATCACATCGGCGCCGGTCTCGGCCAGCCACTCGGTGAAGCCCTTCTTGGCCGCGGCGCGGAGACCGTTTACATTCACGCTGGTCACAGTGAGCATTCCGGCACGATACCGACACTTGAGTGCCGCATACATGTACACTGCTCCGCATGAATATCCAGGTCCGGGCCTTCGACCACCCCGATGCCGTCAAACTCAACGATCGTGTGCAGCTCGAATACGCCGAGCGCTACGGCGATGGGGGCGATGTCACACCGCTGAACGCCACGATGTTCGACCCGCCGCACGGCCTGTACCTGATCGCGTACGACGCGTCGGAGCAGCCGGTCGCCACCGGCGGCTGGCGCGCCCAGGAGCGCAACGACGAGGGCTACTCGGACGGTGACGCCGAGCTGAAGCGGATGTACGTCATACCGGAGGGCCGCGGCCAGGGCCTCGCCCGCCGCATCCTCGCCGCCCTGGAGGCGGACGCCCGCGCCGCCGGCCGCACCCGCATGGTCCTGGAGACCGGCGACCGCCAGCCGGAGGCCATCGCCCTGTACCTCTCCAGCGGCTACACCCCGTGCGGCAAGTTCGGCCACTACCGCACGTACGACAGCAGCCGCTGCTACGCGAAGCCGCTGCGGGAGGGCGGGGCGGTCTGAGGCCGCCCTTCCCTCACCCCGCCTTCGGAAACGCCGCCCGCAGCGCCGCACCCCGTGTCAGGAACGCCACCCGGATCACCGGCAGCACGCACATCGCCTGGGCCGCCGCGTACCAGGGCGGGCAGACGCCCGGGATCAGGTCCACGCCGATGATCGCGATGGGCATGATCACCGCGAGGGTGCTCACCCGCTCGAACGCGCGGTGGGAGCCGTCGGCCGCGGCGGTCGTGAGGCGCAGGAGTACGTACGCGATCACCGGCAGCAGGACCGCGCGGACCCACATGAAGGTGTTCACCGAGTGGCCGGTGGCCGCCACCGCGATCACCGCGAGCAGGGCCGCGCCGGAGAGTGCCCCGTAGAGCGTGATGCTCAGGCGGGCCGATGCGAGGGCCTTCAGGGCCCCGGGCTGAGTGTTCGTCTTCGTGGTCATGGTGACGACGCTACGAACCGCCGGTCCGGCGCGGTATGCGCCTGGACGCACAACAGGGTGGGTCCAGACCCACTCCTCCCCCGGACGGGGCCCGCGCGCCCTCCGCACGGTGCAGAGTGGGGCACCGGGACGAACGGGGAGAGGCGGCAGGCGACATGAGTGTGCGGGGATCGTGGCCGGCACGGGCCGGTACCGGCTTTGTACGGGCGTGCGCCGTCGCCGGCGTTACGCTGCTGATCCCGGCCGTGTGGGCGGGCGCGGTGGCGTGGGGCATCGCCTGGGGTGCGGCGAACCCGTGGTCGTGGGTGGGGCCCCTGGTGGCGGTATGCGTGGGCACGCTCGCCCTGGCGCGGCCGGTGTGCCGTGCGGTTCGAGCACTGGTCGCCCGCTGGTCCGGGACCGTTGTCCCGTCCGGCTACCGGCAGGCGCCGCCGGTGACGCGCATGGCCACCGGCCACTGGTGGAACGGCTTCGGCTACCACCGCACCCGGCGCGACGCCCTCATGGACCAGCGGTGGCGGCTGCGCTGGAAGGACCCGGCCAACCGGCGCGACCTCCGGTTCACCGCGATCGCCCCGTTCACGGCGGGGATCGTGGCGTGCGTTCCACCCGCGGGGGTGGTTCTGGCGGCCATCGGGCTGGGTACGGGCACGCCGGCCGCGCTCCTGGGCCTCCTGGTGACCGTCGCCTCCTCCCCGTACGCCTGGCGGCCGGTCATCCCCGTCGCGGTCCGTTTCCTGCGGCCGTCCGCCACGATGGCGCTGGCCGACCGGGTGGACGAACTCACCGGGCAGCGCGCCGATGCGACGGTGGCTCAGGCCGCCGAGATCCGCCGGATCGAGCGGGACCTGCACGACGGGGCGCAGGCCAGGTTCGTCGCGCTCGGGATGTCCCTGGCGACCGTGGAGAAGCTGATGGAGACCGACCCGGACCGGGCCAGGGCCCTGATGCGCGAGGCACGGGCGGGCGCCACCGCCTCGCTGGCCGAACTGCGCGACCTGGTCCACGGCATCAACCCGCCCGTCCTCAACGACCGGGGCCTCGTCGACGCCGTGCGCGCCCTCGCCCTCGACAGCCCGCTCGAAACGGAGGTCGTCGCGGACGTACCCGGGCGGCTGGACGCACCCGTCGAGTCGGCGGTCTACTTCGGCGTCGCCGAGCTGCTCACCAACGCGGTCAAGCACGCCCGCGCGACACGGATGCGGATCTCCCTCACCCAGGACGGGACGGGCCTCGTCGTCGAGACGGAGGACGACGGGTGCGGCGGGGCGGCCGTCCGGGACGGCGGCGGACTCGCCGGGCTGCGGCGGCGCCTCGCGGTCTTCGACGGGAGCCTGCAGATCACGAGTCCGGCCGGCGGACCGACCCGCGCGAGGATCATGGTGGCATGCGAATCGTTGTAGCCGAGGACCTGTATCTCCTGCGCGACGGCATGGTCCGTCTCATCGAGGCGTACGGACACGAGGTGGTGGGTACGGCCACGACCGGCCCCGAGACGCTGGCCGCCCTGCGCGAGTTCCGCCCCGACGTGGCGGTGGTGGACGTCCGCATGCCGCCGACGCAGACGGACGAAGGGCTGCGCGCGGCCCTCGCCGCCCGCGCCGAGGTGCCGGGCCTGCCGGTGCTGATCCTGTCCCAGTACGTGGAGCAGCTGTACGCCCGCGAGTTGCTGGCCGACGGGTCGGGCGGGGTCGGCTACTTCCTGAAGGAGAGCGTCTTCGACGCGGACCAGTTCGTCGACGCGCTGGAACGGGTCGCGGCCGGCGGTACGGCGATGGACCCGGCGGTCATCGCGAAGCTGCTGTCCAGCGGCGCGTCGCACCGCAGGCTGGGCGGGCTGACCGAGCGCGAGCACTCGGTGCTGGCGCTGATGGCGGAGGGCCTGTCCAACCAGGCGATCGCGGGGCGGCTGTTCCTGAGTGACAGCGCGATCAGCAAGTACACGACCTCCCTGTTCGGCAAGCTGGGCATCACGGACGACGACTCGAACAACCGCCGTGTGCTGGCGGTGCTGGCGTACCTGAACAACCCCTGACCGCTCCCCCGCCGCCGATCGTCCGCGAGCGCGACGGCCCGGCCTGTTCAACAATGTCGTGGGGGAAGGGACACGGTCCGGGCGGAGAAGGGAGCGTCGCGGGATGTGCGCACAGCCGCGGCCGGTACGCGACGCGCCGGGCCCGGTCGATGGCGGCGGCCGGGCGCCGGGGTGATGGTCGACAGCGCGCGGGCGCTCGCCGTTCGGCGGGGTGTCCGGGTGGCGGTGGCGGCGGGCGCGGGCTTCTACCCCCTGCTCCACGCCGCCGACCGGCCGGTCGCCGCGCTGTACGCGCTCTTCGCACCCGTCGCGCTGGGCCTGCTCTCCGCCGTCCCGGGTTCCGGCCGCCAGAAGACGACCGTGATGCTGTGCGCGCTCCCGCCGGCCCTCGCGCTGGCGTCGCTGGGAACGCTGCTGGCCGTGGACACCTGGGCGGCGGTGGGCGGAATGCTCGTCGTCGGGTTCGTGCTCGCCTTCGCGGCCGTCGGAGGGCCGCGGCCGGCCGGCGCGGGCCCCGGCCTCCAGCTCTTCTACATCCTGGCCTGCTTTCCCCCGTACGCCCCCGGCACCCTGGGCGACCGGCTCGTCGGCCTGACCGTGGGCGTCCTGCTCCTCGTGGCGTGCGAGACCCTCCTCCTGCCCGAACGGGCCGCGCCCTCCTACCGGCACCGCATGGCCGACGCGCTGCGAACGGCGGCGGACGAGGCCGCCTCGCCCGGCCGCGTACCCCCGGCGGCGCTGCGCGCGGCCGGTGAGCGGCTGCGGCCGTCGACGCTGCCGCCGGCCGAGCAGCCGGCGAGCGCCGGGCGGACGGACCGCGCGCTGGACCAGGCCGGCCGCTCGGTGCGCCGGCTCCTGAACCAGCTGGCCACCCTCGCGCAGGAGCCGCCCGCGCCCGCCGACCCGCCGTCCGCCGATCTCCTGGCCCGGGTTGCCGAGGTGTGCCGGGGCTGCGCCTCCTACCTGCGCACCGGGAAGCACGCGCCGGTGGCCGGCACGCTCGAAGCGGCGATGGAGGGCTTCAGGGCGGAGCGCGTACGGCTGTCGTTCGGGCCGCTCGCCCTCGTACCGCCGATCGCCGTCCTCAGACGGCAGTCGCGGATCCTGGCCCTGGCGGAGTCGGCCCGGATCGTGGAGGTCACGACGGACATCGCCGCGCACGGCGGACCGGTCGGACCGGCCGTCCCGCGCGAGCAGTTCTGGTACGCGGAGCTGTCGACGCCGAGACTGTGGGCCCGCCGGGTCCTCGGCAACATCACCCTGCGGTCGGTGCTCTTCCAGAACGCCGTGCGCACCGCCCTCGGGCTGGCCGCCGCCCGGCTGGTGGCGGGCACCCTCGATCTGGCCCACGGGTTCTGGGTGCTGCTGGCGGTGCTGACCCTCGGGCGGACGACGGTGGGCGCGACCTGGCAGGCGGTACGCCGCGCCGTCGTCGGGAACGTCGTCGGCGCCCTGGCCGCGGGCGCGCTCCTGACCGGTCTCGGCCCGCACACCGATGTGTACGCGGCGCTGCTCGTCCCCGCGATGCTGGCGGCGTTCTGCCTGGGCCCGCAGCTGGGGATCGCCTGGGCGCAGGCCGGGTTCACGCTGGTCGTGGCGACGGCGTTCGCCCAGATCACCCCGGTCACCTGGCGGCTCTCGGAGGCGCGGATGATCGACGTGCTCACCGGCAGCGCGATCGGGCTGCTGTGCGGGCTCCTCGCCTGGCCGGCCGGGGCCCGGCGCGAGGTCCGCCGTACGATGGCCGACCTGTTGCACTCCTGCGGCGGCCTGGTCCCGGCCACCGCGCAGGCGCTGATGCACCCTTCCCCCGGCGCGCCCGCCCCGGCACCGACCCTCCCGAGCCTGCACCGGCTGCGCCTCGCCGAGGCGGCGTACGCCCAGTACCGCAGCGAGGCCCCCGCTCTCCGGGAAGGAACCGGAACCGACTGGCACGCGGTGCTCATCGTCGCGAGCCACACGATCCTCGGCGCCCACCGGCTGCCCCGTCTGGGCCTGCCCCGGACCGCGGAGCCGACCGGGCCGCCCGCGGCCTGGGCCCGTACGAGAGCGGCGGAGCTGGAAGCGGAGGCCGACCGGATCGCCGCCCTGGTCGGCGGCGGGAACCCGGGGCCCGCGCGAGCGCCCGCGCCGGCACCGGCCGACTACGCGCCGGCCTCGCTCTCCGTCGACCTGGAGGTGTGGCTGACGAGCCTCGGCCACCAGCTGGCGTGGATCGAGACCACGGCCCGGCGCGATCCCGAACCGGCCGGAATCGCCGGGAGGGGTGGACATGCCGACGCGTGAAGGGGCGCCCGACACCCGGCCGCCGGCCGGACGGGCCACCAAGCTCATGGTCCTGGGCACGGCCCTGGTGCTGTTGGTCCTGGTGGTGGTCCTCCAGCTCACCACCCCGCCCTCCTCGCACATCGCCTCCGTCCTCGTCGCGATCCCCGCGGTCATCGCGTTCGCCTTCCGCCCGCCGATGATCATCGCTTCGGCGATCGTGGCGGCCGCGACCCGCTGGCTGCTGCTGCCGACCGAGCCGCAACGCATCGGCTCCATAGCCGGAACCACGGTGGTGATCAGCGTCATCGCCGCACTGAGCTGCTTCGTGGTCCGCCGCGGCGAGCAGGACTACGCGCGGCTGCGGAAGGTGGTCTCCGTCGCCGAGACCGCGCAGCGGGCGGTACTGCGCCCGCCGCCCGAGACCCTGGGCCGCTTCCGCACGGCCGCGAGCTATCTGGCCGCCGCCCAGTACGCCCGTATCGGCGGCGACCTCTACGCGGTGGCGGAGACCGACTTCGGCGTTCGTGCCCTCATCGGCGATGTACGCGGCAAGGGGCTCGGCGCCGTGGCCACCGCCGCCGCGGTCCTCGGCTCCTTCCACGAAGCGGCCTACGAGGAGCCCACCCTCGGCCGCCTGGCCGGCCGGCTCGACACCGGGCTGAACCGCTTCCTGCCCGACGACGAAGCGTTCGTCACCGCTCTCCTGATCGAGACCGCGTCCGACGGCCGCACGCACGCGTACTCCTGCGGCCACCCGCCCGCACTCGTCCTGGGCGCCGGCACGGTCCGGGAACTCCCGGCCGCCCCCGGTCTCCCCCTGGGCCTGCGCGCCCTCGCGGTCACGCCCGCCCCGGCGGACGCCCCGCAGCCGGCCGGCACGCTGCTGCGGCCCGGCGACACCCTCCTGCTGTACACCGACGGAATCGCGGAGACCCGCAACGAGACCGGCGCCTTCTACCCGCTCGCCGCCCGCCTGACGGCGTATCAGCACGCGCATCCCCAGCCGGTCGACCCGCACCACCTGCTCGCCTGGCTGCTCGACGACGCCCAGGACTACAGCGCCGACGACACGTACGACGACGCGGCGCTGCTGGCGCTGACGTGGCTGCCGGATCCCGGCACCGAGTGACCTCGGAAACGCCGAAGGCCCCGTCCGGTCTTCCGACCGGACGGGGCCTTCGTTGTTGCAGTGGACCTGTGGGGATTTGAACCCCAGACCCCCTCGATGCGAACGAGGTGCGCTACCAGACTGCGCCACAGGCCCTTGCGACGTGTGAAACTCTAGCACTCTCGACGGGGTGCTCGGAAATCCGTTCCGCGCTGGTCAGCCGTGGCGTGGCTCACGGCCGTCCGGCGAGATGTCACTCGTTGGCCGCACGGGGGCGGTCGCCGTCCTCGTACTGGTCGAAGAGCGGCGTGCGGCCCCGGTCGCGGGAACGGCGGGACTGCGGGGAACGCTGGCGCGGTGCCGGGTCCACCGGGGGCGTCGCGGTCTCCGGGTGCGCGGGCTCGGCGGTGCTGGAGCGGGCCGCGCTCCAGGTCTCCGGGTTGCCGACCTCGACACCGCCCGTGGCGCGCGGGGCGACCGGAGCGGTGACGTAGGTGGGCAGGGGCACCGGGACCGGCTCCCAGCTGTCGCCCTGGACCCGGCCGCGGTCACGCTGCTGGTCGACCCACTCCGCGTGGTCCGTCTGCTCGACCAGGGCGCGGCGGCCGGCCTCCTGCGGGGAGACCGTGGGGGCGGGTTCGGGGACCGGGTGGCGCGGCTCGGAGTCCTCGTCGGTGTCGGCCGGGGCCGTGGCGGCGGGCTGGTGGCGGCGGGGGCGGTTCTCGCGGAGCCGCTGGGCCGCCACCTCGGCGCGGCGCCGGTCCATGGTGAAGGCGAACCTGCGCCGCTCGTGCCGCCGCAGGTGCGCGATGTACGCACTGAGCAGCACGGCCGGGACCGCGGGGGCCCACAGGAAGCGCAGGCCGCCGACCGCCGCGACGATCGCACCGAGCGTGAAGGCGAGGAAGAGAACGACGGTGGTGCGCCGGCGCCGCGCGAGGACCTGGTGGCGCTGCGCGCGCCGGGCGCGTTCCGCGTCGATTCCGCCGGGGCGCGCGCGCCGGGCGGACGCGGGGGCCGCGGGTGCGGTGCCGCGCCTTGTGCGCCGGGCGCGTTCCGGCGTACCGACCGGGTCGTGCACCCGGGCCTCGGTGTGCGCCGGAGGCGCGGCGAAGGCCCGGACGTCCGCGGAGTCCCTTCGGTCCGCGCTCACGTCCGGGTCGGCGTCGGGCGCCGCCTCTTCCTCGGTGCGCTCCTGCAGCCCCTTGGCATACCGGCGCTCCATCGCCGCCCGGCCGGACAGCAGCCGGATGGCGGTGCTGAAGCGCTCCGTCGGACGCTCTTCGTTCAGCTCGTCCTGCCTGCGGAGCCACATCGGCACCAAGTAGGCGGCCCAGGCCCCGACGATGACTGCGTAGATGAGGCCGCTGCTGCTCACATCTCACACCGTAGAGGGGTTTGCGCGGAGGGATCCGCCAATTGGCGCGGCGTGTCGCACGATCCGGCCGATATCCCGGACTTTTTTTGTGATTGTTCAGATCAGCAGACCGAAAACGAATTCGAACGCATTTTCTATTATGGGGAAGGCTGAGGTCGGTCCGGGCGTGACCGGTGCCATCGGCGCAGCAGCCCGTCCGGTACCTCCTCGGCCGTGAGCGCGTAGATCAGGTGGTCCCGCCAGGCCCCGTCGATGTGCAGATAACGCGGGCGCAGCCCCTCCTCGCGGAATCCGAGTTTCTCCACGACCCGCCGGCTCGGCCCGTTCTCGGGGCGAATGCACACCTCGATGCGGTGGAGTCCGACCACCTGGAAGCAGTGGTCGACGGCGAGCGCGACAGCGGTCGGCATCACCCCGCGTCCGGCCACCTCCCGGTCCACCCAGTAGCCGACGTGCCCCGAGCACATCGAACCCCAGGTGACCCCGGCGACGGTCAGCTGGCCGACGAGCCGGCCCCGGTACTCGATGGCGAACGGCAGCATCCGGCCGGCGTTGGCCTCGGAGCGCAGGTGCCGGATCATCTGGCGGTACGTGGGCCGTTGGGCGACCGGGCCGCCCGGGGCCGGCGGGGGGACCGTCGCCTCCCAGGGGCGCAGCCAGTCCCGGTTGCGGCGGTTGACCTCGCGCCACTCGCGCTGGTCGCGCAGCTTGATGGGCCGGAGGGCGACGTCGCCGTCCACCAGGATCACCGGCCAGGTCGGGACGTTCAGCTCGGGCTCCCGGGTCGGGGGTGGTCGCCGCCGCGCAGCTGGTCCACGGCGTGCACGAGCAACCGGTCCAGGACGGCGAGCCCGTCGCGCACCCCGCCGGTCGAACCGGGGAGGTTGACGATCAGGGTGCGCCCGGCCACGCCCGCCAGACCGCGCGAGAGCGCGGCGGTGGGGACCTTGTCGCGGCCCTCGGCCCGGATCGCCTCCGGGATGCCGGGGACCTCGTGGTCCAGGACGCGGCGGGTGGCCTCGGGGGTGCGGTCGGTGGGTGAGATGCCCGTACCGCCGGTGGTGACGACCACGTCGTACGCAGCGGCCACCCCGTCCCGCAGGGCCTGTTCGACCGGGTCGCCGTCGGGGACGACCCGGGGGCCGTCGACGGTGAAGCCGAGCCCGGTCAGCGCCTCGGCGATCAGCGGCCCGCCCCTGTCGGCGTAGACCCCGGCGGATGCCCGGTTCGACGCGGTGACGACAAGGGCGCGGTACGGGGGCTCCGTGGCGCTCACGCGTCGGCCCCGGTTCCGTGGGCGCGCACGTAGTCGCCGGACTTGCCGCCCGACTTGGCCTCCACCCGGATGTCGGTGATGACCGCTGCCTTGTCGACGGCCTTGACCATGTCGACGACGGTGAGCGCGGCGACGGAGACGGCGGTCAGGGCCTCCATCTCGACGCCCGTGCGGTCGGTCGTCTTCACGGTGGCGGTGATCTCCACGGCGTCGTCGGCCACGCTCAGCTCGACCCCGACGCCGGAGACGGCGAGGGGGTGGCAGAGGGGGATCAGGTCCGGGGTGCGCTTGGCGCCCATGATCCCGGCGATCCGCGCGGTAGCGAGGGCGTCGCCCTTGGGAACCCCCTCGCCCCGGAGCAGTTCGACGACACGCGGCGACACGAGGACCCGGCCGCTGGCGCGGGCGACGCGCGCGGTGACGTCCTTCCCGGAGACGTCGACCATGCGGGCGGCGCCCGCCTCGTCGATGTGCGTCAGCCTGTTCTGCGTACTCAACTCACTCCGCCTAGCGGTAGGGCGCCGGATTCCCCGGTGCCGCACCGGGGCGCGGATCCGGGGGCCGGGGGGTGTCCCCCGGACGGCACAGCGGCAGACACCGTACCGCCACCGGGCCGCTGTCAGCGGAGCAGGACCACCTCGGTGTCGGTGCCGGGCTCGGCGGAGGTGACGTCCTCGCGCAGCACGATCAGCGCGTCCGCCCGCGCGAGCGCGGCGATCAGATGCGATCCGGAGCCGCCGACGGGCGTGACGGTGCCGGCCTCCGCGTCGTACGTACCGCGCAGGAACTGGCGCTTGCCGGCCGGCGAGGACAGGGCCTTGTCCGCGACGAGCACGGCCTTCACCGTGGGGCGGTCGACGGGGGGCAGCCCCATCAGGGCGCGGATCGCGGGGCGGACGAACAGCTCGAAGGAGACGTAGCTGGAGACCGGGTTCCCCGGCAGCGCGAGCAGCGGGGTGTGATCGGGGCCGATGGAGCCGAAGCCCTGCGGTTTGCCCGGCTGCATGGCGAGCTTGCGGAAGTCGACCCCGGCGCCGGGCTCGTCCTCGTCGCCCACGGAGGACAGGGCCTCCTTGACCACGTCGTACGCGCCGACGCTGACGCCGCCCGTGGTGACGACGATGTCGGCGCGGATCAGCTGGTCCTCGATCGTGGAGCGCAGGGTCTCGGCGTCGTCGGCGACGGCACCGACGCGGTAGGCGATGGCCCCGGCGTCCCGGGCGGCGGCGGTGAGCGCGAAGCTGTTGGAGTCGTAGATCCGGCCGGCGGTCAGCTCGCCGCCGGGCTGCACGAGTTCGCTGCCGGTGGAGAGCACGACGACGCGGGGGCGGGGCCGGACCCTGACGGTCGAGCGGCCGATCGCGGCGAGCAGTCCGATCTGCGGCGGCCCGATCACCGTGCCCGCTTCGAGCGCCAGGTCGCCGGGGCGCACATCGCTGCCCCGGTCCCGGACATGGGCGCGGGCCCCGGCCGGGCGGTGGACGCGGACCTCTCCGCCGGCGCCCTCGGGGGCGTCGCTGTGGGCGCGCATCGCGGCGGCGGGGCCCTCGCCCGTACCGCCGTCGGTCCACTCGACGGGGACGATGGCCTCGGCGCCCTCCGGCAGCGGGGCGCCGGTCATGATGCGGGCGGCCTCGCCGGGGCCGACGCGCCGGCCGGCGCCGAGGCCGTCGTCGCCGGCCGCGACGTCACCGATGACGGTGAGGACGGCGGGGAACTCCTCGGTGGCGCCCTCGACATCGGCGACGCGCACCGCGTAACCGTCCATCGAGCTGTTGTCGAAGGGCGGCAGGGCGACCTCCACCACGACGTCCTCGACCAGGACGCAGCCCTGGGCCTCGGGCAGTTGCAGCTCGATGGGTTCGAGCGGCTTCACCGCGGCGAGGATGTCTTCCAGGTGCTCGTCCACCGACCAGATCGTGCTGCTCAACGTGCTACATCTCCTCGGTGACGTACCGGCGGAGCCAGCTGCGGAACTCCGGCCCCAGATCTTCACGTTCGCACGCGAGTCTGACAATGGCACGCAGATAGTCGCTGCGGTCGCCGGTGTCGTACCGGCGCCCCTTGAAGACCACGCCGTGCACGGGCCCGCCGGCCTTCTCGTCCTCGGCGAGCAGTTGCAGGGCGTCGGTCAGCTGGATCTCGTTGCCCCGTCCCGGCTCGGTCCGGCGCAGTATCCCGAACACCGCCGGGTCCAGCACATAGCGGCCGATCACGGCGAGGTTGCTGGGCGCGTCGGCGGGTTCCGGCTTCTCGACCAGGCCGGTGACGCGTACGACGTCGGCCTCGGCGGTGGGCTCGACGGCCGCGCAGCCGTACTGGTGGATCATCGCGGTCGGGACCTCCATGAGCGCGATGACGCTGCCGCCCTGGCGCTCCTGGACCTCGGTCATCCGGGACAGCAGCGGGTCGCGGGGGTCGATGAGGTCGTCGCCGAGAAGTACGGCGAAGGGCTCGTCGCCGATGTGCGGCGCGGCGCACAGCACGGCGTGGCCCAGGCCCCGGGGGTCGCCCTGGCGGACGTAGTGCATGGTGGCGAGGTCGCTGGACTCGCGGACCATGCGCAGCCGGTCGGCGTCGCCCTTGCGGGTCAGGGCGCTCTCCAGCTCGTAGTTCCGGTCGAAGTGGTCCTCCAGGGGACGCTTGTTGCGGCCGGTGACCATCAGGACGTCGTGCAGCCCGGCGGCCACCGCTTCCTCGACGACGTACTGGATGGCAGGCTTGTCGACGACAGGCAGCATCTCCTTGGGGGTGGCCTTGGTGGCCGGCAGGAAGCGGGTACCGAGGCCCGCCGCCGGGATGACGGCCTTGCTGATCCTGGAGTTCGACTGGGTCATGCGCTGAACCTTAACGGGGCCACATGGGCGGAAGATGAGCCTCCGGTTAACTTTGTCCTCATATAGCCCTGTACGAGAGGCCGGTAGGTACCCCGTTGAACACCGACATGTCCGCAAAGGCGCTGCTCCGGCGTGAACTGCTCGCCGCGCGTCGGCTCCTGACGGATCAGGACGTCGAACGGGCCGCCGCGGTTCTCGCCCGGCACGCGCTGGCGCTCCCGGAGCTGAGCGGGGCCCGTACCGTCGCCGCGTACGTCTCGGTGGGGCGTGAACCGGGCACCCGCGCGCTGCTGGACGCGCTGCGCACGCGGGGCGTCCGGGTGCTGCTGCCGGTCCTCCTGGCCGACAACGACCTGGACTGGGCGGTGTACGAGGGTGCCGAGAGCCTGGTGAAGGCGGGGCGCGGGCTGCTCGAGCCCGTCGGTGAGCGGCTGGGCCCCGGTGCCGTGCTGGAGGCGGACGCGGTGCTGCTGCCCGGTCTCGCGGTGGACGCGCGCGGCATGCGCCTCGGACGCGGCGGCGGCAGCTACGACCGGGTTCTGGCCCGCCTGACGGCCGCCGGGGCCGTACCCGCGCTGGTCGTCCTGCTGTACGCGGACGAGGTTACCGAGCGGGTCCCGGCGGAGCCGCACGACTTCCCCGTGCACGCGGTGGTCACACCACAAGGCCCCCGGCGCTTCGGCGTGAGCCGAAGCACCGGGGGCCCGCGGTGAGCGCCTACGGCTTCAGGGTCAGCGTGTCCGTCGTCGACCCGGCCACGGCGTTCGTGCCGTAGGACCAGGGCAGCAGTTCGCCGTTGACCCACTTGTCGGTCTGGTCCGTGTAGTGCGCGCTGAACGCGTGCCCGGAGGCGCCGGTGAGGTTGATCCAGCGGGACTTGTCCCAGTCCCCCACGTTGACGACCATCCGCATCGACGGCACCCAGACCACCTCGTAGCCGCCGGCCGCGTTCCAGCCGGTGGCGTCCACCGCGGCCTCGCCGCCGCCGAGGTTCCAGGGGCCGCGGTTCAGGACCCGCTGGAGGAGTCCGGGGCCCTCGGTGCCGAGCGTCTGGTTCTTCAGGGTCAGCTGGTGCAGCCGGCCCCAGTTCCAGGTGGTGATGTCCTTGCCGAGCTTGGCCGTCAGCTCCCAGCGCGCGTCCTCCATGGCGCGGGCGAACAGCTCGTCGCGGGTCTCGGTCGCCTTGTCCTTGCGGCCCTTGGGCGACTTCCACCAGTCGCTGTCCGGCTTGTCCATGAGGTTCGCGACGACCTGGTACCAGCGGTCGCCGCCGTCCGGCTGCGCGGAGTCCGGGGAGCGCTGGCCGCACTCGCGTACCAGCCGGTCCTGCTCGTCGACCGGGCCGGAGCTCTTGGCCGGGCGGACGTTCAGGCACTCGCCCTCGACGCGCATCTCCTTGGGCAGCTTGTCGCCGAAGGCCAGCTTGAGGATGTTGCGCCAGACGCCGTTGAAGTACGCGGCGGCGGCCGAGTCGGCCTCCTGGGTGTAGTCCCAGCCCTCCAGCAGCTTCTGCGCCTGGCGGACGTCCTTGTCGGAGACGTTGATCTTCAGCAGCTCGGGCACCAGCAGCGCGGCGATCTCGCTGGTGTTGTCCATCTGCATCTTCTGCATGTCTTCGGTCGAGATCTTGCCGCCGCCCTTGATCTTCGACTGGATGAGGTCGTTGATCCGCTGGCTGCGGCTGCCGTAGCCCCAGTCCTTGGTGAGCAGGTACGGGTAGTCGTCCTCGTCGATCACGGCCTGGTTGGCGGTGACGATGTAGCCCCGCTCGGGGTCGTACTCGTAGGGCAGCTCGTCGAACGGGATCGGGTCCTTCTTCCAGCCGTAGGCCGAGGACCAGCCGGGGCTCGGCGTGGTGCCGTCGCCCTGCTTGCGGACCGGGATCTTTCCGGGGGCCTGGTAGCCGATGTGGCCCTTGGTGTCGGCGTAGATCAGGTTCTGGGAGGGAACCTCGAAGTGCTGGGCCGCCTTGCGGAAGGTCGTGAAGTCCTTGGCGCGGTTGAGCTCGAAGACGGCGTCCATGGAGTGGCCGGGCTCCAGCGCGGTCCACTTCAGGGCGACGGCGTAACCGTCGGCGCGGTCCGGGGCGGAGTTGGCGACGGGCGCCTTCTGGCCGACCTTCTCCAGTTCGGTGCTGCGGTCGGAGACCAGCGGGCCGTTGTTGGTCTCGCGGACGGTGATGTGCCGGTCCTTGCCGCCCGCGACCTTGATGGTCTCCTCGCGGGTGGTGAAGCGCTTGGTCTTCCCGTCGTACAGGTAGCCGTCGGCGGAGACCTTCTCCAGGAAGAGGTCGGTGACGTCGGCGCCCAGGTTGGTGAAGCCCCAGGCGATGTCCTGGTTGTGGCCGATGATCACACCGGGCATCCCGGAGAAGGTGTAGCCGGCGGTGTCGTACTTGCAGGTTTCGGAGACCTGCCGGCAGTGAAGGCCCATCTGGTACCAGAGGGACGGCAGCATCGGCGCCAGGTGCGGGTCGTTGGCGAGCAGCGGCTTGTTGGTGGTCGTGTACTTGCCGGAGACCACCCAGGAGTTCGAGCCGATGCCGGTGCCGTTCGGGCCGAGCAGCGCGGGGATCTCGTCGAGGGTGTCGGAGAGCGCGCCGAGCTGTGTGTTCAGGCCCTGGGTCGCGCCCGCCACGGTGCTCGCGCCGCTGCCGTCGGAGTCGGTCGCCGCGGGGTCGAACTTGCCGGTGGCCGAGGAGATCGCGCCCTCGGTGACGATCGGCCGGTGCTTGTCGTACGGGTACTCCGGGTAGAGCTGCTCGATCTGGCCGGCGTCGAGCCGGCTCGTCATCAGCGAGCGGTCGATCTCGTCCTGCATGTTGCCGCGCAGGTCCCAGGCCATCGCCTTCAGCCAGGCCACCGAGTCGACCGGGGTCCACTGCGACGGCTTGTAGTCGTTGGTGAAGCCGAGGGCCGCGTACTCGACGGAGATGTCCTTGCCGTCGCGCCCCTTGAGGTAGGCGTTCACGCCGTCCGCGTACGCCTGGAGGTTCTTCTTCGTCTCGTCGGACAGGACGGTGTCGTACTCCTCCTGCGCGACCTTGCGCCAGCCGAGCGTGCGCAGGAAGGAGTCCGTCTCGACCTGGCCGGAGCCGAACATCTCGGAGAGCCGGCCCGCCGTCAGGTGGCGGCGGACGTCCATCTCCCAGAATCGGTCCTGCGCCTGGACGAAGCCCTGGGCGCGGAACAGGTCGGCGTCGGAGTCCGCGTAGATCTGCGGGATCCCGTAGCCGTCGCGCTTGACCTCGACGTTGCCGGAGAGGCCGTCGATGTGGACGGTCCCGTTCGTCTGCGGGTAGGAGGCGCGCACGGTGGATACGGACCAGTACGTTCCGTAACCGATACCCGCGACGAGCGCCAGCACCAGGACGATCAGGAGCAGGCGGGCGCGGCGCCCCTTCTTCTTCTTGCGCGGCCCGCCACCGGCGGTACCGGTGGATCCGGAAGAGGCGGTTGTTGTGGCGGGCATCGCTGTCCTTCGAGGGCAGGGCGGTCCTGGGAGTGCAGGAGCAACCATAGGCGCAGCGCGCAGGACACTCGGACGCGGTATCAGGATGGCTCGAATTGCGTAGCGATCGTACGAATACTCGAACGCATCAAGAAAACGTTAAAGATTAGGTAAGGTAACGAAGTACCGTGCCGCCGGAAGACGATCCGGCAGGCGTACGCAGGGAAAGGACCGGCCACTGACTGTCCACACGCTCAACGAACTCCTGCTCGTCTGCTCGCTCGTCCTGCTCGTCGCCGTCGCGGCGGTACGCATCTCGTCCCGCAGCGGGCTCCCCAGCCTGCTCCTGTACCTGGGCATCGGCATCGCCCTGGGCCAGGACGGCTTCTTCGACGTCAAGTTCGACAACGCGGAACTGACGCAGGTCATCGGCTACGCGGCGCTCGTCGTGATCCTCGCCGAGGGCGGCCTCGGCACGAAGTGGAAAGAGATCAGGCCGGCGCTCCCGGCAGCCGTGATGCTGTCGCTGGCCGGCGTCGCGATCAGCGTGGGCGTGACCGCGGCCGGGGCGCACTACCTGGTCGGCCTGGAGTGGCGGCAGGCGCTCATCATCGGCGCGGTCGTCTCCTCGACGGACGCCGCCGCCGTCTTCTCCGTGCTGCGCAAGGTCCCGCTGCCCGCCCGTGTCACCGGTGTCCTGGAGGCCGAATCCGGCTTCAACGACGCCCCCGTCGTCATCCTCGTGGTCGCCTTCTCGACCGTCGGCGAGGTCGACAGCTGGTACGTGCTGATCGGCGAGATAGCCCTGGAGCTGGCCATCGGCGTCGCCGTCGGCATCGCCGTGGGCTGGCTCGGCTCGTACGGGCTGCGTCATGTGGCCCTGCCCGCGTCCGGTCTCTACCCGATCGCCGTCATGGCCATCGCGGTCTCCGCGTACGCGGCCGGCGCCATGCTCCACGGCAGCGGGTTCCTCGCCGTCTACCTCGCCTCGATGATCCTCGGCAACGCCAAACTGCCGCACTGGCCGGCGACCCGGGGCTTCGCGGACGGGCTCGGCTGGCTCGCCCAGATCGGCATGTTCGTCCTGCTCGGCCTGCTGGTCACCCCGCACGACCTGCTCGACGACTTCTGGCCCGCCGTCGTCGTCGGCCTGGTGCTGACCGTCGTGGCACGGCCGCTGGAGGTCTTCATCTCCCTGCTGCCGTTCCGATTGCCCTGGCAGGAGAAGGCCCTGATGTCCTGGGCCGGGCTGCGCGGTGCCGTACCCATCATCCTGGCGACCATTCCCATGGTGTCCGGAATCGAGGGCTCCACCCGGGTCTTCAACATCGTCTTCGTCCTGGTCATCGTCTACACCCTCATCCAGGGCCCGACGCTGCCCTGGCTCGCCAAGGCCCTCAACATCAAGGACGACCCGTCCGAGGCCTCCGACCTGGGCATCGAATCGGCCCCCCTGGAACGGCTGCGCGGGCACCTGCTGTCGGTGGCCATCCCCGCGAAGTCGAAGATGCACGGCGTCGAGGTCGGCGAACTGCGCATGCCCGCGGGCGCCGCCGTCACCCTCGTGGTGCGCGACGGCAAGAGCTTCGTACCCGCTCCGTCGACCGTGCTGCGGCGCGGCGACGAACTGCTCGTCGTGGCCACCGATCCGGTGCGCGACGCGGCCGAGGCACGGCTGCGCGCGGTCGGCGAGGGCGGCAAGCTGGCCGGCTGGCTCGGCACCCCCGGCGGGCATCCCGCGGGCCACGAGGACCTCACCGGGCCCCATGTGGCCGGGGCGCTCAAGGCGGTGAAGAAGCTCGGCAGGGCGGACGAGGCGAAGAAACGCGACTCCGCCAGACGCGTCGCCGCCAAACGCGAGGCCGCCGAACAGGAGGCACGCGCACGCGACGCGAAGGCCCACCACTGAGCCCACGCCGCGTTCACAGGCGGCGAAGGGCGGTGCGCGCACAATCACAGGAGCGCCGCCCTTCCTGCCTGTAGCATGAAGGAAACCCAGTACCACCGATTGATCGACCAACTCTGCCTGACGCAGAGCTGGCGCGACCGTATGGCGGTCGTGGCGTCCTCCGTACCGGCTGTGCACAGCACACCGGTTTCGAACGCCCGGCATCTACCGCAGTTCCGCGCGAAGAGGACAGCTCTCGGCAGCCCCCGCCCGGCCCCGCACGCACGTGCCGGCCGCCCCGGGAGCACGGCCACCAGGCGGCAGAAAGGCAAGGACCGTGGCGTCCACGGTCTCCGACCGCCCCGGATACGGGCAGTTGCTGCGCACCCCCGGTGCGTGGACCTTCCTCCTTCCCGGCTTCGCCGCACGGCAGCCCTTCGCGATGCTGACGATCGGCATCGTGCTGCTGGTCCAGCACACCACCGGCTCGTACGGCAGCGCGGGCGCCGTCGCGGCCGTCACCGGGGTCTCCATGGCTCTGTTCGCCCCGCAGACCGGCAAACTCGCCGACCGCTTCGGCCAGCGGGCCGTGCTGCTGCCCGGTGTGCTGGTCCACTCCGCCGCCGTCTCCCTCCTGGTGACGCTCGCGCTGGCGGACGCGCCCCTGTGGGCCCTGTTCGTGGCGGCCGTCCCGACCGGCGCCTCCGTCCCGCAGATCGGCCCCATGGTGCGGGCCCGCTGGGCCGCCGTGCTGGGGGCGGCGCCCGGCCGCGAGGCGTCGCCGCTGCTGGCGACGGCCGCCGCGTTCGAGTCGGTGACGGACGAGTTCACCTTCGTCATCGGCCCCGTCCTCGCCACCGCGCTGTGCACGGGCGTGCACCCCGCGGCCGGCCTGATCGCGGAAGCCGCGCTCACCCTGGTGGGCGGCCTGCTGTTCGCCGCGCGGCGCGCCACCCAGCCGCCCGTCCGCGACCGCGCCCTGCCCGGCGGCGAACGGCACGTCTCCGCCCTGTCCATCCCGGGCGTGCGCGTGCTCGCGGTCGCCTTCCTCGGCATCGGCTCGGTCTTCGGCGGCATGCAGGTCTCGCTGACCGCGTTCGCCGAGGAGATCGGCAACCCGGGCGCGAACGGTGTGCTGTACGGGATCTTCGCCGCCGGCAACATGCTCGCCGGGATCGCCTGCGGGGCCGTCGCCTGGAAGTCCGGGCCCCGCCGCCGCCTGATCACCGGCTACACGGCCCTGGCGCTGACCGCGTCGGGCCTGTGGGCGATACATTCCGTCCCGCTGCTCGCCGCGCTCGGCCTGCTGGTCGGCCTCTGCATCGCTCCGGCCCTGATCAGCGGCTACACGCTGGTCGAGGCGCTGGTGCCGGGCTCCGCGCGGACCGAGGCGTTCACCTGGCTGACGGGCGCGGTCGCGCTGGGCCAGGCGGCCGCGGTGACGGTGGCCGGCCGGCTCGCGGACGGGCACGGCGCGAGCGCCGGATTCCTGGTCCCGCTGGTGGGTACGGTGCTGGCGCTGGTGACCCTGGTGGCCCTGCGTTCGAGGCTCCTGCCGACGGGCGTGGGACGGACCGTGGCGCGTGGTATCGGTCACCGCGGGCCGGTCACGGTGGACTGATCCAGCGGAATACGTCACTATGGAGCGTCGTTAGCACTCATCGAGTCAGAGTGCCAGGAGGAACAAAGTGCCGACCTACCAGTACCAGTGCACCGAGTGTGGCGAGGGCCTCGAAGCGGTGCAGAAGTTCACCGATGACGCCCTCACGGTGTGCCCGAACTGCGACGGACGCCTGAAGAAGGTGTTCTCGGCGGTCGGCATCGTGTTCAAGGGTTCCGGCTTCTACCGGAACGACAGCCGCGGCTCCTCGTCGAGCAGCACGCCGGCTTCCTCCGCCTCGAAGACCTCCGGTTCCGGATCGTCCTCCGGCAGCTCCTCGACGTCGTCGGAGACCAAGTCGTCGGCCGCCCCGGCGTCCACGTCGTCCGCCTCGTCGTCCTCTTCCTCGACGAGCGGTTCGTCGGCCGCCTGAGCCGCCGGCACCACAGCCTTCACGAAGACCCCGCCGAGCGCCTCGGCGGGGTCTTCGCATGCCCGCGCCCGCCTGCCGGGACCGCGGGCCCGGCGCCTAGGGTGACCGCATGGCGAACGCAGAGATCGGTGTGATCGGCGGCTCGGGGCTGTACTCCTTCCTGGAGGACGTCACCGAGGTCCGCGTGGAAACCCCCTACGGAGAGCCCAGCGACTCCGTCTTCATCGGCGAGACGGGCGGCCGCCGGGTCGCCTTCCTCCCCCGGCACGGCCGCGGCCACCACGTGCCCCCGCACCGCATCAACTACCGCGCCAACCTGTGGGCGCTGCGCTCGGTCGGCGTGCGCCAGGTGCTCGCCCCGTGCGCGGTGGGCGGTCTGCGCCCGGAGTACGGGCCGGGCACCCTGCTCGTACCGGACCAGCTGGTGGACCGCACGAAGACCCGCGTCCAGACCTATTACGACGGTGAGACCCCGGTCGACGGGCTCCTGCCGAACGTGGTGCACCTGGGGTTCGCGGACCCGTACTGCCCCACGGGCCGCAAGGTGGCGCTGGCCGCCGCGCGGGGGCGGGACTGGGAGGCCGTGGACGGCGGCACGCTGGTGGTCGTCGAGGGGCCGCGCTTCTCGACCCGCGCCGAATCGCGCTGGCATGCCGCGATGGGCTGGTCCGTGGTCGGCATGACGGGGCACCCGGAGGCGGTGCTCGCGCGCGAACTGGGCCTCTGCTACACCACGATGACGCTGGTCACGGACCTGGACGCGGGCGCGGAGGCCGGTGAGGGCGTCTCCCACGAGGAGGTGCTGAAGGTGTTCGCGGCCAATGTGGACCGGCTGCGCTCGGTCCTCTTCGACGCGGTGGCCGGGCTGCCTCCGGAGGCGGACCGGGGGTGCCCGTGCGGGCACGCGCTGGACGGGATGGACACGGGGATCACGCTGCCGTAGGGGGACGTCGCGGGGCATTCCGCTCCTGGCGGGCACGTTGCCGGGGCCGTCCCTCCCCTTGCGGGTGAGGGAGTTTTCCACATCGTGTGGGCGGTCCACAGGTTCCGGCGGGAATCGGGCGGCTCGTGGATCGTGGGGGTTGTCCGGCGGCCGAACCCACGGGTTCCGGCGGCCGGACCGGCCCAACGACTCCCGACGCAGGCGGTGTTCGCGATGCGCACGTCCGGTTCCCCCTTCTCCCTCTCCGAGGCCCGCCCCGCCGCTCCCTTCGCGGGTGCGCCGCCGGGGCCGTTGCCCGCTCCGCCGCCGTGCGGGGTGCCCGCGTTCCCGCCGCTGCGGGTGCGCGGGGGCACCGGGCAGCGGCTGCGCCGGGCGGTGTGGCGGCAGCGCAGGTCCATGGCCGCGGGTCTGGCGCTGACGGCGGCCGCACTGGCCGTCTCCGGGTTCGCCGGGGGCGGTGGCGGCGGCCACGGGGGCGGTACGGCGCAGGGGGCGGCCCGGGAGCGGGCCTCGCCGCCGGTGCGCCTGGTGTCGGCGCCGGTACGGATCGCGGACGCGGAGACCGTGCGGCTGCTGCGGCCGGGCGACCGGGTGGATGTGGTCGCGGCGGGGGATGCCGGGGCGCGGGCCCGGGTGCTGGCCAGGGGCGCGCGGGTGGAGCGGGTGCCGCCGGCCGTCGGGGGTGCGCCGGACGCGGGGGCGCTGATCGTGCTGGGAGTGCCGAGGGCGACGGCCGCCGATCTGGCGGGGGCGGGGATCTCGGGAGGATTCGCGGTGATCCTGTGCTGATTCGTACTGACGAACTATCCCGTCACCGGACAACCCTCCCGGATGGGGTGGTTGCATGCCCTACTGCCGTAAGTTTCCGGGGAGTTCACACCCCTGGTGACTTTTACGGAGGACAGCGCACCCGTGAGCGAGACGAAGAAGGTCAGTCTGCTGGAGGGCTTCAAGGCCTTCCTGATGCGTGGCAACGTGATCGATCTGGCGGTGGCCGTCGTCATCGGCGCGGCGTTCACGAACATCGTGAACTCGATCGTCAAGGGGGTCATCAATCCGCTCGTCGGTGCGTTCGGCACCAAGGACCTGGAGCACTACAGCTCCTGCCTGAAGGGTCCGTGCACGACGGACCCCGCCACGGGCGAGGCGACGGAAGGCATCCGGATTCTGTGGGGCTCGGTGCTCAGCGCGACGCTCAGCTTCCTGATCACCGCTGCCGTCGTCTACTTCCTGATGGTCCTGCCGATGGCGAAGTACCTCGCCCGGCGTGCCGCGATGCAGGCGGCGAAGGAAGGCGTCCAGGAGACGCTGGAGGTGAGCGAGCTGGAGGTGCTGAAGGAGATCCGCGACGCCCTGGTCGCGCAGCGCGGGGGCGGCGGCAGCCCGGCCTAGGGCGAAAGGCCCTAGGGCTCTTCCCGGGCGGGGCGGCGTCAGATGTGGTGCGGCGGCTTCTCGTCGAGGAAGCGCGCCAGGTCCGCGGCGCTGCCGCCGGAGGGGGCCCGCTCGCCCCACCCCTGGTCCGTGTCGTCCGCGGACTGCTGGTCCAGCGGATCGTCGAAGACCAGCGCCGGCTTGGGCCTGGGCCGGTCCGGCGTGGTGGGCTCCGCATCGCGCGGTCCGGGGGCGGGGGCGGTACTCATGCCTCCAGGGTACGGCCGCGCGGCCCCGTCCGGCGGTCAGCGGTCCTTGGGGTCGAGCGCCCAGAGCCCGAGGACGACGAGGAACGACAGGCAGAGGAACCCGGCTCCCCACCAGGCGGTGCCGGTGTTGCCCTCCATCCACTCGTCGACGATGACCGTCAGCCCCCACAGCTGCCCGATGACGACGCTCATGGCCAGCACGAGGCGGGCGGTGAGCTTGGAGGACCGCTCGGGCTCCTGGTCGGTGCCGGCGCCGGGCCCGGGGCCGGTGTGCCGGACGCGGGGGTCGCCGTAGCCGCTGGTGGGCCGGATCTGCGGGTAGCGCTCGTGGACGGGCCTGTTCAGCTCGGCCCGCGCACTGCCCGGGTGGTATTCGGGGTAGTGCGGGCCGGGGTGGTCCGGGGGGCCGAGGTACTGCGAGTCGGGAGAGGGCTGCGGGGAGCCGGGCGGCAGGCGGTCGTCGTCGCTCATGTCGGGCTCCCGGAAGTGCCGGTGGCACCGGCTCCGGTACGGGTGCGCGTACGGGACGGCCCCGGGGCGACGGGCCCGGGGGCCACCGTGCGGGCGGTTCCGGGTGCGGCGGGTGCCTCGGCACCGTCGCGGACGCCGGGGCAGCCGAGCCGGGAGGCCAGGTCGGGGCGGTCCTCGCCGAACTGGCGGCACAGCCCGTGCTCGATGCTCTCGCCGGACCGGGTGGTGCCGACCGCCCAGATGCTGCCGTCGGTCTCCTCGGTGAGGACGACCTTCGGCAGTCCCCGGGGCGGCGGTCCCGCGGTGACCTCGCCGCTGCGGGCGTCGAAGACGCCCTCGTGGCAGGGGCAGTACAGCTCGCCCTCGGTGCCCCGGTCCTTGCGCCAGAGCACGCCGCAGGCGAGGTGGGTGCAGATCGCGGAGTAGCCGACGAGCGTGCCGTCGTTGAGCCGGACGGCGACCGCGCGGTCCTCCTCGTCGGGATAGTCGAAGGCGATGGACTCGCCGGGAAGGAGCTGGGAGGCGATCTTCTTCGGTGCGGGGGCCTTGCCGTCCTCGTCGGGGTCGCCGTGGCGGGGCAGCATGCCGCCGGCGACGCCGAGGCCGCCGACGGCGAGCCCGCCGGAGACGGTGGCGACGATCCGCAGGTAGTCGCGGCGGGTGGTGAGGGAATCGGCGGCGATCCGGTCGTGCAGGGCTTCACGGGGGTCCCCGGACGCCGGCTGTCCGGGCGCGCCGAAGGGCGCGCTGCCCGGGTCGCGGGGCGGGGGCTGCTTCGGGTCGCCGGGGGGCGGCGCGTCGGTTTCGGTCACCGTCGGACGTCCTTCCCGTTGATCTCGACGACGGGCAGGCCGCCGGGTACCGGCCACTGGACCCGGTCGGCGGGCACGACCATCGCGACGCCGGTGCGGACCTCGCTCTCGCCGAAGACGAACGAGTCGGCGACCTGGACGCCGGGGCGTTCGGCCTGGAGCTCTTCGGCGGTTCCGTAGAAGAGCGCGCCGGTCGGGCAGACGGTGGCGCACATGGGGGCGAGGCCGTAGGCGGTGCGGTCGTAGCAGAGGTTGCACTTCATCTGGAGCTTCGCCTGGAGGTCGATCTTCGGTACGCCGAAGGGGCAGGCGTTGACGCAGTTGGCGCAGCCGATGCAGCGGGTGGTGTCGGCCTGCTGCACGACGCCGTCGGCGGTCACCAGGATCGCGTCGGCGGGGCACACCTCGGCGCAGGGGGCGACGGGGTCCTCGCAGTGCATGCAGACCGTGGGAAGGGAGGCGACGGACTGGCCCTCGTCGGTGTAGTCGAGGTGGATCATGGATTTGCCGCGGTGCGAGTCGCATTCGCGGCAGGCGGAGACGCAGGCCTGGCAGCCGATGCAGCGCCCGGGGTCGATGAAGATCGTGCGGCCCATCATGCGGGCATCAGCTCCTCTCCGAGGTGCCGCGGCCCTGCGGGGAGGTGGGCGGCAGCGGGTCGGTGCGGGAGACCTGGGTCTCCGGGTAGGCGACGTGCCCGGGGGCGACCGGGGGCGCGGGGACCTCGTCGATCCGCTCGGCGTGCTCGATGCGGCAGGCGCACACCTTGTACTCGGGGATCTTGGAGCGGGGGTCGAGGGCGTCGATGGTGAGCGCGTTGGCGGCGGTGGGGACCGGCCAGTGGTACGGGACGAAGACGGTGTCGGGGCGGATCGCCTCGGTGACCAAGGCGGGGAAGACCTCGCTGCCGCGCCGGGTGACGACGCGGACGGGTTCGCCGTTGCGGAAGCCGTGCGAGGGATGGACCTCGGCCCAGGGGCGGGGGGTCTGTTCGACGAGGGCGCCCAGGCGGCGGGTCTGGTTGCCGGAGAGGAAGTGGGCGACGGTACGCCCGGTGGTGAGCGTCATGGGGTGCTCGTCGTCGTACGGGTCCATCGGCGGGTGCCACTCGACGACCTGGAGGTGGATCTTGCCGTCGGGGTGGTAGGTCCTGCCGTCCTCGAAGAGCCGGGGGGTGCCGGGGTGGTCGGTGGAGGGGCAGGGCCAGGAGATGCCGCCGGTCTCCTCCAGCCGTTCGTAGGTGATGCCGTAGTAGTCGTTGACGGTGCCGGCGGAGGCGATCCGCAGCTCGTCGAAGACCTGGCGGGAGTTGTCGAAGGCGAACTTGTCGCCGGCGCCGAGCCGTCGGGCGAGTTCGCACATCACCCAGGTGTCGGTGCGGACTCCCGGGGGCGGGTCCTGGGCCTTGTTGTGCTTGACCACGCGGGCCTCGGCGTTGGCCATGACGCCGTCGTCCTCGGCCCAGGTGGTGACGGGGAAGACGACGTGGGCGTTGGCGGCGGTCTCGGAAAGGAAGAAGTCGAATTGGGCGTGGAACTCGGTGGCGTCGTACCCCTCCTTGACGACCTTGTAGTTCGGCAGGGAGACGAAGGGGTTGTTGCAGATGCCGATCAGGCCGCGGATCTCGCGGCGTTGCATCTGCCAGACCATTTCCATCATCGAGGTTCCGGCGGGCGGGAGTTCGGACTCCTCGATGCCCCAGATCTCGCAGATCTGCCGGCGGTGCTCCGCGTTGTTGATGGAGCGGCCGCCGGGGAGGAGGTCGGACTTCTGGCCGTGTTCGCGGCCGCCCTGCCCGTTGCCCTGGCCGGTGATGGTGCCGTAGCCGGCGCCGGGCTTGCCGATGTGCCCGGTGGCGGTGCAGAGGTTGATCACGGTGAGGCAGTTCTCGACGCCCTGCGAGTGGTGTTCGATGCCCCGGGCGTGCCAGGCCATGGCCTTGGGGGCGCGGGCGAAGGTGCGGGCGACCTGGACGATCTGTTCGGCGGGGATGCCGCAGATCTCGGCGGCACGGGACGGCGGGTACTCGGCAACCTTGGCCTTGACCTCCTCCCAGCCGGTGGCGTGGGCGGCGAGATAGGCCTCGTCGGTGAGGCCCTCCGCCACGACGACGTTCAGCACGGAGTTGAAGAACGCCGAGTCGGTGCCGGGCTTCAGGGCGACGTGGATGTCGGCGGTCCGGGCGATGGCCGTCTCGCGGGGGTCGATCACGATGAGGCTGGCGCCGCGGTCCCGGGCGCCCCACACGTACTGGGTCATCACGGGGAAGCACTCGCCGACGTTGGAGCCGGCGATGAGCAGGCAGTCGGTGAGGAGGATGTCGGAGAAGGGGTTACCGGCCCGGTCGATGTTGAAGGCCAGCTTGTTGGCGCCGGCGGCGCTGACCATGCAGAGGCGGCCGTTGTAGTCGACGTGCCGGGTCTTGAGGGCGACCCGGGCGAACTTGCCGACGAGGTACGTCTTCTCGGAGAACAGGCTCGCCCCGCCGAGCAGCCCGAAGGCGTCGTTCCCGTACGTCTGCTGGATGCGCCTGATCTCTGCGACGGTGAATTCGAGCGCCTCCTCCCAGGAGACCTCGCGGAAGTCCTCGTCGCGGGAGCGGCGCATGAGGGGGGCGGTGAGCCGGTCGGGGTGGTTGACCTGCTGATAGGCGTTGATGCCCTTGGGGCACAGGCGCATGCGGTTGATGTCGTGGTTGCGGGGTTCGACGCCGAAGACCTTGCCGCCGCGGTCGACGCGCAGATACATGCCGCACTGGACGCCGCAGAAGCAGCAGTGGGTGGGGACGAGGGTCTCGCCGTTCTGGTCGGCGTGCCACCGGTCGGCGGGGATACCGCCCGCGTCGCGGAAGGCGCGGGTGCCCGGGGGTGCGAGGGAGGGGTCGATGGGGACGACCGCATGCGGTTCGGGCGTGCGCGAGTCCGCGGTCACTTGAAACCCTTCTTCACCTGGGAGAGGTAGGCGCTGCCGCGCAGCACCCGCTTGCAGCGCGGGCAGTACTCGGCCCACGCGTCGAAGCCGAGGCTGAGGTCGCGCATGGTGGAGCGGAGGTTGTCGACGTACGGGGTGGTGTCGATGGGTTCCTCGCAGCGGCGGCAGGCGAAGACCTCCTCGTCCTGCCGGCCGGTGTACTTGAACAGCTGCATGCCGACGGCGGCGGGCCGCTGGACGATGTGGAAGAACTTCCCGAACGGGATGTAGATGAGGGTGAAGACCACCGCGACCATGTGGAGGATCGCCAGGAACTCGTAGCCGCCGCCGTGCAGGAAGATCGAGGAGAAGGTGAGGAGCAGACCGGTCACCGAGATGACGATGAGCGCGATCAGCGGCACCAGGTCGTAGCCGAACCGCTGGCCCGTGACGGCCCCGCGGTCCTTCATCCGCCGCCACAGGAAGTAGGAGGCGCCGGGGATGACGAGGACGGCGGCGATGTCCAGGCCGTGGAACATCAGCCAGCCGAGGAAGTCCAGGGAGTCGAAGCCGATGATCTTGAAGCCCCAGATACGCATCTCGTAGCCGGGTCCGGAGCCGGTGCCCGAGGTGAAGGTGAACCAGCCCCAGGTCAGCGGGAAGGTGATCAGCGAGGCGAGGATGCAGCCCCAGAAGATCAGCTGGTGGGCGGCCCAGCGGGCGTGGGAGCGGGCGCCGAGGAACTTCTGGAAGCCGAGGTAGGTGGCGATCATCTTCGGCAGCGCGGTGGGCGCCCGGCGGAAGTTGTCGACCGAGAAAAGGCTCCCCCAGCCCTTCTTGAACAGCCGCTCGGCACCGGGTGCGGAGACCCAGACGGTGTACCGGTAGGCGACACCGAAGGCGAGGAACACCGTGGCCACCGCGTACGGCAGCAGCGCGGAGTCGAAGTGCTCCAGGAACCGGCTGCCGAGCACGATGGCCACGATCAGCAGGCAGGAGACGATGACGCCCGCCGCGGTCGCCCGCGCGGTGACGGACCGGGGGACGAGCCCCCCGGCACGCGCCGACCCGCCCGGGGGAGGCTGACCGCCGGCCCCGTCGGCGAACCCGGCACGCGCTCCGGGGGCGGGCTGCGCGGCTGCGCCTGCGGCTTCAGGTGGCTCGGTCACGCTGCCACGGTAGGGGGGTGGGGGGCGATTGGTCCTGTTTTGGGGGGCTAGGGGGTGAGCGAGTCGCGCGGGGGGGCGAGTCGCAAGGGGGTGAGCGAGTCGCGGTGGGGGTGGTGGGCGGAGGGGGTGGGAGGGGCGGGGGGCGGGGGGGGAAGCCCCCCAGGGCGGGACCGGTCTTCGGCGGTACGTTGGCCGCGTACCCCCCGCCCCGCCCCCGCCCCGCCCCCCGCCCCGCCCGAAGGAGCCCCCGATGCCTCGTCAGGACGCCCTCACCGATGTCGCCGGGCTGCGCGTCGGTCACGCCCGGGTCGCCGGGAAGGGTGCGCTCACCGGCACCACCGTCGTGCTCGCGCCCGAGGGCGGGGTCGTCGCGGCCGTCGATGTGCGGGGCGGCGGGCCGGGGACCCGGGAGACGGACGCCCTCGATCCGCGCAACCTGGTGCAGCGCATCGACGCGGTCGTCCTCACCGGCGGCAGCGCGTACGGGCTCGACGCGGCGTCCGGGGTGATGGCCTGGCTGGAGGAGCGGGGGCGCGGGGTGCGGGTGGGCGCCGGTCCGGCCCAGGTGGTCCCCGTGGTCCCGGCGGCCTGTGTGTTCGACCTGGGCCGGGGCGGCGACTGGCGGGCCAGGCCGGACGCGGCGACCGGCCGGGCGGCCGTGGAGGACGCGTCCCGGGCGGCGGAGGGCGCGGCGGTCGCGGAGGGGTGCGTCGGCGCGGGCACGGGGGCGGTCGCCGGGCAGCTCAAGGGCGGGGTGGGGACGGCGAGCGTCCTGTTGCCGTCCGGGGTCACCGTGGGCGCGCTGGTCGTGGTCAACGCGGCGGGTTCGGTGCTCGATCCCCGTACGGGGGTGCTGTTCGGGGAGTACGGCGGCAAGGAGCCGGCCGTCGCCCCGCCGGCCGGGGTCCATGAGGCGGCGCGACGGCGCCTGGCGCAGGCGCGCGAGGCGAACACGCGCCCCCCGCTCAACACCACGCTCGCCGTCGTCGCCACCGACGCCGGCCTCAGCCGTGCCCAGGCGCAGAAGCTGGCGGGCACGGCGCACGACGGGCTGGCGCGTGCGATCCGGCCGGTGCATCTGATGACCGACGGGGACACCGTGTTCGCGCTCGCCACCGGCCTGCGGGACCTGGGCGCGGAGGACCCCGTCGTGCTCAATCCCCTGCTCGCGGCGGGTGCGGAGGTGGTGGCGCGGGCCATCGTGAAGGCGGTGCGGGCGGCCACGGGCGTCGAGGGCCGTGACGGCGGCGGCACGTTTCCCTCGTACACCGACCTCTACGGGCCGCTCCCGCACGACGAAGACGCACCGGGCGGCCGGGGCGGGGAATCCGACTCGCCCTCCGCGTAGGGAAGTTCGGGCGGCGTGCGCGGAACCTTCCGTGCGCCCCGGGCGTTTTTCCGAACCCCGGTCCCGATGTCAGTCCCAGGGGCTACGTTGAGCACGCATCAAGTCACACGCGGCGACGGCCTGGAGACAGCACCTTGAGCGATCCGTACGAGACGACCGAGCAGCACCTCGAGCGAATCCTGCGACGGGCTCTCAATTCGTTCGACCTGCCCGACAGCACGGTGGAGCGGCTGGGCACCGCGCTCGCCCACAGCAGCTCCCTGCACTCCTCGCACCACAGCGCCCTCCTGCACCGCGAGACCTACCGCCATACGTATCTGCTGGGCGACGGCTCCGCGCTGACCCTGTGGGAGCTGGCGCACGGCGGCCCTCGCGGGGCCGGTCATCCGGACACCCGGCAGCACGAGCTGTACGACGACGAGGCCGACGCGCATATCGCCGCCGCGCGGCTGACGGGCAGCCTGTGGGATGTCCCGGACTTCGGTGACGACGAGGGGGCGCGGGCCGATCTGGAGCTGATGTCGGCCCTGCTGGCCGCGCCCCCGGCCCCGCTCCCCCGGATGTACGCGCCGGACAATTCCGCGGACCATGCCCGCCGCGTGCTGCGCCGCGCGGAGAACGGCGACGTGCCCGGTGAGGAGACCGCCGTGCTGCTGCGGGCCGCGTTCGCCCACCACATCACGCAGGTCTTCGGGCGTCAGTGCCGGGTGGAGGGCCGGGACGCCGGGTTCACGCTGTACGAGCACGCGTTCCTGCTGCTCGACGGGAGCGAGACAAGCCTGTGGGAGGTCGAGCACACGGCGACGCCGGACGGCCGTCATATGTGCGAGGTGTACGGCGACGAGAAGGCGGCGCGCGGCGCGATGGAAGCGCGTACGCGTATCTGCTGACCCGGCTCGTCGCATGCCGGTGCCCGCGTCCCTCGGGGGGATGCGGGCACCGGTGACTCTGCCGCGTACGCCGTCGGCTCAGTGCGTGAGCACCGGCTCCTTGGCGGTCTCGGCCGTGGCGGGCTCGTCCGCCTCGGCGCCCTCCACGTGCTGCTTCGGCCTGGCGGGCAGGGCGAACATCACCACGAAGATGACGACGAGCACGCCGGTCACCCACCACAGCGACTGCTCGAAGGCGTCGGCGAACGCCGGGCCGATCTGCGCCGGGGTGAGCCGATCGCCGATCGCCCCGTAGAAGACGACCGAGACGAGGCCGAGTCCGAGCGCGTTGCCCATCTGCTGCACGGTGTTGAACAGGCCGGAGGCGGAACCGGAGTGCTCCTTGGGCACCTCGGAGAGCACCGCGTCGGCCAGCGGCGCCACGATCAGCCCCATGCCGACGCCCATGACCACGAGCGGCAGCGCCATCTGCAGGGACGTGATCTCCATGCCGTAGTGGTGCGACTCCCAGATGTAGAGCAGCAGGCCGGCCGCCATGAGCAGCGCGCCCGTCTGAAGGACCTTGCGGCCGAAGCGGGGCACCAGCTTCTGTACGGAGAGGCCGGCGGCCACCGAGACGGAGACGGAGAACGGGATTCCGGTCGTGCCGGCCCGCAGCGCGCTCCAGCCGAGGCCCATCTGCATGTACAGGGTCCAGACCAGGAAGAAGATGCCGAGGCCGATGCCGAAGGTCAGCTGCACGGCGATGCCGGCGGCGAAGCTCCGGACCCGGAACAGCGACAGCTCGACCAGCGGCGAGCCGTCCCGGCCGGCCTTGGCGCGTTCGAACAGGACGAGGACGAGGAAGACGAGGACGCTCCCGGCCATCGACAGGTAACCCCAGAGCGGCCAGCCCAGCTCACGGCCGCGGGTCAGCGGGTAGATGAGCATCAGCATGCCGAGCGTGACGAGGACGACGCCGACCAGGTCGAGGCGCAGGGCCTTGGGCGACTTGGACTCGGTGATGAACTTGCTTCCCAGGACCAGGCCGAGGATGCCGACGGGCAGGTTGATCAGGAAGATCGGGCGCCATTCGAGGCCGGCGATGTTCCACTCGGTGAGCAGCGCGCCGAGCAGGGGTCCGGAGACGGCGCCGAGGCCGACGATCGCGCCGAAGAGGCCGAAGACCTTGCCGCGCTCGTGGGCGGGGAAGGTGGCGTGGACGATGGACAGCACCTGCGGAACCATCAGCGCCGCCGCCGCTCCCTGGAGGAAGCGGGAGGCGACGAGCATCTCCGGGTTGGCGGCGAAGCCGCAGAGCGCGGAGGCGAGGGTGAAGCCTCCTATGCCGATGAGGAAGAGCCGCTTGCGGCCGTAGATGTCGCCGAGCCGGCCGCCGGTGATGAGCCCGGCGGCGAAGGCCAGGGCGTAGCCGGCGACGATCCACTGGATCGAGCTGAACGAGGCGCCGGTGTCGCGCTCGATGCTGGGGATGGCGATGTTGACGATCGTGACGTCGACGAGGTCCATGAAGGCCGCGGTCATCACGATGGCCAGGGCGAACCACCGGCGGCGGTCCGACGGGGCCTGGGCCGCCGGGGCGGCTTCCGTCGAGGGGGCCGCCGGCGACGGCTGAGGTGCGGGGGAAGTCATGGAAAGAAAGTAAACGGCCACTAGGTCAGTTCATGACCCAATGGGCGCGCATGCTGAGTGACATGACCGATACCCCGGCACGTCTGCTGAATCTGCTGTCCCTGCTCCAGACGCCGCGCGAGTGGCCGGGCAGCGAGCTCGCCGAGCGGCTCGACGTCAGCCCTCGCACCATCCGCCGCGACATCGACCGCCTCCGTGACCTGGGCTATCCGGTCGAGGCGTCGCGCGGTTCGGTCGGTGGGTACCGGCTCGTGGCGGGTACGGCCATGCCGCCGCTGCTGCTGGACGACGAGGAGGCGGTCGCCATCGCGGTGGGGCTGCGGGCCGGTGCCGGCCATGCCATCGAGGGTGTCGACGAGGCGTCCGTACGGGCTCTGGCCAAGCTGGAGCAGGTGCTGCCGTCGCGGCTGCGCCACCGGGTCTCGACGCTGCAGAACGCGACGATGCCGCTGGCCCGGGGCGACGGTTCGACGATCGATCCGCGGACGCTGACCGTGATGGCGTCGGCGGTCACCGGCCGGGAGCGGCTGCGGTTCGCGTACCGGGCGGGGGACGGCGCCGAGTCGCGGCGGCAGGTCGAGCCGTACCGGCTGGTGAGCACGGGGTGGCGGTGGTACCTGGTGGCGTACGACCTGGAGCGGGAGGCGTGGCGCACGTTCCGGGTGGACCGGGTGAGCGAGCCGTTCGCGACCGGGTCGCGGTTCACGCCGAGGGAGCTGCCGGCGGGGGACGCGGCGGAGTTCCTGAGCAGTTCGATGGCGCGCCGGCAGCCGGAGACGGAGGTGGAGGTGAGTTTCGCGGCGCCGCCGGAGTTCGTGGCGTCGCGGCTGCCTGGCTCGGTCGGGCCGCTGGAGCCGGAGGGGGAGGGCGGTTGCCGGCTGCGTGCGGTGATGCGGGACTCGCTGGAGTGGGTGGCGGTGCGTCTGGCGATGGTGGACTGCGAGTTCACCGTGCACCGGCCGCCCCAGCTGGTGGCGTACGTCGCGGATCTGGGCGGGCGGCTGAGCCGTGCGGCGGGAGCGTGAGGTCCGCCGGGGGCCGCGCGTAAAAGGGATGAGCCCCGGCGCCAGGGGGGGGTGGGCGCCGGGACTCAGCTCAGGGGGGCCGGATGAACCGGCCTTGATTCGGAGGTTACTGGACCGGGGCTCAGGCCGCAGCGTCAAAGCCCGTGTCGTGAGCCATTCGCTTCAATTCGAGGAGCGCGTGCTTCTCGATCTGGCGGATGCGCTCGCGGGTGAGGCCGTGTTCCTTGCCGACCTCGGTGAGCGTGCGCTCGCGGCCGTCCTCGATGCCGTACCGCATACGGATGATCGACGCGGTGCGGTTGTCGAGCTTGCCGATGAGCTCCTCCAGCTCCTCGCTGCGCAGCAGGGTGAGCACCGACTGCTCGGGCGAGATGGCGGAGGTGTCTTCGAGGAGGTCACCGAACTGGGTGTCGCCCTCGTCGTCCACGGACATGTTGAGGCTGACCGGGTCGCGGGCCCAGTCGAGGACGTCGCCGACGCGTCCCGGGGTCGAGCCCAGCTCGGCGGCGATCTCGGCGTGCTCCGGGTCGCGGCCGTTCTCGCGGTTGAACTCGCGCTGCACCCGGCGGATGCGGCCCAGCTCCTCCACCAGGTGGACGGGGAGCCGGATCGTGCGCGACTGGTCCGCTATGGAGCGGGTGATGGCCTGGCGGATCCACCACGTGGCGTACGTGGAGAACTTGAAGCCCTTGGCGTAGTCGAACTTCTCGACGGCGCGCACGAGGCCCGCGTTGCCCTCCTGGATCAGGTCGAGCAGGGGGAGCCCGGCCCGCGGGTAGCGGCGGGCGACGGCGACGACGAGGCGGAGGTTGGAACGGATGAATACGTCCTTCGCGCGCTCGCCCTCGGTGACCAGCGCCTCCAGCTCTTCGCGCGAGGCGCCGCCGGCGTCGCTCTCCACGCCACCGTCGAGGATCTGGCGTGCGTAGACGCCGGCCTCGACGGACTGGGAGAGGTCGACTTCCTTGGCGGCGTCGAGCAGCGGCGTACGCGCTATCTCGTCCAGGTACATGCCGACCAGGTCGCGATCGGCGATCTCTCCGCCCACGGCGCGAACACTGCTCGCCCGGTTGGTCCCGCCGGTGGCGGACGAACGACGGGCGACGGCACGGGTTGCCATGCGTGCTCCCTTGCTGAGTAGGTCGCGACACCCTCTCGGGTGCCCTGCATCCGATGGAAACAACGACTGGAATCCGGACAGAATTCCCACGCCTGGCATTCAATTTCGCGATCATGCAGTACCCTGTCTCGCCATCGAGACGGTCGCATGACGCAGCCGGGCACGTCCGTGCAGGTCGGGACGGGTGCCGAGGGCGCTTCGGGGCCCCACCTCGCACGCTCGGCGGTGCTCTGCGGTGACTCTTGCGCGCTAGTACCCCAAAAGACGTCCGGTACGGGTCGCGGGTTGCGTGTTCCGGTGATCCGCCGGTCCTGGTTCCGGCTTCCGGGGGCCCGGGACCGGAGTCCTAGGCCCCATGCCCCCGGCCGCTGGGACCACGGGCCGTTACCGGGCGCGCACCGAGTGCCTAGCGTCACTGGCATGAACGAGACGACGCCCCGCACCACGCCCGACACCACCGCCCCCGACACCTCCGGCACGCTCGACGAGGCCCTGGAGCGGCTGCATTCCTCCGGCCCCGAGCGGGAGGGCTGGCTGACCAATCACGCGCCCATGGCCGTGGAGGCCCTGGTCCGCAACGGCCAGTCGGCCGCCGTGCACCGCTGGCTCGACCACTACCGGGTGAAGCTGGAGGACATGCCGGACCGTTTCGCCGAGGTCACCCCGGCGAACTGGCAGGAGGCCCTCGGTGACCCGCGCCGCATCGCCGACTGGGCGGTGTACTTCGAGCGGGAGACGACGGACCGGCCCTGGCGCGAGGTGCTCGCCGAGTGGTGGCCCCGGCTGCTGCCCGGCATCGCGGGCGGTTCCACGCATCCGGCGATCCGGCTCGGTCACAGCGTGCGCACCCTGCTGACGACCGAGGAGACCGGCCCCCGCGTCACGGAGCTGGCCCATGCGCTGGGCTACTGGGCGGCCCGCCACCAGCCACTGCCGCCGCTTACCCCGCTCGCCCCGGCCCGGACCGCCGGCGACGCGCTGGACGCCGTGCCGAGGGTGCCGGACCAGAGCGGCGGCATCCGGGCCCGGCTGGCCCGGATCACGGCGTTCCCGCGGTGGACGGGCGCGGCCGTGACCGGCGCGGACGAGGCGCGCGACCGGCTGGAGGAGCTGGTGCGGGCGGCCACCCACCGCTACGCGGAGTACGGGCACGGCTCGCCGGTCATGCTGGTGCACGCGGCGACCGCGCCCAACGCCGTACTGCGGACGCTGCCGGCGCTGCCGCGCGAGCTGTGGGCGCCGAGCGTGGGGGCCGCGTGGGCGGCGAGCGCGGCGGTCACGGCCGCCTACTCCCCCGCCGGGCCGGTCGCCCTGCCGGCCGGGTACGGGGTGTCGCTCACGTCCGACGAGGTGTTCGCGCGGGCGGCGGCGCACGGCGACGACCACACCATCAAGTTCACGGACACCGCGCTGGACGTGGGCGACGCGAGGGCCCTGGCGGCGGCGCTGCGCTCGGTGGAGCTGAACCCGCCGGTGTTCTGAGCCGGGCGGCCGTGCGCGAGGGCGCCCCCGTGCCCGTACCGCGCCGGTCTCCTATCCGTACTGCACCGAGCGCTTCGCGAGCCCCATCCAGAATCCGTCGATCACGCTGCGCCCCTGGTCGAGCTCGTGCTCGGCGGCGCCGAGAGTGACGAAGAGCGGGGCGAAGTGCTCGGTGCGCGGGTGCGCCAGGCGGCCCGCCGGGGACTTGTGCTCGAAGTCCAGGAGCGCGTCGATGTCCTGCGCCTGGAGTGCGCGGTGCCCCCAGTCGTCGAACTCCGCCGACCAGCCGGGAGCGGAGCCGCCGCTGTGCCGCAGGGCGGCGAGGTTGTGCGTGAAGAAGCCGCTGCCGATGATCAGGACGCCCTCGTCGCGCAGCGGCGCCAGCTTGCGCCCGATGTCCATCAGCTTCTGCGGGTCGAGCGTGGGCATGGAGATCTGGAGGACCGGGATGTCGGCCTCGGGGAACATCTCGACCAGCGGTACGTAGGCGCCGTGGTCGAGGCCGCGGTCCGGGATGTCCTGGACGGGCGTACCGGCGCCGCGCAGCAGTTTGCGGACGTTCTCGGCGAGCTGCGGGGCGCCGGGGGCGGCGTATCCGACCTGGTAGTAGTGCTCGGGGAAGCCCCAGAAGTCGTAGACCAGCGGGATCGTCTCGGTCGCGCCGAGTGCGAGCGGGGCCTCCTCCCAGTGCGCGGAGACCATGAGGACGGCGGTGGGGCGCGGCAGGTCCGCCGACCAGGCGGCCAGCTCGCCGGGCCAGACGGGGTCGTCGGCCAGGGGCGGGGCGCCGTGGGAGAGGTAGAGGGCGGGCATGCGCTCCGCGGTGATTGTCATGACACTCCCCATCTGCGGCTACTCAAGGTAAGTCTTCTATGGAAGGCTTCGGCAGGAAAGATTCTTTAATCTTCAAGCTCCTACCTTCGGAGACCTTAGCTCTATCTAGTTCAACTTTCAAGAAAAGGTCGTACAGTGGAGTACATGACCACGGCATCAACCGGTGCGCCGCACTGGCTCACCGACGAAGAACAATGCGTCTGGCGGGCGTATCTGCACGCCACCACGCTCCTGGAGGATCACCTCGACCGCCAGTTGCAGGCCGATGCCGGCATGCCGCACATCTACTACGGCCTGCTCGTCCAGCTCTCCCAGGCGCCCCGCCGCCGGCTGCGGATGACCGAACTGGCCAAGGACGCCAAGATCACCCGCTCCCGGCTCTCCCACGCGGTCGCCCGGCTGGAGAAGAACGGCTGGGTGCGCCGCGAGGACTGCCCCTCCGACAAGCGCGGCCAGAACGCCGTCCTCACCGACGAGGGCCACGAGATGCTCCGCCGCTCCGCGCCCGGCCATGTGAAGGCCGTCCGCCAGGCGATGTTCGACCGCCTCACGCCCGAGCAGGTCCGCTCGCTCGGCGAGATCATGAAGGTCCTCGCGGCCGGGCTCCAGCCGGAGGGCGCGGACGCCGACCTCCCCTGGCTGCGCTGAGCCTCCCCGCCCCGACGCACCTCTGCCCCGGTTCCCTCGTACGTGTACGAGAGGACCGGGGCAGAGACGTATCGGCCGGGGCGGCCCGGATCAGTGGGCGACGACCGGGACCTTGAACTCGTCCTCGACACCGTCCACATCACCGGAGGCGGAACCCTCGGAGGTTCCCGCCCCCGGACGGCCCGCGTTGATGAAGGTCAGCGCGATCGCGGAGGCGACCACCAGGATGCCGACCGCCCACCAGATGGCGCCGGTGAAGCCGTGCACCATCGACTGGAGCTTCAGCAGCTCGGGGTTCTTGGCACCGAGCGCGGCGTGCGAGGTGGCGTACGCCGTGGCGGCCGAGGCGGCGATCGTGTTCAGCAGGGCCGTACCGATCGCACCGCCCACCTGCTGCGAGGTGTTGACCATCGCGGAGGCGACACCCGCGTCACGCGGCTCGACCCCGTGCGTGGCCAGCGACATGGCCGGCATGAACGCCGTACCCATGCCCAGACCCAGCAGGAGCTGGCCGGGCAGGATGACCGCGGCGTACGAGGAGTCGATGCCCAGGCGCGTCAGCAGAAGCATGCCGACCGCGGCGGTCAGGAAGCCCGGACCCATCAGCTTGCGGGCCGGGACCCGCGTCATCAGCCGGGCGCCGATCTGCGTGGACCCGGTGATCATGCCCGCGATCATCGGCATGAAGGCGAAGCCGGTCTTGATCGGCGAGTAGCCCTTGACGACCTGGAGGTAGTACGTGAGGAAGAGGAACAGGCCGAACATCGCGATGACGGCCAGGCCCAGCGAGAGGTAGACGCCACCGCGGTTGCGGTCCATCACGACGCGCAGCGGGAGCAGCGGCGACTTGACCTTGGCCTCGGTCAGGACGAAGGCCAGCAGCAGGACGGCGGAGGCGACGAACGAACCGACGGTCAGCGCGTCCGACCAGCCCGCGGACTCGGCGCGGGTGAACCCGTACACCAGCGAGACCAGGCCCAGCGCCGACAGGACCACGCCCGGGATGTCGAGGGGGGAGCGGTTGCGGGTGCCGGAGGGCTCACGGATGACGAAGTACGCACCGGCGGCGGCGACGACCGCGAAGGGGATGTTGACGAAGAACGTCCAGCGCCAGTTCAGCGTCTGGGTCAGGAAACCGCCGAGGATCAGGCCGACGGCGCCACCGCCACCGGCGATCGCCCCGTAGATGCCGAACGCCTTGGCGCGCTCCTTGGCGTCGGTGAACATCACCGCGAGCAGCGAGAGCGCGGCCGGCGCGAGCAGTGCGCCGAAGACGCCCTGGAGGGCGCGGGAGCCGAACAGCATGCCCTGGTTCTGCGCCGCGCCACCGAGCGCGGAGGCGAGCGCGAAGCCTATGAGGCCGACCACGAAGGTCCGCTTGCGGCCCCAGAGGTCGGCGATGCGCCCGCCGAAGAGCAGCAGACCGCCGAAGGCCAGGGCGTAGGCGGTGATGACCCACTGCTTGTTGGCGTCGGTGATGCCGAGCGCGGTCTGGGCGTGCGGCAGGGCGATGTTCACGATCGTGGCGTCGAGCACGACCATCAACTGCGCGAGCGCGATGAACGCCAGAGCTTTCCAGCGACTGGGGTCCGGGAGTCGGATATCAGCTGTTTTTGACATGGAAGCAGCCACCTAGGAGCGCGCGAGGGCGCAAGAGATCGCGAACCGTGCGTGCCGCTGGGCGCGGGCACGGCCGAGGGCACGTGTACGGACGGGAGAAGGTCGGGTTCAGATCGATGAGGTCGGGCGGGCGCGGGTCACATCACGTCACGTCCGGCGCCGCAGGTCCTCCAGGGTCGCCGCCGTTCCGGGGAGTACGGACCGGGCCGGGGCCTCGAGTCCGTCCAGGAACAGCTGGATGTGGCGGTGGGTGAACCGGTCGATGTTCGGGCAGGCGATGCCCGGCAGCGGCCGGGTGAGCTGGGAGAGGGCGACCAGTACGTCACCGACGGCGATGTCGGTACGCAGGCGCCCCGCGGACATGGCGCGCGCGACGAGCCCTTCGACGGCCTCTTCGAGGCGCCGGCGCTCGGCGAGCAGTTCGGGGTGGTCCTTGTCGAAGCCGCCGGACAGCATGGGGCACAGGGCCCCGATGCGTTCGTCGGCCGCCGCGTGGACGAAGCGGGTGAGCGCGTCGAAGGGGTCCGCCTCCTCGGCGGCCGCCTCCTCGGCGCGGTCGGTGGTACGGGAGGTGACCGCGAGCACGACCTCGTGGATGAGGGCGGCCCGGTCGGGGAAGTTCCGGTAGAGGGTGGCGTTGCCGACGCCCGCGCGGCGGGCGACCTCGTCGAGCGGCACGTCGGGCCCGAACTCGACGAACATCTCGCGCGCGGCCGTCACGATCCGCTCCCGGTTACGCAGTGCGTCGGCCCTCGGCTTGGGGGTACGCGGCTGCGCGGGTGCGGTGGCGGTACGGGCGGCGATGGCCACGGCTGCGCTCCTTCTCTTCCGTCTCTCTTCTCGCGGTTCCGGCCGGAGAACCAACCGGGGACCGCTTCCCCGTTTCGCGGGGACACGAGTGCAAACGGGGAAACCCTCCCCGGTTATTTCCCGGCACTTTGTGACCTGCGTCACGCACACCGCCGCCGGGGAAAACCAACCGAACGGCGCACCCAGCGAGCGGCCCGCGATCACCCGGCAGAGGCTGACGGCAGAGCGCAGCCGGGGTCGGCCGGCTGCCGCGCACCGGAAGGCGTCTCGATGCAGCAGCCTCGCCGCCGGATACGCAAGTACCGCCGCCCGGTCGCGCTCGGCGCCGCAACGGCCCTGGTCATCGCGGCGCTGGCGACGGCGAGCAGCACGCTGCCCCTGCAGAGCCCCGCGTCGGCCGGCCCCGCCGCGACGGCCCCCCTCGCGACCGGGCTCGGCCCCTGCCGGATCGCGTCGTCCATGGGCGTGCAGATGTCGGAGGGCATGCCGACGCAACCCGGCTACGCGCGCTCCACCGGCCGCGTCCACGCGCTGAACCTGATGATCGACTTCCCGGACGCGCAGGGCACCGAACCGGCCATGGACCGCCTGGCCGAGTTCTTCCCGCAGACCACGGACTGGTTCCGGACGAGCTCCTACGGCCGGCTCACCTACATACCCGAGGCCCCGATCCGCTCATGGCTGCGGATGCCGCTGCCCTTCGAGGAGTACGGGATCGAGCGCGGCTCCCCGTACGAGCCGGGCTACCGCCACCTGGTCCAGGACATCGTGGCCGCCGCCGACCCGAGGGTGGACTTCGACGAGTACGACCTGGTCAACATCCTGGTCACCCCGAACGCCGGCCCCTCGGCGCTGGACACCGTGCTGTCGGTGACGTTCTCGGGCAACGACGACGCACCGGTCGCGGACGGGATCCCGCTGTCCAACACGTCCTTCGTCTACAGCCGCCAGGACGACGGCTCCGGCTCGTACGCCCAGACCGGCTACCGGGTCCTGCCCCACGAGAACGGCCACGTCTTCGGCCTGCCCGACCTCTACACCCTGGAGGGCGGCGGCTCGGTCGGGCACTGGGACATCATGTCCGAGGACTGGGGCGCCAACAACGACTTGCTCGGCTGGCACAAGTGGAAGCTCGGCTGGCTGGACAACGACCAGGTCAGCTGCGCCGCCCGCGCCGGCACGACGGACCACGTCCTGGAACCCCTGGCCACCCGCGGCGGCATGAAGCTGGCGTTCGTCCCCCTGACCGCCGAGTCGGGCTACGCGATCGAGGTCCGCACCCAGGCGGGCAACGACCAGGCGGTCTGCCGCCCCGGCGTCCTCATCTACAAGGTCAGCTCCGACGTGGACACCGGCCAGGGCCCCGTCTCCGTCGCCGACAGCACCAAGGACAGCCCCGGCTGCACCCGCCTCCCCAACGTCCACGCCGAACTCTCCGACGCCCCCTACCAACCGGGCGACACCTTCACGGACCGGGCCAACGGCATACGGATCTCGGTACTGGAGAAGGACGACGAGGGGGACTACCGGGTACAGGTGACGCGGCGCTAGGGGGTGTCCGGCCGCTGCTCCCGTACGATCTCGGCGAACCGTGTCACGCTCGCCCCGGGCAGCTGGGGAACGGGCGCCTCGACCGCGGTGACCGTGAAGACCGGCGGCTCGTCGTCGGAGGGTTCGAGCCGCGCCCGGGTGACCAAACCATGAGGTGTCACGGCCCAGTACGCGCTGGGCGGCGCCTCGACGGCGGGAAACAGCACGGTGGTCCCGGCCTCCTTCGCGAGCGCGGCGGCGACCTCGCCCTCGGGCGGCTGCCCGGCGACGGACTCCCCCGCGTAGATGTCCCACGCCCGGCTCAGGTCCCCGCGGACGACCTCGTACTGGCACAGGACGGGCGCCTCCCAGTTCCGCAGCTCCGGGTCCCCGCCGGCATCGGCCACATCAACGTCCCGCACGGCGACCCCCAGGCACCCGGCGAGCGCGCGAGCGACGACGGCGGCCCCGACGGGGTCGACGGTCAGCAGGTTGTAGGCCACGACCACCTCCCCTCACCGCCGGCTCCCCCGCCGGTCCCCCTCCCCACCTCACAAGATCCCCACGCCCCGATCCCCCGATGAACCAAGCACACCACCCGCTACACTGACGGCGGCGACCAAGCCTTCGTAGCTCAGGGGATAGAGCACCGCTCTCCTAAAGCGGGTGTCGCAGGTTCGAATCCTGCCGGGGGCACAGTGTCTGACCAGCGCGTTCACCTCTCTCGGGTGGGCGCGCTGTTTGTCGTGGCCGTGGCATCGGCCATCAGTATGGCGAACACCGACCTCAAGCCCATTCGGAGAGTTTCACGCAACGCGGGCGGTCGTTCCCTCGTCTGGCAGGGAGAACAGTCAGGAACCACCCCCCTGAACGGAGCGCTCGGTGCTCATAGGACTCCTGACCGCTGTTGCGGCCTCGATCTGTTACGGCACGGGCTCCGTCCTCCAGGCCGTCGGCTCCCGCAAGTCGGCCCGCCGCGAGGCGGCCGCCGCCGGGCCTGCCACCGGACAGGTCACCGCGCATGGCGGCCCCAGTCTCTCCTCCACCGCGCAGGCCGCGATGACCTGGGAATTCATCGTCGGCACGGTCCTGGACTTCGTCGGCTTCGGACTCGGCGCGCTCGCCGCCCGCCTGCTGCCGCTGTTCCTCTCCCAGACGGTCATCAGCGCCAACCTCGTCATCACGGCCGCCCTGAGCGTCAAGCTGCTCGGCATCCGGCTGACCCGGGCGGAGTGGACCTCGATCGCAGTCGTCTGCTCGGCGCTGGTGCTGCTCGCGAGCGCGGCGGGCCCCGAGGGCAGCGGGCACACGCCGATCACCACCCACTGGTGGCTCCTCACGATCTCACTGCTGCTGATGGCGGGCGGCACGGTCCTGGTCCGGCTGCTCGGCGCCCGGACCGCGATCCTGGCCGGTCTGCTCTCCGGTCTCGGCTTCGGCGCGCTCGGCGTGGGCGTGCGAGTGCTGAACGGGATCGATCCTTTCGCCCTGGGCACGCTGCTCACCGACCCGGCGTTGTACGCCATCCTCGTCGCAGGAATCGGTGGCATGTACCTGCACACCGTCGCGCTGCAGATCGGCTCGGTGAACGGGGCGACGGCGGCGCTGGTGGTCGGCGAGACCGTACTGCCCGGCATGATCGGCGTCTGGTGGCTGGGGGACGCCTCACGCACCGGCTTCGCCTGGCTGGCGGTGACCGGCTTCGTCCTGGCAGTCACGGGCGCGGTCGCGGTGGCCTGGTTCGGCGCGCCGGAGAACGCCGGGAAGGACGCCCCGGCCCCGGCCGACACCCCCACCCAGAACCCGGAGCTTGCCCAGAACCGAGCCTCTTAGCACCGGGGACTGGCGCGGTGGCTGCCGCTCCCTGTCCAGTTCCCCTCAAGCGGGTGTCGCAGGTTCGAATCCTGCCGGGGGCACAGCTGTCACCAGCACGTACGTCACTGAGGGCCGGGTCGGGGCACATGCCCGGCCTGGCCCTTCGTCATGCTCCCCCGCTCCGCTCACGGTCTCGGACGTGCTGCTCACCCGACCCCGGTCCCCGCAGCGTCCCCGAAAACCAGGCGCGGTGCCGTCCGCCTCCGCGCCAGGATGGACCATGGACACCACAGCAGATACATCAGCGGACATCTCGGAGAGCCCCTCGGCCGGCGCCCTCGTCTGGCGTTCCCTTCCCGACGTGCACAGTTTTCTCGACCGGGCCGGGGGCTTCCTCCGGTCGCGGCCCGCGTTGCACACCGTCCATCTGACCGTGACCGAGGCGCTGCGTGCGCGGGGGCCCAGGGCCTACGGGGGTGGGGAGCCGGTCTTCGGGGTGCTGGAGCGGGGTGGCGAGGTGCGAGCGGCGTACTTTCGGACGCCGCCCTATCGGATGGCCGTCACGCCGCTCACGCCGGAGGAGGCCGGGGCGCTCGCCGCTCATCTGGAGAGCCTCGGGGACGACGTTCCCGGGGTCAACGCGGACACGGGGACCTCCGCCGCGTTCGCGGAGGCGTGGCAGGTGCGTACGGGGGTGGAGTCGCGGCTGCACGAGCGGACGCGACTCTACCGGCTCGGGGAGCTCCAGCGGCCGGAGCCGGCGCCGGAAGGGCGTGGCCGGGTCGCCGGGGAGGGGGACCGGGAGCTGCTCATGCGGTGGTACGCGGGGTTCGTGCGGGACATCGGCGGGGGCGGTTTCCACGACCCCGGCGTCTGGGCCGACAGGCGGATCGCCGACCGCAGCCTCACCCTCTGGGAGACACCCGACGGGGTGCCCGTCTCCATGGCGGGGGTGACACGGCTGGTCGCCGGGCAGGCCCGGGTGGCGCCCGTCTACACCCCGGACGGCCTGCGGGGGCGCGGTTACGCGGGTGCGGCGACCGTCGAGGCGAGTCTCGCCGCGCTCGCGCAGGGCGCGGAGGAGGTGCTGCTCTTCGCGGACCTCGCCAACCCGACCAGCAACGGCCTCTACCGGCGCATCGGCTACCGGCCGGTGACGGACTTCGCGGTGTACGACCTGACGGCCGGGGCGTGACCTTCCCGCCACCGGAGTGGCGGGAAGGCACAGCCGGTCACATCTGGTCGGGCGTCTCGATGCCGAGGAGGCCGAGGCCCAGCTCGAGCGTCCGGGCGGTGATGTCGCACAGGACCAGCCGGCTCTGCTTGACCTCGCCCTCGGAGCGCAGCACCGGGCACTTCTCGTAGAAGCTGGTGAAGGCGCTGGCCAGGCCGTAGAGGTAGTTGGCGAGCTTGTGGAACTCCAGCGTTTCGGCGACCTCGGAGATGAGGCTGTCGAACTGCAGGAGTTCCAGGGCCAGCGATCGCTCGGCGGGCTCCGTGATGACCAGCTTGTCGACACCCGTCAGCGGCTGTTCGACGCCGGCCTTCCGGAAGATCGAGCAGATGCGGGCACGCGCGTACTGCAGGTAGGGCGCGGTGTTGCCCTCGAACGACAGCATGCGGTCGTAGTCGAAGACGTAGTCCTTGAGACGGTCCGTCGACAGGTCGGCGTACTTGACCGCCCCGATGCCGACCGCCCTCGCGACCTCGGCGCGGGTCTTCTCGTCCAGTTGCGGGTTCTTCTCGGCGATGACCGCGGAGGCCCGTACGACCGCCTCTTCGAGCAGGTCGACGAGCTTCACGGAGACGCCCGCACGGGTGCGGAGCATCTTGCCGTCGTCCCCGAGGATCGATCCGTGGCCGACGTGCTCGGCGCGGGCCGGCGGGGCGAGCCAGCCCGCGTCCTTGGCCACGTCGTAGATCATCCCGAGGTGCTGGCGCTGCGGCAGGCCGACGACGTACAGCAGCCGGGTCGCGTGCAGGTTCCGCAGGCGGTGCCGGATGGTCGCCAGGTCGGTGGCGCCGTAGCCGAAGCCGCCGTCGCCCTTCTTGACGATGATGGGCAGCGGGTCGCCGTTGCGGTTGGTGTAGCCGTCGGGGAAGACGCACTGGGCGCCCTCGCTCTCGCGGAGCAGCCCGATCTCGTCGAGCTCGTCCACGACCGACTGGAGCTGGTCGTTGTAGTAGCTCTCCCCGAAGAAGTCGTCCTCGGTGAGCCGTACGCCGAGCATGCCGTAAACGGTCAGGAAGTACTTCTTGGACTCGTCGACGAGGGTCTGCCAGAGGCGCAGCGTGACCTCGTCGCCGCTCTGGAGCAGCACGACGCGCTTGCGGGCGCGGTCCTTGAAGGTCTCGTCCGCGTCGAACTTCACGCGGGCGGCCCGGTAGAAGCCGTTCAGGTCGCCGACGGACAGCTCGTGGGCCGCCTCGCTCTCACCGATGTCGAGAAGGTGCTCCACGAGCATGCCGAAGGGCGTGCCCCACTCACCGATGTGGTTCATCCGCATGACGGTGTTGCCCTGCCACTCCAGCAGGCGCACGGCCGCGTCACCGATGATCGTCGAACGGAGGTGTCCGACGTGCATCTCCTTCGCCGCGTTCGGCGCGGAGTAGTCGACGACGATCTTCTCCGGGTCCTTCGCCTGCGGTACGGCGAGCCGTTCGTCGCCGATGGTGTCGGCGAGGAACCGGGCGAGGACCTCGTCCGAGAGGGTCAGGTTGATGAAGCCGGGGCCGGAGATCTCGACCGTCGAGCACAGGTCGTCGAGCTGGGCGGCCTCCACGACCCGGGCGGCGATCTCACGGGGGTTCCCGCCGATCTTGCGCACGAGGGCGAGGGCGGCGTCGGACTGGAAGTGCGCGTGCTGGGATCGTCGGATGACCGGGTCGACGGGGGCGCCGGCTACGGCTTCGAACGCGGGGGCCAGCCGCTGGTGCAGCAATTCTTCCAGATTCGCCATTCGAAGAATCTAACCGAGTCAAAAGAGGGGTGTCCAATCACATCACGGGCGCCCGGCCCGCTGTCGGCATCCCGTCCGTATCCCCATGTCACCGCAGGCGAGACGGCCGTCACAGCGGCGGGGAAAAGAGAGGCGAAACCCTCCCTCCGGGACCGGTCGCGGGGAGGATGATCCACAGGCCGCAAGCATGCGCATGCCACCCCCGGGTGGCGTTCGAGAAGAGGGAGGCGAAGACAGGCATGGGGATACGTCACGGTGGATGGCGCCCTGAACGGCTGCGGGAGGTGCGGGAGGCGCGGGGGCTGACCGTCTCCGAGACCGGTGGCCTGTTACGGGAGGCGGTCCGGGCCCTCGGCCTGACGGGGCCGGAGGCGGCCGACGGGGAGATCCGGCGGCACGAGACGGGTGAGGTGTACCCGGCTCCCGGCTTCCGGCGCGCCTACTGCCTCGCCCTCGACCGGACAGAACCCGGGCTCGGATTCCGTGACGCGTTGCCCGGGGAGGCCGCCGAGGCAATTCCGCTGCCGGCCCTCACAGGTACGCGGCACGCCGGCCTCCTGGCAGCTCTGGAAAGGAGTCCGGGCCCGCTCGCCGGCTCCGCCGCCCAGGACGTGTGCCGCCGCATCGCCGCCGCCTGGAGCGCGCGTCGCACCGGGGCCGCCGACGAGGCCCGGCCCACCCTGCTGCTCGTGTGCGGGTACGCCGGGAGCGGCAAGTCGGAGTTCGCGCGCTTCGTGAGCCGGATGACCGGGTGGCCCGTGCTGGACAAGGACCCCCTCGCCCGGCCCCTGGTCGAACGCCTGCTCGCGGCGGCGGGGTGCGAGCCCGACGACCGGCATTCCGTGTTCTACCGCGAGCAGGTCCGTCCGCTGGAGTACGCCTGCCTCATGGCGGCGGCCGACGCCTGTGCGGAGGCCGGTGCGAGCGCCGTGCTGTCCGCGCCCTTCGTCGCCGAGGTGACCGATCCGGGGTGGCTGGAGCAGTTGGCCGGGCGGTGCGCGGCGCACGGGACGGACGTGTCCGTCGCCTGGGTGCACAGCGACCCGGAGACCATGCACGAGCACATCACCTTCCGCGCCGCCGCCCGCGACCGGTGGAAGCTCGGCCACTGGGAGGCGTACGCCGCCGGGCTCGACCCGGACGTGCGGCCCGCCGGGCCCCATCTGCTCGTCGACAACCGGGGCGGGTCGGCCGTCTCATTCACCGATCAGGTGCTGCGGCTCTTCTCAGGAGCGGCGGCCGAAACCCCCCACGGAGCAGGAGTCACCCATGTCTGAGCGTCCGGTCGTCCATCTCGTCGGCTGCGGGTCGCGGCCCACCGGTGATCTGCCCGCGTTCGCCGCCGAGTTGCGGGGTGCCGGGTGGATTCCCTATGTCGTCCCCACCCCTGTCGGGGGCCTGTTTCTGGACGTCGGGCGTGCCGAGGCCGCGTCGGGGCAGGACGTGCACGGCGCGTTCGACCCGGACGCCCCGGTGGGGCTGCCGCAGGCGGACGCGGTCGTCGTCGCACCCGCCACGTACAACACGGTCGTGAAGCTCGCCGCGGGCATCGCGGACACGCTGGCCCTCTCGGTGACCGCCGACGCGATCGGGGGCGGGGCCCCGGTGGTCGTCGTGCCGTGGACGAACAGCAGGCTCGCCGGCCACCCGGTGTTCGCGCCCGCCGTGGAGACCCTGCGGGCGTGGGGCGTCCGGGTCGTGGCCGCGGATCAGGCCGGGCCGTTCCCGTGGGCGGCGGTGCGGGAGGCGCTGGAGGAGGCGCGGGGCGCCCTCGTCAGCGGGTCACCTCGACCGTGAGGTGCGGCGGCCACTGGGCGAGCCCGGCTTCCGTTGCCGGGGCGAGCCCGGCCACCGGGCGGAAGTGGACCCGGGTGCCCGTGGTGCCGTCGTCCGGGACCGGGGTCAGGTCCGTCACCGGGACGCCGTGCTCGTAGCGCTGGGTCCAGGAGCCGCCGGTACGGCGGTTGGTGTGGACGAGCCAGTCGCTGAGCGCGGCGACCACGGACATGCCCCGGCGCGGGTGGCCGTCGGGGAGGGCCGGGGCGTCGGGGGCGTCGAAGAAGCGCAGGTCCTTCGTGGCCATGACCGGCTTCTTCACCGGCCGGCCCGCCGCGTCGAGGCGGGTGTCGGTGCCCCGGCCGTCGTCCGCGACGGAGACCGAGCCGTCCGCGTGCAGCGTGACGCGGGCATGGCCGCCGCCGGTGCACTCCGCCTCGTCCGCCGCGTAGGCGAGGACTTCGAGGACCAGGTGGCGCACGCCGCCGGGGGCGTACGTCTGCGGGGCCGAGCGGATCGCGTCCAGGTGGGCATGGTCCGTCCCGGCCGCCCAGTCGTGCGTGGTGTTGCGCCAGGAGGCGCGTACGGCGTCCGTCATCGCAGCTCGTCCGGGCAGGGCGTGCCCGGCGGGAGCTGGTACGGGGCGCCCAGGCGGTAGGTGCCGGGGCGCGGGGCCAGGAGTTCCGTCCACTCGTCGCCGTCCTCGTCGGCCTCCACCTTGATCAGGCAGCCGTTCTCGTTGACGAACGACCTCGGGGTGTCCTTGTCCTCGCGGTCCTTGGACGCCTCGGTCTCCTGGGGGCGTTCCAGGCCCTTGCCGTCCTCGTCGACGAGGGCGAGCCAGGGCGAGTACGGGATGCGGATCAGGACCCGGCCCGCCTTCTTCACGTCGATGGTCAGCTCGCCCTCGTCCGCGCGCCGCACCGTCGCGGGCGGGTCGGCCAGCGGGACTGGGCTGTCGACCTCGAAGAGCCGCCAGTCGGCGTTGGACCAGATCGCCTTCAGGTAGGGCAGCCCCTTGCCGACCAGTTCCGCCTCCTGGCGCGCCCCGCTGGAGTCGGGGTCGCCCTGCGGCAGCACCACGTAGCGCACCGCCCAGCGGTCCAGCCACTGGCGGTAGTTGATGGCGTCCAGGGTGTCGTCGTAGAAGAGGGGGTTGCGCTTCATGTCGGCCTGGCGGTTCCAGCCGCGGGCCAGGTTGACGGAGCGCGGGAGCGCGGAGGCCTCGCGGTGGCTGCTCGGGGGGACGACCTCGACCCGGCCGCGCTCGGCGCCGACCTTCTGGAGCTGGTTGACCAGGGGCGCCAGCGAACGCGTCCAGGAGGCGGTGGGGGCGGTCCTGACGATGTCGTCGACGCCCTTGAAGCCGATCCAGGCGTTCAGCGAGACGAACGCGATGACCACCGCGTACCACTTCCGGGAGCGGGGCGCGGTGTACGGCAGCGCGGCCAGCAGGACGACGCCGGCGAACAGCATCGCCATCCGCGAGACGTTGGAGCCGATCTGCGAGTCGACGACGTACGTCAGCAGTGTCCCGGTCCCGTACACGGCCGATGCCATGCGGACCGTCTTCCAGTCGCGCGGTACGAGGAAGAAGACGACCCACGAGAAGATGAACGGCCCCGAGAGCGTCGCGACCGACATCGGCTGCGTGCCGGAGAACGGGAACAGCCACGCGGACAGCGCGACCACCACGACCGGGGCGAGCCCCAGCGCGTACGCGCCCGGACGCCGCTTGTTCAGGAACAGCGCGGCGGCGACCACTCCGAGGAAGAGGCCCGCGACCGGGCTGCCGGCCGTCGCGAGACCCGCGAGGGGGGCGGCGACCGCGGCCTTGGCCCAGCGCTTGTAGCGCCAGCGGTACGGCCAGCAGAAGACCGCCGCCGCGGCGCCGACCGCGAACATCATGCCGAGCCCGAATGTCACCCGGCCCGACAGCGCGTTGCACAGGTACGCGAAGACGCCCGCCATCGAGCAGGCGAGCGGATTGCGGACCGCCTTCACCCGGTACAGGATCAGCGAGGTCAGCCCGGCCGAGACGGTGCCGGCGATCATCATCGTCGTCCGCACACCGAGCAGCGACATGAGGTACGGCGAGACCACGCTGTACGAGACGGGGTGCATGCCCCCGTACCAGGCGAGGTTGTACGCCGTGCCCGGGTGGCGGCCGACGAACTCGGCCCAGGCGTCCTGCGCCGCGATGTCGCCGCCGCTGTTGGCGAAGAAGAGGAACCACAGGATGTGGACGACCGCGGCGACCGCGGTCGTCAGCAGGACCGGGTGGCGCAGGCACCGCTGCTTGAGCTCGTCGAGACGGGCCGCCCACGGGGAGCGCGGGGCGGGCCCGCCGCCGTCCGCCGCTCCGGTCTCCGCCTGCGCCGGGTTCCCGGCAACGGCGTCGTCGTCCGCCCGTGTCGGCTCGGCAGTGGTCACTGCGTCTCTCCCCGTCCCTCCCCGGACGCGTGGTTCCGGCCGGCTCTCCTGCTCGGGTCTCATGGGCCGAAAGACGCGTTCCGGGGTCCACGCGTTGCCCCCGGGACGCTAACACGCGGCGACTCCCGGCGTACGGGAAGGCCGTCCGGCCCCGGTGGGGAGGTGCGGGGTGCCCTTTCCGGGCGCCCCGCACCCCCGGTCAGCCCAGGCGGGTCAGCTTGTCGCTCACCGACGGCTTCGCCAGGTCGCTCTGGAGCGCGACCGCCACCTTCACCTGGCTGCGGCCCTCACCCACGGTCAGCGTGCCGACGTGTGTACCGGCCACCGCCTCGTGCGGGATCGTCTTCCCGTCGTCGGTCAGTTCCAGCTTGACCGTGAGACCGGACCAGCCGACCGCCTTGACGTCCTTCGTCGCGACGACGGGTGTGGTGTGACCCATGCCGTCGTCGACCTGGCCGACCACATCGCCCTTCCGGACGACCTTGGCGCCCTCCAGCAGGTCCTGGGTGGCCAGCATCACCTTCTTGCTGACCCGGTTGACCTCGTCGATGATCGAGAGCTTGTCGTACTGGCCCAGGATCGCGCCGACGATGAGCTGGTCCGTGCCGTCGATCATCTTGTGCGCGGCGAAGAGCAGGTTGCCGCCCGCCTTGGAGGTGGAACCGGTCTTGATGCCGAGGGCGCCGTCGTACGGGACGAGCGTGTTGTAGTTGCGCCACTTGTGACCCTTGGGGTCCTTCCACTCCGGCAGCTTGGTGATGTCCATCAGCGCCGGGAACTCGACGAGCTTCTCGCCGAGCTTCACCAGGTCCTCGGCCGTGCTGACCGTGGAGGCGGTGAGCCCGGAGGGGTCGGTGTACGTGGTGTTCTTCATGCCCAGCTCGTCGGCGGTGGCGTTCATCTTCGCGACGAACGCCTTCTCCGAGCCGGCCTCCCAGCGGGCGAGCAGCCGGGCGATGTTGTTGGCCGAGGGGATCATGATCGCGGCCAGCGCGTCGCGTTCGGTGAGGACGTCGCCCTCCTTCACCGTGCTCAGCGTGGACTCGCCCTCGGTGTAGAGCTTGCCGTCCGCCTCCGCCTTGGCGTCGATCTTGATGTCCGGGCCGTTCTCGCCGCGCTTGAGCGGGTGGCTCTTGAGCACGAGGTACGCGGTCATCGCCTTGGCCACGCTCGCGATCGGCACCGGCTTCTGCTCGCCGAACGAGTCGACCTTGCCGAGGCCGGTGGCCGCCATGTAGCCCTGGCCCTGGTCGGGCCACGGCAGCTTCGGGGCGTCGCCGTCGAAGCTGTACGTCGACTTCGCGGTCATCGTCAGCGAGGGGTCCGGCAGCGGGCGCACCATCTGCACGATCGCAAACACGATGAGCAGGAGGAGGACCAGCGGTGTCCAGATCTTGACCCTGCGCACGGCCGTGCGGACCGGGGTCTCCGGCGGCGGCGGGGTGTTCGTCAGCTCGGCGAGCAGGTCGAGCGGCGGCTTGGGCGGCATCGGCTGCTGCCGGGTCCGCTCGGCACCGCTGAGCGCCGCGGGCTGCGCGGGGGCGGGCCGGGCGCCGGGCTCCGGCGCGGGGCTCTCGGGCTTGCGCGGCGCGGGGGCCGACGGTACGTCGTCGGAGCGCAGCGGTACGAACCGGCTGGTGCGCTCGGCCGGCGACTCGACCTCGGCGGCGACCGGCCGGCCCGACGGGGACCGGGTGATCTTCAGCGCGGTGGTCGGCTGATCGACCTTGGGCAGCCGGGGCGCCTTGAAAACGGCGGTGGGCTGATCAACAGGCGCGTCCGCCTGGGCGGCGGGCGTCCTGCCGTCGGCGGCGGGCCCGTTCGCCTGGGCGGCGGGCCCGTCGTTGTCGGCGGGTGCGTCCTCGCCGGCGGCGGGCGTCTCCTCGTCGGCGGCCGGCTTCTTCGCCTCGGCGGGCCCGTCGTCGCCGACTGCGGGCCCGTCGTCGCCGGCGGCGGGCTTCTCCTCGTCGGCGGCCGGCGCGTCCTCGGCGGCGGCCGGCTTCTTCGCCTCGGCCGAGGGCTCGGACTTCGCTGCGGCATCCGGCTTCGCGGCCGGCTCCGGCTTCGCGGCCGGCTCGGACTTCGCGTCCGCTTCCGGCTTCGCGGCGGGCTCGTTGGCCGGCTTCTCGTCCGGTTCGGAGGACTGCTCCTCCTCGCGGGACCGGGGTACGCGGGGCTGCTCCTCCGGGGATTCGCCCTGGTCATCGGCGCCGCCGTCAGCGTCGTCGGCCTTCGACACCCAGGCGGCCACCGCCGCCCGAAGCCGCACGTCGCCCTCCTCCGGCTCGTCGCCGGTCGCGGGCGCGGCACCCTCGGCCTCGGACTTCGCGGCCTCCGGCTCGGCGGCAGCGTTGGGCTCGGGCCGGAGAGCCTCGGGCTCGTCGGCGGCCCCGGGCTCCTCGTCGGCCTCCGGCGCGGCACCCTCGGCCTCGGCCTCCGCCCCCGGCTCAACGGCAGCCTCGGGCTCGACGGTCTCGGCGTCCGCATCCGCATCCGCATCCGGCTCCACGGCCTCGGGCGCACCGCCCGCCTCCGCGGCCTCCGGAGCGTCCTGGGCGGCCTCCGGGCCGTCCGACGCCTCCTCCGGCGCCTCAGCGGGCTTCAGAGCGCTCTCAGCGCCGCCCCGCTCCGCAGCCGCGTCCGTACGCGCACCGCGCTCCGAGTCGCCGCCCGCCTCACCGGCCCCGCCGGACGCGGGCTCGTCCTTCTCGCCGGCCCCCGTGCCGGCCCCGCCGGGCGCGGGTTCGCGGAAGACGTCGAGTCGCGGATCGCGCCCGTTCCGAGTCGTTCCCGACGACTGCTGCTGCTCCGACTTGTCGGGGGACTCGCCCGCCACCGATGCCTCCTCCATGCGGCGCGGGGAACCACCCGCGCTGTCCGAACCATCTACCAGTGTCCCGTGTGAACCCTTGGCCGGGCTGCTAGACGAGAACGACATACCTACTGGTTCCCGTACAAAGCCCCCAGGCACCCTCGACAGGAAGATGTGAGAGGGGTCACCCTGTCATTCATCCACGCGGGGAGGCATGGATGGGCAGGAGCCGCAGAACAATTCCGGAGGAGCTTCTGCTGCTCGCTCTGGACCCGACCACGGGTACCACAGCGCAGCCGCAGTCGCTCGACCTCGGCCTCGCCGGAGCCCAGCTAGTAGAGCTGGCCCTGGCAGGACGGATAGCCCCTGACGGGGATCGTATCGCCGTGGTGATGCCACGGCCGACAGGAGATCCGACCCTGGACTCCGCACTGGAACTGCTGCGCAGGCGCGGCAGTCCGGTACGGGCCGTCCACTGGATCGGCGGACCCCGGCTGGGGCTCCGCCAGATTTACCTCGCTCATCTGGAGCGGTGCGGCATGGTGCATGCCGTCGCGGGCCAGATGTGCGGAGTGCTGCCGACGACTCGCTACCAGGCGACGGACACGGCGATCAGCCGGGACATCAGGGCCCGGCTGGACAGTGCGATCCGCACCGGCGTACCGCCGGACCCGCGGACCGCGGCGCTCGCCGCACTGGCCCACGCGGTCGGACTCGGCAAGCACCTGTACCCCGGGAACGAGGGGCGTTCATCGCGCTCCCGGCTCCGGGACCTGATCAGGCACGACCCGATGGGCGGTCTCGTGGCGCACGCCGTGATGGACGTCCAGAACGGGGCGGTCGCACAGCCGCGTCGCGGTCAGGCCGCCGGCGTTCCGTTGCAACCGCAAGTGCAGTCGCCGTCACGCGGCGGCAGCATGGCGCACACCGCGGCCCACTAGGTCCGCACCGCGCACACCCCACGCGTCACCCGCACCACGCGCACCATCGCGTCAACAACCGCACAACGCCGCACCGTCGTCCCCCAGACCCGGTTCGGGAGCCGCACCAGAGGCGCGGGGCAGTCGATACCACCGACTGCCCCGCGCCGCTGCGTGTAGCCGTTTCCCAGCGCGGGCGGGGCCGGGGGTGGCAATCTGCTCAGCAGTAGATACGCACAGCTACATAGCCGGAGGTGCCGTTTCCGTGCCGTCCAACGTCAACCCCACCGTCAGGCGACGCCGGTTGGGTCAGGAATTGCGCCGACTGCGCGAAGTCAAGGGAATGACCGCCGAGGAGGTGGCGGAGCGGCTGCTGGTCTCGCAGTCGAAGATCAGCCGCCTGGAGAACGGCCGCCGCTCCATCAGCCAGCGCGATGTGCGCGATCTGTGCGGGGTGTACGAGGTCGAGGACCACCGGGTGGTCGACTCGCTGATGCAGATGGCCAAGGACTCGCGTCAGCAGGGCTGGTGGCACGCGTTCGGGGACATCCCGTACAGCGTCTACATCGGCCTGGAGACCGACGCGGCGTCGCTGCGGGTGTACGAGCCCCAGGTGGTGCCGGGCCTGCTCCAGACCCGGCAGTACGCCGAGGCGCTGATCACCGGCGCTCTGCCGGAGGCTCCCCAGTCCGACATCGACAAGCGCGTGGGCGTGCGTTCGCGCCGCCAGGAGCGGATCACCGACCCGGAGCACCCGCTGCGGATGTGGGCCGTCATCGACGAGTCCGCGCTGCGCCGGCTGGTGGGCGGCAAGCAGGTGATGATCGAGCAGCTGGAACGGCTGGTGGAGCTCTCGCACCTGCCGCATGTCACGGTCCAGGTCCTGCCGTTCGAGGCGGGCGCCCACCCGGGCATCAGCGGCCAGTACGCCATCCTGGAGTTCCCGGACACCGCGGATTCGAGCGTCGTCTACATCGAGGGCGTGACCAGCGACCTCTATCTGGAGAAGGCGAACGATCTGCAGCTGTACAGCGTCATGTACGAACACCTGCGGGCCCAGGCGCTGAGCGTGGAGAAGAGCCGCGACTTCATCGATCGCATCGCGAAGGAGTACACCCGCCTGGTCGCCGAGTGAGTCCGGGGCGACCCCACGACCACTGCGCCATATGTCAGAAATAGGCCATTCACGAGAGCGGCGACGGGAATCTACACCGTCGCCGCCTCGCAGCGGAAGGCCCACATCGCAGAACCACCCTGTCGAGTGAACGCCCGCCTCACGAGGCGGTGTTGGCGGGTAGCGTCGATCGAGCCATCAAGAACACGATTGGCGCCCCTCACACAACTCTCGAACCGGAGTGAACATGGCCATTCGTCAGGGTGCTACGGACAGCTGGACGAAGTCTTCGTATTCCGCGCAGAACAGCGCATGCGTCGAAGTCAGGTCCCCGCTCACGCAGGCGATCGACGTGCGCGACTCCAAGGCGCACGAGGGACCGTCGGTCACCTTCGCCTCCGGGACGTGGACCGCGTTCGTGCGCGAGGTCGCCAAGGGCGTCGCAGACGCCTGACCGATGACCTGCTTACCGACCGACGCACCGCCCGCGCCACCACAGCCCTCTCGACCGGCCCGCCGTCCTGGCCGAGAGGGCTTTCGCCGTTCCGGGGCGGCCTTCTCCGGCAGTTCTCCTCCTTCTCGACCGCACGGGACCCGCATCCCGTGCGGTCTTCTTCGTGCTTCCCTGCGCTCTCAGCCTGGCGAAGCGCCCGCTCATCGTGTGGCCGCCGTCACGTTCACGACAACGCTCCCGTGGGTCAAGAACACGTAAAATCGTTCGGCTTACTGATCTGCGTTCACATCTCTGACCGGATGAGTCCTTGACCGGGGCCCCGGACAGACGGTTCAATCCCCGAAGTCCCCGCTCCCGCACGGGGCGCCGCTGAGCGGCCGTACTGGCGAAGTGCGTACCCCGTTCATAAGGCGGATCCCCGGAGGGGACACATGAACAGTCTCGACTGGGTCGTGCTCATCGGCTACTTCGGCGTGATGATCGCGATCGGGCTCTGGTCCCACAAGCGTGTGGACAACGTCAGCGACTTCTTCACGGCGGGCGGCCGGATGCCGTGGTGGCTGTCCGGCATCTCGCACCACATGTCGGGGTACAGCGCCGTGATGTTCACGGGCTACGCCGGCATCGCGTACCAGTACGGCGTCACGTCCTTCGTGACGTGGTCGCTGCCGATCGCGATCGGCATCGGCATCGGGGCGAAGCTGTTCGCGCCCCGGCTCAACCGGCTGCGCTCGCGGCTGCGTGTGGCTTCCCCGCTGGAATACCTGAAGGATCGCTACAACGTGCCCACCCAGCAGGCGCTGGCCTGGTCCGGACTGCTGCTGAAGATCGTGGACGTCGGTGCCAAGTGGGCGGCCATCGCCACCCTGTTGTCCGTCTTCACCGGAATCTCCCTCACCCAGGGCATCTTCATCACCGGGATCATCACGGCCGTCTACTGCACGGTCGGCGGCCTGTGGGCGGACGCGCTCACCGAACTGGGCCAGTTCGTCATCCAGTTGCTCGCCGGACTCGCGATGCTCATCACCGTCATGCGCGAGCTGGACGGCTTCAGCACCCTGTGGACGGTCTGGGACAAGCTGCCCGAGGGCCATGCGGAACCGACGGCCGGTCCGTACACCGTGACGTTCCTGCTGGCGTTCCTGTTCATCAAGACCTTCGAGTACAACGGCGGGATGTGGAACCAGGCCCAGCGGTACATGGCCACGGACTCCGCCGCCTCCGCGACCCGTTCGGCGCGGCTCTCCGCCCTCCTGTGGCTGGTGTGGCCGACGGTCCTGTTCTTCCCGATGTGGTGCGCCCCGCTGCTCGTCGACGCGCAGAAGCCGGACGCCTCCGACAGCTACGCGCTGATGACGGAACAGCTGCTGCCGCACGGGCTGCTGGGCCTGGTCGTCGTCGGGTTCTTCTCGCACACGATGGCCATGTGCTCCTCCGACGCCAACGCGATCGCGGCCGTCTTCACCCGGGACATCGCGCCGGTGTTCTCCAAGGCCGCCCGCACGTGGAGCAGCCGGGCCGGTCTGCTGGCCGCGCGCCTGTCCACGCTGGGCTTCCTCGGCCTGTCCATGGCGCTGGCGACGCAGATCAACTCACCGACGTTCAAGGACATCATCTCCGTCGTCATCAAGTGGGTCGCCGGGCTCATGGGCCCGATCGCGATCCCGTTCATGCTGGGGCTGCTGCGTACCTTCCGCAGGTCGGGGCCGACGGCGGCGCTCATCAGCTGGGCGGCGGGTCTGCTGGCGTTCTACTTCACCAACTACGACCTCGACGGCTCGGTGAAGGAGGGCGTGGCGCTCCAGTACCAGGTGGCGCTGCCGCTGGCGGTCTCGCTGGTGCTCTACATCGTGATCGGCCTCGTACGCCCGGAGGACACCCCGGAACGGGACGCGCTCATCGAGCGGATCAACGGCGACGGCGACGGCCCGGAGGCGGCCGGCGCGGCCGTCGTCCCGGCGCAGGGCGGCCCGGAGGACATCGCGGCCGCCACCGACGGCACGAAGGGTCAGCGCGGGTAGCGGGCCAGCCAGCCCGGGGCCGCGGTGGCCGGGCTGTGCAGGGCGGGCCCCTGGGTCATCTCCATGGCGAAGTCGTCGGCGAGTTCGAGGAGGGTGGCCCGCCCCTCCAGCTCGGCGAGCCAGGCCGGCGGCAGCGCGGTCTCGCCGTGCATCGCGCCCAGCAGCGCCCCGCACAGCGAGCCCGTGGCCGAGGAGGGCCCGCCGTGGTTCACGGCCAGCCGCAGCCCGTGCCGCACGTCCTCCCCGACCAGCGCGCAGTACACCGCCACCGCCAGCACCTCGTCGGCGGAGTCGGTGGCGCCCAGGGACTCGATGAGCGCGGGCCCCGGGATGCCCTGGCGCACGGTGCCGAGGGCCCGGCGCAACGCCTCGCTGACGGGTTCGTGGCCGGGGCGCTCCGCGAGCAGCCCGAGCGCGTGCTGTACGGAGCCGTCCAGGGTCTCGCCGCGCGCCAGTCCGTGCACGAGGACGGCGAAGGCACCGGCGGAGAGCAGGGCGGTGGGGTGGCCGTGGGTGTGCGCGGCGCACTCGACGGCGAGCTGGAGCACCAGCTGCGGTTCCCAGCCGACGAGCAGTCCGAAGGGTGCGGAGCGGGTGAGGGCGGCGGCGTCGTGCGCGGCGGGGTGCTTGGGGCGGTCCAGGGTGCCCATGATGTCGTCGCCGAGGCCGTTCAGGCATTCCCGGGTGGGGGCGCGGCGGGCGTAGAGCCATTCCTGCCCGGCGAGCCAGCCGTTGTCCTTGCGGCGCTCGTCGGGCCCCCAGTCGCGCTGGGTCGCGGCCCAGCGCAGATGGGCGCGGTGGACGTCGGTGGGCGGGTGCCAGGCGCCGGTGTCGCGGCGGACCTGGGCGCGGATCAGGCCGTCGACGGTGAACAGGGTGAGCTGGGTGGCGGCGGTGACGGTGCCGCGCGCGCCGTGGGCGGGGACGAAGCCGGTGACGGCGTCGGGCCCGTGGGCGGCGCGGATCTCCTCCAGGGTGAGGGCGTCGACACCGGCGCCGAGGGCGTCACCGATGGCGCCGCCGAGGAGGGTGCCGCGTACCCGGCTGCGGAAGTCCTGCTGCTCGGCACGGCCCCAGACGGCCAAGATCCCTGTGCTCACCGCGCCACTCCCGTATGCCGTGGTTTTCGTTCCCCTGTGCGACTGTGCCGTAACTGCGCAGCACTGTAATCGAACGGGTGCGGCCCCCAGGAGGGCGGAACGTTTTGTACGGCTCCGAGGCGCACCGAATTCCGTTGCGGCGCGCGGCCCCGGGGACGATGATCGCCCGATGCCCTCATCCCACCCCCACGCACATCCGGACGGCCGCGCGGGCATCGACGCCGCGCTCGTGGAGCGGCTGATCGACGCCCAGTTCCCCCGGTGGAGCGGCCTGCCCGTGGTCCCCGTGGAGATCGACGGCTGGGACAACCGGACGTACCGCCTCGGCGACGCCATGACGGTCCGGCTGCCCACCGCCGCCGGCTACGTGCCGGCCGTGGAGAAGGAGCATCACTGGCTGCCGCGCCTGGCCCCCTCGCTGCCCGTCCCCGTCCCCCCGGTGCTGGCCCTGGGCGCGCCGGGCGAGGGCTATCCCTTTCCCTGGTCGGTGCGCCGCTGGCTCCCCGGTGAGACGGCGGCGCGCGGGCGCATCGACGACCTGCCGGGCTTCGCGGTCGCGGTGGCCGGTTTCGTACGGGCCCTCCAGCGCTGCGATCCGGCGGGCGGCCCGGAGGCGGGTGCGCACAGCTGGTACCGGGGTGCCTCGCCCGCGTACTACGACGGGGAGACCCGGCGCTGTCTGGCCGCCCTGGAGGAGCGCGTCGACACGGGCGGGGCGCTGGCGGTCTGGGAGGCCGCCCTCGCCGCCGAGTGGCGCGGGGCGCCGGTGTGGTTCCACGGCGACATCGCCTCCGGCAACCTGCTGGTCCGGGACGGCGAGCTGGCGGCCGTCATCGACTTCGGGACCTCGGGGGTGGGCGACCCGGCCTGCGATCTGGTGATCGCCTGGGGGATGTTCGACGGGGAGAGCCGGCAGGCGTTCCGGGACGCGGTCCGCCAGGACGCCGGGACGTGGGCGCGGGCGCGGGGCTGGGCGCTGTGGAAGGCGCTGCTGAATCTGACGGGGGACGCGGGCGGGGACCCGGCGCGGGCGGCGAACGAACTGCGCGTGGTCGACGCGGTACTGGCCGACCACGACGCGTTCGGCTGACCCGGGGCGCCCCAGGGGGCCCTAGAGCTCCTTGACCAGCATCACCGCCAGGTCGAGCGGCATGCCCGGGTGCCGGCGTCTGAGCTCGCGCACGGCCTTCATCGGGCCCTTCTCGTCGCGCATCCACCGGAGTCCCCGGCTGTCGATGGACTGCCGCAGCGCGTCGACCGGCCCGAACGTCCGGATGTACCGCTCCCGCTTCTCGCGCAGGCCGCGCACGTTCCCGTACACCTCGCCTGCCACCGGGAACACGAAGGCCAGCACGAAGCAGAGTGGCGGCAGCCATGGGGCGACGGCCGAGCGGATGAGCAGCACGGACACCGCGAGGCACGCGATTCCGGCGCCCCAGAGAACGATCCGCCATGCGTACACGCGATCCCCTGCCTGTTGGTCCGAATGGTCTGTGGGCCCGCGTTCACCCGGCGGCGGTCAGCGGCAGCTCGTGCAGCTTCTCGGCGTGGGCGCCGTGTTCGCCCATCACATAGAAGCTGAGCCGGTCGAACGTCCACGCGGCGGGTATGCCGGGGTGCGTGGACGCGGAGCGTACGAGGGCGAGCGCGGTGTCCTCGTCCGTGCGGCCGAGGGTGAGGTGCGGGGTGTAGGCCTCGCCGGTGTAGCGGTATCCGTACCGGGCGTAGCTCGCGCGCTCGTCGTCCGTGAACCGGGACATGTCCTGCGCGGTGTCGAACGCCGCCCGGTCGAGGTGGGGTTCGAGCAGGCCGGTCACGGTCTCCTGGAGCTTGTGCAGGAGCGCGGTCCGCTCGACCGACATGAATATCCAGCCGGTGGGCTGGTGGACGATCCCGGCGGAGGCCAGGGTCATCGCGGTGGGCAGGCTCATCGAGGCCGCTATGTTCCCCAGTGCCGGACCGGGTTCCAGGGCGTCGTCCAACCAGCCCTGGAACAGGGTCAGATGAGGCAGGTTCCCGTCCTCGGTGAGGACGGGCCGCAGCGGGTCGCCCGCCCCGGCCAGCTCCCGCTGGAGCCGGATCGCGGTGCGGGTGTGGTCGGGGCACGGGAGCAGCGCGACGCCGAGCCGTCTGGTCATCGAGGTGTCCTTTCCGGTCGGCCCGGCGGGCCGGGCGGGGTCGGTCAGTCCGGCAGCAGCGGAAGCAGCTCCGGCAGGTGCCCGTCCGACGCGCCGGCCGCCGCGATCCGCTCCTCGGGGACCTCCCCGTACAGGGTGGTGCGCGGTTTCGCGGGGCGGCCGGCGAGTTCCGCGATCGCGGTCAGGTCGCGCACCGAACGGTACGAACCGTAACTCGACCCGGCCATACGGGAGATGGTCTCCTCCATCAGGGTGCCACCCAGGTCGTTGGCGCCCGAGCGCAGCATCTCGGCGGCGCCCTCCGTGCCGAGCTTGACCCAGCTGGTCTGGATGTTGGTGATGTGGGGGTGCAGGAGGAGGCGGGCCATCGCGGTGACGGCGCGGTTGTCGCGGTCGGTGGGGCCGGGGCGGGCGATGCCGGCGAGGTAGACGGGCGCGTTGGTGTGGATGAAGGGCAGCGTCACGAACTCCGTGAAGCCGCCGGTCTCCTGCTGGAGCGCGGCCAGGGTGCGCAGGTGGCCCAGCCAGTGGCGGGGCTGGTCGACATGCCCGTACATCATGGTCGAGGAGGAGCGCAGGCCCACCTCGTGGGCGGTCCTGATGACCTCCAGCCAGGTCGCGGTGGGCAGTTTGCCCTTGGTGAGGACCCAGCGGACCTCGTCGTCCAGGATCTCGGCGGCCGTGCCGGGGATCGAGTCGAGCCCGGCCTCCTTCGCGGCGGTCAGCCAGTCGCGGATCGACAGGCCGGTGCGGGTCGCGCCGTTGACGACCTCCATGGGCGAGAAGGCGTGCACATGCATGCCGGGCACCCGCTCCTTCACCGCGCGGGCGATGTCGAAGTACGCCGTGCCGGGCAGGTCCGGGTGGATGCCGCCCTGCATGCAGACCTCGACCGCGCCGACGTCCCAGGCCTGCGCGGCCCGGTCGGCGACCTGGTCGAGGGAGAGGGTGTAGGCGTCGGCGTCGGTGCGGCGCTGGGCGAAGGCGCAGAAGCGGCAGCCGGTGTAGCAGACGTTGGTGAAGTTGATGTTGCGCGTGACGATGTACGTGACGTCGTCGCCGACCACGTCCCGGCGCAGGGTGTCCGCGATCCGGCACAGCTCGTCGAGGGCCGGGCCGTCCGCGTGCAGCAGAGTGAGCGCCTGGTCGTCGGTGAGCTTCGTCGGGTCGTCGGCGGCCTGGCCGAGCGCGGCCTTCACGTCGCCGTCGATCCGGGAGGGCACCATGCCGGGGGCCGCCGCCTCGCGCAGCGCCTCCCAGTCCCCGTACACCTCGTCGAAGTCGTCGCGGCGGTCGCCGGTGCGGCCCTCGGTGTCGATGGTGCGGTGCAGGTCGGTGCGGCCGGAGGCGTTGAACCCCTCGTCGGGCTCCTGCCAGGGCAGCCCCTCGGGAATCGCGCCCTCGCGCGCGAGGCCCGTCTCCGGGTCGGCGAGCGCCCGGACGTGCGGGAGCAGGCGCGGGTCGAGCCAGGGTTCGCCGCGCTGGATGAACTCCGGGTAGATGGTGAGGCGTTCGCGCAGCTCGAAGCCGGACTCTGCGGTGCGGGCGGCGAGTTCGTCGATGTGCGGCCAGGGGCGCTCGGGGTTGACATGGTCGGGGGTGAGCGGCGAGACCCCGCCCCAGTCGTCGATGCCGGCGCCGATGAGCAGGGCGTACTCCGCGTCGACGAGGTTCGGCGGGGCCTGGATGCGGGCGGACGGGCCGAGGATGTGCCGGGCGACGGCGATGGCGGCGGCCAGCTCCTCCAGCTCCGCGTCCGGCATCCCGCGCATCGCGGTGTCGGGCTTGGCGCGGAAGTTCTGGACGATGACCTCCTGGATGCCGTGGTAGGCGCGGGCGGTGCGGCGCAGCTCGAAGAGGGAGTCGGCGCGCTCCTCGTAGGACTCGCCGATGCCGATGAGGATGCCCGTGGTGAAGGGCACGTTGGACCGGCCGGCGTCCTCCAGGACCCGCAGCCGGACGGCGGGTTCCTTGTCCGGGGAGCCGTGGTGGGGGCCGCCGGGCTCGGACCACAGCCGGGTCGCGGTCGTCTCCAGCATCATGCCCATGGAGGGCGCGACCGGCTTGAGGCGCTGGAGGTCGGTCCAGCTCATCACCCCGGGGTTGAGGTGCGGCAGCAGCCCGGTCTCCTCCAGCACGCGGATCGCCATGGCGCGCACGTACGCGAGGGTGTCGTCGTACCCCTCGGCCTCCAGCCACTCACGCGCCTCGGGCCAGCGGTCCTCCGGCCGGTCCCCCAGGGTGAACAGGGCCTCCTTGCAGCCCATCGCGGCGCCCTCGCGGGCGATGGCCAGCACCTCGTCCGGCGACAGGAACATGCCGTGCCCGGCCCGGCGGAGCTTGCCGGGGACGGTGACGAAGGTGCAGTAGTGGCACTTGTCACGGCAGAGCCGGGTCAGCGGGATGAAGACCTTCCGGGAGTACGTGATGACCCCGGGCCGTCCCGCCGCCTCCAGGCCCGCGTCCCGCACCCGGGCGGCGGAGGAGGCGAGATCCGTCAGGTCGTCGCCGCGTGCCTGGAGCAGCACGGCGGCCTCCGCCCGGTCGAGGGCGACACCGTCACGGGCACGCCTGAGCGCACGCCGCATGGAGTTGGTGGTGGGGAGTCCGCGCTGAGGATCGGTCATGTTCCGAGCATACGAGCGGGTGGCCGGCGCCCCGGCGGGCGCCGGGTCAGGCGTAGCACTCCAGGATCAGCGGCAGGTCCTGCGTCCATTCCCGCAGGCGGGACCGCCTGCGGGCGGTGAGCATCCAGGTGTGGACGGCGCCCGTGCGCAGGCGGACGGTGACGCCCAGGTGCTTGGGGCCCGCCACCGCGTACTCGACCCGGCCGATCTCGTCCCAGGTGAACTGCGCGTCGATTCCGGCGTCCGACTGGAACGCGACCCCCACCGCGTCGATGACCAGCGCGCTGTCCGTGCCCAGGCCCACGAAGTCGACGTCGCCGCCACCGGCGGCCACGGCCGGCGCCTGGGGCCACGCCCCGCCCCCCGGCCCCTGCGCGTACGGGTTCGGGGTGGCGGCGACCGGTGCGTACGGCGAAGGGCCGTACGGGGACGCCGCGTACGGGTTCGGGACCGCGGCGGCCGGCGGATACGGGGACGGGTACGGGGTGGTCGGCGCGACCGGCGGGTACGCGGGCGGCGGCGGGGTCGCGTCGGCGGGCGGCTGTGAGTGCCGCGGCGGGATCGAGTCGGCGGGCTCCGGAGGGACGGCCACGGTCGGGGCGTGCGCCGGAGCCCCGGGCACGAACAGGTCCAGCAGGGCGTCCGGGGTCGGGCGCCGGCCCGGCTCCTTCTCCAGGCAGGACGCGACGACGTCCCGCACCCCCTCCGGCACCGCTGCCAGGTCCGGCGCCTCGTGCACGGACCGATACATCAGCCCCATGGGCGTCCCGGCCCCGAACGCGCTGCCGCCCGCCGCCGCGACGAGCACCGCTCCGAGGGCGAACACATCGGCCGGGCCGCCGACTTCGAGGCCCTGCGCCTGTTCGGGGGCGAGGAACCCCGGCGTCCCGAAGGCCACACCGGTCGCGGTGAGCCGCGTCGACTCCAGGGCGCGCGCGATCCCGAAGTCCAGGACGCGCGGCCCGTCCGACGCCATGATGATGTTGCCCGGCTTGAGGTCCCGGTGGACGAGCCCGCAGCCGTGGATGGCGGCCAGCGCCTCGGCGAGGGCGGCGCCCAGCTGCCGCAGCCGGACCTCGTCCATCGGTCCCTCGGCCTCGACGAGCGCGGCGAGCGTGGGCCCGGGTATGTACGCCGTCGCGAGCCAGGGGGCCGCCGCGTCCGGGTCCGCGTCGACGACCGGCGCCGTGTGGAACCCGCCGACGCTCCGCGCCGCCTCGACCTCGGCCCGGAACCGCGTCCGGAAGTGCGGATCGGCGGCCAGTTCGGACCGCGCGACCTTCACGGCGACCGCGCGCCCGCCCCGCGACCGGGCCAGATAGACGACCCCCATGCCGCCGGCGCCCAACTGCCGCTCCACGGCGTATCCGCCGACCTTCTCGGGCAGGTCCGCCCCGTCCGTTCCGTACGCCATGTGCTCGGCGCCTCCCCCGTGATCCGGCGGCCAAGTATGCCGTGCGCCTGCCAAGTCGCGGCGACTGCGGGCGCGATCGGGCGGGAGGAGGGGGGTGCGGGGGTGCCGGGCCTGTTCACCGGCGGGCCGGGGAGGGAACTGTCACCTCCGGCCACTCTCAACGTATAGCGCAAGGGGGGCCTTGCCGCAAGGCCCCCCTCGTACCGCACAATCGCTGATCCGAGCCAGCCACCTGCGGCATATGGGAGTTTTGCGTAGTGCCCGATTCGAGCCCTGTCACCCCCTCCACCACCCTCACCACGAGCGCCTTCGCGCTGACCGGCGACCGTGCCGCGGCCAAGGCCGACCCCGCCCTGATCGCCGGTGACGAGCGGCACTTCGCCGCTATCGCGCGCTGCCTGGAGGAGACCGTCGCCGAACTGACCGCCGCCCTCGACGCCGCCCGCCGCGCGCCGGGCGGGGTGGGCCGGGCGGCGATGGACCGGGACGCGGAGATCCACCGGCTGTCCGCCCGGCTGCGCACCCTGCGCCGCTTCGGCCTGGACCTGTGTCTCGGCCACATGGCCGGGGCGGACGGCTCCGAGCCGGTGTACGTGGGTCGCCTCGGTCTCACGGACAGCGAGGGCCGCCGGCTGCTGACCGACTGGCGCTCCCCCGCCGCCGAGCCGTTCTTCGGGGCGACGCACGGTAACCCGATGGGCCTGGCGAGCCGCCGCCGCTACCGGTGGTCCGGCGGCCGGATCAGCGACTACTGGGACGAGGTGTTCACCCCGGACGCCTTCGCCGGGCACGCCGCGCTCGACGACCAGTCGGCGTTCATCGCGAGCCTGGGCACCAACCGGTCGGCCCGGATGCGGGACGTGCTCGGCACCATCCAGGCGGACCAGGACGCGATCATCCGGGCCGGTTCGCGCGGCGCGCTGGTCGTCGACGGCGGTCCCGGCACCGGCAAGACGGTCGTCGCCCTGCACCGCGCCGCGTACCTCCTGCACGCCGATCCGCGCCTCGGGCACCGGCGCGGCGGCGTCCTGTTCGTCGGCCCGCACCAGCCGTACCTGGGATACGTGGCCGATGTGCTGCCGAGCCTCGGTGAGGACGGGGTGCGGACGTGCACCCTGCGCGACCTCGTCCCGGAGGGCGCGGCGGCCGTGCCCGAGGCCGATCCGGAGGTGGCCCGGCTGAAGGCGTCGGCGGAGCTGGTGCGGGCGGTCGAGGCGGCCGTCGCGTTCTACGAGGAGCCGCCCACCCAGGGCCTGACCGTCACGACGCCGTGGGCGGACGTCCGGCTGACCGCCGCCGAGTGGGCGGTGGCCTTCGAGTCGGCGCCGGGCGTCCCGCACAACGAGGCGCGGGACGCGGTCCTGGAGGAGGTCCTGACGATCCTGGCCGACAAGCACGCCGACCGGCAGGAGGAGGAGGTCCCCGGCCACCTGGTCCGGCGGGCGCTGCTGCGCGACCGCGAGCTGATGGCGGCCTTCGACCGGGCCTGGCCCCTGCTGGAGGCGGCGGACCTGGTCGGCGACCTCTGGTCCGTCCCGGCCTATCTGCGTACGTGCGCGCCCTGGCTCACCCGCGAGGAGGTGACCCGGCTCCAGCGCCCGGAACCCCAGGCGTGGACGGTGTCCGACCTGCCGGTCCTGGACGCGGCCCGGCAGCGGCTCGGTGACCCGGACGCGGCCCGCCGCCGGCGCCGCAACGCGGCCACGGCCGCCGCCGAACGGGCGCGCCGGGCCGAGGCCATCGACAGCCTCCTGGAGAACGCCGAGATCGACGAGAGCCAGGGCGCGGTCGGGATGCTGCGCGGCCGGGACCTCCAGGACACGCTGCTCGACCCGGACGCACTGTCCGCCGCCGAACCGGACGAGCTGGCGGGGCCGTTCGCCCATGTGGTGGTGGACGAGGCGCAGGAACTGACCGACGCGGAGTGGCAGATGCTGCTCCAGCGGTGCCCCTCGCGCAGCTTCACGATCGTCGGGGACCGCGCGCAGGCCCGGCACGGCTTCACGGAGTCGTGGCGGGAACGGCTGGAGCGCGTCGGCTTCGACCGGATCACCCTGTCCGCGCTGACCGTCAACTACCGCACGCCGGAGGAGATCATGGCGGCGGCGGAACCGGTGATCCGGGCCGCTCTGCCGAACGCCAACGTCCCGGTGTCCATCCGGAGCAGCGGCATCCCCGTCGCCCACGGCCCGGTCGCGGACCTGCCCGCCGTCCTCGACACCTGGCTGTCCACGCACCCCGAGGGCACGGCGTGCGTCATCGGCGCCCCGGCCGCGTTCCGCCCGGCCTCGCCCCGGGTCCGCTCGCTGACCCCGACGCTGTCGAAGGGCCTGGAGTTCGACCTGGTGGTCCTGGTCGAACCGGAGCGGTTCGGCACGGGGACCGGCGGGGCGGTCGACCGGTACGTGGCGATGACCCGGGCGACGCGGGAGCTGGTGGTGCTGTCGGGGGCGTAGGGCCTCACCCGCCCGGGGCCACCCGCGCCCACACGGTCTTGCCGACCACCCGCTCGGCGACGCCCCACTCCGCCGCCAGCGCCTCGACCAGCCGCAGCCCGTGCCCGCCCTCGGCGGCGGGCCCGCCCCCGCCCGGCTCCGGACGCCGCTCGCCGCGCGCGTCCGACACCTCGACGCGGAACCCGCCCGCCTCGGGGGCCACGCGCACCTCGAAGTCCCTCCCGGTCACGTAGCCGTGCAGCACGGCGTTCGCGGCCAGCTCGGCCACGACCACCGCCACGTCGTCGGACAGCTGACTCCCGTACGGGGCGCCCCAGGCGTCGAGTTGCTGCACGGCGAGGCGTCGGGCGAGGCGGGCCCCTCGGCGGGTGGCGCTGAAGCGCTGGACGAACTCGGTACCCACAAGGGTGATTTCGGCGTTCATGTGACTCAGCGTGGCCGAGTGACCGTACGCTGACCAGGAGTGACACCACGACTCCGTGATGCTGTACGGGCCTGCCCGACCGGCTGTACGGGGCGTCGGCCGCGACCGGACGGACAGAGGCGGTACGGGGAAGATGACGCACACGCAGCGTGAGGAACGGCCGGAGCGCCCGGCCGAATCGGACGGCACGGCGCACCTGTTCAGGGCGCTGGGCCGCCAGCTGAAGTTCTTGCGCGAACGCGCGGGGATGAGCCAGAAGGAGCTTGCGTCGGCGACGCATTGCGGCGAGGACCTGATCTCCGCGATGGAACGGGGGGTGCGGACCCCGCAGGTGGAGTTCCTGGCCCTGGCGGACCGGGCCCTGAACACGGGAGGTTTCCTGTCAGTAGCGGCGGAGGAGGTACGGGAGGCGCTGACGCGGTCGCGAGCACGGCATCCGGGGTGGTTCCGGGACTACGCCCGAACGGAAGCGGAGGCGGTCGCGCTGCACATCTACAGCACTCAGGCGGTCCCTGGCCTTCTCCAGACAGAGGAGTACGCCCGCGCAGTCTTCACCCAGCGGCGGCCACTGCTGGACGAGCAGACAATCGAGAAGCGCGTGGCTGACCGCATGGCCCGCCAGCAGCTCTTCGAACGCTGGCCCGCACCAACCCTCAGCTTCCTCCTGGAGGAGTCCATTCTCCAACGCCCGATCGGTGGGGAGAACGTCCACCGCGCCCAGTTGCAGCGTTTGCTGACGGTGGGCCAGATGCGCAACGTCGAGCTTCAGGTCGTGACGACCGACCGGACAGAGCATCCCAGCCTGGACACGTCGTTCACCCTCGTCACGCCGAAGGGGCGCCAGGAGGCCGCGTACACCGAGACCTACGGGTATGCAAGGCTGATCACGGACCCGGCTGAGGTGCGAGTCTTCACCGAACGCTATGGAATTCTGCGGGCGCAGGCTCTCTCCCCCAGGGAGTCCCTGGCACTCATTGCAAAGATGTTGGGAGACCGATGAACACTGAGCAACTCCACTGGTTCAAGAGCAGCTACAGCGGCGGCGAGGGCGGCGCATGCATCGAGGTCGCCTATGACTGGCGCAAGTCGAGCTATAGCAGCGGCGAGGGCGGCGAGTGCATCGAGGTCGCGTCCTGCGCAACCGCGATCCACGTCCGGGACTCGAAGAACATCCCCGGTCCCCACGTCGACGTGGCGCCCACGGCCTGGTCCGCGTTCGTCACGTACGCCCGGCAGGGCTGAAAAGCCGGACGGCGAGCCCCAACCGGCGCTCGCCGTCCGCCCGGCCCCTCAGCCGCCCGGCGTCTCGTCCACCTTGAAGTCCATGTTGACCTTGCCGCCGACAACCGACTTCGCGGTGACCGTCACTCCGTACTGCTTGCCGCTGTCGGCCAGTTGGCAGCGGATCGTGGCGCCGACCTTGGCGGGCAGGTTCTCGGGGCAGGTGAAGGAGTCGGGCTGCTTGCCGACCTGCGCGGCGAGGGCGGCCTTGCCCTGGCGGGCGACCTCGGCCTTGTCCACGGAGCCGGAGGCGCTGTCCGTGCCCGCCGATTCGGACGGCTGGGCCGAATCGCTGGGCTGGGGGTCGGCGGAGGCGCCCCCGTCGGCCCCGGCGTCGCCGTCGACCTTGTAGTCCATGTTCACGTCGTCGCCGTCCACCGACTTCACGGTGACGGTCATGCCGAGCTTCTTGCCGCCGTCGGTGAGCGTGCAGCGCACGCTCTCGCCGACCTTGGCCTTGAGGTCGTCCTCGCAGGTCACGTCCTCCGGTGCCCGCCCGACCTCCTTCTTCAGGCCGGCGGAGGCCTGCTTGGCGACCTCGTCCTTCTTGACGACCTTGTCACCGCCCACGCTGAACGAGCAGCCCGACGCGAAGAGCATGACCAGCGTCCCGGCCGCTGCTCCCGCCACCATCCGACTCCGTACGGACTGCTGCATGGGTCCCCCAAGCATCGATGTACACGCCAAGAACTGGCCTGCCAAGCTACCACCGGCCCCCGAACACCCGACCGAGCCGACCAGTCCCCGGACGGTCGGCCCGGACACCCCGGCTCGGCGGCCCCGGGCACAGCGGGCGTCACAGCGCCGGGTCGGCCAGCAGCCCGGACAGCGACCGTGCGCCCCCGGCGTCCGTCACGGCCGTCAGCCCCCGTGCCGCCGTGGGGAAGAGCCGGCCCCAGGAGCACGCCCGGTTGACGGCCCCCAGGTGCCGGGCCAGAGCGGCCCCGCGCCGCAGTCCGGCGGGCGTCGGCCCCGTCCCGGCCCACGCGTCGAGGTAGGCGTCACGCAGCCGGGGCAGCGCCTGCGGCCCGTACTGTTCGCGCGCGTTGCCCAACGGCACGTGCAGGCTGCAGAACGGATGGGAGACCGCCGCGTCCCCCCAGTCGAAGAAGGTGAAGCGGCCCGGCGCGGGGGCGAAGATCTGCCCGTCGTGCAGGTCGGAGTGGTCGAGCGTGTCGGGGATGCCGAGCGCGGCCAGCTCCTCGCACCACCCCACGAGGCGCGGGCGCAGCGCCCGCAGTGCCGAGCGGGTGCCGGCGTCCAGGGCGGCGTTCTCCTCGACGATCCGGTCGAAGACGTCGGGGAGGACCGCCGTACGCGCGTCGGGGACACCGAGCCGGGCGATCTCCCCGGTACGGGAGGACAGCGCGCGTTGCACGGTCGCGTACTGGCGCAGCGCCTCCTCCCAGGCTCGTAGGCCCGTTCCGCTCGTACCGTGCGCGTCCCTGAAGAGCGTGCCGCCGTGCGGAAAGAGGGACCAGCCGCGCTCCGCGTCCACGGCGAGCGGTTCCAGCACCTGCCCCGGAACCCAGCGGGCCAGCGCCTCGGTCAGCCCGGCCTCGTAGGCGCTCGCGGGCGAGTTGGCCTTGCACCACACATCGGGACCCCCGGGGGCCGCCAGGCGCATCAGCACGGACCAGGGCCGCACCCGCACGGCGAGCAGCCGCGCCGCAGACCGCCCGCGAGCGGCCAGCCCCCGTTCCGCCCACGCGAGGACGGACTGCCGCCACTCCACATCGTCCCAGGGGGTCACCGCCTCCGGGTACCGCCCGCGATCCACCACAGCCTCACCGTGCATCGCCCCATTCCACCCCTGATCCCGGCTGCGTCTCCACCGCATTTCGCCAACCGGTGGCGGGCGGGCGTCACCGCGCCTCCGCTCCCGAAACCCCCTCGCCGTCGGGGCACGTCCCCGCCTACGTTCGTCGCCATGACCGACGACGCCTTCGCCCACCCGCGCCTCGCCGCGCTCTACGACCCCCTCGACCCCGACCGCAGCGACCTCGACGCGTATGTACGGATGGCGGAGGAGTTCGACGCACACCGCGTACTCGACATCGGCTGCGGTACCGGGGTCTTCGCCCTGATGCTGGCGGATCGCGGGAAGGAGGTCGTCGGGGTCGAGCCCGCGCAGGCGTCCCTCGATGTCGCCCGCGCCAAGCCGGGCGGTGAGCGCGTCCGCTGGATCCGCGGTGACGCCACGGACCTTCCGCCGTTGCGTGTCGACCTCGCGACGATGACCGCGAACGTCGCGCAGGCCATCGTGGACCCCGACGCCTGGCGGGCGACCCTGCGGGGAGCCCACGCGGCGCTGCGGCCCGGCGGGCGGCTGGTGTTCGAGACGCGGGTGCCGGCGCGGCGGGCCTGGGAGGAGTGGACCCGCGAGCGGTCCCACAGCGTGACCGAGGTGCCCGGGACCGGTGCCGTCGAGACCTGGGTCGATGTGACCGAGGTGGCCGGGGCCCTGGTGACCTTCCGCTGGACCTACCGGTTCGCGGCGGACGGCCAGGTGCTGACCTCGGACTCGACGCTGCGCTTCCGTGAACGGGAGGAGGCCGGGGCGGACCTGGAGGCGGCGGGATACGTCGTGGAGGACGTCCGCGAGGCGCCGGACCGGCCGGGACGGGAGTACGTGTTCGTGGCGCGACGGCCGTGATCCGTCCGCCACGTGAACGCCCTGCCGGTGCGGACCCGTCCGTACGATGAACTCACCAACGGGCGGGGGAAACAGCATGCGGTGGGATCGCAGGAGTATCACCGGGTTCGGGCTGATGGCGTGCGGGCTGGCCCTCGGAGCGGTGGGCGTCGGAATCATCGCCGTCGGGACGGGGGCCTTCGGGGTGGAGACGGAGACGTTCGGCGCGATCGACTGCAACTCCGTCTCCGTCAAGGGCGGGACCGTGTGGCACTGCCGCGGCGAGAGCCCGGACCAGGCCGCCGCCAATGAGGCGGCCCGGCGCAAGGCGGAGCTGGACGGGCTGCGCGGGGTGGACGACCTGAGCGGTCCATCGCGCCCGCAGCGCACGGAGTTGATGTTCGTCCAGCACGACGGGCGGCGCGATCCGGACCGGGTGACGGCCTCGCACTCACCCGTGGGCGATCGCTGGATCGCCCACTCGGGCGGCGTCGTCGGCACGGGCGTGGGCGGGGTCGTCGTCGGCGGGGCGGGGATCGCCTGGGGGGTCCACCGGGTCCGTGCGCGGCGGGGATGAGCCGGGTCCCCCTCACCCCAGCCCGCGCGCGACGCGCTCCGCCTCGGTCAGGGTCTCCATCAGCTTCTCCGGGTCCACCACGTACTCGCTGTCGTCCAGCGCGTCGTAGTCCGTCGTACCCAACGGCAGCCCCAACGCGTCCAGTTCGGCGGCCAGCTGCCCGAACGCCACGCGCTCGTCCGGTTCGTCCTGATACGCGGACTGTTCGAAGGCGACGGCCTCCGTCAGGGTGGAGCCGGTCATCTGCCAGAGCGTGAACTCCGTGTCCAGCTCGATCGGCCGCACGCCCGGCTCGTCCGGATGGACCCAGTAGCCGACCCACCCCTTGCCGCCCTTGGCGACGAGCTGCACGTACTCCACCATCCGCGCGACCCCCGCGTTGACGGCCTGCATCTCCGGGTCCGCCAGCTCCTGTTCGCTCAGGTAGCCGGTGTCCAGGAAGGGGTGGAGCTCGCCCCCCTCGAAGAATTCGAGGCCCAGCAGGCGGGCGAAGCCGTCACGCCCCTCCCAGTGCGCGAGCAGCAGCACGCGCAGGTCGTCCGGCACCGGGTGACCGTCCAGCCGTTCACGGGAAAACGCGGCGAGCCGCTCGTCGTAGGTGGTGTCCACGGGTCCCTCTCGGGGGTCGAAGCAGCAGGGGGTTCTACAGGTACGCCGCGTACGCGTCCAGCGTCCGCAGCACCTCCGGTTCCGGGGCCGGAGGCAGCTGGAGGACGACCTCCTCGATGCCCAGGTCCGCGTAGTGGGCCAGCTTCCCCGGGGCCGGGACGACCGCGTACGGGACGACGTGGAGGTCCTTCGGGTCGCGGCCGGCCGCCTCCCAGGCGGTGCGGAGGCGGGGCACGGACTCCGTGAGGCCCCGGCCGCCGATGGGCAGCCAGCCGTCCGCCGACTCCGCGATGCGCTCGAACAGTTTGGAGCCCGCCGCGCCGCCGAGGAGGGTGCGGGGGCCCTGCGGCCGGTATGGCTTCGGGTACGCGTGACTCGCCCGCACCGAGCCGAACTCACCCTCGTACGCCGTGGGTTCCGCAGCCCACAGCGCCCGCATCAGCGCCAGGCGCTCACGGCCCAGGCTGCGGCGGGTCGGCCACTCGACGCCGTGGTCGGCGGCCTCCTCGACATTCCAGCCGTAGCCGATACCGAAGGTGAAGCGGCCGGCGGAGAGGTGGTCGAGGGTGGCGATCTGCTTGGCCAGGTCGATCGGGTCGTGCTGGGCGATCAGGGTGATCCCGGTGCCCAGGGCCAGCCGCTCGGTCACCGCGGCGGCCTGCGCGAGGGCGACGAACGGGTCCAGGGTGCGGCCGTACTCGCGGGGCAGCTCGCCGCCCGCCGGGTAGGGGGTGTCCCTGCTCACCGGGATGTGGGTGTGCTCGGGCAGGTAGAGCCCGGCGAACCCGCGCTGTTCGAGCTGGTGCGCCAGCCGCACCGGGGTGATGGTCTCGTCGGTGAGGAAGATCGTGGTCGCGATCCGCATACGAAGGCACCTCCGTCGTAGTCCCGTGGCGCTCCAACGTATGCGGTCGGGCGCGCGAAGGGGCGCCTCCGGCCTCCCCAACCTCGCACGCTTAGGTTAGGCTCACCTAAATCACTCACGGATGCGGGGGGTACGGCCATGGGGCACGGCTGGGAGGGCGTCGTCCTCAAGCTCATGCGAGGACGCGACTTCACGTTCACGGTCACCGCGACCGAGCCGCCCGCCGACGGCTTCCGGCGCGTCGCCGTCACGGACGGCGGGCTGCTCGCCGCGACCGGCGGGGCCCACCCGACGATGTGGGTCAGGCTCTGGTTCGACCGGTCCGGCAAACCGCACCAGCGCGCGTACACCCTGGTCGACCCGGACCCGGAAGCCGGCACGTTCACGCTGGAGTTCGCCCTGCACGAGGGGCCGGCCACGGACTGGGCGCTGGCCGCGCGGCCGGGCGACACGATCGACGCCACCCTCCAGGGCACCGGCTTCTCGCTGCCCGACCCCACGCCCTCCCGGCTCGTCGTGATCGGTGACCCGGCGTCCCTGCCCGCGATGAACTCCCTGCTCGACGCGCTGCCGGACACCCCGGCGACCCTCTGGTACGAGACCGCGCCCGGCGCGTCCGACGAGCCGCCGCTGCGCCTGGACCCGGACCGCCACACGCTCCACCGGGTCGAGCGCCACGGCCGGGGCCCGGCGCTCATCGACGCGGTGAAGTCGGGGCTGCCCGAGGTACTGGGCGAGGACGCCTCGGGCGCGTACGTCTGGATCGCCTGCGACACGGCGACGACCAGGTCCCTGTCCTCGTACGTACGCAGGGACCTGGCCGTCCCCAAGGAGCGGGTGCACGCGCTCGGTTACTGGCGCGCGGGCTGAGGGTCGGCCGGCCGGCCCTCGAACGCCTCCAGCCGCCGTGCGCAGCAACGCCGTTGCGCCACCGCCAGGCCCGCCACCGCGACCCCCAGCACCAGCCAGCCCGCCGGGCCCGCCGCCATCACGACCCCGGTCAGCAGCGGCGGGCCCGCCGACTTCTGGATGGACTGGGACATGCCGGCGACGCCGAGGTAGGCGGCGCGTTCGTCCGGCGGGGCCAGCAGGACGGCCAGTTCCCAGGAGCTGACCGAGCGCATCAGCTCCGCCGTCGTGACCAGGACCGCCGCCGCGAGCAGGACCGCCGCCGCCGTCCAGGTGCCGCAGCCGGCCGCCCCGGCCAGCAGGGCGCAGGTGACGAACATCAGGACCCCGTACAGCGCCAGCGCACGCACCGCACCGCGTGGGCCCTCCGCCCGCCGGGAGACGGCGAGCTGGAGCAGCACCACGAGCACGGTGTTGATGACCAGGAAGGCCGGGACGAGGGCGTGCGGCGCGTCGGTGCGGCTGACGAGCCACAGCGGGAGGCCGACGCCGAGCACCGAGTCGTCGAGGTTCATGGGGATGTCGAGGAGCACGAAGCGCAGGTAACCCCGGTCCCGCCAGGGGCCCTTGGCGCGGCCCGGCCGCACGGCGGGCCCGGTGGAGGCCGCCCGGCCGCCCTGCTCTTCCGTACGCCACACCAGCACGGCCGCGACGAGGAAGGAGAGCGCGTTGCCGAGGATCAGGACGCGGTAGGCGTCCGTCGTGCCGACCGCCAGGCCGATGGCGGCGAGCCCCGCGCCGACGCCGTAGCCGGCATTGGCGGCGCTGCGGGACAACGCCTGGTAGGCGGCCCGGCGTTCGCCGGCCGCACGGGTCGCGAACAGCATCTCCAGGGTCTTGGCCGCCCGGTCCCCGAGGTAGGTCACCGCGACCACGACGAGCAGCGCCCCGAAGCTCGTACAGAGCAGCACCAGGGCCAGCGTCACCAGACGCAGCAGATGGCAGCCGATCAGCAGCGAACGGACCGGGAAGCGGCCGGCCAGGCGTCCGGCCAGGGGTGAGCCCGCGATGCCGGCGACGCCCGCCGTACCCAGCAGGACGCCGATCTGCTGGGCGCTGAGGTGGGTGACGAAGGTGAGGTAGAGGACCGAGGAGGCCGCCCACAGGCCGGTTCCGGTGCGGTCGACGGCCAGGGCGCGCAGCATGATCCGGGCATCCCTGCCGCCCGGCGGGTTGCGCAACTGGGCGACCAGGCCCGCCCGTTCAGGCTGTTCGTTGGCGCGCCCCACTCCGTACCCCCATGTATCTCGACATCAAGAGACCTATCGACCCGGGGCAGCCTGCCCGGATTTTCTCTTGATGTCAAGATGCTTGATGGCGAGAGACATACGGCGGCGCCCCGCACACGAAAGGGGCGGCGCACGGCCGACGCGTGGTCGGTGGGTGCGCCGCCCCTGGGCGGTACGGGCGGTGTCCGCCGGTCACGGCCCCTACTTGGGGTCCCGGTCGAACTGCGCCTTGGACCAGAAGGAGCCGAGGACGGTCAGGCCGAGGCACCAGGCCACCGCGAGCCACCCGTTGTGGCCGATCTCCGTGCCGAGCAGCAGCCCGCGCAGGGTCTCGATGGCCGGGGTGAAGGGCTGGTACTCGGCGATCGGCCGGAACCAGCCGGGCATCGAGCCCAGCGGGACGAACGCGCTGGAGATGAGCGGCAGCAGGATCAGCGGCATCGCGCTGTTGCCCGCGGCCTCGGCGTTCGGGCTGCCCAGCCCCATGCCCAGGGCGATCCAGGTGAACGCCAGGGTGAAGAGGACCAGGAGACCGAAGGCGGCGAACCACTCCAGGACCGTGGCGTCGGTGGAGCGGAAGCCCATGGCCACCCCGATGGCCCCGACGAACACCACGCTCATGAGGGTCTGCAGGAGGCTGCCCACCACGTGGCCGAAGAGGATGGAGCCGCGGTGGATGGCCATGGTGCGGAACCGGGCGATGATGCCCTCGCTCATGTCGGTGCAGATCGAGACCGCGGTGCCGACGGTGGTCGAGCCGATGGTCATGAGCAGGATGCCCGGCACGATGTACGCGATGTACGCGTCGCGGCCCGCGCCGCCGCTCATGGTGTCGCCGAAGATGTAGACGAACAGCAGGAGCATCATCACCGGGGTGAGCAGCACGTTCAGGGTGAGCGACGGGTAGCGGCGGGCGTGCAGCAGGTTGCGGCGCAGCATGGTGGCCGAGTCGCGGACGGCGAGGGAGAGGGTGCTCATCGGACGGTCTCCTTGGTCGGGGCGGGGATGGCGGTGGCGGTGTCGGTGAGGGCGAAGAAGACGTCGTCGAGGTCGGGGGTGTGGACGGTGAGCTCGTCGGCCTCGATGCCGGCGGCGTCCAGCCGGTCGAGGACCGCGCGCAGGTCGCGCTGGGTGCCGTCGCTGGGGAGTTGCAGGGCCAGCGTCTCGTCGTCCCGGACGGTGTCGTCGCCGAGGGCCGCTGCCGCGTCGCGGTAGGCCGTCGGGTCGGTGAACCGGAGGCGGACATGTCCGCCGGGGACGATCCGCTTGAGCTCGTCGGCGGTGCCCTCGGCGGCGATCTTCCCGTGGTGCAGGACGGCGATGCGGTCGGCGAGTTCGTCGGCCTCCTCCAGGTACTGGGTGGTGAGGAAGACGGTCACGCCGTCCGCGACCAGGCCCCGGATCATCTGCCACATGCTGTGCCGGGAGCGCGGGTCGAGACCGGTGGTCGGCTCGTCCAGGAAGATGATCCTGGGGCCGCCGACGAGGGTCATCGCGATGTCGAGGCGGCGCTTCATGCCGCCGGAGTAGGTGGAGGCGGGCTTCTTCGCCGCTTCGGTGAGGTCGAACCGCTCCAGGAGATCCGCCGCGACCCGGCGGCCCTCCGCCCTGGACAGATGGTGCAGGTCCGCCATCAGGAGCATGTTCTCCTCGCCGGTGATCAGGCCGTCGACCGCCGAGAACTGCCCGGTCACCCCGATCTCGCCGCGCACGGCCTGGGGGTCGGCGGCCAGGTCGTGGCCGCCGACGCTGATCGCGCCCGAGCCCTCGCCGGGCGAGATCAGCGTGGAGAGGATCTTGACCGCGGTGGTCTTGCCGGCCCCGTTCGGACCGAGCAGGGCGAACACCGTCCCGGCCGGGATGTGCAGGTCGATCCCGTCGAGCACGGTCTTGTCGCCGTACGCCTTGCGCAGCCCGCTCGCCGCGATGGCCGGGTTCGTCATGGGAGTTGCTCCTTCGGTGAGGCGTACGGGGTCAGAGGCTGCGGGCGGTGATGTCGCCCTGGGTGGTGGTCGCCCTGATGGTCAGGGCGGGCTCGCCGTCGTTCTTCAGCGCGTTGTCGATGCGGCCGACGGTGGTGCCCGCGTCGAGCACGGCCGGGACGCCGCGCGCCGCGCCGACGGTGATGTCGCCCTGCACGGTGCTGAGGGTGAGCGCGCCGCGGGTGGCCTCGGTGACGGTCACGTCGCCGCGCTGGGTGCTGATCTCGCCGGGGCCGGTGAGGCGGCCGACGGTGATGGTGGCGTCGTGCCCGCCGAGCCGTACGCTCGCGGCCTCGTCGAGCTTCACGGAGCCGTAGCCGCCCTCGAACACGACGTCCCCGAGGCGGCCGACGCCCCGGAGTTCGGCGGCTCCGGCCTTCGCCTCGACGTGCGAGCCGGCGGGGAGCTGGACGGTGATCTCGACGGAGCCGGAGTCGCCGAGGAGGCGGCTCTTCGCGCCCTTGGCGGTCCGGATGTCCAGGACGCCGTCGGCGCAGGTGACCTCGGTGCGCTCGGCGGCCTTGGTGTCGCGGCTCCTGGAGGCGTCGGCGGGCAGGACCTCGACGAGGGTGTCGCCGCGGTCGGCGGCGATGAACCGGAGGGTGCCGCCGGGGATGTCGACGTGGGCGGTGACGGCGGAGGGGGTGTCGAACTTCGGCATGGTGCGCTCCTTCTGCGGTGATGCGAACCCGGTGGCTCGCACTTTCCGATGAGAGAAACGCTACGTTGCGTTCACGAACCCGGCAACACACTTGTTGCATTGAAGTCGCATAACCGCACGTCAGAATAGAGAAGTTGAAGCAATGGACTCACGGATAACGCAACGATCGGCACACAGTTCGTTGCAATGGTCTGTCACCGAACGCTATAGTCGGCGTACCGGCCGCCCCACGGCCGCACCCGCGCCACGAAGGAGAACGCGATGCCGGGAGGCAGGCTCACCCAGCAGGAACGCCGCCAGATCGCCCGGGGCCTGGCCGACGGCCTGGCCTACGCCGAGATCGCCCGGCAGCTGGACCGCCCCACCTCGACCATCACCCGCGAGGTGACGCGCAACGGAGGCCCCACCGGCTACCGCGCCGAGGTCGCCCACCGCGCCACCGAGCACCGCGCCCACCGCAGGAAGCAGGCCGCGCCCCGCGACGCACGGCCGCAGCCCCAGCCGTACGGGCGCGACGCCGAGGCGGTTCGCGCGTACGAGGAGGTGTTCACGACCGTGCTCATGGCCTCGGGCGCGCCGCTGATGATGTCGAGGGTGCTCGCCGCACTGACCCTCAGCGACTCCGGGAGCCTCACCGCCGGTGAACTCGCCGAGCGCCTGAAGGTCAGCCCGGCCTCCGTGTCCAAGGCGGTCGCGTTCCTGGAGACCCAGAGCATGGTCCGCCGGGAGCGCGACGGGCGCCGCGAGCGGTATGTCATCGACGACGACATCATGCACGAGTCGATGATGGCGAGCGCCAGGTCGACCGCCGAACTCGCCGCGACCGCGCGCGAGGGCGTCCCCGTTCTCGGCACACAGACCCCGGCGGGCACCCGCCTGGAGAACATGGCCCGCTACCTGGACTTCGTCTCCGAGTCCATAGCGCGCGCCGCCGAGCAGGCCCGCGCCGTCCTGCACACGAAGCCGCCGGCCTCCCCGAGGAAGGAGGAGGGCGCCCCGGCCTGACACAGGCTCAGGGCGCCTCCGGTACGGCTCACTTGCGGTACAGCGCCTCGATCTCCTCCGCGAAGTCCCGCGCGATCGCGGCGCGCTTCAGCTTCAGCGACGGCGTGAGATGGCCGCTCTCCTCGGTGAAGTCCACCGGCAGGACGGTGAACTTGCGGATCGACTCGGCCCGGGAGACCAGCCGGTTGGCCTCGTCGACCGCGCGCTGGAGGGCGGTGCGCAGCTCCTCGTCGTGGACGAGTTCGCGCATCGGGATGCCCTGCTTCTTGCGCATCCGGCACCAGTGGGCGAGCCCGTCCGCCTCCAGCGTGATCAGGGCGGTGATGAACGAGCGGTTGTCGCCGGCCACCATGCACTGGCTGACCAGCGGATGGGCGCGCAGCCAGTCCTCCAGCGGGGCCGGGGTGACGTTCTTGCCGCCCGAGGTGATGATGATGTCCTTCTTGCGGCCGGTGATCGTGAGGTAGCCGCCCTCGTCGAGCGCGCCCAGGTCACCGGTGGCGAACCAGCCGCCGTCGAGGACGGGCACGGACACCGCGCGCTCGGCGTCCCAGTACCCCTGGAACACCTGCCCGCCGCTGAGCAGCACCTCCCCGTCGTCGGCTATGCGTACGGCGGTGCCGGGCAACGGCCAGCCCACCGTGCCCAGGCGGGGCCTGAGCGGCGGGGTGACCGTGGCGGCGGCGGTGGTCTCGGTCAGCCCGTAGCCCTCGAAGATCTCGATGCCGGCGCCCGCGTAGAACGCGGCGAGCCGGCGGCCCAGCGGGGAGCCGCCGCAGATCGCGTACCGGACATGGCCGCCGAGCGCGGCCCGGATACGGCGGTAGACCAACGGGTCGTACAGGGCGCGGGCCGCGCGCAGCCCGAGGCCGGGCCCGGGGCCCGTGCCGTGTTCGGCGGCCTCGACGGCCTGCCCGTAGCGCTGGGCGATCCGGGCGGCCCGGTCGAAGGAGGAGGCCCGCCCCATCTTCTCGGCGGTGGCCCGGCCGGTGTTGTAGACCTTCTCCAGGACGTACGGGATCGCCAGCAGGAACGACGGCTTGAAGCCGGCCAGGTCGGCGAGCAGGTCCTCGGTCTGGATCGACGGGGCGTGGCCGAGGCGGACCCGGGCGCGCAGACATCCGATGGCGACCATCCGGCCGAAGACGTGCGACAGCGGCAGGAACAGCAGGGTGGACGCCGGGTACTTGCTCACGGACTTGAAGACCGGGTGCAGCAGCTCGATGGCGTTGTCGACCTCGGCGAAGAAGTTGCCGTGGGTCAGCACGCAGCCCTTGGGGCGGCCCGTGGTGCCCGAGGTGTAGATCAGGGTGGCCGGGGTCTCCGGCTCCAGGGTGGCGCGGCGCTCGGCGACGGCGTCGTCCGTCAGGTGCTGCCCGAGCTTCTTCAGCCGGCCGAGCGCGCCGGTGTCGAACTGCCAGAGGTGGGTGAGCCCGGGGAGCTGCTTGCGTTCCTGGCTGATGATCCGGCCCTGTTCGGCCGTCTCGACCGCGCAGGCGACGGCCCCGGAGTCCTGGAGGATCCAGCGGGCCTGGAAGGCGGACGAGGTCGGGTAGATCGGCACGGTGACCAGCCCGGCCGCCCACGCCGCGAAGTCGAGCAGGGTCCACTCGTACGTCGTACGGGCCATGATCGCGATCCGGTCGCCGCCGCGCAGGCCCTCCGCGATCAGGCCCTTGGCGACGGCCAGCACCTCGGCGGCGAACTCGGCGGCGGTCACGTCCTGCCAGCCGCCGTCCGGCTGCTTGCGGCTGAGGACGGCGTCGGCGGGGGCCTCGCGGGCGTTGTCGAACGGGATCTCGGCGAGCGAGCCGCGCCGGACGGGCGGGGCGAACGCCGGTACGGAGACCTGCCGGACGGTGCCGTAGGTGTCCCGCTCCAGTGTCGGCTCGACCAGGGCGGGGACGGCGGGTGCGGGGGAAGGTGCGGGTGGCGTGGACACGGGCGGCTCCTCGGCATGGGGGACGGGCGGGTTCACTGCTGTCGTACGGGGGCCGTGGCGCGGTCCCGCCGCGCCACGGCCCCCGGCTCACACGCGTTCGAGAATGGCCGTGACGCCCTGGCCGCCCGCCGCGCAGACCGAGATCAGGCCCCGGCCCGGGGCGTCCCGTTCCGCGAGGAGCTTGGCCAGGGTGGCGACGATGCGGGCGCCCGTCGCGGCGAACGGGTGGCCGGTGGCGAGGGAGGACCCCGCCACGTTCAGCCGGTCCCGGCCGACGGGCGCGAGGCCCTGCTTCTCCCAGGCGGCCAGCGTGGCCAGCACCTGGGAGGCGAAGGCCTCGTGGATCTCGAAGAGGTCGAAGTCCTCGATGCCGAGCCCGGCCCGCTCCAGCAGCCGGGGCACCGCGTAGGCGGGCGCCATCAGCAGCCCGTCCTCGCCGTTCACGTAGTCCACTGCGGCGGTCTCGTACAGCGAGAGGTACGCCTGCGGCTCCAGGCCGTGCGCCTCGGCCCACTCCTCGCTCGCCAGGAGCACGGTCGCGGCGCCGTCCGTGAGCGGCGTCGAGTTGCCCGCGGTCATCGTCGCGTCCGGGTGGCCGGTGCCGAACACCGGCTTCAGCGTGGCGAGTTTCTCCACCGTGGAGCCGGGGCGCAGGTTCTGGTCCCGGTCCAGGCCCCGGTAGGGGACGACGAGGTCGTCCAGGAAGCCCCGTTCGTACGCGGCGGCGAGCCGCTGGTGGCTGGTGGCCGCGAGGAGGTCCTGATCGGCGCGGGCGATGTCCCACTGCCGGGCGGTGAGCGCCGCGTGGTCGCCCATCGAGAGGCCGGTGCGGGGTTCGGCGTTGCGCGGGATGTCCGGGACGAGGTGCCGGGGCCGTACGCCCGTCAGCGCCTTCGCGCGGGCGCCCGCCGACTTCGCGCGCCGGACGGACAGCAGCAGCCTGCGCAGTTCGTCGTTGACGCCGAGCGGCGCGTCGCTCGTGGTGTCCGTGCCGCCCGCGATCGCCGAGTCGATCGCCCCGAGCATGATCTTGTTCGCGGCGGCGATCACCGCCTGGAGGCCGGTGCCGCAGGCCTGTTGGACGTCGTACGCGGGGGTGCGCGGGTCGAGCCGGGAGCCGAGGACCGTCTCGCGGGCCAGGTTGAAGTCGCGGCTGTGCTTGAGGACCGCGCCCGCCGCGAACTCGCCGACGCGCTCGCCCCGGAGCCCGAACCGCTCGACGAGACCGTCGAGCGCGGCGGTCAGCATCTGCTGGTTGGAGGCCTGCGCGTAGGGCCCGTCGGAGCGGGCAAAGGGAATGCGGCTGCCACCGATGACCGCGACGCGGCGGGGCTGCGGGAGTGCGAGGGGAATCAACTCGACCAGCTCATCTCGACCAGCTCCTGACTCTTGAGTAACCTTACTCCGGAGTAAATCTACGACCGAGCAGGGAGTCTGGACAATGGCCGACCGCTATCTGCACCTGACCGGCACGGCACCCGGCAAGTTCCTCACCCGGAAGCTCGGCCTCCCGCAGCCCACCCGGCTGCGACGCTGGACCCCCGAGGCGCCGGCGCCGACCGGCCCGGTCCTCCACCTCACCGCCGGGGACTCCGCCGTCACCGAGGACCTCGCCGCGCTCCTCACCGCCACCGGCCTGGAGGTCACCGCCCGCGCGGACCGGCCCGCCGCGCTCGTGCTCGACGCGACCGCCGTGGACACCGCGGCCGGGCTCGGCGCCGTGCACGCCGCCCTCCACCCGGTCGTCCGCTCGCTCGCCCCCGGCGGCCGGGTCGTCGTCCTCGGGGTGCGGCCGTCCCCGGACGACCACCACCAGGCCGCCGCCCAGCAGGCCCTGGAGGGCTTCGTCCGCTCCCTGGGCAAGGAGATCGGCAAGGGCGCCACCGTGCAGCTGGTGCGCATCGCCCCCGGAGCCGTCGCCGCCGCCGAATCCACCCTGCGCTTCCTGCTCTCACCCCGGTCCGCGTACGTCAGCGGCCAGGTCATCGAGGTCACCGACGCCGCCCCGGACGAGGTCGCCGACTGGGCCGCCCCGCTCGCCGGCCGCACCGCCCTGGTCACCGGCGCCGCCCGGGGCATCGGGGCCTCCGTCGCCTCGGTCCTGGCCCGCGACGGCGCCCGGGTCGTCTGCCTGGACATCCCGCAGGCCCGGGAGGACCTGGTGCGCACCGCCGACCGCCTCGGCGCCACCGCGCTCCCCCTCGACATCACCGCCGAGGACGCCGCCGAACGCATCGCGGCCGCCGTCCCGGACGGGCTCGACATCCTCGTGCACAACGCCGGCATCACCCGCGACCGGCGGCTCGCCAACATGCCCGCCGAACGCTGGGCCTCGGTCATCGACGTCAACCTGGACAGCGTCCTGCGCACCACCGACGCGCTGCTGAAGGCCGGCACGCTCAACCGGGGCGGCCGGATCGTCGCCACCGCCTCCATCGCGGGCATCGCCGGCAACAACGGCCAGACCAACTACGCGGCCAGCAAGGCCGGCATCATCGGCCTGGTCCGCTCGCTGGCCCCGCGCGCCGCCGCCGACCACGGCGTCACGGTCAACGCGGTGGCCCCCGGCTTCATCGAGACGAAGATGACCGCCGCCGTCCCGCTCCTCATCCGCGAGGCCGGCCGCCGCATGAACTCCCTCGCGCAGGGCGGTCTCCCGGTCGACGTGGCCGAGACCACCGCCTGGTTCGCCCAGCCCGCGTCGACGGCCGTCAACGGCCAGATCGTCCGGGTCTGCGGCCAGAGCCTGCTGGGGGCGTGACGCGATGAGCCTCGCCCTCTCGCTCGCCCGGGGCGCCGTCACCTCGCCCTTCAAACGGGCCGGACGCCCCGGCGCCACCCTCCCCACCGACCGCCTCCACCTGCCGGCCGCGTCCCTCGCACCCGGCCCCCTGGCCGCGTACCGCACGATCTGCGGCTTCCCGGCGACCGGGCCGCTGCCGGTGACGTACCCGCACGTCCTGGCGTTCCCCCTGGCCATGCGGCTGATGACCCGCCCCGGCTTCCCGCTCCCCGTCACCGGCCTCGTCCACACCTGGATCGAGATCACCGCCCACCGCCCGCTCCAGCCGGACGAGCTGCTGGAACTCACGGTCTACGCGGCGGAGTTGAACCCGCACCGGCGCGGCACGGAGGTCACCGTCGTGACCGAGGCGCGGCTCGCGGGAGAGCTGGTGTGGGAGTCCCGCAGCGGCTATCTGTCCCGGCACGCGACGCGCACGGAGGCCACGGCACCACCGGCCGGGCCTTCGGAGGGCTCCCCGGCCCTCCCCGCCGTCGCCGAGTGGCGGCTGCCCGGCAACCTCGGGCGGCGGTACGGGGCCGCGTCCGGCGACCGCAATCCGATCCACCTCCACCCGCTGACCGCGCGGCTGTTCGGCTTCCCCCGGGCCATCGCGCACGGCATGTGGACCGTGGCCCGCTGCCTCGCCGAGAACCCGGATCAGGGCCGTATCCGGTTCGTGCGGGCGGACTTCCGGGCCCCCGTGCTGCTGCCCGGCACCGTCACGTACGCCACCGACGGCACGGCGTTCCAGCTGCGGGGAGGCGGCGACGGCGAGCGGGTGCACCTCACGGGGACTACGGGCTAGGCACCTGCCACGGGCGGCCGTTCATCAGGTTCTCCAGGCCCGCCCAGGAGAAGTTCATCATCGTGGCCGCCGCCTCCCGGGCCGAGACGCCCGGGGTCTCGTTGGCCCAGCCGGCCAGTGCCTCCGCCGCGCCCACCAGCGCCTGTGCGAGGCCCGCCACGTCCCGGTCAGGGAGCGCCGGGTCGTGGTGCGCCTCGCGGGCGGCGGCGCCGATCAGACCGGTCACGAACGCGACGATCTCCTCGCGCATCACGTTGACCTCGGTGGCGAACGGCTCCCCGTGGGTCCGCGCCTGCCGGTACAGCACCGCCCAGCCGTCCGGGTTCTCCGCGGTGTGCGTGAAGAACGCCCGCAGCCCGTCCCACAGTTGCCGGTCGGCCGGCAGCCCCGGCTCGACGCCCGCCTGCACGGCGGCCAGCAGCGCCTGCGCCTCGCGCCGGATGCACGCGGTGAACAGCTCGTCCTTGGAGTTCAGGTACAGGTACACCAGCGGCTTGGACACCCCGGCCAGCTCGGCGATCTCGTCCATCGAGGCGGCCCGGTACCCCCGCTGCCCGAACGTCCGCACCGCGGCGTCCATCATCTGCCGCTCGCGCACGGCGCGCGGCATCCGCTTGTTCCGCACAGCACCCACGTCGACTCCTCCCGCCCCCGCAGCACTACTCCCTGGTAAGGGTACGGGGCGCGGGGCAGCCGCCGCGTACGCCCGAGGGCCCCTCCTCCGCACGGAGAAGGGGCCCTCGGGGTGGTGCCGGGTGATCAGGCCGCGACCGGGACGCGGTCCTGCTCGGTCTCGCGCACCTCGATGTCGTCGACCGGGGAGGCCGAGGCCGAGTTGTAGGCGTCGTGGTCGAGGATCTTCTCGCGGGCGGAGACGATCACCGGGACGAGCGCCTGGCCTGCCACGTTGGTGGCGGTCCGCATCATGTCCAGGATCGGGTCGATGGCCATGAGCAGGCCGACGCCCTCCAGCGGGAGGCCCAGAGTCGACAGGGTCAGCGTCAGCATGACCGTGGCGCCGGTCAGACCGGCGGTGGCCGCCGAACCGATGACCGAGACGAACGCGATCAGGATGTAGTCGCCGACCCCCAGCTGCACGTCGAAGATCTGCGCGATGAAGATCGCGGCGAGCGCCGGGTAGATCGCGGCGCAGCCGTCCATCTTGGTGGTGGCGCCGAACGGGACGGAGAAGGAGGCGTACTCCTTCGGGACGCCCAGGCGCTCGGTGACCTTCTGGGTGACCGGCATGGTGCCGACCGAGGAGCGCGAGACGAACGCCAGCTGGATCGCGGGCCAGGCGCCCTTGAAGAACTGGAGCGGGCTGACCTTGGCGACGGTGGCGAGCAGCAGCGGGTAGACGCCGAACAGCACCAGGGCGCAGCCGATGTAGACATCGGCGGTGAAGGTCGCGTACTTGCCGATCAGGTCCCAGCCGTAGTCGGCGATCGCGTAGCCGATGAGGCCGACGGTGCCGAGCGGGGCGAGGCGGATGACCCACCACAGGGCCTTCTGCAGGAGCTCCAGGACGGCCTCGCTGAGGGTGAGGATCGGCTGCGCCTTCTCACCGAGCTGGAGGGCGGCGATACCGGCGACGGCGGCCATGAAGACGATCTGCAGGACGTTCAGCTCGGCGAACGGCGTGATGACGTTGTCCGGGATGATGCCGGTCAGGAAGTCGAGCCAGGAGCCGGAGTGCTCGGGGAGCTTGCCGTCCTTCGGGGTGAGGCCGGTGCCGGAGCCCGGGTTGGTGATCAGGCCGATCGCGAGGCCGATGGCGACCGCGATCAGCGAGGTGATCATGAACCAGAGCACGGTGCGGGAGGCCAGCCGGGCGGCGTTGTTGACCTTGCGCAGGTTGGTGATCGACACCAGGATCGCGAAGAAGACGAGGGGCGCGACGGCCAGCTTCAGCAGCTGGACGAAGATGTGGCCGACCTTGTCGAGCGTGGTGTACAGCCAGTGGATGTCCTGGCTGCGGGCGAGCCAGCCGAGCAGGACGCCGAGGATCAGACCGGCGACGATCTGGGCCCAGAACGGGACCTTCGGTATGCGGAAGCCGGAGCCTGCGGGCTTCTCGGCGGTGGACGCGGGGTTCGCGGACACGGACACACTCCAGATGTGACGCATCGGGACGCACGGGGACGGTGTGCGGGGGACGGGGGTGCGGCGCCCGCGTCGGGGGCGGCGCCGCTGCATGGTGCCGGTATCAGACGTTGCGGCAACAGACCGCGGACATACAGCGGCAGAGATCGACGTGAAGGCGCTCCACGAGCGGGACGCTCGTGGCAGATCGGAGGCGCACATCAGTCTTCATGTCGAACACGTTAACACTTGAACTTTGAGAACCTCAAAGCTCTTCTTTGGTTACGAGAGAGCGCTCCCCACCCGTCCGCGGCCACCCGGAATCCTCAACTCCGCCTGGAGGCAACGAAAAACCCCAGTACAGGAGCGAACGCTCCCGCGCTGGGGTTCGACGGAATGGGGCGAGCGATGTGAGGAAGCTTACGTTCCCCTTACGCACCCCTCACGAGACCGCTACGGCGTGACGCCGTCCTCGCGCGTGCGGTTGGCCTCCAGGCGGGCCTTGGCGCGGTCGACCGAGGAGACGAGCTGCTCGGACATCTCGTCGCGCTGCCTGCGCAGCAGGACGAAGCTGAGCGGCGCGGACAGCACCAGGGCGAGCAGGATGACCCAGACGACGTTGGATCCCCCGACCCCGGACGGCACCACTCCGAAGTTGACGGCGATGGCGGCGACGACGAAGCAGCCGACGAAGATGCTGAGACGCATCGCGGTGTACCGGATCGTTGCGCTCGGCTTGGCAGCGGACACAGCTGGCCTTCTCTCTACGTACGACAGTCCTGCCCGACCAGTGAAGCATGCCCCGCAATCGATCGATTCGCTGGGCCGCACCCGTACGGGCTCAGCCCAGCGTCAGCAGCATGATGATGTCGTCCCGGTCGTCGCCCTCGGAGACCCGGATCGCCCCCGGAACCCGTCCGACCTCCTTGTAGCCGCAGGCGGCGTAGAAGCGGTCGGCGCCCGTGCCGCCCCGGCAGGTGAGCCGGACGGCCTCGATGCCCTCGGTCGCGCGGGCCGTGTCCGCGACGACCGCCATCAGATCGCGCCCGTAGCCCCGGCCCTGGTGGCGGGGGTGGACCATCACGGTGTAGGCCCACAGCCAGTGCGCCATCAACCGGTGCGTGTTGAGCGTCAGGAACGCGGTGGCGGCGACGCGGCCGTCCTCGTCGTAGCCGACGACCAGCCGGGTGCGGCCCTCGGTCAGGGCGACCTGGTGCTTCAGCAGCTCGGGCCGGACGTCTCCCTCCGACACCGGCGGCACGAAGCCCACCGCGCCGCCCGCGTTGGAGACATCGGCCCAGAGCGCGACGATGCCGTCGCGCACGGACCGGTCGAACGTCGGATCCACCTCGAATGTAAGAGCCATACGCGCAGATTAACTATTACAGCTGCTCGGCTCAACCGGTGTCCGGAACGCGAGAAAGCTCCGGCCGGGGACGGTGGCCGGAGCTTTCGTACGTGCAGCGTCGCGCGCGCGGCGCGCGCCGGGTCAGACCCGCATCGGCTGCGGCGACTCGCGCCGGTCCGCGTCCGGGCCCGGGTACTCGCGGATGATCTCGTACCGGGTGTTGCGCTCCACCGGGCGGAAGCCGGCGTCGCGGATCAGGTCGAGCAGGTCCTCGCGGGTCAGCTTGTTCGGCGTGCCGTAGTTGTCCGCGTCGTGCGTGATCTTGTACTCGACGACCGAGCCGTCCATGTCGTCCGCGCCGTGCTGGAGGGCGAGCTGCGCGGTCTGGACACCGTGCATCACCCAGAACACCTTGACGTGCGGCACGTTGTCGAACAGCAGCCGGGAGACGGCGAAGGTCTTCAGCGCCTCGGCGCCGGTCGCCATCGTGGTCCGCGCCTGGAGCTTGTTGCGGACCTTGCCGTCCTTCATGTCCACGAAGTCGTGCTGGTAGCGCAGCGGGATGAAGACCTGGAAGCCGCCGGTCTCGTCCTGGAGCTCCCGCAGCCGCAGCACGTGGTCGACGCGGTGCCGGGGCTCCTCGATGTGCCCGTACAGCATGGTCGCCGGGGTCTTGAGCCCCTTCTCGTGGGCGAGCCGGTGGATACGCGACCAGTCCTCCCAGTGCGTCCGGTGGTCCACGATGTGCTGGCGGACCTCCCAGTCGAAGATCTCCGCGCCGCCACCGGTCAGCGACTCCAGACCGGCCTCGATCAGCTCGTCGAGGATGTCCGACGCGGACATCCCGGAGATGGTCTCGAAGTGGTGGATCTCGGTGGCGGTGAACGCCTTGAGGGAGACCTGCGGCAGCGCTTCCTTCAGCGCGCTCAGCGAGCGCGGGTAGTAGCGCCACGGCAGGGAGGGGTGCAGCCCGTTGACGATGTGCAGCTCGGTGAGGTTCTCGCCCTCCATCGCCTTGGCGAGCTTCACCGCCTCCTCGATGCGCATCGTGTACGCGTCCTTCTCCCCCGGCTTGCGCTGGAAGGAGCAGTACGCGCAGGACGCGGTGCACACGTTGGTCATGTTGAGGTGGCGGTTGACGTTGAAGTGGACGACGTCGCCGTTCTTGCGCGTACGCACCTCGTGGGCCAGCCCGCCGAGCCACGCCAGGTCGTCGGACTCGTAGAGCGCGATCCCGTCCTCGCGGGTCAGCCGCTCACCGTCCCGGACCTTCTGCTCCAGCTCGCGCTTGAGTCCCGCGTCCACCCGTGCTCCTCGCATCTTCTCTCCGTACCGGACCCCGCCACCGTACGCCTAGTGCTCCTCGGGGAGGTCTCCGACCCGGTTCTCCCACTTGGTGGAGAGCACGATGGTGGTGCGGGTCCGCGAGACGCCCTTGGTGCCGCTGAGCCGGCGGATGGTCTTCTCCAGGCCGTCCACGTCACCGACGCGCACCTTGAGCATGTACGAGTCGTCGCCCGCGATGAACCAGGCGTCCTCGATCTCCGCGAGGTCCTTCAGCCGGCGCGCCACGTCCTCGTGGTCGGCCGCGTCGGAGAGCGAGATGCCGATCAGCGCCGTGACGCCGAGACCGAGCGAGGCCGCGTCGACGGTGGCGCGGTAACCGGTGATGACACCGGCGGATTCCAGCCGGTTGATGCGGTCGGTGACGCTGGGCCCGGAGAGCCCGACGAGCCGTCCGAGCTCGGCGTACGAGGCCCTGCCGTTCTCCCGGAGGGCCTGGATGAGCTGCCTGTCCACCGCGTCCATATGACTGAAACCTTCCATTGTTCAGCAGTACCGCAAGTCTACGTGTAGAATCTAAGGCGTGCAGGCGTTGATGCCTGCAAATCTTCTCGCACAATCAAAAATCGCTTACGAATCTTCAGGAGTGACGACACCGTGTACACGATCGAGATGGCCTACGCCCGGATGCGCGAGCTTCAGGACCTGGCCAACCGCTCGCGTGCCCACCAGCCCGCCGCCGCCCTCCGCGTCGACCGCACCCGCGGTCCGCGGCGCGCCCCCAAGAAGCGCTGACCCACCTCCCCGGATCAGCCCGGGGAGCCACCACCGAGTTCCCCCTCCCAACGGCGGTACAGCAGATGCGGCACCCCCGCCGCGTCCAGCACCCGCCCCGCGACGAAGTCCACCAGATCCTGGATGTGCGTCGCCCCCGCGTAGAAGCCCGGCGAGGCGGGCAGCACGACCGCGCCCGCCTCGTCCAGGGCCACCAGCTGCTTCAGCGTCGCCCCACTGAGCGGCGTCTCGCGCACCGCGACCACCAGCTTCCGGCGCTCCTTGAGCGTCACGCTCGCCGCCCGCTGCAACAGGTCCTTCGACAGCCCGAGCGCCACCCCCGCCACACACGCCGTCGACGCCGGCACGACCAGCATCCCCTTCGCCGGGTACGACCCCGAGGACGGCCCCGCGGCCAGATCACCGGCCGCCCAGTGGCGTACGCCCGACACGTCCACGTCGAAGGTGTGCGGCTTCCCGTCCGCGCCCCGCGCCAGCCAGGCCGCCAGATCCTCGCGCCAGTGCGCGTCCCGGAAGGCGATCCCCGTCTCGTCCAGCAGCGTCAGCCGCGACGCCCGGCTCACGACCAGATCGACGCTCTCCCCGGCGGCCAGCAGCCCACGCAGCACAGCAGCGGCAAATGGCGTACCCGAAGCGCCCGAAACCCCGACAATCCAAGGCTTTCGCTGCTGCTGACTCACTGAAGTCCCGGAATCCACACCCCCGAGCCTATCCGGCGCACCGCATCCGGAACTGTCCGAGGGGTCCGGTACGTTCCGTCGGGTGAAGGGGGGAGTTCCGCCATGGACGACGTACGGGTGAGGACCGGCGACCGGGCGCTCATGGCCGGGGCGGCGATGCTGGGCTGGGTCGGGCTGCTCTGGGCCCTGGAGGCCGTCGACCTGGCGACGGGACACGGCCTGGACGACCACGGCATCACCCCCCGCGAGCCCGCCGAACTGCTCGACATCGTGCCCGCCGCGTTCCTCCACGACGGCTGGGCCCACGTCGCGTCCAACAGCGTCCCGCTGCTGGTCCTGGGCTTCATAGCCGCGCTCGGCGGACTGCGCCGCTTCGCCGGCGTCGTGCTCACCGTGATCCTCGTCGGCGGCTTCGGCGTCTGGCTCACCGCCCCCGCGAACACCGTCACGCTCGGCGCGTCGGGCGTGGTCTTCGGCCTCTTCGGCTACCTGCTGGTCCGCGGCTTCGTCGACCGCCGCCCGCTCGACGTGGTCGTCGGCCTGGTCGTCGCCGCGGTGTACGGCTCGCTGCTCCAGGGCGTCCTGCCCACCGACCCCGGCGTCAGCTGGCAGGGCCACCTCTTCGGGCTGACAGGCGGGGTGGTGGCGGCCTTCGCGCTGCGCCGCCCCACCGCCCCGCGCGCGCTCACGCCGTGAGCCCGCGCACCACCAGATCCAGCAGCGCGCACACGAACAGCGCCATCCCGATGAAGCCGTTGACCGAGAAGAACGCCCGGTTCAGCCGCGACAGGTCGTGCGGGCGCACCACCCGGTGCTCGTACACGAAGGCGACGGCGACGATCACCATGCCGATCCAGTAGAAGGCCCCCGCGTCCGTGGCGAGGCCGAACCACACCAGCAGGCCCGTCGTCACCGCGTGGCACACCCGCGCGCCCCACAGCGCGGCCGGGATGCCGAAGCGGGCCGGGAAGGAGAGCACCCCGTGCGCCCGGTCCGCCTGCACGTCCTGGCAGGCGAAGATCAGGTCGAAGCCGCCGATCCAGATACCGACGGCGAGCCCCAGGATCACCGCGTCCCACGACCAGCTCCCGGTCACCGCCAGCCAGGCGCCGATCGGCCCGATGGCCTGGGCGAGCCCCAGGATCGCGTGCGGGAAGTTCGTGAACCGCTTGCCGTACGGGTAGACCACCATCGGGATCACCGCGACCGGCGCCAGCGCCAGGCAGAGCGGATTCAGCAGGGCGGCGGCCCCGAGGAAGACGACGACGGCGACGAGCGCCCCCGTCCACGCCGACTTCACCGACACCGCGCCGGTCACCAGCTCCCGGCTCGCGGTGCGCGGGTTCCGGGCGTCGATCTCGCGGTCGATGATCCGGTTCGCGGCCATCGCGAACGTCCGCAGCCCGACCATCGCGAGGGTGACGAGCAGCAGCGTGCCCCAGTGGATCGTCCCGTCCACCTGGAACATCGCGGTCAGGGCGGCGATGTAGGCGAAGGGCAGCGCAAAGACCGAGTGCTCGATCATCACGAGCCGCAGGAACGCCCTCACCTTGCTGCTGGGTTGCGCGGGCCCAGGTCCCAGGGTCGCTTCTGCGGCGCTCACAGCCCGTACTCCTTCCACCGGCGGTCCACCAGGGCCGCCGTCTCCGGGTCCGACTCGACCATGTCGGGCCAGCCCCCGTCCCGCGTGTAGCCCTCCTCGGGCCACTTCTTCGTCGCGTCGATGCCCGCCTTGCCACCCCAGAACTGCTGGTAGGAGGCATGGTCGAGGTGATCGACGGGGCCCTCGGACACCGTCAGGTCGCGCGCGTAGTCCGTGTTGCCGAGCGCCCGCCAGGACACCTCGTGCAGATCGTGGACGTCGCAGTCCGAGTCCACGACGACGATCAGCTTGGTCAGCGACATCATGTGCGCGCCCCAGATGGCGCTCATCACCTTCTGCGCGTGCTTCGGGTACTTCTTGTCGATCGAGACGATCGCACAGTTGTGGAAGCCACCCGACTCCGGCAGGTGGTAGTCCACGATGTCCGGCACGATGATCTTGAGCAGCGGCAGGAAGAACCGTTCGGTGGCCCGGCCCAGCGGCCCGTCCTCGGTCGGCGGCCGGCCCACCACGATGGACTGGAGCAGCGGGCGCCTGCGCATGGTCACGCAGTCGATGGTCAGTGCGGGGAACGGTTCCTGCGGGGTGTAGAACCCGGTGTGGTCGCCGAACGGCCCCTCGGGGAGCGTCTTCCCGGGCTCCAGCCACCCCTCGATGACGACCTCGGCGTTGGCCGGGACCTGGAGCGGCACGGTCTTGCAGTCGACCATCTCGATCCGCTTGCCCTGGATGAACCCGGCGAACAGGTACTCGTCGATGTCCCCGGGCAGCGGCGCGGTGGACGCGTACGTCACGGCGGGCGGGGCGCCGAACGCGATCGCGACCGGCAGCCGCTCCCCGCGCCGGGCGGCGACCTGGTAGTGGTTGCGGCTGTCCTTGTGGATCTGCCAGTGCATCCCGATGGTGCGCCGGTCGTGCCGCTGGAGCCGGTAGAGCCCCAGATTGCGGACGCCGGACTCGGGGTGCTTGGTGTGCGTCAGCCCCAGGTTGAAGAAGGAGCCGCCGTCCTTCGGCCAGGTGAACAGCGCGGGCAGCCGGTCCAGGTCCACGTCGTCCCCGGTCAGGACGACCTCCTGGACGGGCGCGTTCTCGCCCTTCACCTTCTTCGGCGGCACGTGCACCATCGACCCGAGCTTCCCGAAGGCCTCCCGCACCCCGACGAACCCGTGCGGCAGCTCGGGCTTGAGCAGCCCGCCGATCTTCTCGCTGATCTCGCCGTAGGACTTCAGCCCGAGCGCCTTGAGCAGCCGCTTGTCGGTCCCGAAGACGTTCATGGCCAGGGGCATCGATGACCCCTTGACGTTCTCGAAGAGCAGCGCCGGCCCGCCGGCCTTGTTCACCCGGTCGACGATCTCACCGACCTCCAGGTAGGGGTCGACCTCGGCCTTGATGCGCTTGAGCTCGCCCTCGCGCTCCAGAGCCCGGAGAAGGGATCGAAGATCGTCGTAAGCCATGAGGACAAGTTTGACATCCTCCCCTACGGCGGCCGTCAGGGCTCCCCGCGTCAGCCGTTGACTGCCGGCCCGGCAGACTCCGCCGCCGCCTCTGCGCACCGCAGCCGCATGCCCCTGCTTTCCGCGACGCGCAGCGCGTCGGTCAGGCACTCGGCCAGCCGCACGGCGGCGAACCGCAGCTCTGCGACCGTCGAACCGGCGGCGGCGATGAGCGGCTTGGCGCAGTCGAGGACTTCCGCGCCCGTGCTGAGCTGCACGGCCTCCATCTCGTCCGCCAGACGCGATACACAGCCGTGGCCGTCGGTCTGCAAGTAGCAAGGTCCGCCGTCGGGACGGGCCCAGGGAAGTAAGCGCGCGTGGAGGAAGTCGGCGTGCTCCGAAGTACTCATACAGCGAGACTGGACCGGTTGACCGGTCCAGTCGAGCTATTCACTGACGCTTCCACCCATCGGGTAGCTCTCCACCTGCTCCCAAAGGTGAGCCGGCGTCACACCCTCCTCGCACACGAGGACATCGCCGCCACCGTCGCTCGCCACGTGGAGGACGACCGCGAGTGCGGCGGGCACGTCCAGCCCGAGGCTCACGGCCTCGTTCTCGGAGGCGAGACGCACCGAGGTCACGTCCGTTCCCCGGGCCGGGGACCTACCGGTCATCCGCGTCACATAGTGCGTGGTCCCTTCCGGGATCGGCCCCTTCTGCGCCAGCTTCGGGCAGGCGTCCGCCACCTCCTCCGGGAACCAGGCCGTGACCAACGAGAGCGGCGAGCCGTCGTCGAGCAGCATCAGCCGGTCCCTGCGGAGAGCGAGTTCCCCGGCGCCGAGCCCCATCGCGTCAGCGATCCTCGTAGGCGGCTTCTCCTTCTCCGGCATCCCCAGACGCCTGAACGGCCGCCCACCCGACACACGCGTCGACCCGGCGGAACGCCGCCCGGCCGGCCGTGCCACGGGACTCTCCACCACAGTGAACCCCGACCCCTGCCGGGCGACGACGAGCCCGTCACCACGCAAGACGTCCATCGCCTTGATGACCGTGGCGCGCGAGACCGACCACTGCTCGCACAGGTCACGCCCGGAAGGCAGCAGGTCGCCCGCTCCGAACTCTCCGTCCGAAATCCTTGCGCGCAGGGACTCCGCGATCTGCTCGTACTTCAGTTGCGGCACTGTGATCTCCTGGTAGCTGGACAGGTCAACCGGTTAGGTTAGCCGAGGGATGCACCCGCCTCGGCTTCGGCCCGGAACAGGACGGTCTCATGACGGCTTACCAAGTCCCGGCAGGAATCATCGAGTTCTACTCGGCCACCATCAACGAGTCCGACCGGCTCTCCGGCCCCGCCGACGGCGTCCTGGAGATGGTCCGCACCCAGGAGCTGCTGCGCCGGCACCTGCCACCCGCACCCGCTTCCGTACTCGATGTCGGCGGCGGCCCCGGCGCCCACGCCCGCTGGCTGTCCGAAGACGGCTACCGAGTGCACCTCGTGGACCCCGTACAACGTCACCTCGCCGAGGCCGAGGACTCCGGGTGCAGCGTCGAGCTGGGGGACGCCCGGGAGCTGAGCGCGGCCGACGCCTCGTACGACGTGGTTCTGGTCCTCGGCCCGCTCTACCACCTCGTGGAAGCCGCCGACCGGAGGACCGCCCTGGCGGAGGCGTACCGCGTGGTCCGGCCCGGGGGGCTCGTCGCCGCCGCCGGCATCAACCGCTACGCCTCGCTCTTCGAGCACACCGCACTCGCCCACCTCGACCGCGACTCGCTCCAGGAGGGCATCGCCAGGATCCTGGACACCGGATCTCACGACGGGAAGAAGGGCTTCACCGAGGCCCACTTCCATACGGGTGCCGAGCTGAACGCCGAAATGCGCGGGGCCGGCCTCACCGAAACCCGGGTGTACGGCGTTGAGGGACCCACCTGGGCCCTCCTGAAAGCGACCGAGCGGCACACGGGGGAATCCCTGGTCGGATCACGCCTGTTCGCCTCCGCGCTGGCGGCCGCCCGCATGGCCGAACCGTACCCGGACCTGCTCGCCGCCAGTTCCCACCTGCTCGCCGTGGGACGTAAATGACACCCGTTACTCTGGGCCCGTCACCGGGGCGGGGCAAAGCCCCGCCAACTCTCCTCGGGGGGACCTTTCCACCATGCTCCGGGCTCTGATCTACCTTCTGCCGCTGGCGCTGACGATCTTCGCGTTCATCGACTGCCTGAACACCCCGGAGGACGAGGCCAAGCACCTGCCGAAGATCGCCTGGGTCTTCATCATCCTGCTGTTCTGGATCGTCGGCCCGATCGTCTGGCTGGCCGCGGGCAAGGTCCGCCAGCCGCCCGCCGGAGGCCGTACGCCCTCCGAGTGGCACCGCAGCCATCGCCAGGAGTGGGTGGCGCCGGACGACAACCCGGACTTCCTGAAGTCGCTGAAGGAAGAGAACAAGAAGGACGAGACGCTCCTCAAGGACTGGGAGGCGGACCTCCGCCGCCGCGAGGAGGAACTGAAGCGCCGCGAGAACGACCCCGACGCCTCGTAGCGGCCGGAGCGGTCGAAGCCCTCATCCGCAGGCGCGGTCCACGAACCTCCGCAGATGCGCGCGGACGGCGTCGGGCTGCTCCCGCCAGGGCTCGTGCCCGGCGCCCTCGATACGCGTCAGGGGAAGACCGAGCCGGAGCGCGAGTGCCGCCAGTGCGGACACCGGGCGCGGATCGTCGGCCCCGCCGAGCATCTCCGCCCGCGCGGGCAGGCAGGCGCGCAGCTCGTCGAGACGGTCGTCGAGCGGGTCCGCGCGCGCTTCCGTAGCGAGTTCGCCGTTCATGGCCCAGTTGACCGGACGGCGACGCCGGGCGGCCCGCGCGGCCCAGCGCCACCCGCGCTCCGGGTCGGCATGGTCGGTGAACCAGGACAGCGTGAGCAGTTCGGCCTCCTGCTCCTCCGTGCGGTACGGCACCCCCTTCAGCTCACGGCGCCGCTCCCGCTGCCCGGCGGACGTACGGCGGTCGCGCTCCGCGCCGTACCGGGTGTGCCAGTCACCGACGTACGGCCCGCACATCAGCAGCACCGCGGCGGCCCGGCCGGGGTGGGCCAGGCAGAACCGGCTCACCAGTTCGGCGCCGTAGGAGTGCCCGATCAACACGGCTTCGGGCGCGTCCCACGTATCGAGGAGCTCGGCGAGGTCGTCGACGTGCCGGGACAGGGAATGGCGCCCCTCCCACACGGACCGGCCGACGCCGCGCTGGTCGTAGCGGTACACGGGGGCCAGGTCGTCGGCCATGGCGGCGACGTCGCTCAGGTAGTCCGGCAGTCCCGGGCCGCCGTGGAGCAGGACGACGGGCAACGGCTGGGTCGAGTCCCCCGACGCCACCCAGCGCAACCGCGCTCCGTCGCTCATCGGCGCGGAGCCCCGCGTCCGTCTCAAGGTCACCGCGGAGAACCTACCGGTACCGCCGAGACCCCGCGACGACGGCTGCCCGCCGCCCGGAGGTCCGGGGGCGGGCAGCCGTCGTTGTGGTGTGCGTCAGACGCCGGCGTACGAGTGCTTGCCGGTGACGAAGATGTTGACGCCGTAGTAGTTGAAGATCCAGCAGCCGAAGGCGATCAGGGCCAGGTAGGCGGCCTTGCGGCCCTTCCAGCCGGCGGTGGCGCGGGCGTGCAGGTAGCAGGCGTACGCGACCCAGGTGATGAAGGACCAGACCTCCTTGGGGTCCCAGCCCCAGTAGCGGCCCCAGGCGTCCCCTGCCCAGATCGCGCCCGCGATGATCGTGAACGTCCACAGCGGGAAGACGGCCGCGTTGATCCGGTACGAGAACTTGTCGAGGCTCGACGCGGACGGCATCCGGGAGAGCACGGACTGCGCGAAGGCGCCCGGCTCCTCGCCGTTCGCGATCTTGTTCTCGTAGCTGTCGCGGAAGAGGTAGATGAGGGTGCCGATGCCGCCGATGAAGAACACGGCGCCGCAGATGATGGCGGTGGAGACGTGGATCCACAGCCAGTACGAGTGCAGCGCGGGCACCAGCTGGTCGCTGGAGGTGTAGAGCACCGTGGTCGCGAGACCGAGGTCCAGCAGGACCGCGGTGACCAGGATCAGCCCCATCCAGCGGACGTTCTTCTTAAGCGCGAGCAGAGCCAGGTACGCGCCGACCGCCACCGTGGAGAAGGTGATGGAGAACTCGTACATGTTGCCCCAGGGGGCGCGCTGCACGGACAGGGCGCGGGCGACGACGCCGCCGGCCTGGACGAGGAACGCGAGCACGGTCAGCGAGACCGCCATCCGCCCGTAGAGGTCGCCCTTGAAGGTGCCGCCGGCGGCGCCGGGGCCGTCGGGGACGTCACGGGATCCGGCCGCGGCCCGGGTGATGATCTTCGGCCGTTCCAGTACGGCGGTGGTCCCGCCCTTCTGGGCGACCTGGACCTTCACCGTGCCGGCGGAGCCCTCCTCGGCGGTCAGCTCGGCGGCGGTGCGGCCGACCTTGCTGCGGCTGCCGAACACCCACTCCGCGATGTGCGCGAAGAAGGCCAGGGTGTAGACGGCCATCGACGAATAGATCAGCACATTGCTGGTGTGTGCCAGGTTCTCGTTGGTTGCGGCGGCGAGATTCACTTCTCAGCCCCTTCGGCAGGTTCTACGGAGGACGCCTCGTCGACGTCGGTATCGGGGTCGGGCGCGGTGGGCGCCTCGGCGTTGAGCGTGACCGCGAGGTCGGCCAGCTCCTCGGGAAGTTTCGCGGACTCGCTGCGGCCGAGCCCGGCCATCTCGACGACGGTGACGCCGTCGGCGCCGCGCACGGCCCGCACCCAGACGCGGCGGCGCTGGATGAACAGGGAGCCGGCGAGTCCGGCGATGGCGGCGATGGCGCCGGTGAGCGCCCAGCCGCTGGCGGGCTGCTCGGAGATCTGGAAGCTGGCCCACTCCTGGATGCCCTCGAAGGTGATGGAGCCGGCCCCGTCGGGCAGCTTCATCGTCTCGCCGACGAGGAGGCGCTGCTTGAGCTGCTTGCCCTGGGAGTCCTTGAACTCCTTCATCTTGGACTTGTCGAGCTGGTACACGTTCTGCGCGATGCCGGAGTCGACGCCGAGCGAGCCGTGGTAGCCGTTGAGCGCGAGGACGGGCATGTCGGCGGCGGGGAACTGCGAGAACATCGTTCCCTGGCCGTTGCCCGCGAAGGTCGGCACGAAGAACGCCTGGAAGCCCAGCTGGTCCTTCTTGCCGTTCTTGTCGCGGTAGCCGTCCATGACCTTGATGGCGCCGGTCGAGGTGACGTTGTTGTCGATGGGCAGCAGCGGCACGGCGGCCTTGAAGACCTCCTTGCCCCGGCCGTCCTTGACGGAGACGACGGGCGCGTAGCCGTGGGCGTTGAGGTAGACCTTGGTGCCGTTGACGACGAGCGGTTCGTTGACCTTGATGACCTTCTTCTGCGGCTTGCCGTACGCGCCGTCGGAGAACGTCACGTGCGCCTCGTACGTACGCGGGGTGCCGATCTGCGGGCCCTTGCGCTCGTACGTGCCGATGAAGTCGTCGAGGGTGAAGCTGAACGGGGTCAGCGACTCGTTGTCGAAGAGCGAGCCGGACTTGAAGTCGTCGTACTGGGTGATGGTGTTGGAGAACCCGTCGCCCTCGACGACCAGTTTGGCGCCCTCGGACTTGAACAGCTGGCCCCAGGCGAAGGCGATCAGCATCACGATGAGCGCGATGTGGAAGATCAGGTTGCCGGCCTCGCGGAGGTAGCCCTTCTCGGCGGCGACGGAGTCCCCGGCGAGGTCGGCCCGGTAGCGGCGCCTGCGGACGAGGGCGAGGGCGGCCTCGTGGACCTGCTCGGGTGCGGCCTCGGTGCGCCAGGTGGTGTACGCGGGCAGCCGGGTGAGGCGCTTCGGGGCGCCCGGCGGGCGGCTGCGGAGCTGGCCGACGAAGGTGCCGGTGCGCGGGACGATGCAGCCGATGAGCGAGACGAACAGCAGGATGTAGATCGCGGAGAACCACACCGAGCTGTAGACGTCGAAGAACTGGAGCTTCTCGTAGATCGGCGTGACGAAGGTGTGCGTGTCCTTGAAGGTCTGCACCTTGAGTTCGTCGACGCTGTTCTGCGGGATCAGCGAGCCGGGGATGGCGCCGAGCGACAGCAGGAAGAGCAGGATCAGCGCGACCCGCATGGAGGTGAGCTGGCGCCAGAACCAGCGGACCCAGCCGATGACGCCCATGGCGGGAAGGTTCGCCAGGGACTCCTCACGCGGGGCGGTGGAGAGCTGGGAGCCGGCGGCGCCGAGATCACCGGCGTTCTCCTGGTCCTGCTCCTGGGAGGTGTTGGACGTGGTGTTGCTCATTGGTACTCAGATCCCCACCTGGAAGCCGGCCGACCAGCCCTGTAGTTCCTGCATCATGCTGCCCCACGCACCGGTGAGCAGGAGCAGCCCGGTCACGATCATCATGCCGCCGCCGATGCGCATGACCCAGGCGTAGTGGCGCTTGACCCAGCCGAACGCGCCGAGTGCCTTGCGGAAGGCGACGGCCGCGAGCACGAAGGGGATGCCCAGGCCCATGCAGTAGGCGACGGTCAGTATGGCGCCGCGCCCGGCGGTGCCCTGGTCCATCGCGAGGATGGACACGGAGCTGAGCGTGGGCCCGAGGCACGGGGTCCAGCCGATGCCGAAGAGGGCGCCGAGCAGCGGGGCTCCGATCAGGCCGGTCACCGGCTTCTTGTGGATACGGAATTCGCGCTGGGTCATCCACGGCATCAGGCCCATGAAGAAGACGCCCATGAGGATCATCAGCACGCCGAGGACCTTGGTGAGGGGGCCGCTGTTCGCCTGGAGCGTGTCGCCGAAGTAGCCGAAGAGGGCGCCGCCGGAGACGAAGACGGCGGTGAAGCCGGCGACGAACAGCGAGGCGCCTGCGACCATGCGGCCGCGCCGGGCCTCGGCGAGGTCGGCGCCGCTGACCCCGGTGACGTAGCTGAGGTAGCCGGGGACAAGTGGCAGGACGCAGGGCGAGAAGAAGGAGACAAGGCCGCCGAGGAGGGCGATGGGCAGGGCGACCAGGAGGGCCCCGTTCAGGACCGTGCCGTTCTGCGTGGCGGCGGCGAGGGTGCTCACCTGATCACTTCTCCGCGATCAGCGGGTCGATCATCTTGTGCAGCTGGGTGTCGTCGATCCCGCCCACGAAGCGGGCGGCGAGCTTGCCCTCACGGTCGATGACGACGGTCGACGGGATGGACTGGAGGCGGAAGGTGCCCTTGGGGAAGCGCAGCAGGAGCTTCCCGGTCCGGTCGTAGAAGCTGGGATAGGTGATCCCGTGGTCCTCCTCGAAGCTGAGGGCGTTGCTCCGGGAGTTGTCACGGGTGTTGATGCCCACGAACTGGACGCCCTGGTCCTTGGTCTCCTCGGCCACCTTGGTGAAGTACTTCGACTCCAGCCGGCAGGGGGCGCACCAGGAGCCCCAGGCGTTGATGACGATGATCTTGCCCTTGTACGCGGCGAGGTCGAGGGCCTTGCCGTCCAGCGTCTCGCCGTCGAGCTTCGGTGCGTCGGCGCGCTCGCCCTTGGCGGCGGTGGAGAGGCCGCCGGTGCCCGTGACGAAGTTGGTGTCGCCGCCGCCACTGGTCTGGTTGCCGGAGTCGCACGCGGTCAGCGTCAGTGCGAGCGCGGCGGCCGCCAGGGGGGCGGCGAGCAGGGTGGAGCGGCGTCGGGGTGCGCGGCCATGGCTCATGTGAAAAGTTTCGCATGGCGGTTCCGGGGATCTTGGGCACCCCCCTCGGTGCCCGTAACGCCCGTTGTCAGGCTTGTTTAAAGAAGGCGTTCCAGCCGCCCGCGGGGGCCTCGCCGACCTGGAGTGTACGGAGCTTGGCGAGGACGGCCGGGTCCTGGACGTCGAGCCAGTCGACGAACTGCCGGAAGGAGACGAGGCGCACATCCGGTTTTCCGGCGATGTGCTTGAGCGCGTCCTCGACGGCGTCCATATAGATGCCGCCGTTCCACTCCTCGAAGTGGTTTCCGACGTAGAAGGGGGCGCGGTTCGTCTCGTAGGCGCGCTTGAATCCGCTGAGGTAGGACTGCGTGGCCTGTTCGCGCCAGCCGGGATAGCGCGAGGGCATTCCCTTGGTCGAGTTCTGCGACTGGTTGGCGAGGATGTTGTAGTCCATGGAGAGGACTTCGAAGGTGTGCCCGGGGAAGGGGATGCCCTGGAGCGGCAGGTCCCAGACGCCCTGGCGTTTGGTGGGCCAGACCTGGGTTCCGCCGGGTGAGCTGGCGTCGTAGCGCCAGCCGAGCTTCTTGGCGGTGGGGAGCAGGTTGTCCTGGCCGAGCAGACAGGGGGTGCGGCCTCCGACGAGTTCCTTGCGGTAATCGAAGGGGAGCGATTCCTCGTCGTTCCAGCCGGTGTTGGTGCGCCATTCGGTGACGAAGGAGATCGCCTGGTCGATTTCGCTCTGCCACTGGGCCGGGGTCCAGTTGCCGACCGATCCGGAACCGGCGCAGAAATGCCCGTTGAAGTGGGTGCCGATCTCGTGGCCGTCGAACCAGGCCTGCCGGACGTTTTTGAGCGTCTCCTTGAGGTGGCCGTCGGTGAGATAGCCGATGTCGGAGGCGCCGATGGGGTTGTTCGGCGGGCGGTAGAGGGATTTCTTCGATTCCGGGAGCAGATAGAGGCCGGAGAGGAAGAAGGTCATCGACGCGTCGTGTTCGCGGGCGAGTTCCAGAAAGCGGGGGAACAGTCCGTTGCCGACCTCGCCGGCGCCGTCCCAGGAAAAGATCACGAACTGCGGGGGCGTCTGGCCGGGCTCGAGCGGAACGGGGGCCTGGGGCTGCTTGGGCTGCTTCCCCGTGTCGGCGGTGGAACCGTCACCGATGGCGCGGACGTCCTTCTTGGTCCCGGAACCCTTGGAGGTGCCGCCGGCGGCCTTGTGTCCGGTGGCGCCCTTGTCGGGGCTGGGGCTTCCGTCCCCGGCGCCGGCGCCCGACGACCCGGCGGTGCTGCACCCCGCCACTCCTGCGGCGGCCGCGGCACCGAGACCGGCGCCCAGCAATCCCCTTCGGCTGATCTCACGCATGCGGCTTCCCATCTGCGGTCGTTTTGCCTCAAGTACATACAAACTGGCAAACGCTTAGATGGTTGTAGCCACACGGAGGTTCCCCCGATTAGCACATAATTCTTTACGAAACCAGCCCCCAGCGTTGACCGAACATAGAACCGAATCCCCGCTGGGGGCCTCATCACTCCTGGGTGAGCGCTACGCGCCGAACCCCTTCGACGCGCCCTTCACCGGCTTCGCGCCCGCCCGCAGGTGCGCGGGGACCAGATCGCGGGCCGGCTCCGAGTACCCGACGGAGACGATCTTGTCGCCCCGGTACGTGAAGCTGGTCAGCGAGGCGAGGGTGCACTGCCGCTTGCGCGGGTCGTGCCACAGCCGGCGCCGCTCCACGAAGCTGCGCACGATCCAGATCGGCAGCTGGTGGCTGACGCAGACCGCCTCGTGACCCCGGGCCGCGTCCCGCGCCGCGTCGAGCGCGCCCATCATGCGGACGACCTGCTCGATGTACGGCTCGCCCCACGACGGGCGGAACGGGTTCGTCAGGTGCTTCCAGTTGTCCGGCTTGCGCAGCGCACCGTCGCCGACACCGAAGGTCTTGCCCTCGAAGACGTTGGCGGCCTCGATGAGGCGGCCGTCGGTCGCGAGGTCCAGGCCGTGCGACTTGGCGATCGGGGTCGCGGTCTCCTGGGCACGCTCCAGCGGGGAGGCGACGACGTGCGTGATGTCGCGCTTCTCCAGGTGCTCGGCGACCCGGTCGGCCATCTGCCGGCCCAGCTCGGAGAGGTGGTACCCGGGCCGGCGGCCGTACAGCACGCCCTCCGGGTTGTGCACCTCGCCGTGGCGCATCAGGTGGACCACGGTGATGTCGTCGGGATTCTTCTCGCTCATGCGGTGGCCTCCGAGGCGGCGCGGGCGGCGGCGGGCAGGGCGGCGGCGATGCGCTCGACGGCCTGGGTGTCGTGGGCGGTGGAGACGAACCACGACTCGAACGCGGACGGCGGGAGGTACACACCCTGCGCCAGCATCGAGTGGAAGAACGGCGTGAAGCGGAAGGCTTCCTGCCGCTTGGCGTCCTCGTAGTCACGGACGGGCCCGTCGGTGAAGAAGACGGAGAACATGTTGCTCGCCGCCTGGACGGTGTGCGCGACGCCCTCCTTGTCCAGGGCGGCGCTCACCAGGCCCCGGATCTCGGCGGAGACCGCGTCCACCTTCGCGTACGCGGCGTCGTCCAGCAGCCGCAGCTGCGCGAGCCCGGCGGCGGTGGCGACCGGGTTACCGGACAGCGTGCCCGCCTGGTAGACCGGGCCGGCCGGGGCCAGGTGCGCCATCACGTCGGCGCGCCCGCCGAACGCCGCGGCCGGGAAGCCGCCGCCCATGACCTTGCCGAAGGTCATCAGGTCCGGGCGGACCCCGTCGACGCCGAACCAGCCGGCCTTCGACGTACGGAATCCGGTCATCACCTCGTCGGAGATGTACAGGGCCCCGTTGGCGGCGCAGATCTCCTTGAGCCCCGCGTTGAACCCGTCCAGCGGCGGGACGACGCCCATGTTGCCCGGCGACGCCTCGGTGATCACGCAGGCGATCTCCCCGGGCTGCGCGGCGAACGCGGCGCGCACGGCCTCCAGGTCGTTGTACGGCAGCACGATCGTGTCGCCCGCCTGGGCGCCGGTGACCCCGGGCGTGTCCGGCAGCCCGAAGGTCGCGACGCCGGACCCGGCCGCGGCGAGCAGGGCGTCCACGTGCCCGTGGTAGCAGCCGGCGAACTTCACGACCTTGGCCCGGCCGGTGAACCCGCGGGCGAGGCGGATCGCGGACATGGTCGCCTCGGTCCCCGACGACACCAGCCGCACCTGCTCCACCGGCTCGACGCGCGCGACGATCTCCTCGGCGAGCGCGACCTCGCCCTCGCCGGGCGTACCGAACGAGGTGCCGCGGGCGACAGCCTCCTGAACTGCGGCGATCACCTCGGGGTGGGAGTGGCCGAGAATCATCGGCCCCCACGAGCACACGAGGTCGACGTACTCACGCCCATCGGCATCGGTCAGGTACGGACCGGTACCGGACACCATGAACCGGGGCGTACCGCCCACGGCCCGGAATGCTCGGACGGGAGAGTTCACGCCGCCGGGCGTCACGAGGGACGCGCGGTCGAAAAGCGTCTGCGAAACTGGGGCGTCATAGGGAAAGCTCACACATGCCATGGTGTCAGAGCCACGGACGGTCTTTGCGGACAGGTGTTTCACCGCACGCCCGTGGGGGAGGTCACTGACACGATGATCGGGTTGCACGGCGGGGGCTGTGCCTCCTAGTGAGTAGTCGGGTGGATGAGATATGCATCGCGGTGGCGGAGTGGGCGAAGGGACGGACGGCCCGGGGCCCGAGCCTGCCCGGCGTGGCCGGCACCGGCGGCGCGAGGCCGATCACACACAGGGCATACAGGCCGGTGAGGCGCGGACAGGCGGTGGAGCCGGGAGCGGAAGTGGTGGCCGGGTGGGGGTGACCTACAAATATTTCGGTGCTCCCGACGGAGCCACCGCGGCACGCGTGCCCATCTCCATGCGCCCCGAGGAGCTCGGCGGCGACGAGCTCGGCATGGGCGGCATGTTCACCAAGATCAAGCCGGAGACGGTGGCCGCGATGGTCCTCACCGGCATACAGGGCATACCTCTGCACAAGGTCCCCCCGCTCGAACTGGTCGTCCTGCACCCCGACTACGCGGTGGTCAAGCTCCCGATGACGGTCGTCGACCCGCTGCGCGGCGTCGGCGAGGAGTCCGTGGGCGCCGCCGCCTTCATCTGGTCCACGGTCCCGGACCGCGGCGGCCCGCGCGACGCGTTCAACGTGTACCAGCTGCTCCACGAGTGGCAGGACTTCAGCCACCGGCTGCACGACGCGGGGCATCAGGCGTACTGCTTGGTCTGGCCGTAGCGGAGGGCGTTCGGGCCGTACTGTTGCGCTGACGACAGTGCGGCGCCAGGGGCCGGTGTTCCTGGCTCAGGGGGAGGAGACCGCTCCGTCATGGGCGAGGGCGTATCACGGGCGCTGCTGATCGCGGCCCCTCAGCCGGGCATCGAGTTCGTCCACCGGGACCTGTCCCTCGTCCGGGAGGCCCTGCTCCGGTCCGACTACCCGGCCTCGGCGATCACCGTGCTGGACACGGACCAGGCGACGGGGGACGACATCGCCCTGGCCCTCGACGCCTTCCTGGCCGCGTGCGAGGACGACGACTTCGCCCTGGTCTACTTCACCGGCCACGGGGTGCGCCGGGCGGACGCGGACTACCTGGTGCCCGCCCAGGCGAATCCGGCGCTGCTGCGCAGCCTGGTCAAGGTGGCGCCCAACGAGCTGCTGGGGAAGCTGCGTTCGGCGGCCACCGTGATGCTCTGCCTCGACTCCTGCCGCGACGAGGCCGATCCGGACATCGGGACACCGCCCCGGCCGGAGGCGTCGCCCGAGCGCCGCAATGTCGTGCTGGTGCAGGCGTGCGTCGCGGGGGAACGGGCCATGGGCACCGAGGACGGCAGCTTCATGGGCCGGGCGCTGGCCGAGGTGCTGTCCCCGGACACCCCGTGGCGCACGGTCTCCGACGTACTCACCCACGTGAAGCGCCGGACCGAGGAGATCGCCCGCGACAACGGGAGCCGGCACCCGGTGGACGTGACGTGGCTGGGCAGCCTCCTCGGCGATGCTCCGGCCGGGCCCTCCCGGCGGGAGATCTGCGCGTCCGGACCGGGCGCCGGAGGATGGACCGCGGCCATGCACGACTCGCCGCTGTGGGCCCGGGTGACCAGCGACGAGGTGGTGACCGGCCGGCTCAAGGACCGCATCAGCCTGCTGATCGACAGGACCCTGCGCATCCGGCACGACGCCGGCCGGAGGCAGAAGGCCGGCCCGGATCTCTGGGAGGACCTGCAGTTCCCCGAACGGCTGCTCGTCCAGCTCGACCGGCTCGTCCCGGACGGCCCGGAAGGCCGGCTGAGCCCTCTCGAGGTGGTCGTCCTGCTGGCCGCCCCGTTCGTCCGCGAGGCCGCCGTGGCGTGCAGCCGGCGGGCCCTGGCGGAGCTCTACCCGCCGGCGGGGCCCGCCGAGGGCGAGACAGCACGGCCGGGCACCGGCGACACGTACCGGGACCACCTCGGACACGACATGGAGGACGTCCGGCGGGCCTACCAGCAGATCGACGCCAAGCGGCGCAGACTGCGGTCCGCCGGGGCGGAGGCCGCCGCGGTCGCCGCCGAGCAGTGGCTGAGGCACCGGCTTCCGGCCGACTGGGACCAGCTCTGGTGCTCCCCGGAGGACGGGGACGGGATCGGCGCCCTGGGGAGCATGGCGGACGTCCTCGGCCTCCTGACGGACGCCGCCGAGTACGCCTCGTTCCTTGAGATCACGTCGAAGGCCACCCGGCGCGGTCGGCTGCGGGACGCGCTCCTCCAGGTGGTCTCCCAGATGCACACCCGGCCCGGGACGAGGGCCCCGGACGGGAAGGAGTGGGCGAAGGAGCTGGCCGAGCGCCTGATGCTCGCCGACACGACGACCTGGCGCCCCGCCCAGCTGGCCGGTCTGCTGCACGTGGCCGAACTGCTCGCCATCGACCCCCGGATGCTGGACGGGATCGTCGTGGACCACCTCGGCGACGACGTGACCGACCCGGCGACGCTCGTCGCCGGTCTGGACGACGGCGGCTTCGCCCCCTCCGGCGGGCACGACTGGGGGCTGGTGTTCGAGTGTCCCGGGGCGGCTCTGCACGTGGCGCTGGACCGCCAGGCGCAGTCGGCTGCCGCCGCCGCGCAGGAACTGCGGGAGGCCCATCGCGGGCAGCCGCTGTACGCCCGGCTCCCCCGGCACGTCGGCACCGGCGGCCTGGAACCCCGGAACGAGAGCTACAAGTCCCCGCCGCCGCGCTTCCAGCTCGCGGAGGACGGCGTCAAACCGCTGATCATGGGCACGCAGCTCTACGGCGACCACATGCTCGCCCTCCGGGAGCTGTACCAGAACGCGCTGGACGCCTGCCGCCGACGCCACGCCCGCCAGAGCTACGCCGTCGCCGTCGCGCAGGAGAGCGGCCCGCGCCCCGGCGCCCCCGTCAAGGAGCTGTCCACGTACGAGGTCACCTTCGTCCTCGGCCGCGGCGGCGACGGGCGGGTCTACCTGGAGTGCACGGACAACGGCATCGGCATGACCGAGGACGAGCTCGACAAGCTCTTCTCCCGGGCCGGCCGCCGCTTCGAGCAGTCGCCGCACCACGTACGCGAACTGCGCCGCTGGCGGCGCAAGGGCGTGCGTCCGGAGCTGAACAGCCGCTTCGGCATCGGTGTCTTCAGCTACTTCATGCTCGCCGAGACGATCGAGGTCACCACCCGGCCCGCCGACGAGAACGGATTCGGCGGCGGCGGGTCCGGTCACCACGTCCACATCACCGCGGACTCCGGCCTGATGCGCTCGTCCCGGGACTGGTCCATGGAGGGGGCCGGCACCCGTATCCGCCTCTACCTGCGGCCCGAGTTCGCCGAGTCGCCTCCGTCGGTCGTGAGGATCATGCGGGAGCAGATCTGGCACACGCCGCTGCGGCTGTCGGTGGAGGACCGGCTCGCCACACCGTCCGAGCCCGATGTCTGGGAGCCGGGGGTGCTGAAGTCGATCACTCCTGTCGTCCCCCAGGAGTCGCCCGACGGGCCGTGGTGGGTCCGGGGACCGGGCGCCCGCCTGGTGGACGGAATCTTCGTGGGGGACGACGAGAAGCCGCACGGCTACGTCGTCAACCTGCGCAGCCGGCACCGGCCGGACCTCAGTGTCAACCGCAACCGGCTCCGGGGGTTCGCGGCCGACCTGGTCCGCCAGGAACTGGCCGGGGCCGTCGACAACCTGAAGCTCTGGGATCCCATCCCGCTCAGCTGGTTGTGGGACCTGATCGAGGACAACGCCCGCACCGGCGAGACAGTGGTCCGACGCCTGCTGTCCACCGACGTCCGGGTCAGGTTCGACGAGTGGTACGACAACGCCGTGAGCCCGCCGGGCAATGTCGTGCCCCTGGCCGCGCTCGGCTGCCTCCCCGCCGACAATCAGGGCTCGCGGCGTCTCACCGCCCGCGATGCCGCAGAGGACGCCGATCCCACCCACTTCTTCCGCTGGTGGCGGTCCCAGCTCGTGAAAGCCACCGGCCAGGGTCGCCGGCTCGCTGCTGCTCGCGCCGGCATCGGCTACCCCGCCGGATTCCCTGCCTTCGAGTCCCTGGACGGGGTGTTGTTCCGTGATATACCTGCCCCCGGCTGGAGCCCCATGGGTGCTGCTCTCAAGGTGGCAGCGGACAGCGGACACGACCTGCGCACCGTGGTACGTGCGCTCAGACGCTATGTCGTCGCCGGCGTGCCGGTTCCAGAGGTGGCCGACATCCCACGCCTCGCCGACCTCGAAATCAGCCCGCTGCTGGCCGAGATGTACAAGTCGTACACCGAACGCAACCGCTACGGCACGCGTGTCGAGGCTCTGCAGCCGCCCGTCCACCTCCCTCTCCTGCTCATTGCCGGCCACGCCGGCAAGCCGCTCCAGGAGGGTGCCGAGCTGGTCCGTACGCTCCGCGCCCTGCACCCCGGGATCCCCGAGCCGCCGGAACTCGACGAACTCTCCCGGCACATCCCGGACCGGCAGGATCTCGCTGTCCTCGGTGCCGAGCAGGTTCAGGACCTGAGCGGGCTTCCCTCAGTCGTCACGCCTCTCGTCGCCGCCTGCTTCGCCAGGGAGCTGCGTATCGAACCCGCCGACGTCGTGGCCGTCGCACGACGATACGAACGCTTCGGCTTCCGGGTGAGCGAGGATGCGGGCGAGGTCCGGCTTCTGGACGGCGACGCGTCGGCCCTGGGCCTCAGGTACCACTCGCTCACGCAAGGGCTGCTGGCCTACCCGTCCATCGACCTCCTGAGGCTGGTCCGGCTGTCGGCGAGGCGTGGTGACCCGACGGTGGAATCCACCGCCCGCTTCCTCCGGGAGATAGCCGAGCGGCTGGGCCTGCGGATGGACGACCCTTCGGGCAGCCCCCTCGCCGCGGTCAGGGCTCCCTCGTGGTGGGCCGATCTCGGGCCGGAGAACAAACCGGTCGACGGCCCGTTGAGCACGTGGGCCGTGCTGCGTGCCCTGCGGGGCACGCCGCAACCCGAATCGGTGAAGGAGGACATCGAGGCGGTCGAGATCCTGGCCGAGGCGGGGGTGGTGCGTGGTGAGGCCGTGGAAGCGGTACGCACGTGGTGGCGGACCCCGGACCGAGAACGCCCGAAGGCCCTGATCGACGACAATCGGATGCTCACCTTCCGCCTCAGCAGCTGGCAGCTCTCGGTCTCTCCCGACCGTACGTCGGACTGTGTCGACGCCCAGTTCCTCGTGGTCCTGGCGGCTCACCGTCGCGCCACGGTAGGTGAGACCGCCGACATCGTGCGCCGAGAGGCCGAGCCCTACGGCATCGATGTCGCTCTCGTGCCCGAGGAGGCCCAGACCCTGCGGCCGCATCTCGGTGCGGCAGCGGCTCTTTACATGCCCGCGGCGCAGGAGTGGAGGACCGAGCTCACCCGCCGGGAGGTCATCGCCCTCGCCCGTGAGCGCGAAATCGACCTGGCGGCAGCTGTGTCCGAACTACGCGCCTACCAGCCCATCGGCGCCCCGGCGCTACCGGCCGTCCCGGCACCGTCCGACGACGAGCTTCCCGGCCGGAAGCCGGCCCCGGCCGTCCGGGCCCAACTGGAGGAACTGTTCCAGTTTCACCCCCTGAGCCAGGGAAGCGTCACCCCCCTGACTCTCACCATCACCGCCGTACGCCTGGGCCTCGGCCTCGACGCGACCCACCAGGCCCTCGCCGCGTACCCGGAGCTCGGGCTGTTCGCGGACCGCATAGCACCCGACAACCCCGCCCCGGACGACGACCACGCCCCCGACTGCCTGGACGTCGTCCTCCTCACCCAACACCTCACCGGCCGCGAACCGGCCCTCGCCGGGGACGTGACGCACGAGCACATCGAACTGGCCGCCGAGGAAACCGAGCTGGACATCCCCGAGGTGCGCCGGCGCCTGGCCCACTACGCGCCGTGGTTCGGCTTCCGCGTCCCCGCCGAAGAGGCGGCCCGTACCGCCGGCACCGAGAAGGAGCCCATGTGACCGCCCATCAGGACGTGCCCTATGTCGAGCAGCAGGTCACGCCGCCCGCCGACCTGCGGGAACGCACGAGCGAGGTGGGTGACACCGAGTTCACCGGCACCTGTCCCGTCTGCCACGGCCCGAACGTGATGGCGCTCCCCCACGTCTCTCCCGGCACCGTGCCCAAGGCGTGGCCCTGGAAGCGGAACGGCGGATCCGCCGCTCCGGCCGTCGAGCCGCACCCCATGCACTGCGAATGCCCGGTGACCCATCCCCAGGACCCCCTGGAGCAGGGCGGCTGTGGCGCGTGGTGGCCGGTCGTTCCGCAGTCGGCCACGACGGGGGGCGCCTGATGACCGCCCCTCCCCGCCTGTCCGCGCGGGCGATCCGTCTCCAGGCCCGCCAGCGCCTGTACGACATGCTCCACTCGCAGCTGGAGATCGCCCGCCACCAGGCCGAGGGCTGGCGCAACTTCCTCGCCACGGCCACCGCGCTGCTGGCCGCCGTCCTGGTGCTGAAGGGGCGCGAGAACGTCGCCGAGCTGCCCCCCGCCTACCGGTGGGGTGTTGTGGCCGCCATGGCCCTCGGCCTGCTGGCCCTGCTGTCGTCGGCCTTCGCCGCGGCCTCGGCCGCGCACGGACGGCCGAAGGACGCGTTGGAGCACGCGGACGAGATACGGCTCATCCGGTGGGAGAAGGAGGAGTGCGCGCGGATCGGCGTGCTGGTCAACCGCGCGCGCTGGCTCGCGGTCGCCGGGGTGGTGGTCACGGCGGCCGGGGTGCTGGCGACCTGGGTGGCGCCCGCGAGCGAGAAGGACGCCACGACGGTCACCGTCCACACCCGTCAGGGGACGGTCTGCGGCGAACTGGTGTCCCTCGGCCCCTCCGGCGTCACCGTCCGCGTCAAGGCGAGCGGCGCCGCCGCTTCGGGCAACGGCCCCAAGGACTCCCTGCGCACCCTCACCTGGGGCAAGCAGGCCCTGAGCGCCGCCCCCGCCTCCAGCTGCTGAGGCGCCGCCACCGGAGCTCACGGCACGGATCCGCCCGCCGCCGACAGGCGTAACCCGCCGGGCCCGGCGCGCTGTCCCGGGTGAGGCTGGGGCGCAGGCATCCGGCGAGTGGGCGGAGGGACCGTGTCGAGGGAACGGGTCGTGGTCCGGTGGCGGGCGCGGGCGCATGCGCGGCAGGCGCGGCTCGACCGGCTGCGGCAGGACGACGCGACGCTGCTGGACCGGCTGCACGCGACGCCGTACGAGAACGTGGTCTTCCCGCCGGTGCGGGAGTACGACGAGGACGCGGCGGCCGAGGTGCTGCGGTTCTCGCTGCGGCTGGGGCGCGAGCTGTTCGACGCCGGGGCGTCCACCCGTGACATCCAGACCGCGGTGGTGGCGGTCACCGCCGCATGGGGCATGCAGAACCTGGAGATCGTCATCTCCGGCTGCGCCCTGCACCTCCAGTACGCGCCGCCGGGCCGCCCGCCGGTGGTGATGCAGGCCGTCCTCGCATCGGAGGACTCGCGCGACCTGTCCCGGCTGACCGCGTTGCAGGGGCTCACCGCCCGGATCGCCGCGACCCGCCTCCCGCACACCGATGCGGCCGGCGCGCTCGACCGGATCGTGTCGGCGCCGGCCCGGTGGCCGTGGTGGTTCACGGTGGGCGGCGGGGCGGTGCTGGCGTCGATGCTCTGCGTGCTGGCCTCGGGCACGGTCCGGGCCGCGCTGCTGGCGCCCCTGCTCTTCCTGGTCACCAACCGGGTGGCCTGGGCGCTCACCCGTACCGGCCTGGCGTCGTTCTTCGTCACGGCCGTGCAGGTCGCGTTGCTGATGGCGGGGACCATGGCGCTGATCCACCCCGGGGTGCTGAGCGGGCGGGAGGGGGCGAGTCTGCTCGCCGCCAATGTGATCCTGCTCCTGCCGATCCTGACCGTGGTGTCGCTGACCGAGGACGCGATCGACGGGTTCCGGCCGATGGCGGCGGCCCGTACGGTGAGCCTGGCGGCGTTCCTCACGGCGGCGGCCTGTGGGGTGCTGACCGTGGCCTTCCTGGTGCCGGGGCTCGACGCCGGCGCCCGTACGACGACACTCACCGCGCTCCCGGTCTGGCTGACCCTCGTCACCAGCGGCATCGGTGCCCTCGGCAACGCGGTCTTCATGGGCGGCGGGCCGCGCCTGGTGCCGTGGGCGGTCGCGGCGGCGGTCACCGGCGCGGGCGTGAAGCTGCTGGGGACGACGCAGCTGGACTGGACGGCGCCGCTCGCCACCGGGGTCGCGACCGCCGTCATGGGCCTGGCCGCCGGCGCCCTCGCGCCCCGGGCCGGAGCCCCCGCCCGCGCGATCCTCATCCCCGGCATCGCGGGCGCCGTCCTCCCGGGCCCGGACCTGTACCGCAGCCTCCTCCAGATCCTCCTGCACACCCCCGGCGCGGGCACGTACCTGACGCTCACCCTGGCGTCCACGGCGGCCATCGGCGTCGGCGCCGTGCTCGGCACCCTCCTCGGCGCGGGCGGCGAACGCCAGTGGCGCCGCCGCCTGCGCCCGGCGCCCGCGCACTGAGCGCCCCGGCCGGGGTTCACGTGCGGGGGAACGCGTGCCGCCGCCCACCGGTGACGACGAGCAGGGCGACCCCTCCGAGGACGGCAGCCGTCGCGGCGACCGCCCCCGCCCCCGAGTGAGCGAGCAGGGCGCCCCCGATGACGCCCCCGAGGGCCATCGCCGCGTTCCAGAGGGTGACCAGGACGGCCTGCGCGGTGTCGGCGGCGGCGGCGCTGTGCCGGGAGGCGGCCCGTCCGGCGGCGGTCTGCAACAGGGTCGGGGCGCCGCCCCACCCCAGGCCCCACAGGACGGCGGCGGCCCAGACGACCGGGTGGGCCCCGGTCAGGGCGAGGGCCGCGGTGGCGAGGGTGAACAGCGCCGCGCCGGTGACCATCAGGGCGCGCGGGCGGCGGTCGACGAGGCGCCCGACGCACCAGATGCTCAGCAGGCAGGCGACCCCGAAGGCCAGGAGGACGGCGTCGGTCACCGGTCCGAGGCCCGCGTGCCGCAGGTAGGGGGCGATGTAGGCGTACAGGACCGTGTGCCCGAGGACGAACACCGCCACCGCCACCATGACCGCCGCGACCCCGGGCACGGCCAGGGTCCTGCGCAGACCGGGCCGGTCCGCGCCGGGCCCTCCGGAGGCGGGCCCTTCCGCGCCGGGTCCTTCCGCGCCGGTCCCTTCGGCGGCGGGCCGTCCCACCGCCGGGACGGACACCGCGATCCAGCCGACGACGGCGAGGGTGGCCAGCGAGACCGCGCCGAACGCCGCCCGCCACCCCGCCTGTTCGCCGATCAGGGTGCCGGCGGGCACGCCCAGGGACAGCGCCACCGGGATGCCGGTCATCGCGACGGCGATGGCCCGCCCCTCCGACCCGGCGGGCGCGATACGGCGTGCGTAACCGGCGAGGATCGCCCACGCCAGACCGGCAGCCACCCCGGCGAGGAACCGGGCCGCGAGCAGAACGGCGTACCCCGGCGCGACGGCGGTCAGCGTGTTGGCCACCAGGAAGACGGCCATGGCAGCGAGCAGCAGGGGCTTGCGCGGGACGGACGCCGTCGCCGCCGCGAGCGGGATCGCGGTCAGGGCCGTACCGGCCGCGTAGACGGTGACGGACTGGCCCGCGGCGCCCGCACCGACGTCCAGGGAGGCCGCCATCCCGGGCAGCACACCGGCGGGCAGGGTCTCGGTCAGGCTGGTGATGAAGACGGCGGTCGCGAGCGCGAGCAGCGCGGTCCGGGGCAGGCCGGACTCGCGCGTCCGGGGCGGCGCACCGGAGGCTGTGGTGGTCATGACGCATCCTGAAACGTTCACATTGATGTGATGGTCAAGCCGCCGGGTGCCGGGTAGCTTCGGCGGGATGAGGATCGGTGAACTGTCGCGGCGTACGGGCGCGTCCCGCCGGCTGCTCCGCTATTACGAGGAGCAGCTGCTGATCGTCCCGGACCGGGGCCCGAACGGGTACCGGGAGTACGACGAGCGCTACGTGGACCGCGTCAACCAGATCCGCGGCCTGCTGGACGCGGGGCTCCCCACACGCATCATCAAGCAGATCCTCCCGTGCCTGGACAAGCCCCGGTCGATCCACTTCCCCGACGCGACACCGGAGATGCTGGCCCTGCTGGCCACCGAGCGGGACCGGCTCAGCGAGCGGATCGACGTCCTCGTCCGCAACCGCGACGCGATGAGCGAGTACCTGGCGGAGGTCGCGCAGTGCCGGGCGCCGACGCCTTAGAGCCGTCAACAACGCGCCCACCTGCGGTCATGTGCTCGAAGGACACCTGTAGGCCAGCCGGATCCGGCCATTCAATGGCCGAAGAGTGATCTTCAGTCGGCCCGCCCGCCCTGCCGATGCAGGAGGCACCGCCCTCCCGAAGGAGGCTGCCATGGGCGACACACTCCTGATCCTGTCCATCCCCGCGCTGCTCCTCGCCAGCGGCCTCTACACGGTGGCGAACACCTGGTGGCGGCGCCGGCATCCCGCGCCGCCGTCCCCGTACACCCAGCAGGCCGCGCGGCTGGCCGAGGGCCGGGACCAGCCCTAGGATCTCCCGTCATGGCCGGTCCCGAAGGTCCTCGGCGCGACACCCGGGGCATCGTCGACGCGCCCGAGCTGTTCACGCACGTACAGTTCCGGCGCCGCGAGCCCGCGACCGCGCTGCGGCCGTATCTGGAGCACTACTGGCTGATCGACTGGGACCTCTCCCAGCCGTACGCCTCCCATCTCGTCCCGCACCCCAGCGTCAACCTCGTCTTCGAGCGGTACGCGGGCTGCGGCGACGAGGAGGCGGGGTACGCCGAGGTCTCGGGCATCGGCCTGGAGCTGTTCACGCAGAAGCTGGAAGGGCGCGGGCGGGTGTGCGGGGTGCAGTTCCGGCCGGGCGGCTTCCGGCCGTTCGCGCCCGGGGCACCCGTCTCGCGGTGGACGGGCCGGCGGCTGCCGGTGGCCGACGTGTTCGCGCCGCCCGCCCCGCCCGCCGCCGTGCTGGACCCGGAGGCCGAGGACGACCGGATCGCCGCGCTCGACGCGTATCTGCTGGCACTCGGACCCGAGCCCGACCCGCGCGCCGATCTGGCGATGGCCCTGGTCGACCTGGTGCGCACCGACCGCACGATCCTGCGCGTCGGCGGACTCGCCCGCGCCGAGGGTGTGTCGGCCCGCTCGCTGCAACGGCTGTTCGCCGCGTACGTGGGCGTCGGGCCCAAGTGGGTCATCCTGCGCTACCGCATCCACGAGGCGCTGGAGCGCGCCGGCGCGGGCCCGGACGTGGACTGGGCGGCCCTCGCCGCCGACCTCGGCTACAGCGACCAGGCGCACCTGGTCAGGGACTTCACGGCGACGCTCGGGGTACCGCCCACTGCGCTGGCCGCCCGCTGACGGACCCGGCTGTCAGTGCCGCGGCCTACAGTGCGGTCATGGCCGATGTGCAGCGCACCACAGCGTCATCCGTACGGATCGAGCCCTGGTCGGACGACGACCTGGAGCTGCTCCGCAGAGCCAACGCACCGGAGCTGATGGCCCATCTGGGCGGCCCGGAGACGGAGGAGCAGCTGGCAGGGCGCCATGCGCGCTACGTGGCGCTGAGCGCCGACCGGACGGGCCGGGGACGGATGTTCCGCATCGCCCTGGCCGGCGGGGCGGAGGCGGTGGGCACCATCGGCTTCTGGGAGCGGCCCTGGCGGGACCAGGAGGTGTACGAGACGGGCTGGACGGTCCTCCCGGAGTTCCAGGGCCTGGGCATCGCGTCGGCCGCGACGCGCGCGGTGGCCGACGCGGCGCGCGCCGAGCGCAAGCACCGCTATCTGCACGCCTATCCGTCCGTGGACAACGGCCCGTCGAACGGCGTGTGCCGCAAGGCGGGCTTCACGCTGCTCGGTGAGTGCGAGATCGAGTACCCGCCGGGGCACCCGCTGCTGACGAACGACTGGCGGCTGGACCTGCGCGCCGACGGCTGAGGGGGGCGCGGCTCAATTCGTTTGACGGCTGCCGCCGCCTCCTGGATATTTATCTGCGTCACGCAGCCTATGCGCGGCACATGTAAACCATCGGGGAGATCACCTCATGCTCACGCTCGTCACCGGATGCCGCGGCCGCGTCGGCTCCGCCCTCACCGCCCTCCTCCACCAGGGCGGCCACCCCGTCCGCGCCGCCTCGCGCAACGCCGCCGAGCTGACCCCGCCGGCCGGCGTCCCCGCCGTGACCTGCGACCTCGGCGACCCGAGCACGTTCCCCGAGGCACTGAAGGGCGTCGACTCCGTCTTCCTGTACGCGGAACCCGCGCACATCGACGCCTTCCTCACCGCCGCCCAGGAGGCCGGAGTACGGCACATCGTGCTGCTGTCCTCCAGCTCGGTCCTCGTCCCGGACCCGGCCTCCAACCCGATCGCCGCCTCGCACCACGCGGTGGAGCAGGCCCTGCTCGCCTCGCCGCTCACCGCGACCCTGCTGCGCCCCGGCGCCTTCGCCACCAACGCCTACGGCTGGGCCGGCTCCTTCCGCTCCGGGCGCCCCGTCGACCTGCCGTACCCCCGCAGCGAGGGCAGCCCCATCGACGAGAACGACATCGCCGAAGCCGCCCTCGCCGCGCTCACCGACCCGGCGCTCCAGGGCGCCGCGTACCACCTCACCGGCCCCGCGTCCCTCAGCGCCGCCGAGCAGGTCGCGGTCCTGGCCGAAGCGGCCGGCACCCCGGCCGTGGTCAACGAGGTGAGCCCGGCCGCCTGGAAGGAGGCGATGTCCTCGTTCATGCCGGCGGAGGTCGCCGACGGGCTGCTCTCCTACTGGGCGTCCACCGACGGCGTCCCCGCCGAAGTGGCCGACGGGGTGGAGAAGCTGACCGGCCGCCCGGCCCGCACGTTCGCCGACTGGGCCGCCGGGCACGCCGCCGCCTTCCGCCCCTGAAATCCGGGGGCGGCGCGCGGCCCCCGATGGCATCCTGACCGGGTGAACGGACCGGAGATCCACCTCGAAGTCGCCCCCGGGCTCAGGCTTTTCGTGGCCCACGGGCGCCGGCAGGGGCGGACGCCGGTGATCACCGACGGCTCGTCCACGCTCGGCCATGTCGTCGAGTCCCTGGGCATCCCGCTCACCGAGGCGGGCGAACTCCTCGTCGACGGCCGTCCGGCCCCCGTCTCGCACATCCCGGCGGCGGGGGAGGTCGTCGAGGTCCGCCCGGTTCCTCGCCCGCAGCACGTCCCGGGCGCGCCCCTGCGCTTCCTGCTCGACGTCCACCTCGGCACGCTCGCCCGCCGGCTGCGGCTGCTCGGCGTCGACGCCGCGTACGAGAGCGAGGACATCGGCGACCCGGCCCTGGCCGCGCTGTCGGCGAAGGAGCGGCGCGTCCTGCTCTCCCGGGACCGGGGGCTGCTGCACCGCCGGGAGATCTGGGCGGGTGCGTACGTGTACAGCGACCGCCCGGACGAGCAGCTGCGCGACGTGCTGGAGCGGTTCGCGCCGGTGCTCGCCCCGTGGACCCGGTGCACCGCGTGCAACGGCCCGCTGGCGGAGGCCGACAAGGACTCGGTCGGCCCGCACCTGGAGCACGGCACGCGCCGCTCGTACGACGTGTTCGCGCAGTGTGTGGAGTGCGGCCGGGTCTACTGGCGCGGCGCGCACCACGCCCGGCTGGAGGCGATCGTCGCGGAGGCGGTGCGCGACTTCGGCCCGGTGGCGGGCTGAGAACGCGGGCGGGAACGGGACCCCCCGACGCGCGCGCTCAGGCGTCGCCCTCGCGCAGCCGCGCGATCTGGGTCGCGCTCAGCTCCACCGTGCGCCGCATATGGGTGAGGAGCAGGGCCGCCTCCTCGTCGTCGTACGCGTCGAACAGCCCGTCCCAGCCGCCGTTGAGCCGTTTCCAGACCGCGCCGACCTCCGCCATCCGCTCGGGCACGGTCGCCACGAGCACCCGCCGCCGGTCCGCGGTGTCCCGGGCGCGCGTCACATAACCGGCCCGCTCCAGCCGGTCCACCAGCCGGGTCGCCGAGCCCGTCGTGAGCCCGGTCAGCTCCGCGATGCGCCCCGTGGTGACGGGCGCCGCCTCCAGGCTGAGCAGGTTCAGGCACTGGAGGTCGGTGGGGTGCACCCCCAGCCGGTCGGCGACGGCCTGGTTGAACAGCGCGTACGCGGCCATGTAGCGCCGCGACACGGTGGACAGCTCGGCCAGCAGGGCGCTGCGGCGGGGGGACGGCTTCGGCGGCATGCGGAGAGTGTACGAAGCGCGAGGTCACGGCGGGGTGCGGGCCATGACACCCTGCCCCCATGTCCGTGCTCCGCTCCCTCGCCCTGTTCGTCCTCGCCGCACTCCTCGAGATCGGCGGCGCCTGGCTCGTCTGGCAGGGCGTACGGGAGAACCGTGGCTGGGCCTGGATCGGCGCGGGGATCATCGCGCTCGGCACATACGGCTTCGTGGCGACGCTCCAGCCGGACGGCGAGTTCGGACGGGTGCTCGCGGCGTACGGCGGGGTCTTCGTGGCGGGCTCCCTCGCCTGGGGCATGGCCGCCGACGGCTACCGGCCGGACCGCTGGGACGTGACGGGCGCGCTGATCTGCCTGGCCGGGATGGCCGTGATCATGTACGCCCCCCGCAACCACTGACCCCCGCCGGACCTGCCTATCCTGGCCCCGTTGGACCGTACCGATCAGCCGTCCGAGGAGAGCCCGACCATGGCCGCATCCCCCATCGCCGTCATCACCGGAGCGAGCAGCGGCATCGGCGCCGCGACCGCCCGGCAGCTGGCGGCCTCCGGCTACCGCGTCGTGCTCACCGCCCGCCGCAAGGACCGCATCGAGGCCCTGGCCGCCGAGATCACCGAGGCGGGCCACCAGGCCACGGCCTACGCGCTGGACGTCACGGACCGGGCCGCGGTCGACGAGTTCGCCACCGCCTTCCGCAGCCTCGCCGTCCTGGTCAACAACGCGGGCGGCGCGCTCGGGGCCGACCCGGTCGCCACGGGCGACCCGCAGGACTGGCGCCAGATGTACGAGACCAACGTCATCGGCACGCTCAACGTGACCCAGGCCCTGCTGCCCGCCCTCACCGCGAGCGGCGACGGCACGGTGGTCATCCTCTCCTCGACGGCCGGCCTGTCCACGTACGAGGGCGGCGGCGGGTACGTGGCCGCCAAGCACGGCGAACACGTCCTGGCCGAGACCCTGCGCCTGGAGATCGTCGGCACCCCGGTCCGCGTGATCGAGATCGCCCCCGGCATGGTCAGGACCGAGGAGTTCGCCACCACGCGCTTCCGGGGCGACAAGGAGAAGGCCGCGAAGGTCTACGCGGGCGTCGAGGCCCCCCTCACCGCCGACGACGTGGCCGACACGATCAACTGGGCGGTCACCCGCCCCAGCCACGTCAACATCGACCTCCTGGTCGTCCGCCCCCGCGCCCAGGCCTCCAACTCGAAGGTGCACCGCACGGCATGAGGACGGGAGCCGGGACACCCCGGCCCCGCCTCAGCCCTTCACGCAGATGACCTGCTTCAGCTTCGCGACGACCTCGACCAGGTCGCGCTGCTGGTCGATGACCTTCTCGATCGGCTTGTAGGCGCCCGGGATCTCGTCGACGACCCCGGAGTCCTTGCGGCACTCGACGCCCCGCGTCTGGTCCGCCAGGTCCTTCGTGGAGAAGCGCTTCTTCGCCGCGTTCCGGCTCATCTTGCGGCCCGCGCCGTGCGAGGCCGAGTTGAAGGACTTCTCGTTGCCGAGGCCCTTCACGATGTACGAACCGGTGCCCATCGAGCCCGGGATGATCCCGTAGTCGCCGGAGCCGGCCCGGATCGCGCCCTTACGGGTGACGAGCAGGTCCATCCCGTCGTACCGCTCCTCCGCCACGTAGTTGTGGTGGCAGGAGATGACCGGTTCGAAGGTCACCTTGGCCTTCTTGAACTCCTTGCGGACGACGTTCTGGAAGAGCGCCATCATGACCGCGCGGTTGTGCTTCGCGTACTCCTGCGCCCAGAAGAGGTCGTTGCGGTACTCCCGCATCGGCTCGGTGTCCGCGAGGAAGACCGCGAGATCGCGGTCGACCAGGCCCTGGTTGTGCGGCAGCTGCTGCGCCCGGCCGATGTGGAAGTCGGCCAGTTCCTTGCCGATGTTCCGCGATCCGGAGTGCAGCATCAGCCAGACCGAGCCCGCCTCGTCGAGACAGAACTCGATGAAGTGGTTGCCGCTTCCGAGCGTTCCCATCTGCTTCGTGGCACGTTCCTGACGGAACTTGACCGCTTCGGCCACCCCGTCGAACCGGTCCCAGAAGTCGTCCCAGCCCCGGGCCGCGAGGCCGTACAGACCGGACGGGTCCACCGGGTCGTCGTGCATCCCCCGGCCGACCGGGATGGCCTGCTCGATCTTCGAGCGGAGGCCGGAGAGGTCGCCGGGCAGGTCGTTGGCGGTCAGCGAGGTCTTCACCGCGGACATGCCGCAGCCGATGTCCACGCCGACCGCCGCCGGGCAGACCGCCCCGTGCATCGCGATCACCGAGCCGACCGTGGCGCCCTTGCCGAAGTGGACGTCGGGCATGACGGCCAGGCCCTTGATCCACGGCAGCGTCGCGACGTTGCGCAGCTGCTGCATCGCCACGTCCTCGACCGACGCCGGATCGGTCCACATCCGGATGGGTACCTTCGCACCCGGTACCTCTACGTACGACATAACCCCTCGATTCCCCCGGAAAGTCTGAAAGCGCAAAACCGGCGCCAAGATCGGCAAAAAGGTCGGCCGACCGGCGTTCACAGCGGCGCGTGCGATACACATTGTGTTCACCGGCCGCCATCGAGCGGCAACCGTTTTTCGCACGAAGGGAGCCCAGGACCGTGCGACGAATGGCGTACGCGACCGGCGCCGTGCTCATCGCCGCGCTCGCCGCCGGCTGCACCGGCGATGCCGGAACCGGCGATTCCGACGCCGACGGCAAGCCGGGCATCACGACCACTTCCGCCGCTCCCCCGGGCAAGTACCGCACGCTCCCCGACGCCTGCCGCGCCATCCCGCTCGCCACGCTCAAGGACCTGCTGCCGGGCACCGCGAACATGCCCGACGCCCAGCAGGAGAAGGCGTTCGAGGGCTCCGCGACGGTCACGTACGACACGGACCGGCGGATCGGCTGCCGCTGGAAGACCGATGTCCCCGAGGGCACCCGCAGCATCCACCTCGACTTCGAGCGCGTGGTCTCCTACGACACCGCCGTGAGCGACGACGACCGCGCCCGCGAGGTGTACGCGAAGAAGGAGGCCGCCGCCGACCTGCCCGACGCCGCCGTGACGCCGGGCGAGTCCCCCGACGCCTCTCCGTCCGGCTCCGACGGCTCCCACGGCACCGACGCGAGCGCGGGCACGGACGCCGGTACGGACGGCACGACCGGCGACAAGGACGGCGCCGGCGACCCGGGCAGCACCGGCACCACCACGCCCGGCAGCACCGCCGACAGCCTCCAGCCCCGCCTGCTCGACCAGCTCGGCGACAGCGCGTTCCTGGACGACGTGCTCACCCGGGCCGGTTCGCCGGCCCGCCACCGCACCGTGAGCGTGGTGTTCCGCACATCCAACGTCATCGTGACCGTCGAGTACACGGCCCAGCCGGCCCTCTCCGCCGAGGTGCCCGACAGCAAGGAACTCCAGGAGAAGGCCCAGGCACTGGCCCGTCAGCTGGTCGATTCGTTCAACGACTGACACCGCGCCCGGCCCGCCGGAATCCCCGGCCGGCCGCCCCCCGGCCCGGCCGGCGAAGGCGGCATCCGGGCGCCGTCCGTCGTACCGTGGCCCTCCGGAGCCACCGGCGGCCGGCCGCCGCCCCGGTCTCCGTACGCGTACCGCCGCACCACCGTCCCCCGACCGCCGCGCCATCCGAGTGAAGGAACCATGCACCGATCAGCCCCGCGACTCACCCGCATACTCGCCTGCGCCGCCGTCCCGGTGATGCTCGTCGTCGCCGGCTGCTCGTCGGACTCCGACGGCAAGAAGGACGCGGACACGTCCGCATCCGCCTCGCCCGACGCGACGAAGTCGGAACCTTCCGTCGAGGCCGCGAAGTTCGCCACGCTGCCCGACCCCTGCTCGTCGGTCGAGTCGAAGACCGTCAAGTCGCTGGTCCCCTCGGCCAAGAGCAAGAACGGCACCCGCAGCAAGTCCAGCGACGCGTCCGTCCGGGGCGGCTGCTCCTGGAACGGCCTGGACGACAAGGGTGTCAAGGGCTCCCAGTACCGCTGGCTCGACGTGAGCTTCACCCGCTTCGCCTCGGACCAGACCCTGGGCAGCGGGGCCGCCCGCGCCGGGGACGAACTCTCCAAGCAGGTCAAGAAGACCGAGGCGACCGACGGCGCGAAGAACGTCGCGACCGAGACCGTCAGCGGCATCGGCGACCAGGCCACCAAGGTCACGTACGACCAGTCCAAGACGGGTGAGGACTTCCGGTTCGCGACGATCGTGGCCCGTACGGGGAACGTCGTCGTGGTCGTCAACTACAACGGCGCGGGTTACGCGGGTTCGAAGACCCCGACCGCCGAGAGCGTCCTGAAGGGCGCCACGATGGCGGCCGAGGACGCGGTCGCCGCCGTGGCGGACGCCAACAAGAGCGCGGCCGAGAGCCCGAAGGCGACCGGCAAGGCGACCGACAAGTCCTCCAAGAAGCCGTCGAAGAAGCCGAGTTCGCCGGCCAAGTCGAAGTCCTCGGACTGACCCCCGAGGCCGCCCCCGCCCCTCCCCCCGCGACACTCGTCGCACACATGTGCCAGGCTGTGCCCGCCGGAAACAAGCCAAGCCCGCGCCAAGTCGGCGCCAGGACAAGGCAAAGGCACCGAGGACAAGGGAACAGGGAGGGGATGAGGGGTGGCTGCGATGCAGCTGACGCGCACGCACCGGGTGCTGATCGGCCTGGTCGTGGCCGGCGCGGTACTGATCGCCGCGATCGGCTTCGCCGGTTCGTACGCGGCGGTGCGTGAGCTGGCCCTGAGCAAGGGGTTCGGAGACTTCTCGCTGGTCTTCCCGATCGGCATCGACGCGGGCATCTGCGTCCTGCTGGCGCTGGACCTGCTGCTGACCTGGCTGCGCATCCCCTTCCCGCTGCTGCGCCAGACCGCCTGGCTGCTGACGGCCGCGACGATCGCGTTCAACGGCGCCGCCGCCTGGCCCGACCCGCTCGGCGTCGGGATGCACGCGGTCATCCCCGTCCTGTTCGTCGTCTCCGTCGAGGCCGCCCGCCACGCGGTGGGCCGGATCGCGGACATCACCGCCGACAAGCACATGGAGGGCGTCCGCCTCACCCGGTGGCTGCTCTCCCCCGTCCCCACCTTCCGCCTCTGGCGCCGGATGAAGCTGTGGGAGCTGCGCAGCTACGAGCAGGTCATCAAGCTCGAACAGGACCGGCTGATCTACCAGGCCCGCCTCCAGGCCCGCTACGGCCGCACCTGGCGCCGCCGCGCCCCCGTCGAGTCCCTGATGCCGCTGCGCCTCGCGAAGTACGGCGTCCCGCTCGCCGAGACCGGCCCCGCGGGTCTGGCCGCCGCCGGCATCGAACCGGCACTGCTGCCGCCGGCCCCGGAGATGCCCGCCCCGGAGACGGCCGTCCCGGCCGCCGTCGAGACCGCCCAGCAGCACCCGGAACTGCCGCAGGCCGCGGCCCCGGACGGCCCCGCCGTACCGGAGGAGTGGCAGCAGCCCCAGGAGCACCCCCAGCAGTCCCAGGACCCGCAGGCCCCGCAGGCACCCGGGCAGCCCGCCTCCGACGACAACCCCTGGTTCCCGCAGCAGGCGACGGCCAAGGTCTACGAGGGCGGCTACGACCCCGGCTACGAGGCCGGGGGCCCGACGCCGCACCAGGTCCCCACCGGGCCGGGCGGCCGCACCCGGCCCCTGGGCAATGTGGGCACGGTCGGCAGCGGCGGCCCGGACGTCCAGGAGGAGCTTGCCGTTCCTGTTGCCGTTCCCGCCCCCGTGCCCGCGCCCGTCGATGAATGGGCGCAGGAGGACGAGGAGTTCGCGCAGATCGCGTACGAGGTGTTCTCCGCGTTCGTCGCCGAGAACAACGACTACCCGAGCGTCGCGGTGCTCGACATACACCTCTCGGACGGCCACAACGTGCGCCACCCGCGCGGCGAGGCGCTGATCCGGCAGCTGATGCCGGAGTTCAAGCGGCGCTTCCACGAGGAGCTGGAGGCCGACCACATCGCGTAAGCGCGTCACGCACGAGGGGCCGCCTCCCACCCGGGAGACGGCCCCTCGACGTATCCGTACTACGCGCCCAAGAGCCTCCGCACCCGGTCCGCCCCCACCGCGAGCAGCAGCGTGGGCAGCCGCGGGCCCGTGTCGCGGCTGACGAGCAGCCGGTAGAGCAGGGCGAAGAAGGACCGCTGGGCGGTCTTCAGCTCGGGCGTCGGCTTGGCGTCGGGCTCCAGGCCCGCGAGGACCTTCGGCACGCCGTAGACGAGCGTGGTCAGGCCGTCGAGGGACCAGTGCGTGTCCAGGCCCTCCAGGAGCAGCCGCAGGGACTCGCGGCCCTCGTCGTCGAGCGAGCCCAGCAGCTCCTTGTCGGGCTCGTCGCGGACGACGGTGCGGGCCTCGGCCGGGACCTGGGTGGTGATCCAGCTCTCGGCGCGGTCGAGGCGCGGGCGGGCCTCGTCCAGCGAGGCGATCGGGTTCGCCGGGTCCAGCTCGCTGAGGATGCGCAGCGTCTGGTCCTGCGCACCGGCCGTGATGTCCGCGACCGAGGCGAGCGTCCGGTACGGCAGCGGGCGCGGCGTGCTCGGCAGCTCACCGGCCGCGGTGCCGACCGCACGGGCGTACGCGGCGGCGTCGGCGGGCAGCGCCGTGCCGTCGGCGATCTTGCGGGCCAGCGAGTCCCACTCGTCGTAGAGCCGCTGGATCTCCTGGTCGAAGGCGATCTTGAAGGACTGGTTGGGCCTGCGGCGGGCGTAGAGCCAGCGCAGCAGCGGGGCCTCCATGATCTTCAGCGCGTCGGCCGGGGTCGGCACGCCGCCCTTGCTGGAGGACATCTTGGCCATGCCGGAGATGCCGACGAAGGCGTACATCGGGCCGATCGGCTGGACGCCGTCGAAGACCTCGCGGACGATCTGGCCGCCGACGACGAACGAGGAGCCGGGCGAGGAGTGGTCGACGCCGCTGGGCTCGAAGATCACGCCCTCGTACGCCCAGCGCATGGGCCAGTCGACCTTCCAGACCAGCTTGCCGCGGTTGAACTCGTTCAGCCGGACCGTCTCGGCGAAGCCGCAGGCCGTGCAGGTGTAGTTCAGCTCGGTGGTGTCGTCGTCGTACGAGGTGACGGTGGTGAGGTCCTTCTCGCAGTTGCCGCAGTAGGGCTTGTACGGGAAGTAGCCGCCGGTGCCGCCGCTGCCGTCGTCCTCGCTCGCCGCGCCGGAGCCGGCCTCGGCCTCCAGCTCGGCCTCGTCGACCTTCTTCTGCTGGGGCTTCTTGCCGCCCTTGCCGCCGGCCGCCGGGTCCTTCTTGGTGCGGTAGCGGTCGAGGACGGCGTCGATGTCCGCGCGGTGGCGCATGGCGTGCAGGATCTGCTCGCGGTAGGTGCCCGCGAGGTACTTCTCCGTCTGGCTGATGCCGTCGTACTCGACGCCCAGCTCGTCCAGGGACGCGGTCATCGCGGCCTTGAAGTGCTCGGCCCAGTTCGGGTACGCGGACCCGGCCGGGGCCGGCACCGAGGTCAGCGGCTTGCCGATGTGCTCGGCCCAGGACTCGTCGACGCCGGCGACGCCGTTCGGCACCTTGCGGTACCGGTCGTAGTCGTCCCAGGAGATCAGGTGCCGGACGGTGTACCCGCGGCGGCGGATCTCGTCGGCGACCAGGTGCGGGGTCATGACCTCGCGGAGGTTCCCCAGGTGGATCGGGCCCGAAGGGGAGAGGCCGGAGGCGACGACGACCGGTTTGCCAGGCGCACGACGCTCCGATTCGGCGATGACCTCGTCCGCGAAGCGGGAGACCCAGTCGGTCTCGGTGCTGCTCTGACTCTGAGCCACGGTCGGCACGTCCTTCTCTCGGGTAGGACTCATAGGGGCAGCGGCCATTCTCCCAGGTGCGGCCCGCAGAGCGAAAACGGCTTTGTCCACGCCCCCGGGGACCGGCGGACACCCCTGGACCCGGCCGCCCCGGAATTCATTCGGGTACGCAACGGCCTCGGGGGCAAAAGACGAATGCAGACCGTTCTACCGATCCATTCTCTGGGGGCGGAAGATGAGTGACCCTTGTACAGCGCCTGAGCCGTCTTCGCCCGAGGGCATTACCGAGACCGCACCCCCGCCGGCGAAGGCGGCGGAGGCGCGGGCGGTGGCTGCCGCGTTCGTGGCGGCCCTTGACCCACCGCCGTCCCCCACGGCCGTCCAGGACCTGCTGCTCCTGGTGTCGGAGCTGGTGACGAACGCGGTACGGCATGCCGGATCGGTCACCGCGCTGGCCTTCGGCGCGGACGACAAAGCGCTGTACGTACAGGTCGCCGACCCCAGCCCGGAGCGCCCGCGCCGGCGTGTCCCGGACATGACGGGCGCGGCGGGGGGATTCGGCTGGCCGCTGGTCCTGCGGCTGGCCAGGAATGTCACCGTCCGGAATCACACCGGCCGGGGAAAAATCATCCTGGCCACCCTGGCGCGGTGATTCACGTGCCGGAACCGCTCGCGCGGGTGCTCACAGGAAGCGGCGCAGCGGTACGACCGCCGCCTCGCGGATCCGCTGCACGACCGGCCTGCGCCGCCACCGCCGGCCCTCGATGAGCTCGCTCACCGCCCGGTCCTGCTCGAAGTGGCCGTCCAGCGCCGCGGTGAACGCCCGGTCCAGCACGGCGAGCATGACCTCCTCGTCGTGGTCCAGGGAGCGGCGGTTGATGTTGGTGGAGCCGATCAGCGCGGCCACCCGGTCGACGGTGACGATCTTGGCGTGCATCATCGTCGGCCGGTACTGGAAGATCTTCACCCCGCACTCCGTCAGCTGCTCGTAGTACAGCTGCCCGGCGAGCTGGCAGACCCGCTTGTCGGTGTGGGGGCCCGGAAGCAGGATCTCCACCTCGACGCCGCGCCGCGCCGCCGCGCACAGCAGCTCCACGAAGAAGGCGTCCGGCGCGAAGTAGGCCGTGGCGATCCTGACGCGCTCCTCGGCGGACTCCAGGACGACCCGGAGCAGCGTCTGCATGTCCTGCCAGCCGACGCTGGCCGAGCCGCGTACGACCTGCACCACGGCGTCGCCCTGCGGCGGGATGTTCCGGAACCGGTCGCGGTCGTCGAACAGTTCGTCGTGGCACTCGGCCCAGTTCTGCGCGAAGGCCGCCGCCAGGCCGTCCACCGCGGGGCCCCGCACCTGGACGTGCGTGTCGCGCCACTCGTGCTCGTCGCGTGCGTCCCCGCACCACTCCTCGGCGATGCCCACGCCTCCGGTGAACGCCGTCTCCTCGTCCACCACGAGGACCTTGCGGTGGCAGCGGTGGTTCTGCTTCAGCGGGGAGAGGTACAGCGGCTTGCGGAACCACGCGACCTGGACGCCCGCCTCCTCCATGGCCCGCAGCTGGTCCTTCTCTATGAGCCTGCTGCCGAACCCGTCGAGCAGCAGCCGCACCCGCACCCCGGCCCGCGCCCGTTCCGCCAGCGTGGCCGCGAACTCCTTCGCGATGTCACCGCGCCAGTAGACGAACGTCATCATGTCCACGGTGTGCCCGGCGCCCCGGATGGCGTCCAGCATCGCGGCGAAGATGGCGTCGCCGTTCCGCAGCGGGACCAGCTCGTTCCCCTCGGTCGCGGCGATCCCGATGAGCCGTTCCAGCCGTCGCCTGAGCCGGTGGGCGCGCTCGGTGAGGACCGCGTCCCCGGGGGCGGGGGATATCTCCGGGAGCTCCGGGCGGAGTTCCGGTCTGTCGTCCGTGCTGCTCGTCATGGCTCACCATCTTCCCCGGCGCCCCCGGCCCAACCCGTTCCATGGATCGCCTCATTGGTCTTGACCAATTTCCGTAAGTATGAGAATCATGACCGGAGTCGCCACAGAACCTTCATAACTGCTCTGCAGGAGAACCACGCACTATGCGCATACCGACCTCCGCCGCACTCGCGGCGCTCGGCGGTGCCCTCGTTCTCGGGCTCACCGTCGCTCCGGCCGCCCAGGCCGCCCCCGCCACGGCGGACTGCACCACGGACGCCTTCGGGATCGCCGGGAAGTACGGCGAGTTCGTCCTCGGGGACGACGTCCACTCCCCCGACGCGGAAGGCGCCGTGGCCGTCGGCGGCAACGCCGACTTCCGGGGCGGGTTCAGCGTCGCCAACGAGCTGACGGCCGCGCAGGTCGACGCGCTGCCCGGCCGGGCCTCGCTCGTCGTGCGGGGCGACCTGCTCAACGGCGGTTCGGCCACCGTCGTGATGAAGGGCAACGCCGTCGTCGGCGGCGCGGTCAAGGACCGGGCCCTGGAGATGCACAACGGCACCTTCGCCAAGAAGGCCGATCTCATCGACTTCGACGGCGAGTTCACCAAGCTCCGCTCCTACTCGGACGCGCTGGCCGAGGAGCAGGCCACCGCCGGGGCCTCGGTGAGCCTCGAAGGCAACCGGCTGACGCTGACCGGCACGGACAGCGGCCGCAACGTCTTCTCCGTCGAGGCGTCGCAGCTGGAGAAGGCGAAGGAGGTCTTCGTCAAGGTCCCGGCCGGCGCGACGACGATCGTCAACGTCACGGGGCAGACGTACGACATGGCGACCGCCGGCACGACCGGCTTCTTCCTGTCGGGCGGTCAGGACTTCGTCCTGGACGACAAGCTGCAGAGCGCGAACGACGGCGCGGTCCGCGCCATGCTGCTGTGGAACTTCCCGGACGCCACCAAGATCGTCAAGAACAGCCAGGCGGCCTGGCCGGGCAGCGTGCTCGCGCCCCGCGCCCACCTGGAGCTCGGCACGGCGGCCCCGGTCAACGGCTCGGTCTGGGTGGCCTCGCTGCACGGCTCGGGCGGCGCGGAGACCCACCACTTCCCGTTCACCGGCTGCCTCCCCGAGGTCCCCGGCACCGGCACCCCGACGCCCGGTACGACCCCGAGCGGCACGCCCTCGACGACGCCCCCGGCGACCGCCACCCCGTCGCCCTCGGCCACGCCGTCCGGCACCGCCACCCCGTCCGGCACCCCGTCGGGTTCGACGACCCCGGGTGCCCCGGCGCCGTCCGCCAGCCCCTCGCGGCCCGAGGGTGACCTGGCCACGACGGGCAGCGGCAACATGATCCCGATCACCGTCGCAGGCGCCGCTGTCGTCGCGGCCGGTGCGGGCCTGGTCATCGTGGCGCGCCGCCGCAAGCGCGCCTGACCCGCCCGAGCGGTACGCGGTCCGCCGAGGGCCGCGTACCGCTCAGCGCTTCTCCCACACCGACGTGTCGTAGCGGTAGTAGTACTGCGTCCGCCCCGCGATGCTGCTCGTACGGAACGGCTTGCCGCCGTCGTCGATGCGCAGGGTGCCCGTACGGCCGCCGCTGCTCCAGTCCAGCTCCAGGTACCAGCTGACGTCGTGGCCCTCCACATGCGCGTCCAGGTCGAAGACCTCCACATCGCTGGAGGACACCCGGAACGGGAAGTCCTTGGCCGGCACGACCTCGTCGCCCTGCTTCCCGGCGACCGGGGTGAGCGCGGGGCGGCTGTCGTCCAGGTCGATGTCGAAGGACTGGGGTTCGATGCCGCTGCCGCAGCCCTCGCCCATCGAGAACGCGGGCTGCTGCACGGGCGCCCGCTGGCTCAGCGCCTTCACCCGGAGGCCGTTCAGGACGACCGCCTGCTGGGAGGTCCCCTGCACGGTCAGCTCCAGCTTCATGCTGCCGCCGTCCACCCCGCCGAGCGCCCGCGCCCAGCCCCGGGTGCTGTTGGGCGGCGGCGGGGGCGGCACGGTCGCCGGGTCCTGGCCGAGCAGGTAGTACTGCCCGCAGGGCTCCTCCCAGTTGTACGAGCTGATGGTCACCGTGGGCGGCCGCCCGGCCGTGCTCTCCGTCCCGCCGGTGGTGCGCGAGGCGGACGGGGACGACCGTACGGAGGGAGTGGCGGACCCGGCGGTCGCGGAGGCGCTCGGGCTCTTCGACGCGCCGGCCGACGGCGAAGGACTGTGCGGGGACGCGGACGCGGACACGGCGTCGGCGCCCTTCCCCTCCCCGGTGCTCCGCCCGCCCGGCACGTCCACGGCCGCGTCCGAACCGGTCTCCTTGAAGCGGTCGATGACCACGGCGGTGGGCACGGTGAGCGCGACGACCGCGGCGGCGGCGAGCAGCACCCGCGTACGGGCGGACGCCCGGCGCCAGCGGGAGGAGGGCGCGGGGGCGGGGGTGACACGTACGGAGTCGGGCTCGGGCTCCACGGGCGCGGGCTCGGGCTCCGGCGGCGCGGGCTCCGGCTCTACGCGTACGGGTTCGGGTTCCGGTTCGGGTTCGGCAGGTTGCGCCGCAACCGGAGCCTCTGATTCCGCGGCTTCCGCCCTCCCCCGCCCCCGCGCCGCGTCCGCCAGGATCCACCGGCGGTGGACCTCCACCAGCTCGTCGGCCGTGGCCCCGCAGAGGCGGGCGAACCGTTCCATGGGCGCGAACTCACCCGGTACCGCGTCCCCGTTGCAGTACCGGTGGAGCGTCGACGTACTGACGTGCAGCCGGCCGGCCAGCACCCCGTAACTGCGCCCCGAACGGCCCTTCAGTCTCTTCAGCAGGGCCGCGAGTTCCTCGGCCTCCGGCGTCGCCACAGTGGCGTTCCCCCTCCTGGTCCGTCCCGGATCACCGTTCCAGGGACGTGGAATCTGCCCAGGTCACAGTACGCGCAGGCATTCCAGCATCCCCAATGGTGCGGCGGGCGTTGCGGCCGGAATGTGCCGTGCCACAAGCTCGGACCAGACCACAGCACAGCGACCACGGGGGACCGGCTCTATGCGAACCCTCTTCCGCATCGAGCTGACCGATGCGCTGGCCATCGGGGTGGTGATCGTGACGACCGCGATCGTCCTGCTCCTGATCTGCCACAACTGACCGCAGCATACGAACCACGACCACGGACCAAACACACTCACGGGGAGTACCACCATGCGCAACAACCGCATCCGCACCACCGTCCTCACGGCCACCGCCCTGCTCGCCGCACTGTCGCTCACGGCGTGCGGCGGGAACGACGGCACCGACGCGAAGAAGCCGGCGGAGTCCGTCCAGGACAGCGCCGGCTCGCCGACGCCCGGGACCTCGGCCACGCCGGACAAGGACTCGACGGCGCCGACGGACACCGAACCCGCGGCCGACTCCAAGCCGAAGACCCCGACCGCCGCCCCGAAGACGAACACCCCGCCCGCGGCCAAGCCCCAGCCGAAGCCGAAGGCCCCGGTCACCTGCACCGGCGCGAACACGAAGGTCACCGTCACCAAGGTGAGCCGCCCGATCAACCACCTGCTGCTCACGGTGACCAACACGGGCGACCGCCCCTGCTACGCGTACCACGCGCCGATGCTCCGCTTCGACGGCGCGCAGGCGGTCTTCCGGGTGCTCCAGGACAGCAAGCCGCAGGCCGTGGTGACGCTGGCCCCGGGCCAGGCGGCGTACGCGGGGATCGGCCTGACCGGTGAGCCCACCGGCCAGAAGCCCTACCCGAGCAAGCACCTCGGGGTCACCTTCGCCGACCGCAACGACGGGCCCGTCAACTCCGCGTCGACCGAACTGACGCTGCCCGGAGTGACCTACTGGGACGACAACGGCTTCGTCACCTACTGGCAGAGCGAGATGGCCGACGCGCTCACCTACTGACCGGCGACCTCGAAGTCGAACCAGATCCGGTGCGTGCCGTCCTCGTCGACGGCGAGTCCGCCGCCCCCGCCGATCCCGGCGAGGGCGGCGGTCCCGCTCGACGGCACGATCGTGAAGAACTCGTTCGCCCGGTCGCTGCCGCTGGTCGCGGCCGAGTGCACGAAGTTGAACGTCCCCTCGCGCCCGGCGAGCGCGCCTTCGAAGGACTCCATCGCGATGTACGTACCGACGCCGCTCTCCTGGTCGAAGGCCGCCGTGAACAGCGTCGTCGACCGCCCCGCCACCTCGCCCTCGAAGGTCTTCACGAGGGTCGCCACCCCGACGGGCAGCGCGGTGACCACCTCCGGCTCGGGCTTCAGATCGGACGGCACGAAGGAGTTGACGGTGAATGTCCCGGAAGCTCTCATGCGCCCGATCGTAGGGGCCGGGTACGACAGCCGGGCGGTGGAAACCGTACGGGCCCTACGATCGGCGCCATGGCCATGTTCGTCCATCTGACGCCCGCCGCGAACGCGGCCCGCATCCGCAGATCCGGCATACGTGCCATGAGCCGGGGCGCCGACGGCAGCAAGGGCGTGTTCTGCTTCCCGGTCCTGCCCTCGTACACCCTGACCCACCAGTGGCTGCGCGAACTCGCCCGGCACGGCGGCCCGCGCGGACTCGTCGCCGTCCATCTGCGGCTCCCCGACGCCGAATCCGTGACGGTCGGCCACTACAGCAACCGGCCGGGCCGGGCCCACACCGAGGTGCCCGCGAGCGAGGCGGTGCGCAGGACGGCCGCGCTGGAGGACCCGCGCGGCTGGGAGGTGTTCGTACCGAGGCCCGTCTCCCGGGCCGAGATCCACCGCGTACGGGCGGTCCGCCAGGTGACCGGCTGGCGCTACTTCCCGGACTCCAACGGCAGGGAGCCCTGCACCTGTTACGGCTGCCGGGTGCGCGGCGAGTACGGCTCGCGGCGGCTGCGCCGGAGGCGCCCGCACCCCGTCGACGGCCCCGCGCCCGCGACGCCCGCCCTGCTCCGGCGGATCGAGGAGGCGGGCGACCCGGGCGACCCCGCCGAACTGCGCGCGGTCCTGCACTGGCTCGGCATGCGCCGGCGCGGCCCGCTGGAGCGGGTCGCCCGCCTCGCGGACCACCCGGACCCCACCGTGCGCACGGCCCTCGCCGAGGCGGTGGCCTCCTGGCGGACGCCCGGCACCGAGTCACTGCTGCGGCGCCTGGCACAGGACCCGCACGAGGACGTGCGCGAGGCCGTCGACTTCACGGACCGGCTGAGCGGCGACTGAGTACGACGACTCATGTGCGGGGTCGCGGAGCCTGGTGGAATCGCACGCATGTCGCATCCCGCCGTGCTCAACCGTCGCCGCAGGACCTGGATCGCCTCCCTGATCTCCACGATCGTGACGCTGCCGCTCGCCTTCTTCACCTTCGTGATCAGCGTGATCTCGTCGGTGGCCTGCCAGGCGTGCTCGGCGGCGGAGAACCACCACTTCGCCGAGACCTTCAACCCGGGCTCGATCGTGTTCCGGTGCGGCCTGGTGCTGGCGTTCGTCATGACGCTCGCGAGCTGGGTGTGCACCCGCACCAGGCCGGCGGCCGCGATCCTCCTCGCCGTGGCCGCCCCCGCCACCGTGGTCCTCGCATGCATGCTCTTCTCGGCCATCGTGGACTGGCCGTAACCGGCCCGCTCAGCCCCGCAGCCGCTGCGCGACCTCCGTCGCCCAGTACGTCAGGATCAGCTGGGCGCCCGCGCGGCGGATGCCCGTCAGGCTCTCCATGATCGCCGCGTCCCGGTCGATCCAGCCCTTCTCGGCGGCGGCCTCGATCATGGAGTACTCGCCGCTGATCTGGTACGCCGCGACCGGCACGTCCGACGCCTCCGCGACCTTGGCCACGATGTCCAGGTACGGGCCTGCCGGCTTGACCATGACCATGTCCGCGCCCTCTTCGAGGTCGAGCGCCAGCTCGCGCAGGGACTCGCGGATGTTGGCCGGGTCCTGCTGGTACGTCTTGCGGTCGCCCTTGAGCGAGGAGCCGACGGCCTCGCGGAAGGGGCCGTAGAACGCGGAGGAGTACTTCGCGGTGTACGCGAGGATCGAGACGTCCTCGTGGCCCGTCTGGTCGAGCGCGTCGCGGACGACGCCGACCTGCCCGTCCATCATCCCGCTGGGGCCCACCACATGCGCGCCGGCGTCGGCCTGGACCTGGGCCATCTCCGCGTACCGCTCCAGGGTCGCGTCGTTGTCGACGCGGCCGTCCTCGGTCAGCACCCCGCAGTGGCCGTGGTCGGTGAACTCGTCCAGGCACAGGTCCGACATGACGATGAGATCGTCGCCGACCTCCTCCCGCACCGCGCGCAGTGCGACCTGGAGGATGCCGTCCGGGTCGGTGCCCGCCGTGCCCCGGCCGTCCTTCTTCTCGTCCAGCGGCACACCGAACAGCATGATCCCCGAGACCCCGGCCGAGACCGCCTCGACGGCGGCCTTCCGCAGGGTGTCCAGGGTGTGCTGCTGCACGCCGGGCATGGCCGAGATCGCGACAGGGGCGTCGATGCCCTCGCGGACGAACGCGGGCAGGATCAGGTTGGCCGGATCGAGCCGTGTCTCGGCGACCATCCGCCGCATCGCGGGGGTCGTCCGCAGCCGACGGGGCCGCGAGCCGGGGAAGTTTCCGTACACAGTCATCCTTCGAGACTAGACCCGCACGCCCCACGCTCTTACCGACACCGGTGCCGGGAAAGCAGCAGGGCCCGAACCCCTCCGGAGAGGGGCCGGGCCCGTGCCGCGGACCGGTCAGGTCGTCGTACGACGCCTCCGCGCACCCGGACGCCGCTCGCTGGGACGCGTCACCGGGTCACCGGCCTCGCGCGCCGCGTCCCGGCGCCGCGCGCCGAACTCGGCCAGCGCCTCGGCCAGCTTGTGCACCGAGGGCTCCGGGGAGAGGACGTCCACGCGCAGCCCGTGCTCCTCGGCGGTCTTCGCCGTGGCGGGGCCGATACACGCGATGACCGTCACGTTGTGCGGCTTGCCCGCGATCCCGACCAGGTTGCGCACGGTCGAGGACGAGGTGAACAGGACCGCGTCGAAGCCGCCGCCCTTGATCGCCTCGCGGGTCTCGGCGGGCGGCGGCGAGGCGCGAACCGTGCGGTACGCGGTGACGTCGTCGACCTCCCAGCCCAGCTCGATCAGCCCGGCCACCAGGGTCTCGGTGGCGATGTCGGCGCGCGGCAGGAAGACACGGTCGATCGGGTCGAAGACCGGATCGTACGGCGGCCAGTCCTCAAGGAGACCGGCGGCGGACTGCTCGCCCGAGGGCACCAGGTCCGGCTTCACACCGAAGTCGATCAGCGCGGCGGCGGTCTGCTCGCCGACGGCCGCGACCTTGATCCCCGCGAAGGCGCGGGCGTCGAGCCCGTACTCCTCGAACTTCTCCCGGACGGCCTTCACGGCGTTGACGCTGGTGAAGGCGATCCACTCGTACCGGCCGGTGACCAGGCCCTTGACCGCGCGCTCCATCTGCTGGGGCGTACGCGGCGGCTCGACGGCGATCGTCGGCACCTCGTGCGGCACCGCGCCGTAGGAACGCAGCTGGTCGGAGAGCGAGGCCGCCTGCTCCTTCGTGCGCGGCACGAGGACCTTCCAGCCGAACATCGGCTTGGACTCGAACCAGGCGAGCTGGTCGCGCTGGGCGGCGGAGCTGCGCTCCCCGACCACGGCTATGACCGGCTGGTGCCCCTCCGGCGACGGGAGCACCTTGCCCTGCTTGAAGACCTGGGCGATCGTCCCGAGGGTCGCCGTCCAGGTGCGCTGGCGCGTCGTCGTCCCGGCGGCCGTCACGGTCAGCGGGGTGTCGGGCTTGCGGCCCGCCGAGACCAGCTCACCGGCGGCGGCGGCGACCGCGTCCAGCGAGGTCGAGATGACGCACGTGGCATCGCTCGCGCCGACCTCGCTCCAGCAGCGGTCGCTGGCCGTACGGGCGTCGACGAACCGTACGTCCGCGCCCTGCGCGTCCCGCAGCGGCACCCCGGCGTACGCGGGCACCCCCACGGCGTTGGCGACGCCCGGCACGACCTCGAAGGGGATACCGGCCGTGGCGCAGGCCAGCATCTCGCCGGCCGCGTACCCGTCCAGGCCGGGGTCACCGGCCACGGCACGGACGACCCGCCTGCCGCCCTTCGCGGCCTCCATGACAAGATTGGCCGCATCCCTGAGAACGGGAACCCCGGCGGCTGTTGACTGTGCGTCAACAACCGTCAGCTCAGGCGTGCTTACGCCTGCCCGCGCATGGCAGCGGACGACGCCGAGAACATCCGGCTCGGCGACAAGAACGTCCGCGCTCGCCAGTGCCTCGACGGCACGCAGGGTCAGCAGCCCCGGGTCGCCGGGGCCGGCGCCGAGGAAGGTGACGTGCCCTGCGGACAGGACCGGGAAATCGGATGCGGCGGGGCCGGTGGGGCTCAAAGTGCTCGCTCCCCCATAAGACCGGCCGCACCCTTGGCAAGCATCTCGGCCGCGAGTTCGCGACCGATCGCCGCCGCGTCGTCGTGCGACGTGGGAACGGGACCGGTGGTGGACATCTGCACCAGCGAGGCACCGTCGGTGGAACCGACGACACCGCGCAGGCGCAGTTCGTTGACAGCCTGACCGTCGGCCAGGAGGTCGGCCAGCGCACCCACGGGTGCGGAGCAGCCGGCCTCCAGGGCGGCGAGCAGGGCACGTTCGGCGGTCACGGCGGCCCGGGTGTACGGGTCGTCGAGCTCGGCGAGCGCGGCGGCGAGGTCGGCGCTGCTCGCAGCGCACTCGATCGCCAGTGCTCCCTGGCCGGGAGCGGGCAGCACGGTGTCGACCGACAGGAACTCGGTCACCTCACCGCTCCGGCCCAGACGGCTGAGCCCGGCCGCGGCGAGAACCACCGCGTCCAGTTCGCCGTCGCGTACAAATCCGATGCGCGTGTCGACGTTGCCCCGGATCGGGACGGTCTCGATGTCGAGGCCGTGGCTGCGGGCGTACGCGTTGAGCTGGGCCATGCGGCGCGGCGAACCGGTGCCGACGCGGGCGCCGGACGGCAGCTGCTCGAAGGTCAGCCCGTCGCGGGCGATCAGTACGTCGCGCGGGTCCTCGCGCACCGGCACGGCGGCCAGCACAAGGCCCTCGGGCTGTGCGGTCGGCAGGTCCTTGAGCGAGTGGACGGCGAAGTCCACCTCGCCGCGCAGCAGCGCGTCGCGCAGCGCGGCGACGAACACGCCGGTGCCGCCGATCTGCGCCAGGTGCTCCCGCGAGGTGTCCCCGTACGTGGTGATCTCGACGAGTTCGACGGCGCGGCCGGTCACCTCGCTGACCGCGTCGGCGACGTGCCCGGACTGTGCCATGGCGAGCTTGCTGCGCCTGGTCCCCAGCCTCAGGGGTGAGTTGTCGGTCATGACCGCCCTCGATTCGGGTCGTTCAGGTCTGCCCGGGAGACGGCGGCGACCGTCTGCGGGTCGAGGTCGAAGAGTTCCCGCAGCGCGTCCGCGTACCCGGCGCCGCCGGGCTCGCTGGCGAGCTGCTTGACCCGCACGGTGGGCGCGTGCAGGAGCTTGTCGACGACGCGGCGCACGGTCTGCGTGATCTCGGCGCGCTGCTTCTCGTCCAGGTCGGGGAGGCGTCCGTCCAGCCGTGCGATCTCGTCCGTGACCACGCCGGCGGCCATCGTGCGCAGGGCGACGACGGTCGGGGTGATGTGGGCGGCGCGCTGGGCGGCCCCGAAGGCGGCGACCTCGTCGGCGACGAGGGTGCGCACCTGGTCCACATCGGCGGCCATCGGGGCGTCGGCCGACGCCTCCGCGAGCGACTCGATGTCGACGAGGCGCACACCGTCGAGGCGTCCGGCGGCCCCGTCGATGTCGCGCGGCATGGCGAGGTCGAGCAGCGCGAGGCGCACCGGTCCGGTGGACTGCGCCGGGATCAGGCCGCTCGCCGCGTCCCCGGCGGGCACGTCGTCGAGGCCGAGGGCCCCGGCGACGGCGTCGGCGGTGAGCACGAGTCCGGTGGCGCCGGTGCAGGAGACGGCGATGTCGGCACGTGTCAGTTCGCCGGTGACCTCGGCCATCTCCACGGCGTGCGCGCGCACTCCGGTTCCGCCGGGCTGGTTCAGGATCTCGACCAGGCGGTCGGCGCGGGCCCGGGTGCGGTTGGCGACGACGATCTCGGCGACGCCGGTGCGGGCCAGGGTCGCGGCGGCCAGCGAGGACATGGAGCCGGCGCCGATGACGAGGGCGCGCTTGCCCTTGGCCCAGGCAGCGGTGTCGGGGCCCTCGGCGAGCTGTTCCAGGCCGAAGGTGACGAGCGACTGCCCGGCCCGGTCGATCCCGGTCTCGCTGTGGGCGCGCTTGCCGACCCGCAGGGCCTGCTGGAACAGGTCGTTGAGCAGCCGTCCCGCGGTGTGCAGCTCCTGGCCGAGGGCCAGCGCGTCCTTGATCTGGCCGAGGATCTGGCCCTCGCCGACGACCATCGAGTCCAGTCCGCAGGCCACCGAGAAGAGGTGGTGGACGGCCCGGTCCTCGTAGTGCACATAGAGATACGGAGTGAGCTCGTCGAGCCCGACGCCGCTGTGCTGGGCGAGCAGCGTGGACAGCTCGGCGACGCCCGCGTGGAACTTGTCCACGTCGGCGTAGAGCTCGATGCGGTTGCAGGTGGCGAGGACGGCGGCCTCGGCGGCCGGCTCGGCCGCCAGGGTGTCCTGGAGCAGCTTGGCCTGGGTGTCGGCGGCCAGCGAGGCGCGTTCCAGTACGGAGACGGGGGCGCTGCGGTGGCTCAGACCCACGAGGAGCAGGCTCATGCCGGCATCACGGCGGGCATGTCCCCGTCGGGTCCCTTCCGGCCGGTGGTGGTGGCGCGCACGGGCGGCGCGGCCGGGTCGGGCGCGGTGTCGACGCCTTCCTCACCGGCCTTGCGCTGCTCGTGGAAGGCGAGGATCTGGAGCTCGATGGAGAGGTCGACCTTGCGCACGTCGACGCCGTCGGGCACGGAGAGGACGGTCGGGGCGAAGTTCAGGATCGAGGTGACGCCGGCGGCGACGAGCCGGTCGCACACCTGCTGGGCGGCCCCGGGCGGCGTGGTGATCACGCCGATGGAGACGCCGTTCTCGCTGATGATGCGGTCGAGGTCGTCGGCGTGCTGGACGGGGATGCCCGCGACGGGCGTACCGGCCATCGCCGGGTCGGCGTCGATCAGGGCGGCGACCCGGAAGCCGCGCGAGGCGAAGCCGCCGTAGTTGGCGAGGGCCGCGCCGAGGTTGCCGATGCCGACGATGGCGACCGGCCAGTCCTGGGTGAGGCCCAGTTCGCGCGAGATCTGGTAGACGAGATACTCGACGTCGTAGCCGACGCCGCGCGTCCCGTACGAGCCGAGATAGCTGAAGTCCTTGCGCAGCTTCGCGGAGTTGACCCCCGCCGCCGCGGCGAGCTCCTCGGAGGAGACCGTGGGGACCGAGCGCTCGGAGAGCGCGGTCAGCGCGCGGAGATACAGCGGAAGTCGGGCGACGGTGGCCTCGGGAATTCCTCGGCTACGGGTCGCCGGTCGGTGATTTCGGCCAGTTGCCACGGTGCTCCTGCGGGATGAGCGGGGCTGCAGGCGGCCGTATGTCCCAAGACCGCCCCGTCGAATGCAGGCTATGTCTTTGTGAACGCGTGCACAAAGATTGTGTCCGGTTTGTCCGGTCAAAGTGACCGGGGTCACGCACATCCGTCGCGCGATCCAGGAACCATGGATCGCATCAGCCCGTTGCAGGCCCGAAGGGGGCAAAGCGGTACACACTCCTCACAGCTACGCCCCCGAGACCACTCAAAACGCCCACGATGGTAACCGGGTTTCACTCAGGAAAGCAGCGCGCTGCGCAGTCTCGCGGGGTCGACCCGCCAGAACGTGTGCTGTTCGTTATCAATGAGCACCACCGGGATCTGCTCCCAGTACTCCCGGTACAGCGCCTCGTCCCGGGTGATGTCCTTCTCCTCCCAGGAGGCACCGGTCTCCTCGCACACCGCCCGCACCACCTCCCGGGCGTCGTCGCAGAGGTGACAGCCCGGCTTCCCGACCAGGGTCACCACTCGCTCGGCGGGATTCTTCTTCCTACGACGCAGCAGGGCACTCATGTCCTCATTCTGCGGCCCCGCGCCGGACTCCCGGACACCAGGAGTTCACACCACGGCATCACGGCGGCACCGGAAGGCCCGGACCGACTGGCTATGCTCACCGCATGGCCGCTCTTGGATGGCTCACCCCCCGCAGGCGTTCCGCTACCGCACGCAGCGTGCTGGCAGGCGAGGCGGCGGCGGAGGCCGCGCGGAAGTCCTCGCTCGAAGCCGGGTCCGCCACCGAGGAGACCGAGGCGGAGGAGCCCGAGTTCCCCGTCGTCGGCGACGAACGGGCCGCCGCCTTCTTCGACCTCGACAACACCGTGATGCAGGGCGCCGCGATCTTCCACTTCGGCCGCGGCCTCTACAAGCGCAAGTTCTTCGAGCGCCGCGAGCTGACCCGGTTCGCCTGGCAGCAGGCGTGGTTCCGGCTGGCCGGCGTCGAGGACCCGGAACACATGCAGGACGCCCGCGACAGCGCCCTGTCCATCGTCAAGGGCCACCGCGTCTCCGAGCTGATGTCGATCGGCGAGGAGATCTACGACGAGTACATGGCCGACCGCATCTGGCCCGGCACCCGCGCGCTGGCCCAGGCGCACCTCGACGCGGGCCAGAAGGTCTGGCTGGTCACCGCCGCCCCGGTGGAGACGGCCACGATCATCGCCCGCCGCCTCGGCCTGACCGGGGCGCTCGGGACGGTCGCCGAGTCGGTCGACGGCGTCTACACCGGACGCCTGGTCGGCGAACCCCTGCACGGCCCCGCGAAGGCCGAGGCGGTCCGCGCCCTGGCGGCGGCGGAGGGCCTGGACCTGGCGCGCTGCGCCGCGTACAGCGACTCCCACAACGACATCCCGATGCTGTCGCTCGTGGGCCACCCGTACGCGATCAACCCGGACACCAAGCTCCGCAAGCACGCCCGCGCCCTGGACTGGCGGCTGCGCGACTACCGCACCGGACGCAAGGCGGCCAAGGTCGGCATCCCGGCCGCCGCCGGGGTCGGCGCCCTCGCGGGCGGGACCGCCGCGGCCGTCGCCCTGCACCGTCGCCGCCGCTGACTCTCCGCGTCCGCGTACGTCAACACCGGGCACTCTTTTCACCGACCACAACCCGTCGCACCCGCAGACAGATCCCGAAGCGAATCGATCAACAAGCGGTCACGATGTGCGACTTGGTGCGTCGAAAAGTTGACACGGAAGCGACGCAATCGGTGATTTGCGCAACTGGGCGTAGCGCCGCCTGTACGAAGCGTTATTCTCCTCAGACGCATTCCGGACCCGCCACTCACTACGACGAGTGACGGATTCGCACTGCTCGTGATGGAAGCTCTGCCTCTGGGAGTCCCGTGTACCCACACGTCGGGGTTGACGCCTCGGGCCTGGCTACGCTGCGCGCGTCAGTAGCCGAACGCATGCGCGGCTTCGTCCCCACCGCGTACGCCGTACCCGCATTCGCCACCCCTGCACCTGCCGGCCCGTGCTACGCCCTGGCCGAACGCGCCGCGGCGGTCGGAAGACGCGGCAACCGCGGCGCGGCGACCACCGCGCCCGTGCGGCGGCCCGCCGCCGACAGCGACAGCGCGCGCATGATGGAGCTCGTCGAGCGCGCGCAGGCCGGTGAGGCCGACGCCTTCGGACGCCTCTACGACCAGTACAGCGACACCGTCTACCGCTACATCTACTACCGCGTGGGCAGCAAGGCGACGGCGGAGGACCTCACCAGCGAGACCTTCCTGCGCGCCCTGCGCCGCATCTCGACGTTCACCTGGCAGGGCCGCGACTTCGGCGCCTGGCTGGTCACGATCGCGCGCAACCTGGTCGCCGACCATTTCAAATCCAGTCGTTTCCGGCTGGAAGTGACCACCGGCGAAATGCTCGACGCCAACGAGGTCGCCCGCAGCCCCGAGGACTCGGTCCTGGAGTCCCTCTCCAACGCCGCGCTCCTCCAGGCCGTGCGCCGGCTCAACCCCCAGCAGCAGGAGTGCGTGACCCTGCGCTTCCTGCAGGGGCTCTCGGTCGCCGAGACCGCCCGGGTGATGGGCAAGAACGAGGGTGCGATCAAGACCCTCCAGTACCGTGCCGTCCGTACCCTCGCCCGGCTCCTCCCGGACGATGCCCGCTGACCCCCACTCCCCCGGCCGGACCGGTTCCGACGGTAGGTTCATCACGCACTGGTCCGATCATCTTTCGTGCGTAACCCAAGTGCCGCGCCACTCGTTGTGCCGGTTGCAGGCCCCCTGTCGTCACACCATGTCCGCAGACGCTCACTCGATCGTGTGGAAGCGCTCAAGGTGTGCAACCTTCCGGACAGCCAGGGGAGTCGACCGTCATGACGAGAGGAGGTGCCGCCAGTGATCGCAAACGTTTCGGCACACCGGCGGGCGAACGCCTTCGCCCAGGCCCTGGAGGAGCAGTCGCTCCGCGGTGCGGCGGCCGTACAGCCCGAGGACCCGGCCGAACAGGCCGACCGAGGACCGCTGTTGGCCCTGGCGAACGGCCTCGGTGAGCTGCCGAAGCCGGTGTTGGACCCCGAGGTCAAAGTGGTGCAGCGAGCCCAGCTCGTCGCGGCCATGGAGGCCATGTTCGCCGAGGGAGGCGCGTCCGCGGACCCTACGGTGCCCGTGCAACGGAGCAGGGGCAGCCATCGCGCGTCCCCGCTCCGCAAGCTGCGCCCCAGATCCCGCTGGACGAAGGGTCTCGCCGCCGGCGGGCTCACCGTCGGTGTGGCCGCGGGAGCCTTCGGCGGGGTGGCCGCTGCCAGCTCCGACGCCCTCCCCGGTGACTCGCTCTACGGGCTGAAGCGTGGCATGGAGGACATCCACCTCGGCCTCACCAGCAACGACACCGACCGCGGCGAGATCTACCTCGACCAGGCGTCGACCCGCCTCAGCGAGGCCCGCCGGCTCATGGAGCGCGCCCGCTCGGGCGACCTCGACCACGAGCAGCTCGGCGAGATCCGGCGCACGCTCAACGGCATGACCCACGACGCCACCGAGGGCCACCGCCTCCTCCACGCCGCGTACGAACGGGACGGCGCCCTCGGCCCGATCCAGGCCCTGGACACCTTCTCCCGCTCCCACCGCGACAGCTGGACCAGCCTCCGCGGCCGCCTCCCCGTCCAGCTGACCGACGTGGGCAACGAGGTCAGCTCGGTCTTCGCCGCCATAGACGAAGAGGTCGCGCCGTTGCAGTCGCTGCTCCCGCGCCCCCCGGAGAAGAGCGCCGAATCCCAGCGCTCCGGCTCCACCGGCACCGAAGCGGACCCCTCCACCGACGCACGCACCCCGTCGCCCTCGTCCTCCGCCCGCCACGAGGACGGCGGTACGGGAGGCAGCTCCTCGCCGCGCCCCTCGGACAGCGGCAGCAGCCCGGCCGACGGCCTGATCGGCGGCGGCACGGACGGCCTCTTCGACCCGCCGTCACCCGGCGCGACCAGCCCGTCGAAGGAGACCCCGAGCTCGACACCGTCGCCGGACATCACCATCCCGCCGCTGCTCCCGGGCCTGATCGGCGGCCTCGGCATCGACGCGGAGAACGAGAAGGGCTGAACCTCCGGCCCGCAGAGGCCCGGAGGGAGTGGTGCGGCGGCGGTCAGAAGAAGACCGACCGCCGCTGCACCAGCAGCTTGTACAGCGTGTGCTGGATCTGCTCCCGCACCTGATCCGTCAGGTTGAACATCAGCATCGGATCCTCCGCCGCCTCCAGCGGATAGCCGTCCGTCGGGATCGGCTCGCCGAACTGGATCGTCCACTTCGTCGGCAGCGGCACCGCCCCGAGCGGCCCCAGCCAGGGGAACGTCGGCGTGATCGGGAAGTACGGGAAACCCAGCAGCCGCGCCAGCGTCTTCGAGTTCCCGATCATCGGGTAGATCTCCTCGGCGCCCACGATCGAGCACGGCACGATCGGCACCCCGGCCTTCAGCGCCGTCGACACGAAGCCGCCCCGCCCGAAGCGCTGGAGCTTGTACCGCTCGCCGAACGGCTTGCCGATCCCCTTGAAGCCCTCCGGCATCACACCGACGACCTCGCCCTTGCGCAGCAGCCGCTCGGCATCCTCCGCGCACGCCAGGGTGTGTCCGGCCTTGCGGGCCAGCTCGTTGACGACCGGCAGCATGAAGACCAGGTCCGCCGCCAGCAGCCGCAGATGCCGCCCCGCCGGGTGGTGGTCGTGCACCGCGACCTGGAGCATCAGCCCGTCCAGCGGCAGCGTCCCGGAGTGGTTGGACACGATGAGCGCCCCGCCCTCGGACGGGATGTTCTCGACGCCCTTCACCTCGACCCGGAAGTACTTCTCGTACACCGGCCGCAGCAGCGACATCAGGACCTGGTCGGTCAGCTCCTCGTCGTAGCCGAACTCGTCCACGTCGTACTCGCCGGTGACCCGTCGCCGCAGGAAGGCCAGCCCGCCCGCGATCCGCCGGTCCCAGGCGCCCCGTTCACCGCCCCCGGGGCCCTCGCGCGGCTCCTCCGGGCCGGGTGGGGCGTCCGCCTGCCCGGGGAGGGCGCTCACGGACGCCGTACCGCTCACCGGGGGCCGCCGGCGCGCGGCGCGCGGCAGTCCCCCCGGCCGCGAACGGTCGTCGTCGAACGGAATGACCTTGGCATCCGCCATCGTCGCTGCGCTCCTCTACCTGGCGCTCGGAGTCGGGTGGGTGTCGCCGCCGGAACCGGCGATCCGGGGCACCGTCGCGGCCACGCGGTCCACGGCCCGGCCCACCGCATCGGGCGGCAGCAGCCCCGGCGCCCTGCTGCGCGCGAAGTCCGCGAACGTCTCCCCCGTGGAGTACTTCGGCGCGAACCCCAGCGTCTCGCGCATCTGGACCGTGGAGACCACCCTGCCATGGGTGAGCAGCCGGATCTGTTCCGGCGAGAAGTCCGTCATGCCGACCGCGCGCAGCGCCTGCCCGACCCAGGTGACCGCGGGCAGCAGCATCGGCACCGTCGGCCGTCCCAGCCGCCGCGCGCACTGGGAGAGCAGCAGCACCCCGTCGCCCGCGATGTTGAACGTGCCGCTGTTGAGCGTCCCGCGCCTCGGCTCGCTCGCCGCGATGCCCAGGACGTCGATGACGTCGTCCTCGTGGACGAACTGGAGCCGCGGGTCGTACCCGAAGACGGTCGGCAGCACCGGCAGCGACAGATAGTCGGCGAGCGGCGAGTCCGCGTCCGGCCCCAGGATGTTGGCGAACCGCAGCACGCACACGGCCACGTCCGGCCGGCGGCGGGCGAAGCCCCGTACGTACCCCTCGACCTCCGCCGCGTCCTTCGCGAAGCCGCCGCCCGGCAGCGACTTGGGCGGGGTCGTCTCGTGGAAGACCGCCGGATCGCGGGGCGCCGAGCCGTACACGCCGGTGCTGGACTTCACGACGAGCCGCTGCACCGCCGGGGCCTTCTGGCAGGCCCCGAGCAACTGCATGGTGCCGATGACGTTGGTCTCCTTGACCGACGTACGTCCCTGGGCCCCGAGCGCGAAGCCGCTGACGTCCAGATGCACGACGGTGTCCACGGCATGCTCGGCGAGGACTCTGGCGATGGCGGGCTGGCGGATGTCCGCCCGGACGAAGTCGGCGTCGCCCAGCGCGTGCTCGGGCTCGACCGCGTCGACGGCGATCACCCGCTCCACGTCCGGATCACGCTGGACACGCCGCACGAAACGGCCGCCCAGCTGCCGGGCCGCTCCCGTGACGAGCACGACCTTCCCCAAGATCAGCGCCTTCCGTCGGTCTCCCGTATTCGGTCGGTCAGGACGTCACCGTAACCGGTGAGCATCCCCGCACACAGCACCGCAGCCCTCCCGCCGGGACGGCGGAAGGGCTGCGGATTCACGAACTGCGTTCGCTTACTTCTTGTTGCGACGCTGAACGCGCGTGCGCTTGAGCAGCTTGCGGTGCTTCTTCTTGGCCATCCGCTTGCGCCGCTTCTTGATAACAGAGCCCACGACTACCCTCGCTCACTTCTTCTTCACTGGTGCGGGGCGTCTGGGCCCACACGACCTACGTCGGCCTAGCCTACCCGCCACCGCGTGAGGGACGTAATCCGAGGGGAATGTCAGGCCGATGCCACCCCCACGAAGGACTCGCGCAGATACTCGTGAACCGCTTGCTCCGGCACCCGGAAGGACCTGCCCACCCGGATCGCCGGCAGATGACCGCTGTGCACCAGGCGGTACACGGTCATCTTCGACACCCGCATGACCGAGGCGACTTCCGCCACGGTCAGAAACTTGACCTCGTTCAGAGGCCTCTCGCTGTCAGCAGCCATGACTCACCTGTACCTTCCGCACGAGACGCGCACCGGCTTCCCCTCCGGTGACTCTTCGTCGTTGTGCGCTCACTCCCCAGGTTAGGGGCGGGTGGTGCGAGTGGGGAAGAGGAGGGACGACCGGCCGCTACTGTGACAGACTCGCCCGATTGAGTACATAGCGCGTGAGTGGCAGGTAGTACGCGGACCGCACGGCGTCGTCCAGCGGCACGGCCACCGCCACCCGCCCCTCGGCCTCGCCGACGAACAGCGCCGGGTCGTCCGTATCGGCGAGCCCGATCGCCTCGATACCGAGCTGACCTGCGCCGCAGACCCATCCGTGGTCCCCGACCACCAGCTCCGGAACCGGTCCGCGGCCGGCCGCGGCGGCCTCCAGGGCGACCCTCACCGGCAGCGGGGAGTGGGAGTGTGCGCCGGTGCCACCACCGGCCGCCCCCGCGCCGGGTTCACGCACCAGCGCGACACCCTGTACGTAGTCGAGGTTGTACGTACGTACGCCAAACCGAGTCGTTATGTCGATACATCGCCCCTGCGCCGGGGTGAGAACAGGGCAGCCCGCCGACGACAAAGCGTCTGCCAGCGCCGCGTAGAAGCCGATCAGCCGATGCGGATGCCCGGTCCCGAACAGCACCGGCGCCCGCCGCGCCGCCGCCTCCGACAGCCGCACGGCGAACGCGTCGAGCCCCGCCACCGTCCGCTCCGGGTCGATCACATCCGGCCCCGACACATGCGCGGGATCGTCCGAGACCCCGCACCTGTCCGCCATCAGCGCCAGCAGCTCCCGCTCCCCCCAGCCCCGCTCGGGGTCGAGGCCCAGCGTCACCCGGGGATCGCGGGCCGCGAACAGGCGATAACTCCGCAGGCTCACCTCACGCGAGGTGGCCACGGGCCCGGCCAGCCGGGCCGCCAGCAGATGCGCACGCAGCGCTCCTGTGCTCAACACCCCACCGATGCTGCCCCACCCGGCCCGCCCGGGGGCCAAAAGTCCGATTACGCCCCACAGTCGGCGTACACCGTACTCACCCCCGTGACCGACACCGTCAGGTCAGCAGCCCCCGCAGCGGGAACGCCGCACGCCGCGTCGCCAGCACCGCCTGGTCCAGCCGGTCCGCCGGGTCGTACCCGTCCTCCCACGCCGACCAGGTGGGCGTCCGGCCGTCCGTCATCCGCGCCGGGCCCAACTGCCGCGTGCGCGCGTACACCTCGTCCCGCCACGACGACGGGATCACCGACTCCGGGTCCACCGGCGCGTGCGCGGCGATCCCCACCAGATGCGTCCAGGACCGCGGCACCACGTCCACCACCGCGTAGCCACCGCCGCCGAGCGCCACCCAGCGCCCGTCGTCGGCACAGCTGTGCGCCAGGTCGTGGCAGGCCGCCATCACGGCCCGCTGCGCGTCCAGCGACACCGCCAGATGCGCCAACGGGTCCTCGAAGTGCGTGTCCGCCCCGTGCTGCGTCACGAGCACCTGGGGCCGGAAGTCCGCCAGCAGCTCCGGCACCACCGCGTGGAACGCCCGCAGCCACCCCGCGTCCCCGGTACCGGCCGGCAGCGCCACGTTGACCGCCCCGCCCTCGCCGGGCCCCGCCCCGGTCTCCTCGGGCCACCCGGTCTGCGGGAACAGCGTCCGCGGGTGCTCGTGCAACGAGATCGTCAGGACCCGCGGGTCCTCCCAGAAGGCCGCCTGCACCCCGTCGCCGTGGTGCACGTCCACATCGACGTACGCGACGCGCTCGGCGCCCAGCTCCAGGAGCCGGGCGATGGCCAGCGCCGGGTCGTTGTAGATGCAGAAGCCCGCCGCTCCCCCGGGCATCGCGTGGTGCAGCCCGCCGGTGAAGTTGACCGCGTGCCGGGTCTCGCCCCGCCACACCGCCTCGGCGGCGGCGACGGACTGCCCGGCGATCAGCGCGGAGACCTCGTGCATCCCGGCGAACGCGGGGTCGTCGACGGTCCCCAGCCCGTACTTCTGGTCCGCCGCACGCGGATCGGCCGAGGCGGCCTTCACCGCGGCCACGTAGTCCGGCCGGTGCACGAGCCGCAGCGTGGAGTCCCCGGCCGACTTGGCCGCCACCACGTCCAACGCCCGGTCGAGCCCGAACGCCCGCACCAGCCCCATCGTCAGGGCCAGCCGGACCGGGTCCATCGGGTGGCTCTCCCCGAAGTCGTAGCCCGTTACTGCGTCATCCCACATCAACTGTGCGCGGCCGCTCATGCCCGCCACCGTATCGGGCCGGTTCCGAGCCGAAGGACTTGGCGTACAGGAGCGTCGCGAGCACCAGCACCATCGGCACCAGCATCGCGCCCCGGTAGCTCCAGGCGTCCCCGAGCGCCCCCACGAGCGGGGAGCCGACCAGGAAGCCCACGTAGTTGAAGATGTTCAGCCGGGCGATCGCGGTGTCGCTCGCCCCGGGGAACATCCGCCCGGCCGCCGCGAACGTCTGCGGCACGATCACGCACAGCCCGAGCCCCAGCATGGTGAACCCGAGCATCCCCGTCCACGCCCCGCCGGCGACGGCCACCACGGCGAACCCGGCCGCCGCCAGCACGGTCCCGCCCCGCACCACGGTCACCGCCCCGAACCGCCGCACCCCGAAGTCCCCGACGGCCCGCCCCAGCAGCGTCGTCACCATGTAGACGTTGTACGGCACCGTCGACAGCTGCTCCGAGCTGCCCAGCACGTCCTGAAGGTACTTCGCGCTCCAGTTGGAGACCGTCGAGTCACCGATGTACGCGAAGCACATCACCAGGCACAGCGGCAGCAGCAGCCGGAACGAGACCGCTCCGGCCCCCTTAGCCGGCCCGGCGCCCTCGCCCCGCTCCTCGTCCGCGCCCTCGACGTACCACCGGCTCCCGACGAACGCCGCGGGCAGCAGCACCACGACCGCCGGAAGGTACGAGGTCAGCAACGACAGGTCCCAGTGCGCCCCGGCCCACGCCATCGACGCGCCGGCGATCCCGCCCAGGCTGTACGCGGCGTGGAACCCCAGCATGATGGAGCGCCCGTACGCCCGCTGGAGGCTGACGCCCATCATGTTCATGGACGCGTCCAGCGCACCGACGGCCAGCCCGAACACACCGAGCGCCAAGGCGGCTTCCCAGAGGTGGCTGCCGGCGCCGACGCCGAGGAGCGCGAGGAGCACGACGGGCTGCGCCCACCGCAGCACCACCCGCGGCCGCACCCGGGCGACCACCTTCTCGGTGAGCACACTGCCCGCCCCGGCCAGGATCGGCACGGCGGCGAGGAACACGGGCAGCAGACCGTCGGATATCCCGTACCGGTCCTGGATCGCGGGGATCCGCGTCACCAGAAGGGCGAAGGTGACCCCCTGCACGAAGAAGCTCAACGCGAGGGACGCCCTGCCGTGCCGCAACCGTGCATCTGTCATGGCCGCGAGCGTAGAGCCAGTTTCTACCCATGGGTAGACGCGTCAGGCAAGCAATTCCGGCAGCTGCCCCATGTCGGAGAAATACCCGGTCACACCGGTCAGCCGGTCCGCCGGCATCATCGAGGTGAACCCGTAGACATCCATCCCGGCCGCCCGCGCCGCCTCCACCCCGAGCGGACTGTCCTCGATGACGACGCACCGCTCGGGCGCGACGCCCATGCGCTCGGCGGCGAGGAGGAAGAGGTCGGGTGCCGGCTTGCCCCGGCCGACGTCCTCGGCGCTGAAGATCCACTCCTCCTCGAACCACTGGTCGAGCCCGGTCTTCCGGTGGCTGACGCGGATGCGCTGGTGGCTGCTGGAGGACGCGACGCAGTACGGGACTCCGTCGGCGACGAGCTTCCCCAGGAGGCCGTCGACACCGGGGACGGGCTCCAGCTCCTCCTCGAACGCGGCGAAGATCCGCGAGTGGAGGGTGACGTCGAAGTCCTCCGGCAGCTTCGTCCCGGTCCGCTCCTGGACGAGGTCGTGGACACGGTGCACCGCGGACCCCATGTAGTCCCGCAGGGACTCCTCGTACGAGGTCGGGTGCCCCAGTTCGGTGAGGTAGCCGGCCAGGATGGTGTTGGAGATCGGCTCGCTGTCGACGAGCACACCGTCGTTGTCGAAGATGACAAGTTCGTAGCGCATGGCACGACCTTAAAGGGTCAGAACGCGAAAAAGCCCCGTGCCACAAGGGCACGGGGCTCTTCCTAAAAGGAGTTCGGCGGCGTCCTACTCTCCCACAGGGTCCCCCCTGCAGTACCATCGGCGCTGAAAGGCTTAGCTTCCGGGTTCGGAATGTAACCGGGCGTTTCCCTAACGCAATGACCACCGAAACACTATGAAATTAACCAACACCGGATAATGACACGGCTGTTCGTTATTTCAGAACTAACACAGTGGACGCGAGCAACTGAGGACAAGCCCTCGGCCTATTAGTACCAGTCAGCTCCACCCGTTACCGGGCTTCCACATCTGGCCTATCAACCCAGTCGTCTACTGGGAGCCTTAACCCTTCAAGAGGGTGGGAATACTCATCTCGAAGCAGGCTTCCCGCTTAGATGCTTTCAGCGGTTATCCTTTCCGAACGTAGCCAACCAGCCATGCCCTTGGCAGAACAACTGGCACACCAGAGGTTCGTCCGTCCCGGTCCTCTCGTACTAGGGACAGCCCTTCTCAATATTCCTACGCGCACAGCGGATAGGGACCGAACTGTCTCACGACGTTCTAAACCCAGCTCGCGTACCGCTTTAATGGGCGAACAGCCCAACCCTTGGGACCGACTCCAGCCCCAGGATGCGACGAGCCGACATCGAGGTGCCAAACCATCCCGTCGATATGGACTCTTGGGGAAGATCAGCCTGTTATCCCCGGGGTACCTTTTATCCGTTGAGCGACAGCGCTTCCACAAGCCACTGCCGGATCACTAGTCCCGACTTTCGTCCCTGCTCGACCCGTCGGTCTCACAGTCAAGCTCCCTTGTGCACTTACACTCAACACCTGATTGCCAACCAGGCTGAGGGAACCTTTGGGCGCCTCCGTTACTCTTTAGGAGGCAACCGCCCCAGTTAAACTACCCATCAGACACTGTCCCTGATCCGGATCACGGACCCAGGTTAGACATCCAGCACGACCAGAGTGGTATTTCAACGACGACTCCACAACCACTGGCGTGGCCGCTTCAAAGTCTCCCACCTATCCTACACAAGCCGAACCGAACACCAATATCAAACTATAGTAAAGGTCCCGGGGTCTTTCCGTCCTGCTGCGCGAAACGAGCATCTTTACTCGTAGTGCAATTTCACCGGGCCTATGGTTGAGACAGTCGAGAAGTCGTTACGCCATTCGTGCAGGTCGGAACTTACCCGACAAGGAATTTCGCTACCTTAGGATGGTTATAGTTACCACCGCCGTTTACTGGCGCTTAAGTTCTCAGCTTCGCCACCCCGAAAGGCAGCTAACCGGTCCCCTTAACGTTCCAGCACCGGGCAGGCGTCAGTCCGTATACATCGCCTTACGGCTTCGCACGGACCTGTGTTTTTAGTAAACAGTCGCTTCTCGCTGGTCTCTGCGGCCACCCCCAGCTCACGGAGTAAATCCGATCACCAGTGATGGCCCCCCTTCTCCCGAAGTTACGGGGGCATTTTGCCGAGTTCCTTAACCATAGTTCACCCGAACGCCTCGGTATTCTCTACCTGACCACCTGAGTCGGTTTAGGGTACGGGCCGCCATGAAACTCGCTAGAGGCTTTTCTCGACAGCATAGGATCATCCACTTCACCACAATCGGCTCGGCATCAGGTCTCAGCCTTAATGTGTGACGGATTTACCTACCACACGGCCTACACCCTTACCCCGGGACAACCACCGCCCGGGCTGGACTACCTTCCTGCGTCACCCCATCGCTTACCTACTACAAGTCTGGTTCATCGGCTCCACCACTACCCTCAACTCCGAAGAGATCGGGCCGGCTTCACGGACTTAGCATCGCCTGATTCAGTACTGGGCGTTTCAAAGCGGGTACCGGAATATCAACCGGTTGTCCATCGACTACGCCTGTCGGCCTCGCCTTAGGTCCCGACTTACCCTGGGCAGATCAGCTTGACCCAGGAACCCTTAGTCAATCGGCGCACACGTTTCTCACGTGTGTATCGCTACTCATGCCTGCATTCTCACTCGTGAACCGTCCACAACTCGCTTCCGCGGCTGCTTCACCCGGCACACGACGCTCCCCTACCCATCCACACAGGCGTTGGCCCTATTGTGTGAATGACACGACTTCGGCGGTACGCTTGAGCCCCGCTACATTGTCGGCGCGGAATCACTTGACCAGTGAGCTATTACGCACTCTTTCAAGGGTGGCTGCTTCTAAGCCAACCTCCTGGTTGTCTCTGCGACTCCACATCCTTTCCCACTTAGCGTACGCTTAGGGGCCTTAGTCGATGCTCTGGGCTGTTTCCCTCTCGACCATGGAGCTTATCCCCCACAGTCTCACTGCCGCGCTCTCACTTACCGGCATTCGGAGTTTGGCTAAGGTCAGTAACCCGGTAGGGCCCATCGCCTATCCAGTGCTCTACCTCCGGCAAGAAACACACGACGCTGCACCTAAATGCATTTCGGGGAGAACCAGCTATCACGGAGTTTGATTGGCCTTTCACCCCTAACCACAGGTCATCCCCCAGGTTTTCAACCCTGGTGGGTTCGGTCCTCCACGAAGTCTTACCTCCGCTTCAACCTGCCCATGGCTAGATCACTCCGCTTCGGGTCTTGAGCGCGCTACTAAATCGCCCTATTCGGACTCGCTTTCGCTACGGCTTCCCCACACGGGTTAACCTCGCAACACACCGCAAACTCGCAGGCTCATTCTTCAAAAGGCACGCAGTCACGACGCACCGAGCAAGCTCGATGCGCGACGCTCCCACGGCTTGTAGGCACACGGTTTCAGGTACTATTTCACTCCGCTCCCGCGGTACTTTTCACCATTCCCTCACGGTACTATCCGCTATCGGTCACCAGGGAATATTTAGGCTTAACGGGTGGTCCCGCCAGATTCACACGGGATTTCTCGGGCCCCGTGCTACTTGGGTGTCTCTCAAACAAGCCGCTGATGTTTCAGCTACGGGGGTCTTACCCTCTACGCCGGACCTTTCGCATGTCCTTCGCCTACATCAACGGTTTCTGACTCGTCTCACAGCCGGCAGACTGTGAAAGAGAGATCCCACAACCCCGCATACGCAACCCCTGCCGGGTATCACACGTATACGGTTTGGCCTGATCCAGTTTCGCTCGCCACTACTCCCGGAATCACGGTTGTTTTCTCTTCCTGAGGGTACTGAGATGTTTCACTTCCCCTCGTTCCCTCCACACTGCCTATGTGTTCAGCAGCGGGTGACAGCCCATGACGACTGCCGGGTTTCCCCATTCGGAAACCCCCGGATCAAAGTCTGGTTGACGACTCCCCGGGGACTATCGTGGCCTCCCACGTCCTTCATCGGTTCCTGGTGCCAAGGCATCCACCGTGCGCCCTTAAAAACTTGGCCACAGATGCTCGCGTCCACTGTGCAGTTCTCAAACAACGACCAGCCACCCATCACCCCACCCTTAACCAGGTGAGTGCACTGGGGCCGGCAACCGAAGGCCAGACTCAAACGAGCCCGTACCTTCAGATACCCAACAGCGTGCCCGACCCGACGAATTGTTCCTACACGTTCCACGCCGAAGCAGTACTAGTGACCAAACAACTCGCCGTGCCGAATAGTCAACGTTCCACCCATGAGCTGACCACCGTCGAACGTTTGCCGACGTAGTGGCTCTGGACCCCTTTGACAGGGTCTAGATGCTCCTTAGAAAGGAGGTGATCCAGCCGCACCTTCCGGTACGGCTACCTTGTTACGACTTCGTCCCAATCGCCAGTCCCACCTTCGACAGCTCCCTCCCACAAGGGGTTGGGCCACCGGCTTCGGGTGTTACCGACTTTCGTGACGTGACGGGCGGTGTGTACAAGGCCCGGGAACGTATTCACCGCAGCAATGCTGATCTGCGATTACTAGCAACTCCGACTTCATGGGGTCGAGTTGCAGACCCCAATCCGAACTGAGACCGGCTTTTTGAGATTCGCTCCGCCTCACGGCATCGCAGCTCATTGTACCGGCCATTGTAGCACGTGTGCAGCCCAAGACATAAGGGGCATGATGACTTGACGTCGTCCCCACCTTCCTCCGAGTTGACCCCGGCAGTCTCCTGTGAGTCCCCATCACCCCGAAGGGCATGCTGGCAACACAGAACAAGGGTTGCGCTCGTTGCGGGACTTAACCCAACATCTCACGACACGAGCTGACGACAGCCATGCACCACCTGTACACCGACCACAAGGGGGGCACCATCTCTGATGCTTTCCGGTGTATGTCAAGCCTTGGTAAGGTTCTTCGCGTTGCGTCGAATTAAGCCACATGCTCCGCTGCTTGTGCGGGCCCCCGTCAATTCCTTTGAGTTTTAGCCTTGCGGCCGTACTCCCCAGGCGGGGAACTTAATGCGTTAGCTGCGGCACCGACGACGTGGAATGTCGCCAACACCTAGTTCCCAACGTTTACGGCGTGGACTACCAGGGTATCTAATCCTGTTCGCTCCCCACGCTTTCGCTCCTCAGCGTCAGTAATGGCCCAGAGATCCGCCTTCGCCACCGGTGTTCCTCCTGATATCTGCGCATTTCACCGCTACACCAGGAATTCCGATCTCCCCTACCACACTCTAGCCTGCCCGTATCGACTGCAGACCCGGGGTTAAGCCCCGGGCTTTCACAACCGACGTGACAAGCCGCCTACGAGCTCTTTACGCCCAATAATTCCGGACAACGCTTGCGCCCTACGTATTACCGCGGCTGCTGGCACGTAGTTAGCCGGCGCTTCTTCTGCAGGTACCGTCACTTTCGCTTCTTCCCTGCTGAAAGAGGTTTACAACCCGAAGGCCGTCATCCCTCACGCGGCGTCGCTGCATCAGGCTTTCGCCCATTGTGCAATATTCCCCACTGCTGCCTCCCGTAGGAGTCTGGGCCGTGTCTCAGTCCCAGTGTGGCCGGTCGCCCTCTCAGGCCGGCTACCCGTCGTCGCCTTGGTAGGCCATTACCCCACCAACTAGCTGATAGGCCGCGGGCTCATCCTTCACCGCCGGAGCTTTCAACCTTCCTCCAGGAGGAGGAAAGTATTATCCGGTATTAGACCCCGTTTCCAGGGCTTGTCCCAGAGTGAAGGGCAGATTGCCCACGTGTTACTCACCCGTTCGCCACTAATCCACCCCGAAGGGCTTCATCGTTCGACTTGCATGTGTTAAGCACGCCGCCAGCGTTCGTCCTGAGCCAGGATCAAACTCTCCGTGAATGTTTTCCCGTAATCGGGGAACACATCACGAGAGCGGAACAACAAAGGTCGGAATAAGACCCGTTGTCCACTGCGTCCTCGCTGTGTTTTTGCCTGCCCAGTCAATGACTCGACAGGACTTTCAAAGGAACCACCAACCTGCCGAAGCAGGCCGGGGTATCAACATATCTGGCGTTGACTTTTGGCACGCTGTTGAGTTCTCAAGGAACGGACGCTTCCTTTGTACTCACCCTCTCGGGCTTTCCTCCGGGCGCTTCCCTTCGGTCTTGCGTTTCCGACTCTATCAGACTCTTTCGTGTCCGATTCCCGGTCGAAGCGGGTTTCGCTTTCCAGTTCTTCGCTTTCGCGTTTCCCTTTCCGGCGAGTCCGACTCTATCAGATCCTTTCGGGCCTGATTCCCAGTCAGCGGGGCTTGTCCTCCCGGCCGTTGGGCCGTTCCGACGAGTGAGACATTAGCGGAATCCTGGGCCCCGACGCTAATCGGGGTCGCGTTCCTTCGAACGCGGATTCCTCATTTCGCATAAGTGCACGCCGAGGCATGCGACAGGTGTCGCGTGCTCGTTGTGGTTACTGCGGAATGGCTGTCCGGGGACCGACCTGGGTCGGCGCTCACGTCGGACAACTCGGAGCACACTACGGATCGGGAGGGGGCGTGTCAACCCCGGGGTTGACCGGGGCTGACGCGAGGTCTCAGCCGTTGCCGGAAGCCAGTTCGCGGCTGCGGTCGCGGGCTGCTTCCAGGGCGGCGATGAGGGCCGCGCGTACGCCGTGGTTCTCCAGTTCGCGGATGGCGCTGATGGTGGTGCCGGCCGGGCTGGTGACGGCCTCGCGGAGCTTGACCGGGTGCTCGCCGCTGTCCCGGAGCATCACGGCGGCGCCGATGGCGGCCTGGACGATGAGGTCGTGGGCCTGGGCGCGCGGCAGGCCGAGGAGGATGCCGGCGTCCGTCATCGCCTCGACGAGGAAGTAGAAGTACGCGGGGCCCGAGCCGGACAGGGCGGTGGCCGCGTCCTGCTGGGACTCCGGGACGCGCAGGGTCTTGCCGACCCCCTTGAAGATGGTGTCCGCCGAGGCGAGGTGCTCGCCGGTGGCGTGGCTGCCGCCCGAGATGACGGACATGCCCTCGTCGACCAGGACCGGGGTGTTCGGCATGACGCGGACCACCGGGGTGCCGGCGGCGAGGCGTTCCTCGATGAAGGCGGTCGTGATGCCGGCGGCCGCGCTGATGACCAGGCGGTCGGCGGTCAGGTACGGGGCCAGCTCGTCCAGGAGGCGGCCCATGTCCTGGGGCTTGACCGCGAGGATGAGGATGTCGGCCCTCTTGGCCGCCTCCGCGTTGGTGACCGCGTCCACGCCGTAGCGGTCGCGCAGTTCGGCGGCCCGGTCCGAGCGGCGGGTGGTGACCAGCAGGTTCGACGGGCGCCAGCCGGCCCGGATCATCCCGCTGAGCAGGGCCTCGCCGATCTTGCCGGTGCCGAGGACTGCAACTGTCTGGGTCATGCCGTTCACCCTCCGGGCGGTGCTCGATGTGCGCGGTGCTCCGTGCTCGTCGGCGCCATCTTCGCACCGCCCCGTCAGGCGGTACGGCGGCGGAGGGTGGCCGCGCCGAGGGCCAGCACGAGCAGGGCGCAGCCCGCCACGACGAGGATGTCGCGCACGAAGTCGCCGGTGATGTCGGTGTGGTGGAGGACCTCGTTCATGCCGTCCACGGCGTACGACATCGGCAGCACGTCCGAGACGGCCTCCAGGGCCGGGGCCATCTGGTCGCGCGGGATGAAGAGGCCGCAGAGCAGCAGCTGCGGGAAGATCACCGCGGGCATGAACTGGACGGCCTGGAACTCGGAGGCCGCGAACGCCGAGACGAACAGCCCCAGTGCCGTGCCGAGCAGCGCGTCGAGCACGGCGACCAGGAGCAGCAGCCAGGGCGAGCCCATGACGTCCAGGCCGAGCGCCCACACCGACAGGCCGGTGGCCAGGAGCGACTGGAGGACGGCGACGGCGCCGAAGGCGAGCGCGTATCCGGCGATGAGGTCGCCCTTGCCGAGCGGCATGGCGAGCAGGCGTTCCAGGGTTCCGGAGGTGCGTTCGCGCAGGGTGGCGATCGAGGTCACCAGGAACATCGTGATCAGCGGGAAGATGCCGAGCAGCGAGGCCCCGATGGAGTCGAAGGTCCGCGGGCTGCCGTCGAAGACGTACCGCAGCAGGGTGATCAGCAGGACCGGGACCAGCAGGAGCAGTCCGACCGTGCGGGGGTCGTGGGCGAGCTGGCGCAGGACGCGGGCGGCGGTGGCGAGGGTGCGGGCCGGGCTGAGGGGTGCGGTGCTTGCGGCGGTGGCGGCTGGGGTGCTCATCGGGCGTTCTCCTTGCGGGTGGCGGCCGCGTCGACCAGGTGGAGGAAGGCCGCTTCGACGGTGTCGGTGCCGGCGGCGGTGCGCAGGGCCTCGGGGGTGTCGTCGGCGAGGATTCCGCCCTCGCGCATCAGGAGCAGGCGATGGCAGCGCTCGGCCTCGTCCATGACGTGCGAGGAGATGAGGAGCGTGGTGCCGCGTTCGGCGGCGAGGGTGTGGAACAGCTGCCACAGGTCTCGGCGCAGGACCGGGTCCAGGCCGACGGTCGGTTCGTCGAGGACGAGCAGGTCGGGGGTGCCGAGGAGGGCGACGGCGAGCGAGACGCGGGTGCGCTGGCCGCCGGAGAGATTGCCGGCGAGGGCGTCCTCGTGGCTGGTCAGGTCGACCTCGGTGAGCGCGCGGGTGACGGCGGCGTGGCGGGCGTCGCGGTGGGCGCGGCCCGGCTGGAGGATCGCCGCGAAGTAGTCGAGGTTCTGCCGGACGGTGAGGTCGGTGTAGACGGAGGGCGCCTGGGTGACGTAGCCGACGCGGGGGCGGAGGGAGGGGTGGCCGGCGGGGCTGCCGAGCACCTGGAGGGTGCCGGTGACCTTGGCCTGGGTGCCGACGACGGCACGCATGAGGGTGGATTTGCCGCAGCCGGAGGGGCCGAGGAGGCCGGTGATCCTGCCGGGTTCGACGGTGAAGTCGAGGTTGTCCAGGACCGTGCGGCTGCCTCGTTGGACGGTGAGGCCACGGGCCTCGACGGCGACGCCCGAAGAATTCATCATGTGATGAATATTGGCTCCGCGGGGCGCCGCCGTCAAGGGACGGGGCTGGACCGCCGGCTCAGCGCACGGCCGCGTGCAGCTCGACGACGTACGCCTCCTCGACCGTGCCGTCGGGGAACTCCTCCAGGAGCCGGCCGCGCTCCTCGGCGAGGAAGCCCTGCGCCGCGTCGTCGTCGAGGGTCAGGAACGCGGAGTGGCTGCCGAGGTTGTCGAGATGGGTGGCGAGGGGGACGCGCCGGGTCCACGGGACGCGGCGGTGCGTGAAGTCGAGGTCCGGCGGCAGGCCGCGGTCCTGGACGGCCGAGCCGTGGGCGACGCCGCGGGCCAGTTCGACCGGCTCGACGCCGAAGAACCGGACGAGCCGCTCCTCCTGGGCGCCGAGCCACGGGACCGTGCTGTCCGCGACGTTCCACCAGAGAGCGAGCGTGCCGCCCGGCCGCAGGACGCGCCGGACCTCGGCACCCGAGCGGGCGTGGTCGGTCCAGTGCCAGGACTGGGCGTACGTGATCAGATCGGCCGAGGCGTCCGCGAACGGGAGCAGGTTGCCGTCGCCCCGCACGACCGGGACGTCCGGGAGGCCCCGGCGCAGCTGGGCGGCCATGCCGGGCCCCGGTTCGACGGCGACGACGCGGGCGCCCCGGTCGAGGAGGCAGCGGGTCGAGATGCCGGTGCCCGCGCCCACGTCCAGGGTGCGGGCGCCGCGCAGGGGGCGTCCGGCCAGGTCCTCGACGGCGTCGAACAGCGCGTCCGGGTAGCCGGGGCGGGCGGCGGCGTACTGGGCGGCGGCCCGGTCGAAGGAGAGGGCACGCGAGGGGCCCGGGGTCGCGTCCGGTGAGTGTGTCGTGGTCATGCGGCCATCGTGCCCCCGGACCGGGTGCGTCAGCCGCGGCGGCCCTTCTTCTTGCGGGCGGCGGGGTTGCCGGTGCGGGCCGAGCGGCGCTTCGCGTACCGGGCCATGGCTTCCTCGTACTCCGTGCGCCGCAGCTTCTCGCCGGGTGCCTCGGTGAACGTACGGAAGAAGTACGCGAGCAGCGAGCCGACGAAGCCGATGGCCTTCAGGCCGCGCAGGGTCTCCTCGCGGGCCGGGTCGGCGGGGCGGCTGTCGAAGCCCTCCCAGGTCTTGCGGAAGGCGACCGCGCTGCAGATGGCGAACATCGCGACGACCAGCACACCGACGAAGCTGCCGATGTCGGCGATCTCCAGGCCCTGGTAGGCGAAGCGGAGGACGAAGCAGGCGGCGACGGCCGCGGCGAGCGAGCCGACGGCGGCTCCGGCGCGGCGCAGGCCGTAGTGGCCGTCGTGGGCGACCCAGGTGGTGCCGAAGAAGCGGAGGGGCTCGGGCTGCGGGCCCTGCGGGGTCGCGGGCTCGGACGGGCCGGGGGCCGCGCCTTCGGGGGTCTCGCTGTTCTCGCTCACGGGGTCGATTATCCCGTAGTCGGGGACGGACCCGTCGGGCGTGCGCGCGGCCCCCGCGCCGGCGGGGGCCGCACACCGTGGTTCAGCCCAGCTTCGAGACGTCGCGGACGGCGCCGCGGTCCGCGCTCGTCGCCATCGCCGCGTACGCGCGCAGCGCCGCCGAGACCTTGCGGTCGCGGTTCTTCGGCGCGTACACGCCGTTCAGCGCCTCGCGACGGGTGGCCAGCTCCTCGTCGGAGACCAGGAGGTCGATCGAGCGGTTCGGGATGTCGATCCGGATGCGGTCGCCGTCCTCGACGAGCGCGATCGCGCCGCCGGAGGCCGCCTCGGGCGAGGCGTGGCCGATGGACAGGCCCGACGTACCGCCGGAGAACCGGCCGTCCGTGATCAGGGCGCAGGTCTTGCCGAGGCCGCGGCCCTTCAGGTACGAGGTCGGGTAGAGCATCTCCTGCATGCCGGGGCCGCCCTTGGGGCCCTCGTAGCGGATGACGACGACGTCGCCCTCGTTGACCTGCTGGGTGAGGATCTTCTGGACGGCCTCCTCCTGCGACTCACAGACGACGGCCGGGCCCTCGAAGGTCCAGATGGACTCGTCGACACCCGCCGTCTTCACGACGCAGCCGTCCACGGCCAGATTGCCGCGCAGGACCGCGAGGCCGCCGTCCTTGGAGTAGGCGTGCTCCACGGAGCGGATGCAGCCGCCCTCGGCGTCCTCGTCCAGGCTGTCCCAGCGCTCGGACTGGGAGAACGCCTCCGCCGAGCGCACACAGCCCGGAGCGGCGTGCCACAGCTCGACCGCCTCCGGCGCCGGGGAGCCGCCGCGCACGTCCCAGGTCTTCAGCCAGTCGTCCAGCGACGGGCTGTGCACGGAGTGCACGTCCTCGTTGAGCAGGCCCCCGCGGTGCAGCTCACCGAGGAGGGCCGGGATGCCTCCGGCGCGGTGCACGTCCTCCATGTAGTACGTGCGGTCCTTGCCGACGTTGGGGGCGACCTTGGCCAGGCACGGGACGCGGCGCGACAGGGCGTCCATCTCGGTCAGGCCGTAGGGGACGCCCGCCTCCTGGGCGGCGGCCAGGAGGTGCAGGATCGTGTTGGTGGAGCCGCCCATCGCGATGTCGAGCGCCATGGCGTTCCCGAAGGCGGCGGCCGTGGCGATGTTGCGGGGCAGGACCGATGCGTCGTCCTGCTCGTAGTAGCGGCGGGTCAGGTCCAGCACCGTGCGGGCGGCGTCCTCGTAGAGCGCCTTGCGGGCGGTGTGGGTGGCCAGCACCGATCCGTTGCCGGGGAGGGAGAGGCCGATGGCCTCGGTCAGGCAGTTCATCGAGTTGGCGGTGAACATGCCGGAACAGGACCCGCAGGTGGGACAGGCGTTCTCCTCGATGCGGAGGATGTCCTCGTCGGAGATCTTGTCGTTGACCGCCTCCGACATCGCGTCGACCAGGTCGAGCGTGCGCACCGTGCCGTCGACCAGCGTGGCGCGGCCCGACTCCATCGGGCCGCCGGAGACGAAGACGGTCGGGATGTTCAGCCGCAGGGCCGCGTTGAGCATGCCCGGGGTGATCTTGTCGCAGTTGGAGATGCAGATCAGGGCATCGGCGCAGTGCGCCTCGACCATGTACTCCACGCTGTCCGCGATGAGGTCGCGGGAGGGGAGGCTGTAGAGCATGCCGCCGTGGCCCATGGCGATGCCGTCGTCCACGGCGATCGTGTTGAACTCGCGCGGGATGCCTCCGGCGGCGACGACCGCCTCGCTGACGATCCGGCCGACGGGGGCCAGGTGCGTGTGGCCCGGCACGAACTCCGTGAAGCTGTTGGCGACGGCGATGATCGGCTTCCGGCCGATGTCCGCGCCGGGTACCCCGGAGGCGCGCATAAGGGCGCGGGCGCCCGCCATGTTGCGGCCGTGGGTGACTGTGCGGGACCTCAGCGTGGGCATCGTCTCTCGCTCCTTCTGCGTTGAAGACTGTTCTTGAGCGTACGCCGTTGGTGCCAGGATGTGGACCGGGTGTCCGCTATGCGGAAGCCTTGGGGCGGGTGGCGGCGCCTGCGGCGGGCCTGTTCCCCACCCCGCCCCTTCCCGTAACCGGGGCTCCGCCCCGGACCCCTCGCCTCAAACGCCGGCGGGGCTGCCTGTAAGCCCCTGCGGCGATTGAGCAGCGGGGGTTCGGGGGCGGCGCCCCCGTAGCGGGTCGCCCCTCAGCCGTCGGGTTCCGTCAGGTAGCGCTGCAGCGTGGGCGCCACCATCGCGATGATTTTCTCGGGGGGCGCCGAGGCCAGTGGCTCCGCCCTGAGCACGTACCGCAGTATCGCGATCCCCACCATGTGCGACGCCGCCAGCTCCGCCCGGAACGTCGCGTCCGGGACCTCCAGGCTCGCCGCCACGCGCTCCAGCAGGCGGCGCAGGACGAAGCTCCGGAGGACCTTGGCCGCGGCCTCGTGCGTGAGGGCGGAGCGGAGTACGGCGAGGAGGGGGGCGCGGGTCGCCGGGTTCTCCCAGATCGCGATGAAGGCGCGGGCCAGGCGTTCGCCCACGTCCCCCGGGTCGCCCTCCAGGACCGCCGGGACCAGCAGGGCGGGCTCGAAGGACAGCTCGATCGCGGCGGCGAAGACCTCGTCCTTCGTACCGAAGTAGTGGTGGACCAGCGCGGAGTCCACGCCGGCCGCGCGGGCGATGCCCCGGACCGAGGTCTTGTCGTAGCCGCGCTCGGAGAACTCCGTGCGGGCGGCCTCCAGGATGCGGGTGCGCGCGTCGGGACCGGTGTCCGACGCCGTACGGGCGGGGCGGCCCCGGCGCCTGGGGGCCGGTGCGTCCTCGGTCATGAGCGCGGGGCGCGCTCGGCGGACGAGGCGAGGTGGAGCCGGGTGAAGGCGAGCGCCTCGGCGAGGTCGGCCTCGCGTTCGGCGGTGGACATCGCGCGGCGGGTGTTGACCTCGATGACCACGTGCCCGTCGAAGCCGGAACCGGCCAGCCGCTCCAGCAGCTCGGCGCACGGCTGGTCGCCCCGGCCGGGCACCAGGTGCTCGTCCTTGTTGGAGCCCTTGCCGTCGGCCAGGTGGACGTGGGCCAGCCGGTCGCCCATCCGGTCGACCATGGCGAGGCCGTCCGTGCGGGCGGTCGCGGTGTGCGACAGGTCCACCGTGAAGTGGCGGTAGTCGTCGTTGGTGACGTCCCAGTCGGGGGCGTACGCGAGCATCTCGCGGTCCCGGTAGCGCCACGGGTACATGTTCTCGACGGCGAACCGGACGTCCGTCTCGTCGGCCATCCGCCAGATCCCGGTGACGAAGTCGCGGGCGTAGTTGCGCTGCCACCGGAACGGCGGGTGCACGACGACCGTGGACGCGCCGAGCTTCTCGGCGGCGGCGCGCGCCCGCTGGAGCTTGACCCACGGGTCGGTGGACCAGACCCGCTGGGTGATCAGCAGACAGGGCGCGTGCACGGCGAGTATCGGCACCTGGTGGTAGTCGGAGAGCCGGCGCAGGGCCTCGATGTCCTGGCTGACCGGGTCGGTCCAGACCATGACCTCGACGCCGTCGTAGCCGAGGCGCGCGGCGATCTCGAAGGCCGTCGCCGTCGACTCCGGATAGACCGAGGCCGTCGACAGGGCGACCTTCGCATCCGGGACGCGCACCACTGGTTCTGCCACGCAGACAGGGTACGGGCAGTGGTGGGCCCCGCCCGAGGGAGTGCGGTGGAAAGTGAGAAGGGCCGCACCGGCCGCCGGGCGCTCAGTCCAGGACGGTTTCCCTGCCGGACGGCGACCGGTCGAGGGCCGCTTCCCCGCCCGAGGGCAGATGGTCCAGGCGGCGCAGGATCACCCCTTCGCGCAGCGCCCAGGGGCAGATCTCCAGCTCGTCGACGTCCAGCAGGTCCATCGCGCCCTCCGCGACCAGCGCACCGGCCAGCAGCTGCGCGGAGCGGCCCTCGGAGACGCCGGGCAGGGTGCCGCGCTCCTCGACCGTCATCGCGGCCAGCTTCGGCACCCACTCCTCCAGTGCCTTGCGGCTGAGGGTGCGCTGTACGTACTGGCCCTCGGCGGAACGTGCCGCGCCCGCGATCCTGGCGAGCTGCTTGAACGTCTTGGAGGTGGCCACGACGTGGTCCGGGCGGCCGATGCGGGCGAAGTCGCCGACGCTACGGGCGATGCGCGCCCGTACGTGCCGGCGCAGCGCCTTGACCTCCGCCGGGTCCGGCGGGTCGCCCGGCAGCCAGCCGGCGGTGAGGCGCCCGGCGCCCAGCGGCAGGGACACGGCGACGGCCGGTTCCTCGTCCATGCCGTACGCGATCTCCAGCGAGCCGCCGCCGATGTCCAGGACCAGCAGCTTCCCCGCCGACCAGCCGTACCAGCGGCGGGCGGCGAGGAAGGTGAGCCGGGCCTCCTCCGTGCCGCTGAGGACCGTGAGGTCGACGCCCGTCTCCTCCCGTACCCGCTCCAGCACCTGGTCGGCGTTGCTCGCCTCGCGTACCGCGGAGGTGGCGAAGGCGAGGACGTCCTCGCAGCCCTTGTCCTCGGCGGCTTCGAGCGCGCCGGCGATCGTGCCGACCAGCCGGTCCACGCCGAGCGGGCCGATCGCGCCGTCCTCGTCGAGGAGTTCGGCCAGGCGCAGCTCGGCCTTGTGCGAGTGCGCGGGCAGGGGGCGGGCGCCGGGGTGCGCGTCGACCACCAGCAGATGAACCGTGTTCGACCCCACGTCGAGGACTCCGAGTCTCATACGGGGAACGCTACTGCGGGCGGCGGACTTACTCTGGCTGCGTGCCAAAGACGAAAAAGGCGAAGCCGGGCAAAGCCACGAAGAAGCGGAACGTAGAACCGGACGTTCCGCAGGACATCAAGCACGTGGAGAAGGTGGAGATGCACACGCCGGCGACGGCGGAGCCCGATCCCTCCGACGAGACGGGGCTCGACTTCCCGCGCGCCTGGGTGGAGTTCCCCGATCCCGCCGACGACGAGCAGGTCTTCCGCTGCGACCTGACCTGGCTGACGTCCAGGTGGACCTGCATCTTCGGCAGCGGCTGCCAGGGCATCCAGGCGGGCCGCGCGGACGACGGCTGCTGCACGCTGGGCGCGCATTTCTCGGACGAGGACGACGAGAAGCGGGTGGCCGGTCATGTCGCGCGCCTCACGCCGGAGCTGTGGCAGTTCCACGACGTGGGTACGGAGACGGGCTGGACGCAGACCGACGACGACGGGGACCGCCAGACGCGGCGCTGGCAGGGCTCGTGCATCTTCCAGAACCGGCCGGGCTTTCCCGCCGGGGCCGGCTGCTCGCTGCACATCCTGGCGCTGCGGGAGGGCCGGGAGCCGCTGGAGACCAAGCCGGACGTGTGCTGGCAGCTGCCCGTGCGGCGTACGTACGAGTGGATCGACCGGCCCGACGACACGCGGGTGCTCCAGGTGTCGATCGGTGAGTACGACCGGCGGGGCTGGGGTCCGGGCGGGCACGACCTGCACTGGTGGTGCACCTCGGCGACCTCGGCGCACGGCGCCGGCGACCCGGTGTACGTCTCGTACCGGCCGGAGCTGATCGAGCTGATGGGCAAGGAGGGGTACGAGGCGCTGACCGAGCTGTGCGAGCAGCGGCTCGCCTCGCTGCTGCCGATGGCCCCGCACCCGGCGGACCCGGCGTAGCGCCGTTCCACGGTCAGTCCGCCCGGGGCGGGGTGCTCGGGCCCTTCGGCGGGGCGGGCGGTTCCGAGGAGCCGGTGGGGTCCGGGCTCGGGCTCGGCGCGGTCTCCGTCGGGGTGGGCGTCGGCGTCGGATCCGGCGTCGGATCCGGCGTCGGCTCGGAGGGGTCCGGGGTGGGCTCCGTCGGCGTCGGGGTGGGGGTCGGGTCGGCCGGGACCGGCCGGTGCGGGTGGAGACTGCCGCGCGGCGGGTGGCCGGGACGCGGCGAGGCGCCGGGGGTGGGCGCCTTGGCCCCGTAGCCGTGCAGGGCGACGACCGCGCCCGAGGGGGCGAGCGTGAGGTGGGCGGTCCAGGGGCCCGCGGGCTCCCGCGCGTGGTCCACGAGGGCGCGGATGGTGACGCTGCCGCCTGCGGGGAGCTTCCCGGACGTACGGCTCAGGCGCACCCAGGACCGGTCGGTGGCCGCCGACCAGGAGACCGGGCCGGCCTTCGACGCGGTGAGCGTGACGAGGGTGGTGGAGCCGGAGGTGCGGGCCTCGACGGTGAGCCGGCCGTGGCCCGCGGGGCCGGTGGCCGGGCCGGCACCGGGGCTGATGATCTCGGCGGAGACCTCCGGCGGGGTGTCCCCGTCCGTGAAGCGGCTGCCGGCGTCGGGGCGGGCGTTGCCGGCGTTCTCGTAGCGGTCGTACGGGGTCTCGGCGGCACCGGTGTCGTTGTCGGCGGCGCTGACCGCGGAGCCGTCGCGGCCCTCGCCGGTGAGCGGGGCGCCCCGGTAGGCGGACCACAGGGCGATGACGGGGGCGGCGACGACGGTGGCGACGACCGTCGTCGTCATGACCCGGGAGCGCAGCCGGTCGCGGCGCGCGGCGTGGTCCTTGGGGTCCATGGGGAAGCCGGTGCGGTCGAAGCGCGGAGTGGCGGACCGATTCTTCTGGTGTTTCTGCGCGTGCAGCATGGCCACGTAGGCGGAGGGGCGCGGCGCCTCCACGACCGGGAGCACGGCGGCCGGGGTCACCGCCTTCCCGGGCCACGGCCCCTCGGCCCCGGCCCGCTCGGCGGCGCGGCGACAGCGCGGGCAGTCGTCCACGTGCCGTACCAGCTCGCGGCGCAGGGTGGGCGAGAGCAGCGCGCGGTGGTCGCCGGTGAGCCGGCCGGCCGTGGGGCAGTTGCCCTTCTCGACGACGGCCAGGGCGGCCCGGGTGCGCTCGACCTCGCAGGCGGCGCCGGCCAGCAGCTCCCGGGCGGACGTGGCGTCGAGACCGAGAACGGCGGCGACCGCGCGCGGGGTCAGCCCGTGCCGTACGGCCAGCTCCAGGGCCTCGCGCTGCTCCGGCGTGGTGCCCGCCGCCTCGGGCCAGGCCAGCTGGGCCAGCTCCCGGCGGTGCGCCTCGGCGGCGGGGCCCTCGGCGGACGTGCCGACGGCGCTCCCGGCGGGGCTTTCCAGCGAGACGGTGGTGTGGGCGGTGCGGCGCGGACGGCGGGCGGCCGGGGCGTGGCGGTCCTCGTCGGCGGGCCTGCGGTGCGGGCGGGCGGTGTCGGGGCGGCGGTGGGCGCGGCGGCCCTGCTTCTGCTCGGTGAGCCGGCGCAGACAGGTCCACCGGGCCAGCGCGTACAGCCAGGTCCTGCGCTCCTCCTCGTCGGCCGGGCAGCGTCCGCCCTGCCGTTCGGCCAGGGCCAGCACACCGCCGAGCGCCTCGGTGGCGGCGTCGTGGTCGCACAGGACGGAGAGGCAGTAGGTGAAGAGGCCGTCGAGATGCGGCTCGTAACGGGCGGGCGGCTGCTTCGGCGACGAGTGGGGGGCGCGGTGCTGTCCCCGGTGTGCGCCGGGGGTGTTCGCGGGGATCTCCAGGCTGCTGCTCGTCACCTTGCGACCGTAGGCAGGGCGGGGCTCACCCCTGGCACTCCTTGAGTAGATTTAACCCTTTCGGGTGAACGTATCGCGCGATAAAGGACAGGAGTTCCCCGGCTCGCTGTCCGACCCCACCTATACGGTGGCGCCATGGCTGCCCGTACGAAATCCGCGAAGGACCGGCCGTCCTACCGCTGCACCGAATGCGGCTGGACCACCGCGAAGTGGCTCGGCCGCTGCCCCGAGTGCCAGGCGTGGGGGACGGTCGAGGAGTTCGGCGGCGCCCCCGCCGTCCGGACCACGGCGGCGGGCCGCGTCTCCACCGCCGCGCTGCCCATCGGCCAGGTCGACAGCCGGCAGGCGACCGCCCGCCCCACCGGGGTGAGCGAGCTGGACCGGGTGCTGGGCGGCGGTCTGGTGCCCGGTGCCGTCGTGCTGCTCGCGGGCGAGCCGGGCGTCGGCAAGTCCACGCTGCTGCTCGACGTCGCGGCGAAGGCGGCGAGCGACGAGCACCGCACGCTGTACGTGACCGGTGAGGAGTCCGCGTCCCAGGTCCGGATGCGGGCCGACCGCATCCGGGCGATCAGCGACCACCTGTATCTGGCGGCCGAGACCGACCTGTCCGCGGTGCTCGCCCACCTCGACGCGGTCAAGCCCTCGCTGCTGATCCTGGACTCGGTGCAGACGGTGGCCTCGCCGGAGATCGAGGGCGCGCCGGGCGGGATGGCGCAGGTCCGCGAGGTGGCGGGCGCGCTGATCCGGGCCTCCAAGGAGCGCGGGATGTCGACGCTGCTCGTCGGCCACGTCACCAAGGACGGCGCCATCGCCGGGCCCCGGCTCCTGGAGCACCTGGTGGACGTGGTGCTGTCGTTCGAGGGCGACCGCCATGCCCGGCTGCGTCTGGTGCGCGGGATCAAGAACCGGTACGGGGCGACCGACGAGGTCGGCTGCTTCGAGCTGCACGACGAGGGCATCACCGGGCTCGCCGATCCGTCCGGGCTGTTCCTGACGCGGCGCGACGAGCCGGTGCCGGGCACCTGTCTGACCGTGACCCTGGAGGGCAAGCGGCCCCTGGTCGCGGAGGTGCAGGCGCTCACGGTGGACTCCCAGATCCCCTCGCCCCGGCGCACGACGTCGGGCCTGGAGACCTCCCGGGTGTCGATGATGCTCGCGGTCCTGGAGCAGCGCGGCCGGATCAGCTCGCTGGGCAAGCGGGACATCTACAGCGCGACGGTGGGCGGCGTGAAGCTGTCCGAGCCCGCCGCGGACCTGGCCATCGCGCTGGCGCTGGCGAGCGCGGCGAGCGACACACCGCTGCCGAAGAACCTGGTGGCGATCGGCGAAGTGGGCCTCGCGGGCGAGGTCAGACGGGTCACGGGGGTGCAGCGCCGGCTGGCCGAGGCGCACCGGCTGGGCTTCACGCACGCCCTGGTCCCGACCGATCCGGGCAAGGTCCCGGCCGGTATGAAGGTCACGGAAGTGGCCGACATGGGCGACGCGCTCAGGGTGCTCCCGCGCCGGTCCCGTGCACAGGCCCCCCAGGAGGAGGGCGCACGCCGGTAGACTTTGCCCTGGTCTCGCCCGCCCGTACGAACGGTACGAGGGACGTAGGGTCCTTCGATTGGATCCGGCCTGCTCCTGAGCGACAGGCCCGAGGGCACCGCAAACCTGTGACCGGAGGAGTGCAGTGGCAGCCAGCGACCGGGCAGCATCGCCCGGAAAGTCCGGCCAAACCACCGGTAACGAGGCGCTGATGCGCGCCTCGTTGAGCGCCGTCGCGCCCGGTATGGCCCTGCGGGACGGCCTGGAGCGCATTCTCCGCGGCAACACCGGGGGTCTGATCGTGCTCGGCATGGACAAGACCGTCGAATCGATGTGTACCGGCGGCTTCGTGCTGGACGTGGAGTTCACCGCGACCCGGCTGCGGGAGCTGGCCAAGCTCGACGGGGCCCTGATCCTCGACAAGGACATGACGAAGATCCTGCGGGCCGGTGTGCAGCTGGTCCCGGACGCGTCGATCCCCACCGAGGAGACCGGCACCCGGCACCGCACGGCGGACCGGGTCTCCAAGCAGTGCAATTTCCCGGTCGTCTCGGTCTCCCAGTCGATGCGCCTGATCGC